>JBEKBW010000055.1:0-31321 GCA_050015215.1 Candidatus Sulfotelmatobacter sp.
GACGCCATTGACCAGCAACTGCTGGCGGTTTCCTACGGCGTCGTACACGTAGCTCGTCGTGCCATTGTGATTGTTCGGGTCCGAACTCACCGCCTCCGACGTGAGGCGATACAGCGAGTCATAGCCGTAGTTCACGGTGCGTCCGCTTAACTCTGCCACGGTCATTCGATTCCCCGCCGTGCCCAGCGTGTACGCATAGTTCGAGATCGAATTCGAATTCTTCGCCGCACCTACTTGCGTGAGCCGGTTCAACGTGTCGTAGCTGTAGGCGTGCGTCACCCCGTTCGGGTACGTGAAGTTCTGCAGATTGCCCACGGCGTCATACGAATAAGTCGTCTCTCCAGACGCATCCGTCACCGTGCCCAGCCGATTCAGTTGGTCGTAGGTATACGTGTCCGACGCTCCTCCGGTGTTCGACGACTTTAGAGTTAGCAGATTGCTCGCCGCATCGTAAGTGTACGAAAGAGTACCGAACGGTGTTACTTTCGACGTCAGCCGGTTTCGATTGTCATACGCATACGTGGTCGCTCCCGACGGGTCTCCCATCGTCTGCCGCAGTCCGTTCGGGAAATACGTAAACGTAATCGGATTCGCATTGAAGCTAGCATCCGGAGTCTTCGACAGCAGGCGGTTCGAGGTATCGTACGCGTACGTCGTCGTCTTGCCGTTGAAGTCCGTCTTCGACTTCAGGTTTCCCGCCGCGTCGTAGACGTAGCTCTCCGATTGTCCCGCAGGCAGGGTGCGGCCGATCCTTCTCCCCAACGGATCGTACTGGTAGGTAGTCGTGTGATTGTTCGCGTCGGTTTGCGAGATGCGGTTGCCGACTTCGTCGTAGCCGTATTGCGTCAGCAGATTCAGCCCGCCTTGCACCGCATCCTGGGTGACCGAGGTCAGGCGTCCCAGCGCGTCGTATCCGTAGCCGGTGACTTTGCCCGCCTGGTCGGTCTTCGAGATCACGCGGCCCAGGTTGTCGTAGGCCGTGCCTGAAGTCGTCTGGTCGGGGTAGACGACCGCGATCTGGCGATTGAGACTGTCGTACTGATACTGCGTGGTGTTCTGGCGCGCGTCTTGCACCGAGATCTGGTTGCCGGAGTTGTCGTAGGCAAACGTGGTCACGTGGCTGAGCGCGTCGGTGAGCGTGATGCGGCGTCCGGTGTTGTCGTAGTCGTAAGCAGTGGTGTTGCCGTTGGCGTCGACCGTCGAGCTGACGCGGCCAGCGGCGTCGTAGACAGTTTGCGTGAAGCTCTGGTCGGCGTAGGTGGTTTTGGTTAGGCGGTTGTCGGCGTCGTAGGTGTAGCTGGTGGTGTGGCCGGCGCGGTCGGTCGAGGTGAGGCGGTTATTGTTGGCGTCGTAGGTGGTCGATTCGGTGGTGTTGTCGGGATAGGTGGTGGTCGTCAGCCGTCCTTCGGAGTCGTAGGCGTAGCTGGTCTGGCGGCTGAGTTGGTCGATGGTCGCGCTCTGCTTGCCGATGGAGTTGTACTGCGTCTGCGTGGTCGAGCCGTCGGGATAGGTGGTTTTGGTGAGGCGGTTGTTGCCGTCGTAGGCGTAGCTGGTGGTCTGGGTTTGCGGCTGGCCGTTGACGGTGCGGGTGACGGTCTGGCTCAGCTTGTTGTTGTTGGCGTCGTAGGTGTAGGTAGAGATGTTGCCGAGGGCGTCGGTTTGCTGCGTGAGGTTGCCGGAGCCATCGTACTGGAACTGCGTGGTGTTGCCCGCGGTGTCGGTGACGGACGAGGGCAGGCCTTGCGCGCCGTAAACGGTCAAGGTGGTCTTGCCGTTGGCGTCGGTGGTGGAAGTGAGGTTGTTGTTGGCGTCGTAGACGTTGGTGGTGGTGCGGCCGAGGGGATCGGTGACGGTGAGCACCTGGCCAGCGGCGTTGTAGCTGTACTTGGTCGTGTTGCCGAGCGGGTCGGTCTGGCTGAGGCGATTGTCGCTGGCGTCGTAGGTGTAGGTGGTGGTATGGCCGAGCGGATCGGTTGCGGTCAGCTTGTTGTCGTCGGAGTCGTAGGTATAGCTGCTGGTGTTGCCTAAGGCGTCGGTTTCGGTGAGGATGTTGCCGTCGGCGTCGTAGGTGTAGGTGGTGGGGTTGCCGTCGCGGTCGGTGACGGTCTCGGTCTGGCTGCCTTCGTTGATGTTGAAGTTGGTGTTCTTGCCGTTGGCGTCGGAGAGCTGGATCAGGTGGCCGGCGGCGTCGTATTGCGAGGCGGCGACCTGCACGTTGTTGGGGCCGACGATGGTACTCAGAAGAGCTCCGGCACTGCCGCTGGTGTAATAGAACGTCGTGATGTTGCCTGCGCCGTCGGTGAAGGTGTAGAGCATGTTGTTCCCATAGGGAGCTGCGGCGTTGTACGCATACTTCAGCTGGTTCCCGTTGGGGTCGGTGATCTGCGTGATGCGGTTCTGCGAATCGCGCGTGAAGCTGATGCTCTTGCCGGTGGAGCTGACGATTCCGGTGGAGTTGATGGTGAGCGTGTTGCCGTTAGCATCGGCCATGTTGGTGACGCCGAGGGTCTGGTCGATGGTGTACTGATGGCCGTCACGCGTGGTCAGAATGAAAGTTGTGGGATTGTAGAGGTTGGCGTTGTAGTCGACGAGATTAACGTTGCCGGGGACGGAGCCGTCGAACAGGACCTGTCCGCCGTCGGCGGGAACGAGCGTTGCGCCCTCAGTGCCGGGGCTGCCTCCGGGAAGTTCGTTGAATCCGATCGTGGCCGCCGTCATGGGAACGATCTGCTGACACTGCGGCGTAGCGACCGGCTGGAAGAGATACTGCGTGCCGTCAGGGAAGGTGACAGTGACAACCGAGTTGTTGAGCGTCTGCAGGCAGTAGTTCGAGAATCCGCCGCCCGTGCCGTACTCAACCCAGTTTTTGCCGAGCACCCCGGACTTCTCCACGCGCACATTCGCCACGCTGAGCGACCACGAGGTGCCGAAATCGTGGAAGCCGTGATCGCGGCTGTCGTAGGTGCGCGTAATCGTGATCGGCAATCCTGCAACAGGCACGGAGAGATCGGTGAAGCTGAGCAGGAAGTCGCCGGGCTTCGCATTCTTGCTGACGACAAACGCTTCGGTGGTGGAACTCGTCTGCCCGTAGTTGTCCGTGGCAGTGAGGCGAAGAGTGTAAGTTCCGTTCAGCAGAACGGTCGGATCGAGCGTGCCCAGGCTTGCGTTCGTGCCTGGGAAGTAGTAGGAGCCGTTGGCAAGAACGGTCCAGGTTTGTGTGGAAGCGCCATCTTGCGTGTTAAGGCTGTAATCCAGCACCCATCCGCTGCCAGGTCCGCCCACGTTCTGCCCCGCGGTGGTCACGGTGCCAACGACATTGATCGGTGCGGTAACTTGCAATCCGTTCTGAGGCGTAAGCAACGCCACCACGGGGGGAGCGGGTATGGGCGCGGTCACGTTCACGGTCAACACCGCCGTGCTGCTTAGCGTGCCGTCGCTTACGGCGAGTTGTACGTAGTACGTTCCCTGCGTTGGGAATGTGGCGTTGGTTGTTAGCGAAGTTGGAGAACTGAAAACGATCGGTCCTCCAGTGCCGCCAATCTGCGTCCACAGGAACGACGGAGTGCCGCCGGGGCTGATGAGGACATTGGCCGAGAGGGTAGCGGTCGGGTTCGACAGCGAAATCGTAAGCGATGTAGGATTCAGCGTGATCTGCGGCGCCTGATCCGCCGGATTGACGATGGCATAGGTAGAGGAGAAACTCGTCAACACGCCATTGCTCGCGGTAAGCTGCAATTGATATGTGCCCGCAACTGGCACAGTGACTTGGGTCACGGCCTGATTCGGACTTGCGAAGGTGACCGCAGCCGGTCCACTTAACTCGGTCCAAGATAGGTTGAGCACATTTGGGTAGCCGGCGGTTGCGGTTCCATTCAGGGTGACGCTATTGGATGGCAATGTGATTGTCTGATAGGTCCCCGCGGACACGGTCGGAGCCTGAACCGGCGGCAAAACCGTAACGGTCACGGTTGCTGTGCTGGTGAGCGGCTGGCTATCAGTGGCCGACAACTGCAACACATATGTGCCGGCGACGGGCGCAACCACGTAGGTGGTGGTATTGGTTTGATTCGTAAACGTTACTGCAGCGGGGCCGCTGAGCTCGCTCCATGCCACCGTGAAGCTTTTGCCAGCCGGATCGCTCGCGCTACCAGCCAGATAAATATAGTTGCCCGCAGTGCCCGTCTGATTCGGCCCCGCGCTCACTACTGGAGGTTGATTCTGCGGGGCGGCATAAACAGTGACGGTCAAGTTGGAAGTCCCGGTAAGCCCGGTATTTGTTCCGGAAAGTTGCAGACAGTAAGTTCCCGCGGTGGTGAATGCCGCTTGCGTTGAGAGACTGGCCGGACTGCTGAAGGTTACAGCTGCCGGGCCGCTAACCTCGCTCCATGCCGTGGTTACGGTTGCATTTGTAGGAACACCCACATTGACGATCGTTCCGTTTAACGTGACTGTGGCATTGGGGAGCGATACCGTCTGGTTTGGACCGGCATACATAGTCGGCGCTGTGTTGGCCGGGTTCACAATCACTTCGGCGCCGGACGTAGTGGACATCTGCCCGCTAGTGGCCGTGAGGTAGAACGTGTAGGTCCCTGCGGTGGTGAATGTCACCTGAGTGTTTGGTTGGGTCGGAGTGGCGATTGTGCTCGCTGCAGGACCAGAATCCTGGGTCCAGACTTGCGTGACTGAACCGCCCGGCGGGTTACTTGTAACCGTGGCATCGAAGGTGATGGTATTCGTTGGCAGGGTGATGGTCTGGAAGCTGTTGGTGATGTTCACCACCGGCGGCAAGTTGGCCGGGGTCACCGTCACGGTTACCTGCAAAACCGTGGTGAGCTGGGTGTCGTTCGCCGCGAGATTGAGCGTGTAGGTTCCGGCTACAGGG
Source organism: Candidatus Sulfotelmatobacter sp. (assembly GCA_050015215.1). Lineage (GTDB taxonomy): Bacteria > Acidobacteriota > Terriglobia > Terriglobales > Acidobacteriaceae > Sulfotelmatobacter. Next base: position 4,883 of record JBEKBW010000055.1, read on the forward strand.
AATGTGGCCTGCGTGGTTGGCTGAGTCGGGCTGGCGAACGTGACAGCAGCCGGGCCGTTCACCTGAGTCCACTGCTGGGTAACCGTCGAGCCTTGTGGCAAGCCGTCATCTGTAACGGTGCAGTTCAAGCTGATCGTGTTATTCGGAAGTTGCGCTGTAAACGACCCATAGCCCGGACACGACACTACCGGCGGCTGGTTCTGCGCGATTACCGTAACCGTCACCGTGGCGGTCGTCTGCAGTTGCGAGTCGTCTCCGGTGAGACTCAGAACATAGCTTCCCGGCTGCACGAATGTAGCCTGCGTGTAGGCGCTGGTCGGACTCGAGAACACGACTGGAGCTGAGTTATTCGGGCCGCTGACTTCCTGCCACTGCACTGCAAGCTTGCCGGTTGTAGGCAACCCGTCGTCAGTCACAATGCCGTACAGCGTGGCGGAGAGCGGTAACTCGACCGTTTGGTTGGGCCCCGGATTGACCACCGGAGCCTGATTCTGCGGAGCCGTATTCACCGTCACCGTGACATCGGCATACGAACTGAGCTGCGAATCGTTGGCGGTCAGCCGAAGATCGTATGTTCCGGCAGCGCTGAATGTCGCCGTGGTGACGGGCTGGCTGGCGTTTCCGAAGATGACCGAAGCCGGGCCGCTGACCATCGTCCACGTCGTCGTCAAGGTTCCACCGATGGGCAACCCATCGTCGCTGACGACACCTAGCAGGTTGGCAGTGCTGGGCAGCGTGATCACGCTGTCGCTGCCTGCGTAAACAATCGGCGCGCGGTTGGGAGAGTTGGCAACCCATGTGACCGTGCCGGTCTGTGTCGCTCCGCCGATCGAAGCGAGTATCGTGTCGGTGCCTGACTCGGCTCCAATGTAGCAGTACTGCGACTGTCCGGATGAGTTCGTATCCACCGACTGACTTGATGGATTCGCGCCCGTAATCGTGAAACCAACTCCGATTCCGCCAGCGGGGTTGCTGTAGGCATCGAGCAGGCTGGCCGTAAAACACAATTGAGTTCCAGTTTGCTGCGTGAGTGTTGTCGGGGTTAAGACGATGGTGGTTCCGGAGCGCGCGGCATCGAAGGCGAGTCCCGCTTGATAGCTGTAGGCATCGTAGGAATCTGCTCCGTACATGGTTAAGCCGAAGGGAGCAGTTCCATCGAAGTGATGGACGCCCGTCGTGAGCGAGACTTGTGCGCCGGAATAGGTACTGCCCGGAATTGGCGTAAACGTCGCGGACACAGGAGCACCATCGAGCATCACGCCGCTTGCCGCGCTGGTGGGGACAACGACATTGGCGTAATTTGCGCGGAACCCGGTGGTCGGAGTTAGAACTGTGTAGTGACCGCCGAACTGCTGGTAGGGCGGCACCGTGAACATGGATGGATCGCCATAGAACGTGGGGTCTTCTATATTGGGATCTTCCACCCAGTGGCTGGTTTCGAACTGCGCCACCATTACGGGGGCGCTGGCCGTGATTGCAGAAGGCGTTGTCAGGACGGTCTGATAGAACTGGCCTTGATCAAGCGTGGCAACGGGCGAGCCGTCGATACTGATGTTGGTGCTGTTCTGAGCGGCGAGAATGCGGAAGTAATCGCCCTTGACATGGCCGGCGATGGGAACGGTGTAGAAATTCTCTCCCCACAAATCGGTGGAAAGCATTTGCTCTACGAGATGGTTGCCGCAGCAATAGGTAACGCCAGCCAGGGCGGGCACAAAGCCAATCTGCATGCCGCTGAAGAGCGCAATCGGCTTGTCGGAAGTAATTGTCGTCCCAGTCAGGTCTGCATTAATGGTATTGGTTTGCAGTTGATATGTTCTGCCGTGGTTCAGAATAACGGTATAGGGTTGGCCCGCCATGCGCCCGTTCACAGTCACGGTTGGCGTGATCGTCACGGTCGTGCCGTCGTATGGCGCCACGATTCCAAATTCACTTGCAGTCAGCCCGCTATCATAGGGATCCTGCCATGACATGACGATGTAGTTGGTTCCTAACACAGGAGCAGGAAGCGCGAGATACCCGTCAGTCGAGGCCGTGTAGTAGCTCAGCCCAACTACCGTTACTTCACTCTGCGCGGTGACCTGAATTCCGATGTTCTGCACCTGATCGCTGCCCAGCGCCGCGGCAGTAGTTGGTATCTGCACAGCCGTCGCCTGTCCCGCCAACAAGGTGAAGTTCGAGGAGAAATTCAGGCCTGGAATCGTAACTGTGCCCGAGTTGTTCACGTCGGAAGTGATGAGCAACTGGGGTTGGAACTGGAACGGCGAATTGCTGTTGCAGGTGGGGCAGTTGTCATAGTTCTGCATGAACATCAGCCAGAAATCCGTGCCCTTGTACCCGCCGTGGCCGTACATTTCGCCCACGGTAATGGTCACGTTCGAGGTGCTGAGTAAAACGGAATCGTCAGCCGAAAGCTGCAAAACGTAAGTTCCAGCGATGCTGAATGTCGCCGTTGTCACAGCAGCCGTTTGGTTGGAGAACGTTACAGTGCCCGGCCCGCTGACCACGGTCCAGGAGATCGCCAGCGTTCCGTTGGGCAACCCGTCGTCGAGTGCCACTCCATTCAACTGCACGGGCGCAGGCAGAACGATCGTTTGATCCGGGCCGGCATTTACATAAGGAGCCTGATTTTGTCCGTTGCCCGCTGCATAGACGTATACCGTCACCTGCGACGTGCTCGTGTACTGCGTGTTGCTGGCGCTCAACTGCAACACATACCCGCCCGGAGCCGTAAAGCTCACCTGAGTGACTGCCGTGTTCGGGCTGCTGAGAGTCACGGCTGTAGGCCCGCTGATCTCGCTCCAGGCGATGGTCATCGGAACGCCATTGTCGCTCGCGCTTCCGTTAAGAGTCACAGTATTCGTCGGCAGCGTAATCGTCTGGCTGGGCCCGGCGCTAACTACAGGTGGTTGGGCCGTCGCCGCATTTACTGTAATCGTGACCTGCGCGGTGCTGGTGTACTGCGAGTTGCTCGCGCTTAACTGCAGCACATAGGTTCCCGGCGTAAAAGGGAAGGTCGCCTGCGTAACCGGCGAATTCGGGCTGCTGAAGGTGATCGCTCCCGGTCCGCTCACCACGGTCCAGATGATGGTCATCGGCGCGCCGTTATCGCTCGCGCTCCCGTTCAGCGTCACAGTATTCATAGGCAACGTGATCGTTTGGTTCGGCCCGGCGCTTACCGTGGGCGGCACGTTGGGCTGCGGGTTCACCGTGACCGTGGTGGTCGCGCTGACCGAAGTTTGCGAGTTGGTCGCCGTCAGTTCCAGGACATAGGTACCCGCTGTCGAGAACGTCGCATTCGACACTGCGGTATTTGGACTGCTGAAGCTGACCGGCCCCGGCCCGCTTACTACACTCCATGTGATGGTGAGTGGGGCGCCGTTATCGGTCGCGCTTCCATTCAGCGTGACCGAATTGACCGGCAGTGTAACGGTCTGATTCGGTCCGGCATTGACCACCGGCGGCAGCGGGTTTGCCGTAATCGTTACCGTGACCGGCTGGCTGTTGGACGTGCCGTCGTTCACGATGAGCTGCACCACGTACACACCGGCCATGTTGGCAACGAACGTTGGATTCACGATCGTCGCGCTCGATAAAACCGCAGTTCCACCCGTGGGCTGCGACAGAATCGCCCAGCTATAAGTGAGCGGATTTCCGTTCGTATCCGTCGAAGCGGCTCCTGACAATTGCACGGTCGTACCAGCCGTTACTGTCTGATTCGGTCCAGGGTTGGCTACTGGCGGCACGTAGGTGGTCGAGATTACGACCGTCGCCGGATTGCTGCTCAGGAACCCGTCGTTCACAATCAGCTGCACGACATAGGTGCCCGACAGGTCAGGCGTGAAGTAAGGAGTTTCCGAATTGGGCTGCGATAGTGCAGCCGTGCTGCCTGGCGGCTTGCTCAACATCGACCACTGATAAGTCAGCGGCTGCTTGTCGGAGTCAGTCGAGGCGCTGCCATTCAAGTCGACGATCGTTCCGATAGTCGCAGTCTGGGCGGGCCCGGGATTGGCGATCGGCGCCACATCGCCGCTAGTGATAGTGACGGTCGACGGCGTGCTGTTTAAATAGCCATCGTTCACGATCAGCTGCACGACATAAGTACCGAGTACGTCAGCCTCGAACGTCGGCTCCACTGCGTTGGGATTCGACAATATCGCATGACTACCCTGCGGCAGAGTCAAGAACGACCACGAGTATGTGAGCGGGTTCCCGTCGACATCCGTCGAACCGCTGCCGTTTAGCTGTACCGTCCCGGTGACCGTGATGCTCTGATTCGGCCCGGCGTTCGCAACCGGCGGGGAATCGATCGTGCTGATCGTCACCGTGGAAGGGGTGCTGTTGGAGTATCCATCGTTAACAATGAGCTGTACCACGTAACTGCCGATAACGTCCGCAACAAAAGTGGGATTGACAATGCTGGGATTCGACAGCGCTGCGTGACTGCCGGAGGGCACGGACTCAAACGACCATGAGTAGGTGAGCGGATCTCCGTCGGAATCCGTCGAACCGCTTCCATTCAATTGCACGGCCGAATGAATCGTAACGGTTTGATTCGGTCCGGCATTGGCTACAGGCGGCGAGTTTAAGGTGGTGATTGTTACGGTGGATGGCGCGCTACTGAAGACTCCGTTGTTCACGATCAACTGCACGATGTAAGTGCCGGTCTTGTCGGCCACAAACGTTGGCATCGGCGTTGTTGGCCCTGTGAGCACAGCTTTGCTGCCCGAGGGGATCGACGAGAAGGACCACGCATAAGTAATGGGCAATCCGGCCGGATCATACGATCCAGTCCCGTTCAGCTGCACGGTCGCTCCCTCGTACACGGTTTGCGGCGGTCCGGCGTTCGCCACAGGTGGAAGATTCTGGCTTGTGATTACAACCGTGGAAGGCGCGCTGTTATTGTGCCCGTTGTTGACAATCAGTTGGACCTTGTAAGTTCCCGCCTTGTCGGCAATAAACGTCGGCTTGGCCGCGGTCGTACTGCTCAATGCGGCGGTGCTCCCCGAAGGCACCGACACGAACGACCATGAATACGTCAATGGCAGCCCGGCAGGATCCGACGATCCGGTGCCATCGAGCTGCACGGTTGTCCCCGCGTAGACCGTTTGCGGAGGACCCGCATTGGCGATCGGCGTGGAATAGTTGACGACGATGCTCTGCGTCACTTGGGGCGCTGCCGCGTAGTAAGTGTTGCCAGCCTGATTCGCGGCTACTACCACCGTGCCTACACCGGTGATCGTCAGCGTGCTGCCGCTCACCGTTCCCGGCCCGGACAGGACGCTAAATGTAACTGGTAGCCCGGAACCGGCCGTCGCCGACAACGTGATTGGCGAGACGGGATAAGTCACCGGCGAGTTGGCCGTAAAGCTGATCGTCTGCGACGTCTTCGGCATCAGGGTTACCGTGGCTGAAGCCGATGCGGTTGAACTCGCCTGACTGGTCGCCGTGACAATCACCGTCTGCTGCGTTGAAATCGTTGCCGGAGCCGTGTATAGACCTGAAGAATTGATCGTTCCTGTTCCCGTGGGACTGATCGACCAGATCACCCCTGTGTTGCTCGTGTTGATCACGTTGGCGGAGAACTGCTGCGTCTGTCCGCCGTAAAGAGTCGCCGTGGTGGGTGCGACAGTAACTGCGAGCGGCGGCATGAGGGTTATGATCGCCGAAGCTGAAACTGTAGGCTCAGCCTGGCTGGTTGCCGTCACCGTGACGCTCTGTTGTGACGTTATGCTGGATGGGGCTGTGTACAATCCCGAGGGACTGATCAAGCCAGAACTGGACGGACTGATGGACCAGGTGACTGCCGTATTGCTCGTGTTCAAGACCGTTGCGGAAAACTGCTGTGTCTGCGCGGCGTAAAGAGTCGCTGCGGTCGGCGTCACGCTTACCGACACTCCTCCAAACGTCCCGGTACAGCCGCTGATCGAGAATGAAGAGTTCCCATTAAAGTTGAGCTTGTCAGCGACCGCCATCATGCAACCGGTGGCAGTGCTTCCGCTGAAAAGAAGCGTGTCACTCTTGAAGTACATCGCCCCATTGAATGTCGTGGATGAGCCACCGTTGATCTGATCCTGGCAGCTGCCAACTTGTGAACATCCGGCGCGGTCTCCAAACAGCAGCACATCCGCCAACGCGCCAGTCGTAGGCGCCGATAAGGTTACGTTGGCCTGTCCGCTGATCGTGATGGGCGTATAGCTCGAGCTTCCTGAACAACCCCAGCCGGTGCTCGAAGTGTTGTAGACGGTTACTCCCGAACCGTTGACCACAGCCAGGGAATTGAGCGTCAAGCCGCCGCCGGCCATGATGTAAGTGCCGGGACTCATCGTGAACGTCGCCCCGTTGGTATTGCCGACTGTCAGGCCTCCACAATAAATGCCAGGAGAAAGCGTGTTATTCGGCGGCTTATTGTTCATGTCGTACGAAGTGTGGCTCTTGCCGATAATCGTTCCCCCAGTAGGTATGGGAAGAAATGCAAGTGGGTCACCCGGGCTGGAAATCTTCACTGGCTGTACCGTCTGGCCGGTGGATTGGTTCACGATCTTGGTCTGACCGCTCAGGCTCCAACCACCCACCACTCCCACTTGAGCGCTATTCTGCAGATACAATGTTTCGGTTCCGGACATCTGGAAAGCCTGGCTGGCGTTGGACTCAACCACGGCGCTGCACGAGGTTGAGATCGATGTACTTCCAGAGAGTGAGAACGCACCCTGGGCGGTGGCGTCCAGAGCATATAAACATGAAGCCGCAGCCCCTTGCGACAGAGGCTTCGCCTTATTTGCGTTGCGGTTCGGTGACTTGGATGTCTGCGAAGCGGAGGCCAGTAGCTGTGTCGGCTCGCTGGAGCGTGTGGGTTGTTCGGGGACGACCGCATCGCTCGAGGAACCCAGCACGGGTGGTGGAACAATAAACGTCAGAGGATCCGGTTGAGACACGCCTGCGATGTCGGGCCAGTTGAGGTTCGATAGAGTGCTTCTGATAGCGCTCGAATTGATTGTCGACAAAAGGAGATGCGGCGTTTCAATAGCCGAACGTAAGAATGCAGCGTTGCCAAGCAATCTTGGTGGAACTGTCGTCAGGTCCCGGGGGTGGGCTGCAGGGTTGGCGGACTCACTCTGTCCAGCTTCCGCCAGAACCTGCTCGTCGATCGCACCAATCCCCTTATATTGCTTTCCGAGGAAGCTGCTCGGAGAAACAACTACTGAACTGCCGGTACGCGGAGTGCTCCGAGAATCCGCCTGCACCGGCATACTCCCTGCAACCGTGGCATAGACCAGCAAAGCCGCGACTAATTTACGCGCCAGATCAACCGCAGTAGCGCGGAGACGCCACCGGGAAAACGGGGCGACAGCGATGGAAAGAAACGAAGAGAAAAAATGCGGAGTCTTTCGGCCAGATGTCATACAAAAATTCCCCCTGCTATCGGGTGATTTGCGACACAGATCTACTGCGGGCGCAAAAGCACCTTTGTTTGTGGCGCACGATTTCCTGGGGTCTTTACAGCCTGCCGCCCGTTGGGACTAACGCCAAGCACGCAGTCCCTGGAAATTCGCCGAGCACCGCAAGCTCGACTTCAATGGCGTCCGCGAATGGGGGAAGTTAGCCGGGTCGACAAGGACAGCGAAATTAACAAACGATTGGCCACTTAGTCAAATGAATTTTCGGTCGAGCGCGATTTTCTTTGCACGTTTCGAAATCACAAAAATCGATCTGAACCGAAGGCGGAGAAATACAGGCGGTCCCAGGCATGTGTCCCGTCAAGAACAAACCTGGAAAACCGTCGGGTTTAGATAATTATTAGAGGGTAGTGGCCCAAGCAGAAGGGGTAGAACCTGGTAGTCGTCGAATTGCGAGAGTCCCGGCAGGATCATAGCCATGTAATCCCGCACGGAAATCTTGCAGCCGCCACGGGCCAACAACACTCCCGCAGTGGACCCCACCGTCAAGGCGTTCCTACAGCAAACACCTTATATCGCGAGCTTTGGGGGAGATGGCATCCTAACGGATCATTTGTAGTCCATTCTGTTTTCCTTCGCATCTTCGAAAATTTGGGCGCGACCTTGGCGCGGGTCAACTAAGAGAAGGTAATGAGCACGGTTCAAATCCTAATCGCGGACGATCACGAGTTGGTGCGCCGCAGCTTGAGATCTCTGGTTGAATCGCATCCCAATTGGCGCGTCTGTGCGGAAGCCGCGGACGGATTCGAGGCATTCGAGAAGACAAAGCAAATGCGACCCGACGTAGTGCTGATGGATATGTCGATGCCTCGCATGGATGGGGCGGAGGCTACGCGAAAAATCCTCCGGGAAGTTCCCGAGTCTCAAGTGATCATTGTGAGCCAGAATGATCCCGCCCTGATGCGCAAACTGGCAGATGAGGTAGGGGCCCGTGCGTACGTCTCCAAGGCCAATCTTGTACAGGATCTGATTCCGGCAATTCTCAAAGTCGTTAACGGGAATAATCATTCCACTCCGCCGGAGGTTGAACCACCAGCGAAGGATCTCCACGATGATTGGTTGTTCGGGGGCGGAAGCCTGGCGGTTTTGATTCGGCAATATGACTGGTCGCGGACGCAGTTGGGCCCTCTTCACCTATGGCCGCAAAGCCTGCGAACCGCAGTCAACCTCATGCTCAATTCGCAGCACCCGATCTGGATCGGGTGGGGCCCGGAAATGCAATTCCTGTACAACGAGCCCTACATCCAGGTATTGAGCTGGGCCAAGCATCCTTGGGCCTTAGGAAGGCCTGCGCGAGAAGTGTGGGCGGAAATCTGGGATGTTTGCGGTCCCCTGGCGGACAAGGTTTTTAGCAAGGCAGAACCCTCCTTCGTCGATGACGTTCGTCTCTTCATGAATCGAGGGGATTACCTGGAAGAAACCTATTACTCTTTTTCCTACAGTCCTATCTACGACGAATCTGGCAAGGTTGCCGGCTTGTTCTGCCCCAGCACAGAAATCACATCAAAAATATTGAATGCGCGCCGATTGCGGACTCTCTCGGAGCTCTCGGCGAAGTCGCTGATCGAAAAATCGATTTCCGCGGCCTGCAGTACTTCGATTCAGATTATCTCTCGCAATCCCGACGACATCCCATTCGCTTTGCTTTACCTGCTGGACGATCAGAAAACCGCGAGGCTTGAAGGCTCCTGTCACGTGCCTGAGGGACTCGATCACGTCAGCCCTCGCATGATTACCTTGGATCGTCACGGCGAAAGATTGCTTTGGCCGATTCGAGAATTGGCGGAAGGCGGCGAAGCGCGCACCATACCGCTGGCACCGAATGACGCACTGCCGTCGGGGCCGGCGCAGCAACGGGTTCGCCAAGCCATCGCTCTGCCTGTCGCCTCCGCCGCGATGGATCGTCCAGTGGGTGTTCTCATTGCCGGGGTAAATCCAAGTCGGAAATTGGATCTCGAGTATCGGACATTTTTCACCCTGCTCGCCGATCAGCTAGCAACTGCGATTCTGGATGCAAGAGCGTTGCAGCAGGAAAAAGAGCGGGCGGATGCGCTCATGGAAATCGACCGCGCCAAGACCGCATTCTTCAGCAACGTCAGCCACGAGTTCCGAACGCCTCTCACTTTGATGATGGGACCGCTGGAAGACACTCTCGCCGAGCCTGAAGGATTGTCGCGGGAACACCGGGAGCGGCTGGAAGTGGCGCATCGCAATTCTACCCGACTGCTGCGGCTAGTGAATACGCTGCTCGATTTCTCCCGCATCGAGGCCGGCCGGATGGAAGCATTCTACGAACCGACCGATCTCTCCAAGCTGACTGCGGAGCTTGCCAGCGTCTTTCGTTCGGCGATTGAACGTGCGGACCTGCGGCTGGTAATCAACTGCCCGCCCATAGCAGAACCGGTTTACGTTGATCGCGAAATGTGGGAGAAGATTGTTCTCAATCTGCTTTCCAACGCGTTCAAGTTTACGTTCGAAGGTGAAATTGAAGTTTCGCTGCACACCGTTGACGGCGCAGCGGAACTATCGGTAAGGGATACGGGGAGGGGTATACCAGAGCAAGAGCTTCCACATCTGTTTGAGCGTTTTCATCGAGTAAAAGGTGCGCGGGGGCGAACCTTCGAGGGCAGCGGTATCGGGCTCTCTCTGGTGCAGGAATTAGCCCGGCTGCACGGCGGAGCGGTTCGGGCAGAGAGCCAGATCAGCCGGGGCACCACCTTCACAGTTTCGATTCCTCTTGGCAAAGAACACCTGCCGGTTGAGCGACGTGGAACCACGCGAGTATTGGAATCAACCGGCCTGCGAGGCGTAGCTTATGCACAGGAGGCTATGCATTGGATTGGAGGGGAAACCACCTCTGCCATCCAGCTCGAGGCGTTCATTCCGCCTGCTAAGTCCGCGCCCCAGCCTCAGCCTGGTTCAGAAAAGTCGGCGCACGTGCTGATCGCAGATGACAACGCTGATATGCGCAGTTATCTGCAGAATCTCTTGCGGGGACAGTACGAAATCGAGGCCGTTGCCGACGGCGAAGCGGCTTTGAAAAGCGCGCGTGCTCGCCGCCCTGACCTCATCCTCTCAGACGTCATGATGCCGCGCATGGACGGATTCTCCTTATTGCAGGCCGTACGTGCCGATGAATCGCTTAGAACAATCCCATTTATCCTCGTCTCGGCGCGCGCTGGCGAAGAAGCGCGCATTGAAGGAGTTCAATCCGGAGCCGACGACTACCTGGTAAAACCGTTTTCCGCCCGCGAACTGCTGGCTCGTGTCGGGTCTCACATTGCCATGGCGAAGCTTCGCCGCGAAGCGGAGGAGGTGGAGCGACAGGCGCGATTGAATGCCGAACTACTGGCGGCCATCGTCGCTTCTTCCGATGACGCCATCATCAGCAAAGGTCTTGATGGCACGATCACGAGTTGGAATACAGGCGCCCAGCGCATGTACGGGTACACGGCCGAGGAGGCCATCGGCCGGCACATTACCCTGATAGTTCCGGAAGACCGCCGGGAAGAGGAAGAGCGTATCCTTGCCGGCCTGAGGAATGGACAAAGGTTTGACCACTTCCTGACCGTGCGCCAGCGCAAAGACGGCACGACTCTCGAAGTATCGCTGACCATTTCTCCGATCCGAGATCCTGCCGGGCGAGTGATCGGAGCGTCCAAAATCGCCCGCGACGTTTCTGTAGAAAGGCGCGCCGAGCGGGCTGTGCGTGAAAGTGAACAGCGCCAGCGCGCGCTGTTGAATGCAACTTCCTCGGTTGTATATCGCATGAGTCCCGACTGGAGAGAGATGCGCCAACTCGACGGACGTGGTCTGATCTCGGATACCGAGATTCCTACCGGAAAATGGCTGGACGAGTACATCCACCCGGACGACCAGCCCACGGTGCTCAACGCTATTGAGGACGCCCTAAGAACAAAGAGCCTTTTCGAACTGGAACATCGAGTTCGTCAGTTGGACGGCACGCTCGGCTGGACGCTTTCGCGAGCTGTTCCGATTCTTGACGAGAAGGGTGAGATCGTCGAATGGTTTGGCACAGCGAGCGACGTGACGGCACGCAAACAGGCGGAAGAAACTTTACGGCAAGAACGCGAGCGGTTTGATGTTGTCGCGGAAGCGGCGCAGGTCGGATTCTGGTTCTGCGATCTTCCCTTCGATAAGCTGGTTTGGGATGAGCGAGTAAAAGAACATTTCTGGCTGGCGCCCGATGCCGATGTCACGATCGGGGCCTTTTATGAGCGGATACATCCCGATGATCGCGAGCGAACCCGCCAGGCCATAGAAGAAAGCATCGGAAGAGACACCCCCTATGACATTGAATATCGTACGGTGTCTCCGGATGGCGGTGAGAAGTGGATACGCGCCACTGGGCGCACTTTCTACGATGCCGCGGGGAGACCGCAAAGTTTCGACGGATTAACGTTTGATATCACTCAGCGCAAACGCGCCGAAGAACGCGAGCGGCAGATGACGGCGGAGGCCATCGCCGCCACCGCAAAATTCCGGGCGGTCTTTGAACAAACCACCGTCTTCGCCGGAATCATGACCAAGGATGGAATCGTCGTTGAGGCGAACCGGATGTGTCTGGACGCGTGCGGTTATCGCGCCGAGGAGGTGCTGGGCCGGCAATTCTCGGAGACCGGATGGTGGCGCAATTCCAAAGAAGCGCGGGATAAAATCCGCGCCGCTACGCCATTGGCGGCGAAAGGCACACCCTACCGCGAAATCCTCGAGTATTCCTGGGCAGACGGGACTAAACGATTAGTGGATTTTGCGCTTTATCCGATTGTTGACGATAAAGGAGAGATTCTTTTCCTTCATCCCACCGGTGTAGACATCACCGATCTCAAGCGCGCCGAGGAGAACGCCCGGAAGCTGGCCGAGACTTTGGAGGCTGAAGTCCGCGCGCGCACCAGCGAGTTGGAGGACCGAAATGCGGACGTATTGCGGCAATCCGAACAGCTTCGTAATCTGTCACGGAGCCTGCTGCAGACCCAGGACGAAGAACGCAGGCACATTGCACGAGAGCTGCACGACAGCGCGGGGCAAACTTTGACTGTGCTGGGCCTGAGTCTGGCGCAGATGGCTGAGGATGCGAAAAAGACGGCGCCTGAACTTGGGCAGCAGGCTCAGGGAATCCAGGAGCTGGTCCAGCAGTTGCACCAGGAAATACGCACCACGTCGTACCTGTTACATCCGCCTCTGCTGGATGAAGCGGGACTCTCGTCAGCCCTCAACTGGTATGTGCAGGGCCTCGTGGAGCGAAGCGGGCTAGAGATAGGCCTTAGCATCGCGGAGGACTTCGGAAGGCTCCCGAGGGATATGGAACTTGTCGTTTTTCGACTGGTTCAGGAATGTCTGACCAACATTCACCGTCATTCCGGCAGCAAAACGGCTTCTATCCGCGTCGCCCGTGGGCCGGATGAGATCACCGTGGATGTTCGAGATCAGGGCCGAGGCATGTCACTACAGAGGTTGGCAGAAATACAAGCCGGCGGCTCTGGAGTTGGCATTCGAGGAATGCGCGAACGGCTCCGGCAGTTCGAAGGCAGGCTAACGATCAGTTCCGATGGCACGGGGACGGAATGTTCTGTTTCGATTCCAACACCTAAAATCGCTCGGTCTCAAGCACCAAACAAGATCGAACCGTCAGAGACTACGGCATAGCGTGAATTCCTCTAACACTTTCTTAAAAGCTGGGATTCCGATTTCGAGCATCCAAATTTTTAATCGCTGCATTTTTAAAAGTAAGTTGACGCATCCTGTGGCTCAGGCTAGCATCCAATTCAGCATGTTGAGTTACGGCAATCTTCGGCGGGAGTGCATCTGTGCATGTTGTTGTTGTGCATTCGTGTGCTCTGGCGCAGGGGGTTGCTAGTCTAAGAATTTCATAGATACCGGCACTTATAACCCACCGCCAGAAGCAATCTGGCGGTGGGTTTTTACTTTCTGGGGTCAATTTATGGCGAATGCGGTTGCGGAAACCAAAGCGCAGAAGTCTGAGCGGTTGAAGCGCGAGTTCAATCCGTGGGAAGGCTTGGCCGAAATTCGCCGTTTTGCGCGCGATGGATTCGACGCAATTCCGGCGGAGTGGATCGGCACTTACTTTCGCTGGTGGGGAGTTTACACGCAAGGCGACGGAGTTGGAGTAGTTGGCGGCAAGGGCGGCGTTGGAAAAGCGCTGCCCTTTTTTATGCTGCGGATTCGCATTCCAAACGGGTTGTTGCGATCGGAGCAGCTTCGAACTATTGCATCTCTCGCCCGGCGATACGCGCGCGGAACGGCCGATCTGACGGTGCGGCAGAACATTCAGCTGCATTGGGTGACCATCGAGGATTTGCCGGAGGTCCTGGGGGAACTTTGGCGCGTTGGTTTGAACACAACCGGTGCCTGCGGTGACGTAACAAGAAACATTACGGGCTGCCCAGTCGCCGGTGTAGAGGCGGACGAAATTTGCGATGCCTCGCCACTCGCGTTGGAAGTCGATCGCATGCTGGCGGGAAATCCGGAGTTTTATAACCTGCCGCGAAAGTTCAAAATTTCGATTACTGGGTGCCGCATGTGGTGCCCGTATCCGGAGATCAACGACATCGGATTGACCGCGATTGAGCGGGTTGTCGGAGGAAAGAAGGAAACCGGGTTTTCGTTGCGCGTGGGCGGCGGGCTTTCGACCGAGCCGTATCTGGGTGCGCGGCTGAATGCTTTTGTGCAGTGGAATCAGGTTCTGCCGGTGGTTCGGGGAATCGCCGAGTTATTTCGCGACGCCGATCAATTGCGCGAGCATCGCGAGCGGGCGCGACTGAAGTTTTTGTTTTTGCGGCATGGATGGAGCGCGGAAGACTTCCAAAACGATCTGGAGCGGCGGATTGGTTTTGAGCTTGATCCGGCCGAGCCCGAACAAGCGCCGGATGATGTCTACCGCGATCACATCGGCATCCATTCGCAGAAACAGCCCGGGTATTGCTATGTAGGGTCGGCAGTTTTGCGCGGTCGTATTACACCCGAGCAGATGGAAGCCGCGGCCGATCTTGCCGAGCGTTTCGCCTCCGGCGAACTGCGCACCACCAACATGCAGAACCTGCTTGTGGTCAACGTCCCGCGATCACAGGCGGATGAGTTAGCCAAAGAACTGGGCGAGATCGGACTGCCGGTTGGTGGATCTCCTTTCTGGCGGGGAGCGGTCGCGTGCAGCGGGACGGAGTTTTGCAAGCTGGCGATCACGGAGACGAAAAGTTTTTCGCGCTGGTTGGTCGAGGAATTGGAAGAGCGACTGCCGGGGTTCGATCAGCATTTGAAATTGCACGTTACGGGCTGCCCCAATAGTTGCGGCCAGCATTGGATCGCTGACATTGGGATTGAAGGAAAAAAGCTCAAAATCGACGGCAGCATGGTGGATGCCTACTATTTTTGCCTAGGCGGGGCGCTCGGTCTGAATCAAGGCATCGCGCGGCCTGTCGGATATCGCTGCCTTGCGACGGAAGTCCCGGAAGCGATTGAGCGATTGCTCCGCCGGTATTTGGGGGAGTGCAACTCAGGTGAGAATCTGCGGCAATTTTTCGCGCGGCATAGCGACGCGGAGTTGCGCGAGTATCTCGCCGGCCAGAGGTTTGAGCCGGTTGTGCGCGACGTTCCTGAGGGTCGCGTGCCGAGCAGCGTGGAAGGTTGAGAGACGAAGGCCGAAAGACAATGAGCAGCTTGTTTCCAATGTTTCTGAAACTCGAAGGCAAACGTTGCCTCGTGGTTGGGGCTGGCAAGGTCGGCGAGCCGAAGATCGTTAGCTTGATTGAGGCTGGCGCACGACTCCACGTGGTCGCATTGGAGGCTAGCGAGGGAGTCAGAGAATTCGCGAAGGAAGGAAAGATCGCGCTCGAACTGCGGGCATTTGAGACCAACGATCTTGACGACATTTTTCTTGCGGTCATCGCCACTTCGTCTCGTGACCTCAATGAGTCGATCTACGCTGAAGCCCAGCGGCGTGGAATTCTGTGCAACGTGGTCGACGTTCCCGACCTCTGCGACTTCTACTATCCCGCAGTGGTGCGCCGCGGCGATCTGCAAATTGCGATTTCGACGAGCGGGCAGAGTCCATCGCTCGCCCAAAAACTTCGCGAGCAACTGGAACGGCAATTTGGGCCGGGATATGCGGAGTGGGTAGCGGAACTCGGCGCAACCAGGAAGCTCGTGCTGGCCAGCAATTTGGATGCGGAGCGCAAGCGCGAACTGCTGCTTTCGCTGGCGAGCCGCGAAGCTTTCGAGGCGGCAATATTAAAACAAGAGTCGGTCGAAGAGTCAGCCGAAGATCATAGGAGGGTATTGGCATGAAGGGCAAGGTGTACTTAGTGGGCGCAGGTCCGGGCGATCCTGAGCTGCTCACAGTAAAGGCGCTGCGGTTGATTCGATCTGCGGACGTTGTACTCCATGACGATCTTGTCGCGCCGGAAATTCTGAAGCTGATTCCATCCACCGCGCAGCTTCAGAACGTAGGTAAGCGTTGCGGAACGAAGACGATGCGCCAGGAAGAGATCAATTTTTTAATGGTCACGCTGGCCGCGTCGGGACAAGAGGTTGTGCGGCTGAAAAGCGGCGACCCGCTGATTTTCGGACGGGCTGGAGAAGAAATCGATGCGCTGCGAAAAGGTGGTATCGAGTACGAAATCGTGCCCGGCGTGACGTCGGCGCTTGGTGCCGCCGCAGCGGCAGGGATTCCGCTCACGCATCGGCAAGTCTCCTCTGCCCTCGTGCTGACTACGGGCCGTCTCGCATCCGACCGCGATGAAGTGGATTGGAGCCGGTTCGCTGAGGGCAATTCAACGCTCGTGGTCTACATGCCCGGCGACAATTACGGCGAACTCTCAACGAAGTTCAGGAATTCTGGATTCGCGGAGGACACTCCGTGCGCGATCGTTTCGCGCGCAACAACTCCCGAGCAGAAAATCCACCGGACGACAATTTCGTCCTTGCATCGTGCTCCCCCGCTTGCCGCACCGGCGCTGTTGGTGGTCGGCGCTGTGGTTGGGTTTGCCGACGGAGTCACTGAATACGTGAACGGACAGTTTTCTCAAACCGACGCGGAACCCGAGCCGATACTTGCGCGAGATCTTGCTTCGGTAAAAGTTGTCAATCAAGGGGAACTATCGGCATGAAAGAAAAGATCCTGCAACTGGAGCCTCTGGCGGAAGCATGGAGTCCTGAACTCGTCCTCCATTGGGCTTTCGAGACCTTCGGCAATGCCGTGGCTGTCGCATCCGCCTTTGGGGCGGAGGGCATGGTGGTTATCGATATCGCTTCCCGCGTGCGCAAGGAATTTCGGCTCTTCACACTCGACACCGAGTTTTTATTTCCAGAAACCTACAATCTGATGGACCAGATCGAGCAGCGATATGGCATCACGATTGAAAAGGTATATTCGTTAAGTTCGCCCGAGGAACAGGAACGAACCCACGGACCTGAATTATGGAGAAATAATCCTGATCAATGCTGCAGCCTGCGGAAGGTCGAGCCTTTGCGGCGCAAACTGAGCGAACTAGGCGCATGGGTCACCGGCATCCGCCGCGATCAGACTGCCGAGCGTGCGGCTGCCGGCAAGATTGAGTGGGATGAAAAATATGGGCTGGTGAAAATCAATCCGATCGCGGACTGGAGTTCGAAGCAGGTTTGGCAATACATTCGAGCGCATGAAACACCGTACAACCCGCTCCATGATCGTGGCTTCCCCAGTATTGGCTGCACTCACTGCACTCGCGCTGTGAGGCCGGGCGAAGATCCCAGAGCGGGACGCTGGGATGGATCTTCCAAGACCGAGTGCGGTCTGCATATTATCCAGCCTCCCGCAATCCCGGTCGCACAATCCTCTGAATAGAACTCGGAGTCTTCTACTCAGATTAGGTCCGTCAAATTTCAACGCGCCTCAATTTGCATCAGCATTCCATATTTTGGGCGCAACGTGATGAGCGGTTGCGGTTCGATTTTGTGACCGGGAACCAGCCGCAGTCTCCACTTCTGGGCTAACGTCGCCAGAATCAAGACTCCTTCCATCCACGCGAACGATTCTCCAATGCACTGGCGAGGGCCTGCGCCGAACGGAAAGTAGGTGAACTTCGTGCGCCGGATCTTCCCTTCGGGCGAGAATCGATCCGGGGCAAAGCGCAACGGGTCGGGAAAAAATCTTGCATCGCGGTGAGTGACGAATTGGCTGATTAAGACCGTGGTGCGAGCCGGAAGAAAGTATTCTCCTAGCGAGAAATCGTTCTGCGCGTAGCGGCCCATGGCCCACGCCGGCGGATAGAGCCGCAACGATTCCGCCAGTACTTGCTCGGTGTAGCGAAGACGAGGAATGTCGTCCACTGTCGGAAGGCGGCCTTGAAGCACCGTGTCAACTTCGGAGTGAAGTGCGGATTCGGCTTCAGGATTCTGCGATAGCAGATACCAGGTCCAGGAAAGGGCGTTGGCGACGGTTTCATAGCCCGCGAGAAAGATCGTGATGACCTGATCGCGCAAAGACTGGCGCGAGGTTGCGTCGTCTCCCGGCGTTGCGGCCAGCATTAGATCGAGCAGACTCCCCCGGTCGAGCCCGCCGTGACGATGTGCGTCGATCATGCGGTAGATTACGGCATCGATTCGCTTGCGGGCCCTCACGAATGCCGCCAGGCCCGGCGGGCGCATATGCACAAGCCACTCTGCGGCAGGCAGCATGACAAGAAAATTGTAAAGACCCATGATGCGGTTAATGACGGCGGCAAGTTCGTATACCTCGTCGCGCAAATCGGCGGCAAACAAAGTTCTGGCCACGATATTCAGCGTGAGATGCATCATATCGACGGCAATGTCGCGCCGCTCTTCCCGCCATGAATTACTAGTCCGCGCGGCTTCTTCCACCATGATCCAGCCATACTCGCCGATGCGCTGGCGGTGAAACGCCGGTTGGGCTGCCTGGCGTTGGGCACGATGTTCCGCGCCTTCACTGGTGATCATGCCGTTGCCAAGCAGCATCTTGCTGCGCTGTACAGTGCGTTCTTTGATGAAGTTATCGTTCTGAACTACCAATATTTCGCGGATGTATTCCGGATGGTTCAGAAAGACAATGTGATGCTGCGCAATCTTGTAATGCGCGATATCGCCGTATGTCTCGGCCAGATGTTGAAACAAAAAAATGGGATTTCCCGGACGAAACTTGCGGAGCGCAGACCACAAGAGATTTCGCTGCAAGCCGGGCGGAAAGCGGTAGCTGCCTCTGCCCTGAGACCGCTCTCGCACATCCGGTTGCCGAACTGCCGTGCCCATTGGCTTAGTCTACGCGATGAGCGCCGCGAGATTTAGAGGGAATATAAAACCGAACAGGCATTCTCGAACCGTCTTTATTTTAACGGTCGGAAGTTTGGGCATGGCTCCCGGTCTCCGCCGCTTCGGGAGCGGACAGCGATCCCAGGGCTAGGGCGCCGAGAGTGGTAGTGTTGCGCACATCGGGGTCTCGAAGTATTAGCGAAGATTCTTCCGCGCCGGAAGTGTCCCCGGCAACAATCGGGGTATTCGGTGCGGTCTCGTATGCATAGCCGGTCAGGGTTGCTGTGAGTGGAGCCTCGTTCCGCACGGTAAGCCGCGCCCAGCCGTAATGGATCTGCCCATCGACTTTAAACTCCAAACCAAGATAGCCGTTCTTTACGTTCTTCCACTTACCCCCGGCACCGAAGTCGCTTCCGAAAAAGGTATTCATCCACGCCATCTCCCTCCCCGCAAACCTATGGGCATCGTCGATGGTGTCTCCTTCCACGAGAGCCGCGGCGCTGCCGCCGAAGCCAGCGACTCCGTTACCTTTGGCTGGGTATATATAGATACTGGAGTTACCGCCGGAGCCGAAATAGGTCCGGCTCCAGTGGCCACGAAGCGAGAAATCTGGCTTGCCGTCATTGTTGACATCAATCGCGAAGCTCTCGTCTCCGTAGCCTCTAACGCTGACGTTGATGTGGGTGTAAATAATCTCGCCACTGGCGGGCTGCGCCAGAGCCAGGACTCCGACGCCGGCTGCCGCCGCGCCAACGGAGTACATGCTAAGCCGGTGATTGAAACTTCCAGACATGGATTCGCAACGGCTGGGAACGGTTTTCATCGACCACCTTTCGAGCGGATATTGTGCTATGGGACGCGCGGCGCGTCAACCGAAAAGCCGCGCCGGGGGCGGCGGGACCTTGTTATCTTTTCAATTGATCGAGCGCAGCCAGAACCTCTTCGCTATGACGGATGGGATCGACGTTGGTATACGTCTTTGCAATCGTCCCGCTGGGGTCGATGAGGAAGGTGTGACGGGAAGACATTTTCGCCAGACCCAGATTGATAAGAGAACCATATTCCTTGCTTACGTTGCCGCCTCTGTCGGCTAAGAGTTTGAAATTCAGACCCTCCTTGGCACAGAACTTTTTGTGCGAGTCGACACTGTCCACGCTCACCCCGAGAATCACGGCTTGCCGCGCGCCGTATTTGGATTGATCCGCTTGAAAATTGTGTGCCTCCCGCGTGCAACCCGGGGTCTGATCCTTGGGATAGAAATAAAGGACGATCCACTTTCCGCGGTAGTCCCGCAAGCTGACTGGGGCGCCTTCCTGCGAGGGCAAGGTGAAATCTGGAGCGGGGCTGCCGGCCATCGGAACCGAAGCCTTTGAAAACAGGCGCGGGACGAGGAAAATGATGAACAATATTGCGACGATCAGGAGCACAATCTTTAACAAGGATTTTCCTCCCGTGTTCCAGTTGGGCGAATGTTGATCATTGTAGAACTTTTGTTCATCTCCTTTCGTCCAGCACGATTCGGCATAATTGAATATCATGGAGTATTCGGCACAATCAAACGGAGAGATTAGACGTGGCTCAGACGGAGACTGACGGTCAAGAGGTATTGGAAACTAGGGAGTGGGTCGATTCGCTCGACTATGTGCTCTCCCAAGGCGGGCCGGTTCGCGCAGGACGGCTCATTCAGCAACTGGCGCTGCATGCGCGGCGCGCGGCGGGAGTGAATCTTCCTTTTTCCGCTACAACTCCTTACCAGAACACGATTCCCTCCCCGCAACAGGCGCCGTTCCCAGGCAGCCAGGAGATGGAACGGCGGATCAAAAGCCTCGTGCGCTGGAACGCGTTGGCCATGGTAGTGCGGGCCAATAAAATTCAGGAAGGCATTGGCGGCCACATTTCCACTTTTGCGTCCGCAGCAACTCTGTACGAAGTCGCTTTCAATCATTTCTTCCAGGCGAAGACCGAGAGTGGCGACCGCGATTTCGTTTATTTCCAGGGACACGCAGCGCCGGGAATTTACGCTCGCGCTTATCTCGAAGGCCGTATTCCAAAGGAAAAGCTGGAGAATTTTCGGCGCGAATTGAAACCGGGCGGAGGGTTGAGTTCGTATCCGCATCCGTGGCTGATGCCGGATTTCTGGGAGTTTCCCACGGTTTCGATGGGCCTGGGGCCGATTCAGGCGATTTACCATGCACGGTTTATTCGCTATTTGGAAAATCGCGGATTGAAGGAATCTACCGGTGGAAAAGTTTGGGCGTTCCTCGGTGACGGCGAAATGGATGAACCGGAGGCGCTCGGGTCGATCACGCTGGCCTCACGCGAAAAGCTGGACAACTTGATTTTCGTGGTGAACTGCAACCTGCAGCGGCTCGACGGGCCGGTGCGCGGCAACGGGAAAATTATTCAGGAACTGGAAGCGATTTTCCGGGGCGCGGGATGGAATGTAATTAAATGCATCTGGGGCTCAGACTGGGACAGCTTGATTCGCAACGACCGGGATGGGTTGCTGGTGCGGCGGCTGGGGGAAATCAGCGACGGGCAATATCAGAAATATTTTGTCGAGAGCGGAGCTTATTTCCGCCAGAACCTGTTCGGTACCGATCCTCGCCTGCTGAAGATGGTGGAGCATCTTTCGGACGAACAACTCGCGCGGATGCGACTGGGTGGCCACGATCCGATTAAAGTTCATGCAGCCTATCGTGCTGCAGTCGATCATGCTGGCTCGCCCACAATCATCCTGGCTAAGACCATCAAGGGTTATGGCCTCGGTGAGGCGGGCGAAGGCAAGAACATTACGCATCAACAGAAAAAGCTCAACGAAGATGAGTTGGAGTTGTTCCGCTCGCGTTTCGGAATCCCGATTCCGGATGACGAATTGCAAGAAGCGCCCTTCTATCGGCCGTCCGATGACAGCGCCGAGATCAAGTACATGCAGGCACGCCGAAAGCAGCTTGGCGGATACATGCCTACGCGAAAGCTGCGCGCGACGCCTTTGAAACCGGTCCCGGAATCTTATTTCGAGGAATTCTATAAAGGCACCGAAGGGCGCGAAGCCTCGACCACAATGGTTTTTGTTCGACTGCTGAGCAAATTGCTGCGCGATCCCGAAGTAGGCAAACTGATTGTGCCGATCATTCCCGATGAAGCTCGCACCTTCGGCATGGAAGCTTTGTTCCGGCAAGTTGGCATTTACTCGAGCGTGGGGCAGAATTACGAGCCCGTCGATATGGACACGCTGCTTTACTACAAGGAAGCGAAGGACGGACAGATTCTGGAGGAAGGAATTACTGAGGCTGGTGCGATGTGTTCGTTCATCGCTGCGGGCACAGCCTGTGCGAATCACGGCATCAACACGATTCCTTTCTTTATTTATTACTCGATGTTCGGATTCCAGCGCATCGGCGATTTGATTTGGGCTGCGGCCGATATGCGTTGCCGGGGATTTCTCGTGGGTGGAACTGCTGGAAGAACAACTTTGGCTGGCGAAGGCTTGCAACATCAGGATGGTCACAGTCACGTGCTCGCGTTGCCAGTTCCGAACTTGCTGGCGTACGATCCGGCATTCGCCTACGAAATCGCCGTGATTATCCAGGACGGCATCAAGCGCATGTATGTGGACCAGGAATCGATCTTCTATTACCTGACCGTGACCAACGAACCGCTCGCCATGCCTGGGATGCCGAAGGGCGAACATGTTCACGAAGGAATTTTGCGGGGGATCTATCGATTCAAGACTTCGGATGCGCCCACTGCAAAACTGCGCGCGCAGCTTCTGGGCAGCGGAACAATCATGTATGAAGTGTTGAAGGCGCAGGCGATTCTGCAGGAAAAGTACGGCGTCGCCGCGGATGTGTGGAGCGTGACTAGCTACAAGGAGTTGTACCGCGACGCGAATGATTGCGAACGCTGGAACATGCTGCATCCGGGGGAATCGCCGAAGACGCCGTTTGTGACGGCAGCCCTTAAAGATGCGCCCGGGCCGTTTATTGCCGCATCTGATTACATGAAGGTGCTGCCGGAATCCTTGGCGAAGTGGGTGCCGGGACAGTTGGTTTCGCTAGGCACCGACGGTTTTGGCCGCAGCGAGAACCGGGCCGCATTGCGCGACTTTTTTGAAGTGGATGCCAAGCATATTGTGCTGGCCACGCTGGGAGCGCTGGCCAGAGAAAAGAAAGTCAGCCTTGACGTGGTGAAGCAATCAATTCGCGAACTGGGGATTAACTCGGAGAAACCTAATCCGGCCACGAGCTAGGCTCAGACCGGAACCGTTCGGAAAATAAGGAATGGAATCTGTGATCGAATTCAAACTTCCCGCACTCGGCGAAAACATTGAACAAGGCGATCTGGTGCGCCTCATGATTGCGCCCGGAGCGGAGGTCAGCGAAGGCCAGGCTGTGATGGAACTGGAAACCGACAAGGCGGTCGTGGAAGTGCCCTCGTCGATCAGCGGAAAAGTTCAGGACATTCTGGTTAAGGAAGGCGACAAGGTCAAAGTTGGCCAAGTGATTTTTACCGCCGATGGCAATGGGCGTTCCAGTACTGCGAAAGTGCAGCCGGGAACCGATGTATCTGCGAACGAAGTTGCGCATGATGTCGCACAGAAGGCGCAGCGGCCTTCGTCGGGGGCGGCAGCTGCCGCTGCGAAAGCGCAGACGAGCGAGGCAATTCCACAGGCGGCATCGCACGCAGCGGTCGCAAGTACGGCAACTGAATTTCGTTTGCAGGAGCTCGGGGAAAATATATCGCAAGGCGACCTTGTGCGCTTAATGATTTCCCCCGGAGCAAAAGTCTCCGAGGGCCAGCCGGTGATGGAACTCGAAACCGATAAAGCCGTGATCGAGGTTCCTTCTACGGTGAGCGGGGTGGTGAGTGAAGTGAAAGTGAAAGAAGGCGAGAAGATCAAGGTTGGGCAGGTGATCTTCACGCTGCGGGGCGACGCGTCCACCCAAGCCCAGCCCGTGCGAGCTGTCCGCGGACCGGTGGAGCACGTTTCCGGACAGCACGGCGCCCGGCTGGCCTTTCAGGCAGCGATTCGCGCTGAGGGGAAGACGGAGGAGCAGGCGCTGCCTCCCGATCAGCCCCAGCCGCGGCCCGCAGCTTTTTCCATGCCGGTGCAACTGGGCAAGGTGGCTGGAACCGAGAACCGGCAACCGGTTCCTGCGGCTCCGCACACGCGGCGGCTGGCGCGGGAAATCGGCGTCGACATCTATGAAGTGAAGGGTTCCGGTCCCGGCGGACGCATCAGTGAAGACGATGTGAAGGCATACGCGAAGGCCGCGCTCGCAATCGCTGCAACGGCCGCGCAGGCTCCGGTTCGAGCGGGCCATTTTGTTGCGCCTCAGCTTCCCGACTTTGCGAAGTGGGGAAAGATCGAGCGGGTTTCGATGCGCGGGGTGCGGCGGAAAACGGCCGAGCATCTTGCCGAGTCGTGGAATACGATTCCGCACGTTACGCAGCATGATCGGGCTGACATTACCGAACTCGAGCACTTGCGCGCGCGATTTGGCCCCAAAGCTGAGCAGGCTGGCGGAAAGATGACGGTAACGGCGATCGCGCTGAAGGTTTGCGCTGCCGCGTTAAAAGTCTTCCCCCAGTTTAACGCTACCATCGACATGGAGAAGGAAGAAATTATCTATAAGCAGTACATCAACATCGGAGTCGCGTCGGATACGGATCGCGGATTGCTGGTTCCGGTGATTCGCGATGTGGATAAGAAGAACATTGTCGAGTTGGCGGTCGAGCTATCGCAGCTATCGCAGAAGGCGCGGGAGAAGAAAATTACGCTGGCCGAGATGGAAGGCGGAACGTTCACGATTACTAACCTCGGCGGCATCGGCGGTACGGCATTCACTCCGATTGTGAATCATCCCGAGGTTGCAATCCTCGGACTTTCGCGGTCGCGCATGGAGCCGGAGTGGATTGGCGGAAAGTTCGAACCGAGGCTGATTCTGCCGCTTTCGCTCTCCTACGATCACCGGCTGATCGATGGCGCGGACGCCGCTCGCTTCCTGCGCTGGGTCGCGGAGGCGTTCGAGCAGCCGTTCCTGCTTTCGGTTCAAGGGTAGGAATGGATGGAGACTAGAATCGCAGACCTTCCCAACTGGACCTTTCGGGTGGATGAAGTATCAGCTGGGGCTTACAGACTTCGGGCCCAGCATAGGTTGGGTCCTAGCGTCGAAATCAGCGGTGCGGATCCGTCGGAACTGATTGAACGAGCCAAGAAAGAAGCCGCTGCTATGGAACAAGGTCTGCACAGAGTGAACCCTGATTCTTCGTCGGCCGATCGGCAGCCTTAATTTCAATTTCTTATGTCTGAGACATCGAGCTTACGCATCGCAGTAGTCGGCGGCGGACCGGGCGGCTACGCCGCCGCTTTTCTTGCTGCCGACCTCGGCATGCAAGTCACGTTGATCGACCCGGAAGTGAACCCGGGTGGTGTATGCCTTTATCGTGGCTGCATTCCTTCCAAGGCGTTGCTTCATGTAGCCAAGCTAATTGAGGAATCGCAGCAAGCTAAGAACTGGGGGATTGAATTTCCCGAACCAAAGATCGATCTGAGTCACTTGCGGACGTGGAAAGAGGGAGTGGTTAAAAAGCTAACGGGTGGGCTGGGCATACTCTCGAAGCAACGCCGCGTGGAATACATTCAGGGGCGGGCCGCGTTTGAGAATTCGACGACTCTGCGCGTGAGCAAAACGGATTCTACGGATGTGAATCTCTCGTTTGACCGCATCATCATCGCGACCGGCTCGCGACCGGCGATTATTCCGGCACTGAAGTTGAATTCTCCCCGCGTGATGGACTCTACCGGGGCACTGAATCTTGAAGACATTCCCGGCAGTCTGCTCGTGGTTGGCGGCGGATACATAGGACTGGAGCTCGGTTCTGTTTATGCCGCGCTGGGTACACGCGTGACCGTTGTCGAAATGCTGTCTGGGTTGCTACCCGGAGCCGATCGCGACCTTGTACTTCCGCTGCATAAACGGCTGGAGAAGATGTTTGAAACGATTCTCCTGAACACCATTGTCTCTTCTTTGAAAGAAGACGGTGCGGGAATTCGCGCGACGTTCGAAGGCGCGGGTTTGAAGGAAGATCAACGCGAGAGAGTTTTCGACCGCGTGCTGGTTTCCGTCGGGCGCAAGCCGAATTCGGAGATTCCCGGCCTGGAAAACACGCAAGTGAAGGTCGGGCAGCGCGGATTCATTGAGGTGAACAAGCA
Source organism: Candidatus Sulfotelmatobacter sp. (assembly GCA_050015215.1). Taxonomy (GTDB): domain Bacteria; phylum Acidobacteriota; class Terriglobia; order Terriglobales; family Acidobacteriaceae; genus Sulfotelmatobacter. The sequence continues at coordinate 30,836 of JBEKBW010000055.1, forward strand.
ATTGCAAACTGCCGATCCTGCGATTTACGCGATCGGCGACGTCGTGGGTGAGCCGATGCTGGCGCACAAGGCTTCGCACGAGGGGCGAGTTGCCGTGGAAGCCATTGCCGGGCACAAGGTCGCGTTCGAACCGCATGCGATTCCTGCGGTTGTATTTACTGATCCTGAAATTGCGTGGGCCGGACTAACGGAGACGCAGGCAGAAAAGGAACAGCGCGAAATCAAAGTTGCGAAATTTCCCTGGGGCGCTTCCGGCCGCGCCGTGACGCTCGACCGGCCGGACGGCCTGACCAACCTCATTATCGACCCGCAGACTGAGCGCGTGCTTGGCGTGGGAATTGTCGGAGCCGGCGCTGGAGAATTAATTGCCGAGGGCGTCCTGGCGATTGAGATGGCGGCATTGGCGAGCGACGTTGCCATGAGCATCCATCCCCATCCCACGCTTTCTGAAACCGTGATGGAATCCGCCGAGGTTTTCTTCGGTAC
>JBEKBW010000056.1:0-30592 GCA_050015215.1 Candidatus Sulfotelmatobacter sp.
AAACTTGAAGGGTTGGGGGTGGGTTTGGGTGCGCGGGCGAGACGCCCGCGCGACAGCCGCCGGGGACGGCGGCGCTACTCGGATCGCCTAATTATGTCCGATCCAAATTCGCAAGTAACTTCGTCACGGGCCGGGGTTGTCGCCACTTTCTTCGGCATTGGTTATTTGCGGCCTGGACCGGGGACTTGGGCTTCTGCGGCTACTACGCTGCTGTGGGCCGCCATTGCTGTGGCTCTTCCTGCCACGCTTCGAACGCCGTTCGCTATTGTCCTCGCTTTGCTCGTTACCCTTGTCGGAATTCCTGCCGCGACGCGCGTCTCGCGGGATTCGAGGACGAAGGATCCGCAGTTTGTCGTAATCGACGAGGTTGCCGGCCAACTGGTCGCACTAATCGGTGTGCCACTGGCATGGAAATCCTTTTTGGCTGGCTTTATACTTTTTCGTGTTTTCGACATCTTAAAGCCGCCACCGGTGCGGCAGTTGGAGGCGCTTCCGGAAGGCGCCGGAATCGTGCTCGATGACCTGGCCGCTGGGCTCTACGCGCTGGTAATTATGCATCTCTTGCTGCACTTTGGTCTTCTAAGATAGTGTCTAAAGAGGCTGTGGTTTTTCATGGGATTTTCCGATCGTATCCTCGGTAAAAAGAATGTGAATGGTGGACCGCACATTGAATCGGTAACGCCGTTGCTGGCGCTGGCTGGCGGCGAGGTACGCATTGCCGGCTCGGGCTTGCGGCCACCGGAATGGCAGAGGCCGCGCGTGACCTTTGGCGAGCTGGAAGGCGGGATCGTGGTCAGTTCCGATTCATTCCTGGTGGCCCGCGTACCTGAGGGTGCCACTTCCGGTTCTGTGGTGGTTGCCACGAATGGCCATGTGAGCAATGCGCAGACGGTTAAGGTTGCGGTTCCGATCGCAGAAAACCTGCATCCCGTGACCAATCCGGCGCTCGATGCCCAAGGCAACATCTATGCGACGTTCTCTGGTTCGCGCGGGCAAAAAGTCCCGGTGGCCATTTTCAAGATCGACACGAATTATGGGGTGAAACCGTTTGTGGCCGAGATGATGAATGCGACCTCGATCGCCTTCGATCGCGCGAGCCAGATGTATGCTTCTTCGCGTCATGATGGCGCGGTGTATCGAGTGGCGCCGAACGGGGCCATGACCACTTACGCGGAGGGCATGGGCATCGCCACCGGCATAGCATTCGATCGCGGCGAAAACCTGTACGTGGGCGATCGCAGTGGAACGATTTTCAAGATTGGGCGCGATCAGCAGGTGTTCGTCTTCGCTACTCTCGAGCCGAGTGTGTCAGCTTATCATCTGGCGTTCGGTCCGCAAGGGGACTTGTTCGTGTCCGGGCCCACGACTTCGAGCTTCGATTGCGTGCATCGGATCGATCCGCAGGGAACGGTCAAGACGTTTTACCGGGGCCTGGGACGCCCGCAGGGCCTGGCTTTCGATGTGCTAGGCAATCTCTACGTGGCGGCTTCTCTCGGCGGCAAACGCGGGATTGTGAAGATCACGCCCGAAGGCAAGGCCAATTTGGAAGTTGCCGGGCATGGATTGGTAGGATTGGCTTTTGCACCGGGACGCAGCGTAATTCTGGCGACCACCGACGCGGTTCACCATCTCTCGTGGAATATTCAGGGACTGCCGCTGATACCTGAGTCGTAGCTTTCCGTATCCGCGACTGCTTTTCTAATCGCAGTCGCATCCGCGTTCTTCGCCTTTGATTTACACTTCTCCCGTGAATGCCGAAATCATCGCGGTTGGCTCCGAGTTGCTCACGCCCTTCCGCATGGACACGAACTCGCTCTATCTCACCGAGCAACTGAACGAACTCGGGGTCGAAGTAGTTTTCAAAAGCATCGTCGGGGACGATTTGGGTCGCCTGACTGCGGCCGCGCAGCATGCGCTGTTTCGGTCGGACGTCGTGGTTTTCAGCGGTGGTTTGGGCCCGACGGAGGATGATCTCACGCGTGAGGCAGTCGCAGAGGCGTTGGGGGTTCCACTGCGCCGAGATGAGGATGTTCTGGCGCGGATCGAGCAGCGTTTTGCGGCGCGCGGCTGGAAGATGTCTGCGAATAACACCAAACAGGCAGACATTCTCGAAGGCGCGACCGTGTTGCCCAACGCGAACGGCACGGCGCCCGGGCAGTGGCTGTGCGGAAAGTTTGATGGTCGTGAGCGGATCGTTATTTTGTTGCCCGGCCCTCCGCATGAACTGAGAGCGCTGTTTGAAGCGGAGTGCCGGGAGCGGTTACGGGCGAAACTGCCGGTCGCCTACATTGCCACACGCGTGTTGAAAGTGGCCATGCTGGGCGAGTCGCTGGTGGATGCGCGGGTGTCGCCGATCTACAAACGATTCAGCGATGTGCAGACGACCATTCTGGCGGGAGCGGGAGAGATACAACTGCACTTCAAAGCGCGCGGGGAAACAAAAGAAACGGCACAGAGGCGGGTGGACGAAGCGACCGATGCGGTTGAAGAAGAGCTCGATGACGCCGTGTACTCACGAGATGGTCAGTCGCTGGAGCAGATCGTGGGCTACTGGCTGCAGATGCGAAACGCTACGCTGGCGGTTGCCGAGTCATGCACCGGAGGATTGTTGGGGGAGAGAATCACCTCGGTCGGCGGCAGTTCGCGTTACTTTGCCGGCGGGGCCATCGTTTATGCGAATTCGGTGAAGACCGAACTTGCGGGAGTGCCTCCGGAGATGATTGAGCGGCATGGCGCGGTTAGCCGTGAAGTGGCGGCGGCGCTGGCGGAGGGCATTCGATATCGATGCGAGGCGACGCTCGGGGTTGGGATTACTGGTGTCGCGGGGCCCAGCGGCGGGACTGCGGAGAAGCCGGTGGGACTGGTGTTTCACGCGCTGGCAAGCGATGGCGGGACTGAGGTGATCGAACGGAATTTTCCTGGCGACCGCAAGCGCATCCGCTGGTTTGCTTCCACGTTGGCGCTGGATATGGTGCGGAGAAAATTGAGGTAAAAGCGTCCGCTGTCGCTAGCTTGCCTTGGATCGACAAACTGATCTTATGCGCCTCTTCGTTGCGCTCGACATTGATGAAGCAATTCGGGAACGAATCGCCAACTTTCTTGCCGGAGTTCGCGAATTTGCTCCTGATGCGCGTTGGGTTCGGCCGGAATCACTGCACGTCACTTTGAAGTTTATCGGCGAGACCTCCGAAGGCGAGGGAGAACGAATCGAGTCGGTTCTAAGTGTCATCGAGGCAGACAGATTTGAAATGGACATTCGGGGCTATGGATTTTTCCCGAGTGCGCGAGCGCCGCGCGTGTTTTGGATTGGAGTCGTGGGGGATTCCCGATTGGCGTCGCTGGCGGCGAAGGTGGAGGAGAATCTGGAGGCTGTTGGGGTTAAAAGAGAGGAGCACGCATTCCATGCGCATCTTACGCTGGCCCGTGGCGGTGGAGCGTCAGGTGCGCCGCGTCGTCTGAAGAGCGATCGTCCTAACCGCAATTTCCAGCGCTTGCAGGAAAAGCTGGCGGCGCTGCCGGCGCCGGAATTTGGAAAAATGATTGCACGCGAATTATTTTTATATCAGAGCCAGCTTTCTCCACGGGGATCAAAGTATACGAAGCTGGCGGCATTTCCGTTACGCTAGCCTTTACTCCATTTCGATGATCACATTCGTTCTTATCGCCGCTATCAGCTATCTTCTGGGATCGATCCCGTTCGGGTATCTGCTGGTGCGCATTTTTCGCGGCGAGGACGTGCGGCGAAGCGGCAGCGGAAACATTGGCGCGACGAATGTGGCGCGTAGATCCCCAGTGCTGGGGGTGGTTACGCTGCTGCTTGACGCACTCAAGGGAACGGCGGCGGTGGTCGTTTCCTACATCGTGGCCGACCACATGGTAGCGGGGCCTCCTGCGCTCGAGCATTTGGCGTGCGCGGCGTTGTTTGCCGTCGTCGGTCACGTGTTTCCGTTGTGGCTGAATTTTCGCGGCGGAAAGGGAGTTGCTACGGGTCTGGGATCTTTTGTGCTGATCGCTCCCAAGGCCGTGTTGATCGCGGTGGCTGCGTTCGTACTGCTGGTCGCGGCTTTCCGTTACGTCTCGCTCGGATCGATCTTCGCTGTTGCATCCTTCCCTTTTATCGCGTGGCGAATCGGCCAGTTTCAAATTTCTCCAGCGGCGCTAGGGATGATCGCGCTCGCTTCGCTGCTGATCCTGGCCAAGCATCATCAGAACATTCGGCGGCTCCTGACGGGTGCCGAAAACCGCTTAGGATCAAAACGAGCATGAGCGAGATTGCAGTGATTGGCGCGGGCGCGTGGGGAACAGCGCTTTCCATCGTATTGGGACGCAAGGGTACGCATCGGGTACGGCTATGGTCACACGAAAAGGAAGTTTGCCAGTCGCTTGCCGAGCGGCGGGTGAATGAAAAGTTTCTTCCCGGCTGTGTGGTTCCTGAGAGTGTGCATCCGACAACCAGTTATAAAGATGCGATCGGCGGCGCCATAATCGTCGTCAGCGTGATGCCTTCTCACCATTGCCGGCGAGTATTCGGCGATCTCGCCGTTCATCTGACCCCTGACATGTTGGTGGTCAGCGCCACTAAAGGCATCGAGAATGAAACCAATCTACGTATGACTGAAGTGATTCGCGAGGCCGTTCAGGATGCCAGCGGATTCACTCCTCGAACTGGTGCATTGAGTGGACCGTCGTTCGCGCTGGAGGTCGCACGCGGCGATCCCACGGCAATTACGATTGCATCGGAAGATGCGGAGCTGGCGCGGACGGTGCAGCAGGAATTCAGCGATCCGAGCTTTCGCATCTACACCAATGACGACATGGTTGGCGTGGAGCTAGGCGGGTCACTGAAGAATACAATCGCAATCGCCGCCGGAATTTGTGATGGGCTTGGTCTGGGACATAATTCGGTCGCGGGCCTGATCACCCGTGGCCTTGCAGAGATGACTCGCCTGGCGGTCGCCTGCGGAGGCAAGGCTGAAACGATGGCCGGCCTCGCGGGTTTGGGCGATCTGGTGCTGACCTGTACTGGCGAGCTTTCTCGTAATCGCAGCCTTGGGGTGCAACTGGGCCGCGGGAAAAAGCTGCCGGAGATACTCGCGGCTATGCATGGCATGGTTGCCGAAGGAGTTTTCACAACTACCGCGGCGCAGGGGTTGGCGCGCGCTCGTGGGGTCGAGATGCCGATTACGGAAAAGATGTACGCGATCCTGCAGCAAGGGAAAGCTCCGCGCGAGGCGATCTATGAACTGATGACGCGCAGCAGCAAGAGCGAGGGCGTCAGGACGTAATCACTGGCGGTAATCTTTTTTTGGTCAGAACTGCGCCGGTTGCCCATTTTGGCTGGTACTTTCGTAATGGTACAGCGCGCCGTTTCCCACACGGCCTTTATCATTCCCACATTAAACTCTTGTAGATACCCGTGGAATCCGCCGCCACTTCGATCGACGGCGCTTCCCCTGTGCGCAAGGGGAGCGAGTCGTCCGGTGCCGCGCCTAATTCGGCGCGCATCCCGATCCTTTATGTAATTCTCGGCGTGCTTCTCGCCATCAGCATTGTCCCTATGTACTTCTACTCGGCGCAGGTAGAGGCGATCAACCGCGACCGGTTGAAGACAAACGAAATGCTGCTACAGAATACGGTCACGCGTTCGCTGGCCGACGATCTTTCGCAACACGAGCGCTCTCTGCGGATGATGCTCTCCAATCTTTCGTCCGCGGTTCAGGTGGCGAGCGGCGGCGACATCGGCAACGCGAACGTGGAAGCGCCGGAACTGCGCGCGCTGCTGGAAAACTTCGTTTCCTCTTCCGATGAACTCGCCTATTCCACGCTGCTGAACTCTGACGCGAAGGGCATATCCGCAGGTCGCATAGCACCCGATGCCTTCCTGCAGCGCGAATTGCAACACGCATTCGACGCCGCTCGCGATGGCCGCGTCTACACCGGGCAAGCTCTACAGGTGGAAGATGGAAAAGCGTCACGAACGGTGGTGTTGGTGAGCAGTCCGGTCAGCTATGGCGGGCGATTCCTGGGAATGGTTGGCGCAGTCGTGGATCTGCAATTTCTGATTCGCCGTTTGCGCGAGGTAAGCCGCGGTGGACTGATTCCGTATGTGGTGGACGCTCAGGGGCGACTGGTAGCGGCAGGCACTCCGCAATACGTCACCGGGCAAGACATGAAGAGCCTCGAGATCGTCCGCAATTTTGTGGACGAGGGCAACAAGGTGCAACTGGCGGCGACGAAAGAGTTCGCCGTGCAAGAAGGCAACAACAACGAGGAGATGCTGGGCACGTACAGCCCGGTCACCGCGCTCGATTGGGCGGTGGTGGTGCAAAAACCCCAGCGTGAAGCTTATCGTAGCGTTTATGAAATGCAGCGCACGGCGCGGCTACTGGCCCTCATGGCAGTGCTGCTCAGCATTACGGTGAGCATCTTCGCGGCTCGCCGAATCAACAATCCGCTGCAGGTGCTCACGCAATCGAGCCGCGCCCTAGCGCGCGGTGACTTTTCCCAGCGAGTTCACTTGCGCAGCCGCACGGAAATAGGCGAACTGGCTGATACTTTTAACACGATGTCGCAGGAGCTTGAACATTTTGTTGAAGATTTGAAGCGGGCAGCGGAGGAAAATCGCGCGCTTTTCCTGGGCTCGATCCAGATGCTGGCCGGCGCGGTCGACGAAAAAGATCCCTATACGCGCGGCCACTCTGACCGGGTTACGCGTTACTCCATGATGATTGCGAAGGAAATGAATTTGCCCTCTCCGTTTATGGAGACGCTGCAAATTTCCGCGCAGCTGCATGACGTGGGCAAGATCGGAATTGAGGACCGAATTCTCAAGAAGCCCGGTGCGCTCACCGCGGAAGAATTTGAGGTCATGAAAACGCATACCACCAAGGGTGCCAACATCTTGCGGCCGGTCACGCAATTGGCCGAGATGTTGCCCGGCATTGAGTTGCACCACGAGGCTCTCGATGGACGCGGCTATCCCTACGGCTTGAAGGGCGAGCAGATTCCGCTATTGGCAAAGGTAATCGCGGTTGCCGACACCTTTGACGCGTTGACCACCAACCGTCCCTACCAGACGGCACACACGCCGGATGAGGCGTTGAAAATTATCCAGGGTCTTGCCGGCAAGCGGCTCGATCCGGTGCCGGTGGCCGCGCTCATGGCGGTTTACGGCCGAGGCGAAATTCGGATTCAGCGTATCTCTATCAAGCGGCCCGTGCCGGTGGAACCCGCGGCAAATCCCGCTGCGGCTCCCGTGGTTGCGAGTTCAGAAACTGCAACGCTGGAAAGAACTCCTGTTTAGCAAAACGCCACTCTATCTTCCTGATCTTTCTTCTTGATTTTAATTCCTGATCTTAACTCCGGATCTAAGGCACGTCGCACGGCCCGCATCCTCCTCACCGCTATAATCAAAGCTGAGCATTCATCATGATTCAAACTTTGTTTGGCAGTACGGAAGAGAAGAAGACCGGCCTGTTTGAGCGCATGAAACAGGCAGTTACGCGGACTCGGGAAAATCTCGCCGAGCGTATTGAAGAAGTTGTCTCGTTAGGCAAAGAGATCGACCGCAATACCCTGGACGATCTGGAGGCCACGCTGATCGGGGCCGATCTCGGTTCGGCCACAACTCAAGAAGTACTTGGCAAGCTGCGCGACAAGGCTGACCGGAAACAGATCAAAGATGTCCAAGAACTGAAGCGGCTCTTGAAGGAGGAACTGCTGGCGATTCTGAATGCGGCCAATACGCGGCCGGTGAGTAAGGTCGATGGCACGCCGGAGGTGATCCTGGTTGTGGGTGTAAATGGCACCGGAAAGACCACGACGATCGGCAAGTTGTCGCATGTATTTCGGTCGCAAGGCAAGAACGTATTGCTATGCGCTGCCGATACTTTTCGCGCGGCAGCCATCGATCAACTGGAAATCTGGGGCGGGCGCACCGGAACAGAAGTGATCAAAACCAAGCCGGGCGGTGATCCCGCTGCCGTCTTATTTGACGCGTTGCAGGCGGCGGTGGCGCGGAAAACCGATTATGTGATCGTGGATACGGCGGGCCGTCTGCACACGAAGACGAGTTTAATGGCGGAACTGGAAAAGATGCGGCGCACCGCGCAACGCATTATTCCTGGCGCTCCGCATGAGACGTTGCTGGTGATGGATGCCACCACCGGCCAGAATGGCCTGCAGCAGGCGCGGTTGTTTACCCAATCGGCGGGCGTTACAGGGATCGTGTTGACCAAGCTTGACGGCACGGCGAAGGGCGGCGTGGTCGTGGCTATTTCACGAGAACTGGGGCTGCCTGTGCGATTTGTTGGGGTAGGAGAACAGGTAGGAGACCTGCTTCCCTTCGATCCAAAGGAATTTGTGGATTCGATGTTCGAATAGGAACATCCGGCAGAGGCTGGCGACAACCCCTTCGATAAATCTTGATGAGTGATCATGCAACCGACGACCAATTCTTGCAACGTGCCCTTGAGTTGGCGCGGCAAGGAACCGGACTCGTCTCACCCGGTCCTCACGTCGGGGCTGTGATCGTCGATACGCGTGGAAATATCGTTGGAACCGGAGTCTACACGTTCGTTGGCGTGAAGCATGCTGAGGTGCTCGCGCTGGAACAGGCTGGGGACAGGGCACGCGGCGGCACACTTTACATCAATCTCGAGCCGCACGCTCATCAGGGGCGCACACCTCCTTGTACCGACGCGTTGATCCGGGCCGGTGTTCATCGCGTGGTCGCCTGCATGGCGGACCCTAATCCCGAGGTTGGCGGGCGCGGATTTGAGAAGTTGCGCGCGGCGGGAATTCATGTGGAAGTTGGCCGCATGGAAGACGAGGCACGCGGGCTGAACGAGGCTTTCACCCGCTATATTCGTCACGGAGTTCCTTTGGTTATGCTGAAGTCGGCGATGACGCTGGACGGCAAAATTGCCTCCGCCCGCGGCACCGTGGCTCAGGCCGACGGAGTTCCTCCCGGGGAATGGATTACAGGCGAAGAGGCGCGCGCGCATGTGCATGAGCAACGCCAGCAGAGCGATGCGATCCTTGCGGGCATAGGAACTATTTTGGCTGACGATCCGCTGCTGACAGATCGCAGCGGCAAGGCTCGACGGCGGCCGCTGTTGCGCGTGATTCTTGACTCGCATCTGCGGTTACCGCTAGAGTCGCGGCTCGTGCGAAGCGTGGTGCGAGACGATGTGCTGGTTATCTGCTCGCGTGCAGAAGAGCAAAAGAAGATTGCACTCGAGAGTCGTGGAATTCGGGTTGAGCAGCTTCCATCGTCGAATCCTGATGGCCGTCCTGACATCCATGCGGTTTTGCGACGTCTGGGGCAGCTTGAGATTGCGAGTTTGATAATCGAGGGCGGATCGACGGTGAACGCAGCTGCGCTGGAGGCCGGAATTGTTGACAAAGTTTTTCTCTATTATGCGCCGAGGATTATGGCTGCAGCCGGTGCTGTCCCGTTCGTTTGCGAGAATGGCCTCCACGCAGCTCGCGAAGAGATCCGATTGAAGCGAATTCAGGTGCATCGGTTCGGAGAGGACTTCGCCGTCGAGGGTTATCTCCGCGATCCGTATGAAGAGTGAATCGCGCCGATCGCGCTCGCGTTTTTCGACTTACCATATTGCGGTGTTTTACTGGAGGCGGTGATGTTTACGGGCATTGTGGAAGAAGTAGGGCGCATTCATCGCATTGAGCAGCGCGGCGAAAATCGCGGTATCACCATTGCTGCAACCAACACTCCGAAGGAACTGAAAGCTGGCGACAGCGTGGCGGTGAGCGGGGTTTGCCTCACCGCGCTTGACATCAAGCCGGATTCGTTTTGCGCGGATTTGGCTCCCGAGACTTGGGTGCGCACGTCGTTTTCGCGAATTCGGGAGGGTGCATTGGTGAATCTTGAATTGCCCATGAAAGCGGACGGGCGCTTCGGCGGCCACATTGTGCAAGGGCACGTAGACGGGGTCGGAAAGCTGGTTGGTCTGGAGCGCATTGCCGACTCCGAAAACTTCTGGCTGCGCATCGAATTGCCGCGTGAGATCGAGAAGTACACCGTCCATAAGGGCTCGATTTCGATTGAAGGCATCAGCCTTACGGTGGCAAAGCTCGAGGGCAAAAACTGCACTATCGCCATTATCCCCCACACCGTGGAGATGACGAATCTCAATTCGCTGCGGCCAGGCGATCCGGTGAATCTGGAAGCGGATTTGATTGCGAAGTACGTTGAGAAGATGATTTCCAGCGGGGCACCGCAGAGTTCGCTCAGCATAGAAGAGTTGGTGCGGCAGGGGTTCTAGTGCGAACTTCCCAATCGGTTTCCCCCAGCAACGCGGGTCTATGCGACAACTGCGTTCATGCCCGGCGCATTCGATCGGACAAGGGCTCGGTTTTTTTGCAGTGCCGACTTTCGCTGACGGATTCGAGATTTCCGAAGTATCCGCGGCTACCGGTGCTCAGGTGTGAAGGCTACGCGAAAGCCGAATCGAAGCAGTCTGGTTTGTGATGCACACTAGGAAAGTCTGCATGTCCGGAGCGCGTAAAGGCTAGGCTTCAATCTTCAATTCATCCAGCTCCAGGAATTCGCGCACGATCGGCTCAGTGGATTTTTCCATGTCCGCGTAGGAATTGAAGAAGGTGGCTTTGGCATCGTGGAGAAACACGATACGGTCAGCGAGTTTGTTGGCCAGGCGCATGTCGTGAGTCACGACAATGCTGGTCAGGCTCAACTGCAGCTTTAGGCGCTTGATAAGATCGCCGAGCAGTTGCGCCATCAGGGGGTCGACCATCGTGGTGGGTTCGTCGTAGAGGATGCATTCTGGCCGCGCGGCCAGTGCGCGGGCGATGGCCACGGAGCGCTTCATGCCAGTGGAGAGGTCCGAGGGCAATAGGTCGCGCATTTCTTTAACGCCAACCATCTGCAGCAGGCCGTCGACGATTTGGTAAATCTGCTCCTCCGATAACACGCGGCTCTCGCGTAATGGAAATGCCACGTTTTCGCCTACTGTAAGCGAATCGAAGAGCGCTCCGTTCTGGAAGACCATGGTGACCTTCTTACGGATGGGTTCCATCTGCGCCTGCGAAAAATCGGTGATGTCCTCGCCGGCTACGATTACGCGCCCGGAATCGGCCTTCAGAAAACCCATGAGAATTTGCAGCGAAACCGACTTGCCCACGCCGCTGCGTCCCAGAATGCAGACCGTTTCGCCGGGCATCACGTTGAAGCTTACGCGGTCTAGAATGGCCTTCTCGCCAAAGGATTTCGACACTTCACGGAATTCGATGTAAGGGCGAGCGGGAGTTTCGGGCGTGGATGGGGCGCTCACTTCATATCCTCGATCGAATGCTTTCAGAGTTTTGCTCCTCCTGCAATTCCTGCAATTCCGCTGGAGTATTTATATTGCGAAAAAGTGCCGAAGAAAAACCGTGGCGCCTTAGCTCATCTTCCTCGATTATTCTGGTTTCGACTGAGGCAAACAATGGGCCAATTTTGTTGCGGCCATCCCGGAGTGCCGCTTTCGCGATGGCTGCGAAGTCTCGTCGGTAAATCGCGGCAAGCGGCTGCAAGCGATTGTCTGTCTGCGGGAGGGTAACGACCGCCGGAGCGCCTCGCGCCTGTTCGACCAGATAACTCAAAAAATCGGCGGACACAAAAGGCATATCGACGGCGAGCATGAGGTTGAGGTCCGATTGCGAGGCCGTCAATGCGGCATGGATTCCGCCCAAGGGCCCCCGGTCTGGGCATATGTCTTCGATCACAGGAGCGTAGTGGGCAAACTTGTTAGAGCTCCCCAAGATGCTGACATCGCGGGCGAACTTGCGAACTAACTCGAGCGCGCGCACCAGGAGCGTAGAGCCGCCATAAGTGAGAAAAGCCTTATCTGCTCCCATGCGCGTGCTTTTGCCGCCGGCGAGGACAAATGCGGCCAAATTCTGGGTGGCCCCCATCTGGCGATAATACACGCTGTCGGGCCGGGAGTTGGGGTCGGGGGCGACGTGAATTGCGCACTCTTGCACGTTATCGTCCCGAAAACGCTATCGCCCCGTCACAAAAGTAACCTACCCAAGAAGGCCGGTACGGGAGATGATGGGACTGGCTTCGGATCTCCCTGGAGGCCGAAGTTGGGTCCGGAAGTAACCATCATGCCGCAAAAAATAATGGAAGTTCTTATGCTAGGGCATTGCTCCCATGAGTTCTCCTGGCCAAGGCGAAGTTCTGACGGAGATTACTATCAGGTTTGCATGCTGTGCGCCGCGGAGTATAAGTACGATTGGGCCACCATGCGCCGCACCGAGCGGGTAAAGCACGCGCAGCCAGAGACTGGAATCCGCCGCAGCCACACGCGCGAAAAAAGGGCTACCTGGATACCGCGCGCGCGCCGATTGAAGCTCGACGTACCCCTGCGTTACCGGGTAAACAACACGAGCACATGGTACGAAGGCGTGATCGAGAATCTCAGTCAGACCGGGCTTCTTTTTTATGGGCCCCAACCCCTGCCGGTGAATGCACTGATCGAGATGGTTTTTGAAATGCCAGAGGAAATCTCCGGACAGAAGAATCGCAGCGTGCTTTGCCAAGGGCGGGTGATTCGAGCCAAGGAGAAGCTCGCGAAGGAAAAACAGGCTGAAGAGAAAGACGGCGAGCGAAGCTTTCTCGCCGCGTCGATCGTCGACTATAAGTTCATCCGATAGTTCTGCCGCGTTTGCCAGCCTTTCGAACACTCAAAAGGACAATCGCTGCCCGCGTTTTCGTTATTCCGAACACGGGCGGTCATTTTTCTGGCCTGCAACAATGATTCACCGCAACCGCGTCAACCGTTCCATCCCTAAGAAAAATCTAATGATGTCCCCGTTTGCCTTCGTACGCTTGTTCGGACTCCGTAACGCGGGACACTTTTTTGCTGCGCGTGCAGCAATTTGCGCTACAAAGCGCAGCACTGACTTCGGACACTCCTGCACCTTCGACGTCCGGATTCTTTTGTCGAGTCCCGCGCCAGTCCAGTAATTGGGTTCTGTATCCCAAGTCCGAACAAGGAGGAGCCTTGCTCCGCTCTGCGAACTCCTGTCGATTGGCGGGAGGGAGACCTATTGTTTCGACTTGCTTCCCCCCGGAATAGCGATCCAGGGGCGCTTTTTCACGACAGCGTAGTCGAAAACCCAGGCAAGCCAGTAAAAAACCTGTTCCAAGGAGGCGTTTGTGATGAAGGCATTTACAGTGTCGTCGGGTTTTTTGATGGTAGTGATGTTCCTCACGTCAGTCGCAATCGCGCAGACCGACCCGGGAGTACAGAGCGCCAACCGCGGTACCGGGGCGGCGCTCTCTTCGGTGTTGTCCAATAGTCCAAGCGGAATCCTGGCCTTTTTTACAGATGGTCAGACTCGCTTCCAGGAAGTGGAGACGGTTTCCGGCGGGGCTAACGTCGGACTGGGACCGCGCTTTAACGCAAATCAGTGCAGCATATGCCACGCGCAACCTGCGATCGGCGGGACCGGCTCTGCCACCAACCCTCAATTCCTGTTCACCAGCAACGGGGTCGCGCCTGGCAATACGATGCCGTCGTTCATTACGGCCACTGGGCCAACCCGCGAAGCCCGGTTCCCGTTCTTCTTTAACAGCAACGGCTCGGTCAACACCAACTCTCCCAATGGGGGTGTGGAAGATCTTTTCACCGTCACTGGCCGCTCTGATGCGGGTACCTGCAACAGCGCCACCGCGCTGCCGCAGCCCAGTTTCGCCACTGCCGTGGAGGAGAACGATGTAATCTTCCGGATTCCCACTCCGGTGTTTGGCGCCGGTCTAATTGAGAACCTGGACGACTCCACGCTATTGACCAACCAAGTGAAGAATCTCAACAATGACTTCGGCATTTCAGGCACTTTCAATCATAACGGCAACGACGGAACCATCAGCCGCTTTGGTTGGAAGGCACAGAACAAGTCGCTGCACATCTTTGCCGGTGAGGCTTACAACGTGGAGATGGGCATCAGCAATTTGCTGTTTCCCCAAGATCGTCCACTGCCTGGAGAAGACGGCGCTGGCGGTACCGGCGATACGGGGCTGGTTTCGACCTGCCTGAACCTTGGCGGGGCGGGTTATCCGGAAGACACATCCAACCCGGGATCGACGGGGACAGCGATTCTCGATGACGTCTCAGCATTTGCCAACTTCATGCGCTTCCTGGCTCCGCCGCCAACCGGTGGGGTCGTGCTGAATGGACAGACGGTCTCCGCGGGCACGATTTCTACCGGCAGCTCCTTGTTCGTCTCCACCGGTTGCGCCACCTGCCACAACCCGACACCGGGCACGACGCAACCGTCCGGTTTCACCTCATCGTTGAGCAAAGCTCCCGTGAATGCGTTCTCTGATATTGAGATCCACAGCATGGGCACTGGCTTGGCGGATAACGTCTCGCAAGGCAGCGCGGGCGGCAACCAGTTCCGCACCGCTCCCTTGTGGGGACTGGGACAGCGGATCTTCCTGCTGCACGATGGCCGCACCACGAACCTGATCACGGCGATCGAAGACCATGCGAGCAATGGCAGCGAAGCCAACACCGTGGAGGAGCAGTTCTTCGATCTCTCAACCACACAGCAGCAGGACATATTAGATTTCCTGCGCTCGCTGTAGTTGTTTCAAGCACCGCTGGCGGGACCCGCACTGGTCTCGCCAGTTCTCTCAATTTAGGAAGTGATAGCGACGATTTGCCGACGCGAGCGGACGAATTTTGCTCGGGTCCGAAGGATGCATATGCGAAATCGACTTTTGCCTTCCCTGCTTTTTCTCGCCTTGTCCGCATCGCTGGCGGCTTGGGCGCAAGGCCCCGAGCCGCAGAATCCGCTTAAGAACGGCGGCGACTTTGCCGACAATCCGCAGTCTGTGACTAAGGTGCCGACGGGGGTCATTCTCGTCAAGGGCGCGTGGTCGAGCGCGAGTGATTCAGTCACGCCCGTACCCGAAGGCGGAAGCGTGACCAACAATGTGTTTACTAACCAATATTTTGGAATGAGCTACGCTGTGCCTGCAAACTGGGAAGAGAAATACACAGGGCCGCCTCCTTCGGATACTGGCCGCTACGTGCTTTTGCAGCTTAGGCCTGCGGACACATTCAAAGGACCTGCCCGAGGAACTATCCTGGTCACCGCTCAGGACATGTTCTTCACGCCGTTTCCAGCGAACAACGCGCTGCAGTTGGTTAATTATTCGAAGAATCATTTGCAGGCGGACTACAAAGTTGAACTACCACCCACGCAAACCACAGTGTCCGGTCACCCCTTTACGTTTTATGCCTATTGGTCTCCGATCGCGGAGCTGCATTGGTATGTGCTCGCGACCGAAGTCCGCTGCCACGCAGTGGAAATAGTGCTAACCAGTCGCGACACCAAACTGCTGGAAAGTTTGATCCTGGATCTGAACAAGATCAAGTTGCCGGAGGAAGCCAACCCCACAGCCGGTACGGGCGGGGGCGCTTTTCCTGTGTGCATCAGAGACTACGCGACGGACGAAAACGTGATCACGCGGGTCGACCCCGTCTTGACGGAGCGTAGGTTCAACTCGATTCCGGTGAGAATCATCATCGACAAAGAAGGCAAGGTAAAACACATTCATTTTCTCAGCGCGTTCCCCGATCAGTCGAAGGCGATTACCGATGCGTTGAAGCAGTGGAAGTTCAAGCCTTACGTGCAGGGCGGAAAACCGGTCGAGGTGGAAACTGGAGTCATGTTTGGGCGTTCGTCTTTTCCTTCGCGGCGAAAGGCAAGCGACGCGGCGACGGAATGAGAGTGTGCGCGGGAGTGGTCGAGCGCGGTTTTCTGCCGAGACAGGACAAAGAGTTTCTTGGTGGACACAAATCACATTGGTCCTTCGCTTCGCTCAGGATGACGAAGCCGATTATGCTGTCCTATTCGTTCGTCGTACACTCTGGAGGCTGGCCGTTGCTCCTTCATGCCTCCGATCACCGCACTGCTGCACACTAAGAATGACGGGTTGCGCCTTGGCCGGGCGCTGGAGACGCTGCTTCCCTGCTCGGAAATCTTGATTGTGGATCATCAGTCCTCCGATCAGACAACTCGGGTTGCCAGACGATACGGTGCGCGGGTTGTGCCGGCGGATGATCGCGCTGCGGGGGATTACTCTGCCTCCGCGAGGTATGACTGGATTCTCTGCCTTGACCCATCGGAATCGCTCACTGAAGCACTGCAGGCTACGTTGTTCGAATGGAGTTTCGCGTCGACTGCCGAAGCGTCGGGAACATCGGCCTTCAGCTTTTTCGTGCGGGAGCAGGTGGGCGAACTTTGGCGTGTACGGGAAGTTCCGGAAACCCGCCTGATTCCGCGCAACTGGGGTGTTTGGAACGGGCATTTTCCGGCGCACGAACCCTCTGCCCGGACCTTGGAGGGAGAGTTATTGCGGCTTGCTTTTCCGTGATCGACGGCTCCGCCGGATAAACCTCGTGCCGGGCCGCCCAGATGAGATGCATTGGCCTTCCGGCCAGTGACTTCGGTACCTTAGTCCCAACGCGTTGGCCGCCTTATAATGCGACAAGAAACAGCATTCATCGCGTTCCAAGGGAGAGGTGCGTTAGAAGGAATTGAGCGCCTTCCGGGAGAACGCTACTTAAAATCGTGGACCCTTATTACGCATCGGCGATTTTTTTCCTGGGGCTGTGCTTCGGCAGCTTCCTGAACGTATGTATTTACAGGCTGCCGCTCGGAATATCGGTCGTGATACCGCGATCGGCGTGCCCCGGTTGCAAACAATTAATCGCCTTTTATGACAATCTGCCGGTGGTCAGTTGGGTGATTCTGCGCGGCTGCTGCCGGCGTTGCAAGACCAGGATTTCCCCTCGTTATCTATTGATTGAGTTGCTCACGGGATTTCTTTTCCTGGGCTGTTATTACTACTTCGGGTTCACACTAACTACGCTGAAATACTGCGCGTTTGGATTTCTCGTGCTTGGGCTGATCTTCACGGACGCCGAAACCAAGCTGCTTCCGGACAAATTGACTATTCCCGGACTCGTTCTGGGCATCGCGTTCAGTTTGTTTGTCCCGGTAAATGACCTGGCATCTCAGTTCCTGCCCGGCATGGTGAACCTGCGAACCCTTGCGGAGATCGACCCAAGATGGTTTTCGGTGCTGGATTCTCTGCTGGGTGCGGCCCTTGGGGCGTCATTCATTTACGGAGCGGGTGCGGTTTATCTCCGCTGGCGCGGGGCGGAAGGCATGGGATTCGGCGACGTAAAGCTGATGGCTATGGTCGGGGCATTCCTCGGAATGAGGCTCACGATTTTGACCATCTTTGCCGCTTCCCTGGCGGGGTCGGTGTTCGGGTTGGCCACGGTGGGCATGGTCTGGATCAAACGTACTCACCGATTCATGCGGCGGATGACTAGCTTGCAAGCCGCACGACGGCGGGGATGGCAGTCGGCGCAAATGGTGTACCGGTACTACCAGATGCCTTTTGGAGTGTTTCTGGGCAGCATGGCGTTGCTGGCGCTGTTTGTGGGCGATCACTTGTGGCAGTGGTACGGAAGATTCTGGTAGTCGAGGGATTCGCGCGATGCGCTGAAAACGGCACTCCGTGCGAAAGGCAATCCGGCAAGTTGAGCTTGAATTACAAGGGGCAGGGAGATGATGAACGGCAATGGAGCAAGTCCGAAAAATGAAGCAGATCGGCGGGGCAGATGGAGGGTGGAACCTATGAAGCGAATATTAGTCGCATTGGCGTTGTTTACGCCGCTGGCGGGTCACTCAGTTTGGGCCCAGACGACACAGACTACAACCGACTCTACGGATCAATCCTCGTTGGGAAACTACGCCCGCAAGGTCCGGAAAGATACGCCCAGTGCGAAACCTAAAGTATTCGATAACGACAATCTTCCGCATGATGACAAGCTATCCGTCGTGGGGAATCCGACCACCGATGCGGACGCAAAACCGCCCGTTTCCACTGACGATAAGGATGCGAGCGGAAACAAGGCCGCTGGCACGCAGCCCGGCGGTGCACAGGGAGAAGACGCTAAGAAGCAAGCAGAATGGAAATCCTGGCAGGAGAAGCTTGCGGCGCAAAAGAACTCAATCGATCTGGCTTCACGAGAACTGGACGTTTTGCAAAAGGAATATCAATTGCGCGCGGCGGCCATGTACGCCGATGTGGGCAACCGGCTGCGCAACTCCACGCAGTGGGATAAAGAAGACGCGGATTACAAACAGAAGATCGCCGATAAACAGAAAGCTGTGGAGGACGCCAAGCAGAAGCTTGACGACATGCAAGAAGAAGCGCGCAGAGCGGGAGTTCCGGCTGCGATGCGCGAGCCGTAGGATGTAGAGTTCGCGATTGAGAAAAAGGCCGGCCGCCTAGCCGGCTTTTTTTCTGGATCGAACCTGGAGCCTCGGACGCCTTCCTGGGGAAGGCCGGTACTGACTTATTTTCTCGCTGGGCGGACGAAGGGCGTCCGCCGTTCCATGCTAGTGTTCAGCCGCGCGCATCTGCTCGCGCAATCGTTCGATTTGCTTCTCGTGATGCCGGCCATGAATCAGGTGAAACCTTCTCCACTGTTCGGCCGTCAGCGGACCTAAGATCGGATGATCGAGTATCGGGCCGCGGCCAAACCGCTGTTCCGATTGCCCGATAACTTCTTCCATCCTCCCAATCTTTTCTCCAAGCTCGGCTCTGACTTTCTCCCGAGGCAGCCGGCCCGGCATGGCTTGCTGGGGCGACTTTCTTCCGGGAGGCAGGTAATTAAAGCCGAACACAACTAGGGAGCGCAGGCGATGCTTGAGTGACGCCGGTGTTGTATTGGGCTTGCCGGCGTCCAACATCCGCTCGAATCCTTTAATGGTTCCCGTGTAGGTGAGATAAAGGTGTTCCAGGACTTCGGCCGTGCACCATTTGCCCTCGGGATGCCAGTTCAAATCCGTCTCGGACATTCCTTCTGTTGCCGCCCGCAAAATCTGCTGCAGCGTTTCGAGCTTTGAGTCCATGATGCTATCTCGCCTTCCCGCACACTTCAGGTAGAATGAGCGCGATCAATTTATCATCCCATTTTGACAGGAAGGTAGCCATGAAGATGCGGGAGCTCGCCCAGACGACATGGGCGGCACTGGGAGGTTCGATGCTATCCGGCGGTTGGTCGCGTGTTGCGACGAAAGGGATCTGCTTCACCGCGCTATGCACACTTTTTGTTTTGCAGGTGGCCTGCAACTCCAGTCCAACCAACGCCCCCGCAGCCAAGCCGGAACCGAAAGCGCCGGAGTTACTGACGGCGCGCGCCGCCTTCCAAAAGCTTTTCGTCGCCGCCCGCAGTTACGCCGCAGATATAAAGCCGTTCCGCATTGAATCGACGCCTACCACCGACGGAGATGGCCACGACGGAAAGTCGGCCATATGGAAGGCCAGTTTCGCATCTGTCACGCAGCGTGGCGTGAAGCCGTTCATCTGGTCGGGAAGCAACGCGCCGGATGCGCCTTCGCGGGGGGTATCGCCGGGAAACGAAGATGTGTATAACCCGAACAATGCTTCGACGCAGGTTTTTGATCCGGCTTTTTTGAAGGTCGATTCCGATGAGGCTTTTGCGGTGGCGCAGAAACATGGCGGAGACAAAATTCTCGAAAAGGATCCGTCAACCCCGGTGATCTACATTTGCGACTGGAACCACAACACGAATGAACTCACTTGGCACGTGATCTATGGAGCGGAGCGGGATACTGCCAAGCTGACCGTCGCGGTAAATGCATCGACTCGCGAATTCATCCGGGTCGAGAAATAGAGATTTGAAATGGTGTTAGATTTTGCCGCGAGAAGTCACCGCTGCTCCTCAACCTGCTTTAATTGTTCCTGGAGAGAAGAAAAGAAACGGTACAGCGCGCCGGCCGAGGCGATTGCTCCGGTCAACATTTGCCGGTCGCCAAATGAAGCGATGTCGGCAACCGAATATTGCATACGCAGACGATCGGCGGCGCACTGGGCGCTGAGTAATTCTATTTTTGCGGCTCGCAAATCGGAGGCGAGACGGGCAATTGCCGC
Source organism: Candidatus Sulfotelmatobacter sp. (assembly GCA_050015215.1). Taxonomy (GTDB): domain Bacteria; phylum Acidobacteriota; class Terriglobia; order Terriglobales; family Acidobacteriaceae; genus Sulfotelmatobacter. The sequence continues at coordinate 20,015 of JBEKBW010000056.1, forward strand.
CCGCCGGCTGGACTCATCGTTTAACATCCGTACTCCCGTGTCGACACACAATCCGGATTCGAAGAAGAATGCCGGAGCCATTCCATTGGGGGGAAGGCTGCAATCAAAACTCAATGGCTCCGGCGTGCATGGTTTACATTCCGTGTGAATAAATTCTACATTGTTAGTTGAACGCCGTTCAAGTTATTTTCCCGGGCCCCTACAAATTTTGTATCTTGGGAGCCACGCCCTTGCCCAGACAACCAGATCCCCAATTGGAACAGCGCATCCTGGAAGCCGCCAGCCGGTTGCGCGCCCGCGGCGGCGAAAAAGCGCTCACCATGCGCGCGGTCGCCCAGGCGGCGCGAACTACGACTCCGACGGTCTACGAACGGTATCGGAACCGCGCCGATCTCCTCCGCGCCCTGCGCATCCGGACTCGCACCGATCTTTTCGCAGCGCTGCGAGACGTCCGTTCATTGGCCGAAGGCTGCCAACGGTATTTGGAATTTGCGCTTCAGCATCGCCACGCCTACGAAGTGCTGTACGAAAGGTTCGCCGAGCCGCCTTCTCTGCACGAACCCTGGCCGTCTTTTAATTTATTGCGCCAGCGGCTGACGCAGCGGCTGGGAGGGCGTCCGCGTCAGCATACTCGCCTGATGCTCTCGCTATGGTCGCTGATGCATGGCACGGCCATGCTTTTGATCCGCGGAGGGGTTGTCGACCCGCTGCGCACGCAGATGTTTCACGCCTGCCTCGATGGTGTGGAAGCGATCGTAAAGGAGAATGCGCGCAACAAAGGCAAGGCCCGCTCCGGACCTGCCTGGCCATCGAACCTAATTCTGGGAGAAGAGGCGGAAAGCAAGGTGAGTTCTCGCCGGGCAGCGGGAACTCCGGGTAACAAGGCTCGGCAAAAAACAGGAAACAGAAAGAGCGTTTAAGGCGGTGCCCAGGGGAAGACGCTCGCGATAGGTTCGCTCGCTACCGTGGATTCGTCCCTGCGTCTCGCGCTTTCAGCCGATCGAGTGCTTTCTGAGCCTGCTCCACTTCGGGCCCGTGCGGCAGGATCTTCATGTAGCTCTCGTACTCGGAGCGTGCGTCATCCAGCACGCCAAGCTTTTCCAGAGACACCGCCAATCGAAATGTCGCGACCGCATCGTTCTCTTTGAATTGCAGCGCCTCGCGATAGCGATCTTCCGCCGCTCGGTAGTTTCCGCGCTTGAAGTAGTAGTTTCCAACTTCGATGTCTTTCGCCGCTCTGTGTGGGTCCCAGGTGTGGAATTCGCTGATTCCGCCGGGCGTGACGCCTGCAACAGCTTCGGCGACTGCCGAGGAACTTTTGGGATGAACTTTGGCATCGTCTTCCGGCGGCGACAAATCAGTCTGCGTATCTTTGCTCGAGCTGTCACCCAACGCTGTTCCCAAATCGTCGGCTTGCACGCGATCGGAGCGCGGAGGTGACAAGTTTGGGACATGAGCTTGCGGTACAGAACTATCATTCGGCGACGGCGCCTTAGAGGCTGGCGCGCCGGATTGACCGGCGTCTTGAGAGGGATTTTGACTGCGTCCAGCGGAGGGGGCTGGGGCAGCCTGCGCGCATCCCTGTCGCGCCCAAAGCACCACGCCGAAGAGGAGCCACGAACCGAGCCACTGGCAACTTCGCATAAGCTTCATTCTACGATTTCCGTCGTCAACGGGAAATGAGTCAAGTTAAATTTCAACACTTGTCGAAAAAAAAGCAGGCCGCTCAGGGGAGGCATCGAGCGGCCTGGTTGGCAAAGTCCTCCGGGGAGGAGGAACTCAAAACCTTGTTTACATCGACGACGGAGTGCTCTGTCCGGTCGTTGCGGGGGTCGCCGCTGGTTGAGTAGTGTCGCCTGTCGAATTCGTCATCAGGCGAACATCCACGCGGCGGTTGTCGGCGCGGCCTTGTTTGGTCTTGTTGCTCTCGACCGGCTTATCTTTGCCGAGACCGATCACGTAAATTTTGTGCGCTGGAACGTTATATTTCGACGCCAAATATTGGATGACGGAATTGGCGCGGCGCTGGCTTAAGTCATAGTTGTAATCCGCCGAGCCTACGGAATCCGTTCCGCCCTCTAACGTAATGATGTAACCCTTGGTACTGGCGATGCTGCCCGCCATCTGGTCGAGGGCGTCCTTGGACTGTGCCGTCAAAGTGTCCCTGTTGAAACCAAACTTCACGGAAGTTTCGGCGACGGGACGATAGTTGTCGAGGTTGGCGACCGTGTTGGTCAGAACCGACACGCGACCGTTGGCGGCATCGGCCATCTGCTGCGCCGAGGAAGCATTCTGCCCCGCGGTCTGCGCTTTCTGTTCTACTTCCGCCGTCTTGGCGTTCACGGCTGCGATGCCGGCCTGCGCGCGCGCATCCACATCTTTGATGTCTCTGCTGTTTTTCGCCGTCAGGTCATCGAGTTCGTTGGTCTTGTTGATGAGCGGCGTGGTCTGCTGCTTTACGTAGTTCTTGCTGGTGCAGCCGAAAGTGGCTGCGATGCTAATCGCTAGCAAAATAGTTAACGAAGTGCGGGTCATATTGAAAGGCTCCTTGATCTTCTTCTGAACGCGCCCGAATTTTGATGCTGCGCCCTTACGGTCTGTTGCAAGCCCTGGGTTTCCAGTTGGCATCCTCAAGTCAAACAATGGTACTTTTGCACGGCAAGTGCCAGTCCCAGGATGCCAGTGGAATTCCCGATAAGTATACCGATTATCAAGAGGTTGCGGTCGGAATCGGAATGGCCCCCATTAACTGAATTGGGTACCCGGTAAAGCAAACCCACACGGCCTAGGGAATTTTTATACGGTCCCCGAGTCTCAAGAGCTTGCCTATCCGGGTCAAATATCGAACAAAAAGCAAAAGTTGAGTGAAATCGCAATCCACATCTCGCCCATCTAATAGAATTAGCAAAACCTTCGTGCGTGTTATGGATCTTGCCCAAAAAATTCGCAGCATCCCGACGGAGCCGGGCGTGTATTTGTACAAAAACGCTGAGGGCGAGGTCATTTATGTAGGCAAGGCCAAGAACCTGCGCAGCCGCGTGGCAAGTTATTTTCACGAGGGCAGATGGGAGGATGCGAAGACTGGAAGCCTGGTGCGCGAGGCGGTCGATGTCGACTACATCGTGGTCGGCAACAACAAAGAGGCGCTGGCGCTCGAAAACAATCTGATTAAGCAGCGCAAGCCACGATTTAACATCTTGCTTCGGGACGACAAGACTTATCCGTATGTGAAGCTTACGTTGAGCGAGCGCTGGCCCCGGGTGTTTGTCACGCGCCGTCTGCGCAAAGACGGGAGCGCTTACTACGGCCCGTACTTCCCTGCCAATCTCGCCTACCGCATCGTGGATCTGATCCATCGCAATTTTCTCATCCCATCGTGCAAGGTCGATCTCACGCGGTTTCATCCGCGCCCGTGCTTGCAGTACTACATCAAGCGTTGCCTGGGTCCGTGCGTGCAGGCTTTGACCACTCCGGACGCTTACCAGGAAGCGGTTCGCGACGTGAAACTGTTCCTCGAGGGCCGGCCTACCGATTTAAGCAAGTCGCTGCGTCAGCGCATGGAGCAGGCGGCCGCGGCGCAGGAGTACGAGCGGGCCGCGCGTTATCGCGACTTGATTTCGACCGTCGAGCAGTTGCAGGAGCGCCAGCGGATCGCCGCCGCTGAGGGCGACGATGCGGATGTGTTTGGCTATCACTATGAGAATGGCATGCTGGCGGTAAATCTTTTTCACATGCGCGGCGGGCGAGTGGTCGATCGGCGCGAGTTTTTCTGGGAAGATTTGCCCGAGTTCGGCGCGAGCGAAAATGCCGAAGTGCCCTTGGACCATGGAGCGGCGGACGCCCTAGTCCGCCCGGAGGGGCAAAGCTCGGCGCGCGCGGATGATCCCGCCGACCAAAGTGAACAACACGCCACCCTCGCTTCGCTCGCGGACGGACGAATGCGTCCGTCGCTCCACGCGGATTTCAACCCCAGCGAGTTTTTCTCCGCATTATTGACGCAGCTCTACATTGGCCAGCCGTATGTTCCCCGCAATCTGTACGTACCGGTGGACTTCGAAGATCGTGAGACCTTGGAGGATTTGCTGTCGGAAAAGTTCGCGGGCGAGGGCGCCCGCGCCACACGCGTTCACATCCTGGTTCCACAGCGCGGCGACAAGCGCGCGCTGATCGATCTCGCGGGTACAAATGCGAAACAGTCTTACGACCAGCGCTTCCGCGTTCTGAAGCCAAACGCCAAGGCGATTCAGGAGGAACTGCAGGACGTTCTCGGCCTATCGGAATTGCCGAAGCGAATTGAGTGCTTCGATATTTCACATATTCAAGGCGCGGAGACCGTGGCCTCGATGGTGGTTTGGGAAGACGGCAAGATGAAGAAGTCGGATTATCGCAAGTTCATCATTCGTACGGTTGAAGGCGTTGACGATTTTGCCTCGATGCGCGAGGTGGTCACGCGCCGTTACAAACGAGTGCAGCAGGAAGACAAGCCGATGCCGAGCCTTGTGCTGGTCGATGGCGGCCTCGGGCAATTGCATGCGGCCGCCGAAGCGCTGGAGTCGCTGGAAATCATCAACCAGCCGCTTGCCGCTATCGCCAAGCGGGAAGAGATTCTTTACGTCTACGGGCAGGAGAAAGATCCGATTGCGCTTGACCATCACTCGCCAGTGCTCCACTTGATCCAACAGATTCGTGACGAAGCTCATCGCTTCGCCGTGACCTTCCATCGCAAGCGGCGGCAGATGCGCGACCGCTCGACTGAACTCTTAGAGATTCCCGGAGTCGGCGAAAGTACAACTCGACGGCTTCTTGAACATTTCGGTAGCCTGCAGGCGGTGAAGCAGGCCGATGCTGCAGCGTTGTCGGCAGTGGTTACTCGGGGGCAGGCGGAAGCGATCAGTAGTCACTTCCGGAAGTAAGTGGGAATCGATCACCTTTATGCCTGATAAACCTGGAATGCTAATTGTGACCGGAGCCAGCCGCGGTATTGGAGAAGCGATTGCCAGACTGGCGTCGGCCAGAGGCTTCTCCGTGGCCGTGATTTTTTCGAGAGCCGAAGCCGAAGCTCGAGCGATTGCTGAACAGATCACTTTAGGGGGCGGCTGCGCACTCGCTGTTCAGGCTGATGTATCGCGTGAAGAAGATGTCATGCGATTGTTCGAAATGGCGGAGCGTGAGTTGGGTCCGATCACGGCTTTGGTCAACAACGCTGCGATCACCGGCGGGTTTGCACGGGTCGATTCCGTGAGCGCAGAAACGCTCGCGAACGTAATGGCCGTCAACGTAGCAGGCGCATTCTTGTGCGCGCGAGAAGCGGTACGCCGGATGTCGACTGTCCACGGTGGATCGGGCGGAGCGATCGTGAACATCTCTTCCCGGGCTGCCAAGACGGGGTCGGCTGGCGAGTGGGTCCACTACGCTGCATCCAAAGGGGCGATTGACAGCTTTACGATCGGCTTGGCGCGCGAAGTAGCGACTGAAGGCATTCGAGTAAACGCGGTCGCGCCCGGATTGATCGAAACCGGCCTGCACGCCGCCAACGGCGCGCCCGATCGATTGCAGCGATATGCTCCGTCCATTCCCATGCAGCGCGCGGGGTTGCCGCAGGAAGTGGCTCAGGCGGTGCTTTGGCTGCTCTCTCCGGCTGCTTCCTACACTACCGGCGCCATTCTCGAAGTCGGCGGCGGACGTTAACCGCGATTTGCAATATTCATTTGGATCTGCGCGCCAGCTGCAACGCGCCGAAAACCGGCTCAACGATTTCGCCGTGCAAAACCACTCGAGGGTAACCTCTGCGAATGTGCTGGGAGAAGCGCTCGCGGACTTCTTGCGCGTGGCGAAAAACGCCACCGGCCATGGCCATCGGAATTTCGGGAGCAGCGAGAGACTTTTCTTTAGAGAAGAGGCTGCGAATTACGATGGCGGCGAGTTGCGCGAGTTCGGCTGCCGCTTTTTCCAGAACTCCGAGCGCCACATCATCGCCACCGTCCGAGGCGGCCAGCACGGCGGGAAAAAGCGCGGCGAAATCGGTGTTGGCATTGGCCGCGCGCGCCAATTGATCGAGTGAGTTCACGGTCCAGACGGCCTGCAGTTCGCGGAACAGGGGCGTCGCTAGGAGTGAAGTCTGGATAGCCGAGGTTTCATCGGCTGCGCGCAGCAGCATGGCGATCGCCTGGCGTCCAATCCAGTGAGCGGAGCCTTCATCGGAGATGGCGAAGCCCCAGCCTCCTGCACGCGCCGTTGCCCCCAGCGCCTCGCGGCCGTAGGCGATGGAACCGGTGCCGGCGATGACAATCACCCCGGGTCCAGTGCCAAACGCAGCTTCCATGGCGATAGCCATGTCGCCCACGACTTCAATTTCGCCGCTCGTAATTTCTGCCGTGAACCGCCGCACGGCGGCGGCAACTCCTTCTCGCGCCGCTCCCGCCGCGCCGATGCAAGTTCGCTTTATTGTTTGCGGCGGAACTTCAATTGCAGCGCAGGCCTCGCGTATGGCGTTCTGGATCGATTCACGGGCAGGCGCCTCGCCCACCCGAGTTATGTTGCTGGGCCCGGCGGTAGCCGATGCCAGAGTTGTGAACTCGTCGCCGATGGCGCAGGTGGTTTTGCTGCCGCCGCCATCAATGCCAAGGTAGTAAGCCACGGTTATTTTTACCACAGGGTTGCGTAAGGGCAGGACATCGGAGACTTGGAGCCCCGGACGCCTTCGTCCGGGAAGCAGTAGGAACGTTTCCGCGTGGACCGTCGCGCTCCTTCGGCAGACGAATGCGCTTGCCGCTCCATGGATGGTCTACAAAGACGCACTCGCTTGAGGCGGGGTTTGCCTCCATAATTAACGGTTAATGGCAGGCATCAGTATGATCAAGATCTTCGAGTTGACGGGCGGCGACGACCCGCGTGGGTTCAACTTCACCATGCCTGCGTCGGCGTTCGAATTTGTCGGGCAGGTGGCCGATGTGCACATCTCTTCCAGCATGCCGGGGGACGTGCGAGGCAATCACTATCATCTCCAAAAGCGCAGGGCCATCCTTGTGTTGCCGGGCACAGCGTGGTCGTTGCACTGGGAGGAAGGCGAATGCACTGCGGTGGAGAGCCGCAGCTTCGATGGCAACTGCGCGGTGCTCGTGTTCGTGCCGCCGCTCGCTTCGCATGCCGTGCGGAACGACGGAAGCGCGACGCTGTGGCTGATGGCGTGCTCGTCGGCACCGTACGATGCGAACGAAGTCGTCGCGCGGAAGGTCGTTTAGCGGTTCAAAGAATGGGACTCGACAAACTCGATCTTGCGATTATCGCGCTTTATCTTGCCGGCATCACGCTGTTCGGATTGCGCTTTCGCAAGCGGCACCGTTCGTTGCGAGACTACTTTCTTGCCAGCCGCGACATTCCGTGGTGGGCGATTTCGCTTTCTATTGTTGCGGCCGAAACCAGCACGCTGACCATCATCAGCATTCCCGGCCTTGCGTACGACACGAATTTGACATTCCTGCAGGTTGTGATGGGGTACGTGGTGGGTCGGGTGGTGATCAGCTTTGTGCTGCTGCCGCATTATTTTCGCGGCGATCTCTACACCGCATATGAATTGATCGAACGGCGATTTGGCCGCGGCTTGCGTTCGTTGACGGCCGGGCTGTTCCTGTTGACGCGCGGGGCGGCGGAAGGCGTGCGCGTTTATGCTGTCTCGATTGTGGTTGGCATTGCGCTGGGAACGGGTGAAGTCGCTTCTATCGCGATCATTACTGCATTGACGCTGATCTATACGTTCGAAGGCGGACTGGCGGCTGTGATCTGGACCGATGTGGTGCAAACCGCAATCTACGTGGGCGGAACGCTGGTTGGAATGTGGACGATTTTGCATCTTGTGCCCGGTGGATGGAGCGCGATCCATTTCGCCGCAGCCGCCGCCGGCAAATTACGCGTCTTCGACTTCACGCCGAGCCTTTGGATTCCCTATACGTTTTGGGCGGGTGTTATCGGCGGAACGTTCTTCACTACTGCAAGCCATGGCACCGATCAACTGATCGTGCAGCGGTTGCTCGCGGCGCGCAATCAGAAACAGTCGGCACTCGCGCTGGTGTCGAGCGGCTTGGCCATCCTGTTTCAGCTGGCGCTTTTCCTAATGGTGGGCATCATGCTGTGGGCCTACTACCGGGGCGGCGGGGGCGTTCCGAACTTTGGCAAACCTGACCGCATTTATCCAACGTTCATCGTCAGCCGCATGCCGCACGGCATTGCGGGATTGCTGATTGCGGCGATCCTGGCCGCAGCGATGTCGAATTTGAGCGCGGCGTTGAATGCGCTGTCGTCGACTTCGATTATGGATTTTTATGTGCGTTTCCGCGCGGGAGCCAGCGAGCAGGAGCGCATGCGGCTTTCGCGCCTCTCTACCGTCGTATGGGCTTTCGTGCTGTTCGCCGTCGCCGTGTTCTCTTTGCATAGGGCAGGAAGAGTGATCGAGGTGGGCCTGCAGATCGCTTCCGTTGCCTATGGTGGGCTGCTCGGGGTTTTTTTGCTCGGCGTGTTGACACGGCGCGCCAATCAGTTGGGCGCGACGATGGGCATGCTTTGCGGGCTGGCTGGCGAATTGTATCTCTGGAGATCGCGCGTGCCTTGGACTTGGTGGGTAATGATTGGAACGATAGTGACCTTCACGGTGGGATACGTGTGCAGCTTCGCGGCCTGGCGCGATCTGCCGGCAGGAGAGCCGCGACCCTAACGTATACTGGCACACTCTAACCATGCCCACTTCCACAAAACTCACGGCTACTCGTCCTGAGCTTTCCCGCGATCTTGGGGTTAGTCATGCATCGGCGATCGTTGTGGGCACGATTATCGGCAGCGGAATTTTTCTGGTTCCCGCCGAGATGATGCAGGCTGTCGGCTCGGCCAGGTTGGTATATCTTGCGTGGCTGGTGGGCGGGTTGCTGTCGTTTTTTGGTGCGCTCACCTACGCCGAGCTGGGAGCGATGAAACCGCAAGCCGGCGGCGAATATGTTTACGTTCGCGACGCGTACGGTCCACTGGGCGGATTTCTTTATGGCTGGACTTGGTTTGTGATCGCGAAGCCGGCGTCGGTAGCGACGATTGCTACTGGCCTCGTCCGCATTCTCGGAACCTTCTCGATTTTTTCGTTTTTCTCGCGGAACGTTATTTCTACTCCGTTCTCCGTCACGTACGGCCAGATTGTCGCTATCTCGGCCGCCATTCTCATTTCCTTTCTGAACTATCTGGGGGTGAAGAAGGCGGGAGAGTTTCAGTTGGTGTTCACGCTGCTGAAAGTTGCAATCATTCTTGGCATTGTGGCGATTTGTTTTGGCGGTGGTGAAAATGTGACTGGGCATGGCTGGAGCAATTTTGCCGGAACGTTCTCCGGGGCCAAGGGCGGCATTGCGGGATTCATGGCCGCGTTGGTTGCCGCGCTTTGGGCTTACGATGGCTGGAACGATTTGAATATGGTTGCAGGTGAGGTGAAGCGGCCCGAGCGAAATATTCCCATTGCGCTGATCGCGGGCGTAGCCACTGTGGGCGTGCTTTATGTGCTGGTGAACGCGGGGGTGCAGTATGTGTTGCCCGCGAGTGTGATAGCGGTTTCGCCGCGGCCTGCTTCCGATGCGGTCGCGCTGGTGATGGGGCACATGGGAGCAGCCATTGTATCCGCGGGCATGGCAATCTCTATGCTCGTCACATTGAACGGCACCATTATGAGCGGTGCTCGCGTGCCCTATGCCATGGCGCGCGATGGATATTTTTTTCGCGCACTGGCGGAAGTGCATCCGCGCTTTCACACGCCTTTGGCGGCAATCGTGGTGCAGGCGGTTTTGTCGATTGTCCTTTTGCTGCTTGGGGGAAATTTTCGGCAGCTTTTTTCGCTGGCCATTTTTGCAGAGTGGCTGTTCTACATGATCGCCGGCAGCACGATCTTCGTCTTCCGCTGGCGTGAACCGCAGGCTGCGCGGCCTTATCGCGTGATCGGCTATCCGTTCGTGCCCGCGATATTCATTGCGGTGGCTGCGGTTTTGCTGTTCTATACCTTCCGCGAGAACTGGCCGAATTCCTTCTATGGGCTACTGGTTATTTTGGCTGGGGTACCGGTTTTCTCCTGGTTTCGCTGGCGGCGTACCGTGAATGGGACGCTAACGCCGCTCCGCTAGCCCGTTTCGGGTGCACTCCCATCCGTTCTCATCCCCGGTTACCTTGGGTCAAGAGCCGTAGACACGTTCCCGCACTGGCCTTTTTCCCTTAATGTGAAAACTCCAATCCGGGTTCACTCCCTCGACCCTGGATCCCCTTGGAGCTAATTGCATGGGTACGCCTGAACGCAGCTTTCAGCTCGGAATTCTGCCGGAGCGCAAGATCGACCGGCGGGCGCTGGCCACCAGCTACGCCATTATGGTGCTGCTGATGTTGCTCCTGGTGAATCTGGGAGTCATTTTTCCCGACCGGCTTACCTTCAAGCCGTACCGCGTCACCGAGTTAATTCCGCGTCCCGCGCTGAGGCCGGAAGCCGAGCCGATCAAGAGGCCGGTGAAGCTGAAGACGAAGCTGGTACCGCCGCCGCCCGTGTTTGAGCAGCCGAAGCTGGTAGTG
>JBEKBW010000057.1:0-30456 GCA_050015215.1 Candidatus Sulfotelmatobacter sp.
CATGCCGTGACGCCGGGATTTGGCCGCGGCTTTTGCCATTCTGAAATGGCATTCGTATCGAGGAGAAAGCTCACAAGTCGACCTTGCGGAGACGAGTGCGGCGCGGAAGCTTCAATCCGCCTTCCCGGAGTGGCGAGGCTGCGAAGAAATCGGCGAGCGTGCCGACGCGCTTGGTTTTTCGCTGCCACTCTTCGGCATCGACAATAACCACTGCCGTGTGGCCATTTCGCGTGATTGTTTGCGGGCCTTTTGACAGCGCACAGTCGATTACTTCACTGAATTTGGCTTTGGCTTCGGCTACGGTCCAGGATTGGGATGCCATGGTTCCCCTCGATGGTCATTATAGTCATTATGGTCATTTTGTCGCAAATATTGGCAGAGGGCTCGCTTCGCTCCGCTGGACAGCCGAGGCGGCTGTCTCTACATGACTGCACAAACCCGCTCGCTTCGCTCGCGGGACGGACGAATGCGTCCGTCCCTCCACGATTAGGTCTTGGTTGTGAACGCCAGCGTCAGCAGCGTTTTTTGTTCTACTTCGTGCGCTTTCGCGCTGCCGCTGGCTGGGCTGGGACTGGAGCTGCGCTTTACTGAGAGAACGTGGCGATTGCCTGCGATGCGCTCCAGGCGCGGCAGCATGTTGAAGAGCGCCCCCATGTTGGCCGGCTCTTCCTGCACCCAGACGATGTCGCCCCGCTCGCCATGCCGGGCGAATTCGTCGGCGAGCTCTTGCTCCGGGAATGGGTAGAGTTGTTCGAGAAAAACGATTGCGGTCGAATTATCTTTTCTCTTTTTCCGTTCGGCTTGTAGTTCGTGGCCAATCTTTCCGGTGCAAACCAGGATGCGTTCGGCTTCGCCGACCTCTATATCACGCAGCACATTACGAAATCTATCGAACGTGAAATCTTCGAGAGAAGACGATGCGTCGACGTGGCGCAACATGCTTTTCGGCGTGAAGACAACCAGCGGCTTGCGCCAGTGACGGAGAGCTTGGCGACGCAGCAGATGGAAATATTGCGCGGCGTTCGAAGGCTGCACGATTTGGAGATTGTGTTTCGCCGCGAGTTGAATGAAGCGTTCTATGCGGGCGCTGGAATGCTCCGGGCCCTGGCCTTCGTAGCCGTGAGGAAGAAGCAGAACAAGTCCGGAGAGCAGATTCCATTTGGCTTCGCCGGCGCTGATGAACTGATCGATGATGGCCTGCGCGACGTTGACGAAGTCGCCGAACTGGGCCTCCCACAGAACCAGCGCCTCCGGATAGTCGCGGCTGTAGCCGTATTCGTAGCCGAGCACGCCCTGTTCGGAGAGGGTTGAGTTGTGAATCCCGCAGCGGGCCTGGCCGGGCGCAACGTTTTCGAGAGGCACGTACTCGTTTTCATTCTCAATGTCGATGAGAACGGAATGGCGCTGGTTGAAGGTGCCGCGGCGGGAGTCTTGTCCGGAAAGCCGAACCGGAATACCCGACTTCACCAGGCTCGCAAAAGCGAGAGCTTCGGCCATGCCGTAATCCACGGGCCGTTTGCCCGCTCCCATTTCGGCGCGCTGCTCGAGCAGTTTTTTCACCTTCGGATGAATGTGGAAGCCGTCGGGATAGGTGGTGAGCCGTTTACTAAGTCCGGTCAATTCCTCCGAACTGAGTCCCGTGTCGACTTCGAACTCCGGTTTGTGGCGCCCGCCATAGTATTGGCCCCAATAGCTGGGTAGCTCGCGCAGGGTCGGCTTCTTCGTGATTTTTCCCGCGCCCTTCTGAGCGGATTCGAACTCGGCTTTGATTGCCGCGGCCTGCGCCGCGGCATCCGTTGCGCCGATATCGTCGGCATAAATTTCCCACAGCGGCGGGTGATCTTTGATCTTCTTATAGAGCAGAGGCTGTGTCACGGTTGGATCATCGACCTCGCTGTGGCCATGGCGGCGATAGCCGATGAGATCGATGACGACATCGGTGCCAAACTCATACCGATATTCAGTGGCGAGACGCGCCACGCGAACAACCGCATCCACATCTTCGCCATTAACGTGGAAGATGGGAATCGACTGACGGCGGGCGATGCAGGCCGCGAAGCGCGTGGAGTGCTCTTCCACGTAACTCGTAGTGAATCCGAGAAGATTGTTGACGACTATATGAATCGTTCCGCCGACGGTGTAGCTAGGAAGGTCAGCGTAGTTCATCGTTTCTGCAAGGATGCCCTGGCCGGCAAATGCGGCGTCGCCATGGACCAGCAGAGGAAGATATTTTTCGCGTCCGCCTTCGCCGGTGCGGTCTTGCTTGGCGCGAGTGCGGCCAACGGTGACGGGGTCCACGGCTTCCAGATGGCTCGGATTCGAAACCAGATGGATATGAACTTTCCCGCCACTGTAAGTCACGTATTCGCCGGTGGCACCCATGTGATATTTCACATCGCCCGAGCCGAGAACGCTCCGCGGATCGACATCTTCGAATCCGGCGAATATTTCTTCCGGCGGTCGCTTGGCGACGTGTGCAATCACATTGAGCCGCCCGCGATGGCTCATGCCCATCACGAGTTCCTTTGCTCCGACGCGTGAACCGGTATCCAAAAGTTCGTCGACCAAGGGAATCAGCGCCGTTACACCCTCCAAAGAGAATCGTTTGCTGCCGAGATAACGCTGCTGCATGACCTGCTCGAACACGTCGGCGCGAATGAGCAGGTCGAGAATGCGCTTCTGGTCTTTTTCCGTAACCTCGAAACCCTGCGATGGCGACTCCATGCGCTCGTAAATCCAGCGGCGGCGCTCGGGCGCGTAGATGTGATTGATTTCGACGCCGATGGTGCTGGAGTAGATGCCTCGCGCTTCAGCCGAGTACTCGCTCTTGATCTGCAATTCGGGCGTCACGCGGGGGCGGAGAAAACCGAGGGGATCGAGATCGCCCTCCAGATATCCCCACTGGCGGTAGGCATTGAAAACGGATTCGCGTTCAGCCCTGCCGGCATCGTTCGACTGAGCCCCCGCGACGGCCGCGCTGCCATTAGAAGACTTTGATTTCGGGGTCATAAGAATGCTAACACTTAGGATAAAGGATGAGCGCGGATGCGTGTAGGATTCGAGTGGACGGATCAGTTTGGGTTGTACTGTCGGTAGGGATGACTACGGAACGAGTCCCTTCTATCCTTCCTTCTTCCTGACCATGACAATTCGCGGAGGGAGGTTGACAGTTTCTGCAACGTGCCAAACCGTCTACGGTGATTTCCCTATTAGGCGGCGAATTTTGCGATTCCTTGTAGACTCGCAGCTATCGGCGCGCATCAACCGAAAACCAAATCCTCAGAGATCGCAGATGGCAACACTTCTCGGAATACCCTTCGACGCCAACTCGTCGTACTTGCGCGGGCCTTCGTGCGCGCCGCAGAAGATCCGCGAGGCGCAGCAATGCGATGGTTCCAACAAATGGTCGGAGTTGGGTGTCGATGTGGGCGCTCCCGATGCATTTGCGGACGCAGGCGATCTGAAACTGAAGGATGCAAAAGAAGGAGTCGCGGATGATTTCGCCGCGATCGAGGGGGCAATCCAAGGGCTGCTTGCCGCCGGCCAGCGGCCGCTTTCGCTGGGCGGTGATCATTCGATTACGTATCCGATTCTAAGAGCTTTCCCACGGCTGCATCCCGACCTGACCATCCTTCACTTCGATGCGCATCCGGATTTATATGACGAATTCAAAGGCAGCCGGCTTTCGCATGCCTGTCCGTTCGCTCGGATTATGGAAGAACGCCTTGCAAAACGTTTGGTGCAGATCGGCATACGCACCCTGAGCCGGCACCAGCGCCAGCAGGCCGATAAGTTTGCGGTGGAGATCGTAACGATGTCGCAGCTTCCCGCCTACGACCGACTCAAGGTTCGCGGCCCCGTCTATATTTCGTTTGACATGGACGTGCTCGATCCTGCATTTGCGCCAGGGATTTCGCATCGCGAACCCGGCGGGATGAGCGTGCGGGAGGCGATTGCTCACCTTCATGCCATCGAAGGCGCGATTGTCGGCGCCGATATTGTCGAGTACAACCCAATGCAGGATATCGAAGGAATGACTGCGACGGTCGCAGCGAAGATTTTGAAAGAAATTTTGGGGATGATGATTAAAATAGTCCACCGCTAAGGGCGCGAGGTTAACGAAGGAAAACACTCAATTCCCCTTTCGCTAACTTTGTGTCCTTCGCGGTAGACGGATTTACTTAGGAGCCACCTTATGTCAGCGAACGGTCTGTTGCAGGTTGCAAGCCGGTATTCGGTAGACGAAACACTCAAGCGTCTGGAAAGCATCTTCACCGAGAAGGGGCTAAAAACGTTCGCCCTCATCGACCACAGCGGCGAGGCAGGAAAAGCTGGCCTAAAAATGCGGCCAACGAAAGTGCTGATTTTTGGCAGTCCGAAGGGTGGAACGCCTTTGATGATCGCCGCGCCTTCGCTGGCGATCGACCTGCCTTTGAAAGCACTGGTGGCGGAGGACGAAAACGGCAAAGTTTCGGTTTCCTACAATGACCCAGAATATCTTCGGCAGCGTCACGGCATCCCGGCGGAGCTGGTGAAGAATATCGCTGGAGTGGGCGCGCTGGTGGCGAAGGCTGTGGAATAATGCTCCGGGCAGCGTTGGCACAATACGAAATGACGAAACAGGATCAGGAAAAGGAAGCGGCGGCGCGCGCCGCCCTGCAGTTTGTGAAAGATGGCGACGTCGTCGGATTGGGAACGGGAACGACGGCTAGGTTTTTCATCGATCTGCTGGGTGCCGAGGTCAAGAAGGGCCTGAAGATTCACGGGATTGCGACCTCGGTTCGATCACAACAGCAAGCGGTGAGTCTGGGCATTGCGATGACTACGTTTGATGAATGCCAGCACATCGACGTGACGGTGGATGGCGCAGACGAGGTCGATCCGCAATTGCGGCTGATTAAGGGCGGCGGCGGAGCGCTGCTGCGGGAAAAAATCGTCGCTTCTGCAAGTCGACAGCTTGTGATTGTTGTTGACGCCACGAAGCGAGTTCCGGTGCTTGGCAAGTTTCCCCTGCCGGTGGAAGTGATCAAGTTTGCGCAGGCGCTGATCGCCAAGAAAATTGCGAAGTTTGGCGCGAACATTGAACTGCGGCTAAGCGCGGACGGTAAGCCTTATCTGACCGACGAGAACAACTACATTCTGGATTGCCGCTTCGGACAAATTCAGGATGCGGATGGCCTTGCGCGCCAGCTTAGCGACATGCCGGGAGTGGTAGAGCATGGGCTGTTTATTGGGATGGCAAGCGTTGTGCTGATAGCGAATGGGAGCCAAGTTGTAGAGCTGCGGCGATAGCAGCGCCAGCCTTCCCCTAGCGTGTTCTGTCCCATTCCTGCCCGGGCGCGATGCGCAAAGAGGGCTAAACCCAAAAGGTTTTTCCCTCAGCCCCGGAACTGCATTATCTTCTAAAGCAGAGGCGACCGAGATGCCCCCTGCACCCACTAACGGCCACAATCCGCATGCGCGGCGGCGGGGGTTGCGCTACGCCTTGGACGCGCCGCTGGATATAACGGTGCTGCGCCGGGGCATTCCGGACACCGTTCCCGGGCGTTTACTAAACCTGGGCCCGGGCGGCGTGGCAGCGGTGTTAGCAGCAGAGTTATCCGCGGGCGAGAAGGTAGCGATCGAGATTCGCTTGCCACTAAGCTTGAATCCTCTGCGCACGCGGGCGCTGGTACGGCACCATAACAAACTGCACTACGGATTGGAGTTCGTCGGACTGTCAAAAGAGCAGAAGAAAGCCATCCGCAATTGGGCGGAAAAGGCGAAACCAAGACCGCAACCCGGCGTACGCGGGCCCTCCGTACGGGAAAAGGCTTTGGAGGGCGGTGGGTCGGATGAGCCTCCGGAACTCTATTCGAGGCTGGGCGCTAACGGCTGGTTTCTCCTGGCGGTGTCGGCTGCGATTCTGCTGGCGGTGCTCTTGTGGCGCTGGAATCGGGGCTGGGACGATCTGGAATCCGGGCTGAGAAAGAGTGAGGCGATACCGCGCGCGGAAGCCCAGGTGTCAGCCGAGGTCATGCAGAAACTGATAACTCATAAGGTGGATCCGGAATATCCCGCTGCCGCGCGGCCACGGAATCTGCAGGCCGTGATATTGCTCGATGTGGTTGTTGGCCGCGATGGATCTGTGGTAAGCGTTCGTTCCCTTGGCGGCCCCGAGGTTTTGGCGCAGGCCGCCGTCGATGCGCTGCGCTGGTGGCGCTTCCAGCCTTACCGAGTCGACGGCAAGCCGGTGGTGGTGGAAACCACAGTTGCCGTGGAATTCAAACCGTAGTTCCTCCCGCCGTTCGGTGATCCCGAAAAGCCCCGGCTCATGCGCCCCGCTTGCGCAACCCACTCAAGACGACGATGCCGCTGATCCCAAAAGACACAAGAGCAACCAAAGCCGCGATCAGAACCCACACTTGACCTGCCCGACGAAAATCCGCGACCAGCGCCGCTAAGGCCGACAATACACCGATTCCGTTCAACCACAACGGCCCACGGACAGGCTGGGAAGAAAGCCCGGGACGGAGGCGTATCTGCAGGAGCAACGCAGCCACGCCAATCGCGGCGACCACAACCAGCGCCACTGGACTAAAGAACGCGCCACGCGTCGTGTAGCCCGGCAGGACGACCAGGGCGAGAGCCGCGAGCAGAAGTCCTGCAGCCACGAGGGTCGGGCGGCGGATGCGCGGCTTGGGATCTTGGTTTGGCGGGGAATCTGGCACGAAGTTCCGTACCAGATTTATACAGCTGGACGGCAGCGTTTTCAAATCTCGCCGGCGGCGCAAAGCATATTCGTCGCCAGGCTTGGTTGCCAGCCAAGTTACGCTCGCGGCATGGCGCGTTTAATCCCGGCCACCCAGTCAGCCTCCCGCGGATCGCAGTGGCTCACGGCGTGTAACGCGAGTTCCACGCGGGAGGACACGCCCAGTTTGTCGAAGATACTGAACAAATACGACTTAATCGTGTGCACACTGAGCTTAAGTTCGCGCGCCACGTCGCTGTTGCTTAGGCCCTCCGCGACGAGGGCGACCACCTGCGCCTCGCGCGGTGTCAGCAATTGCCAGCCCTTGGAGTCGACCACGCGTATCGACGGTATATCCGAGATCAGATCGAGCATGAACCGCGTTTGTTCGGTGTTGGCCCATATTTGACCCTCGGCCACGCGTTGTATGCACCGGCAGAGAAGGCGGAAATGAGTATTGGTGAGGCAGAAGATTCCTCGTGCTCCGGAGCGGAACGCGCTGATCACCAGTTCGCGGTCATAGGACTCGGTCAGGAGAATTTTGGCTACTTCCGGATAGGAAAGGTGGACTTGCCGCATCGCCGCCATCTGACCGGCGAGGGAAGCGGACGGATTCAACGCTACGAGCAGCACCCTGGCATGCATAAGGACGACCGCTTGCCCGATAGAATTCGCGTCGATCGGACAGATGGAGACGCGGAACTCAGGCCGACGGTGCAAAGCATTGGCCAGCAAGCGGCTTTGCATTCGATTAGAGTCCGCAATGAGGACTGGGAGTGCACCGATAGAAGAAGACGAGTGGCTCATCGAACAGGGTCCCCGAGGGAAACGGCTTGAAAGCTGCCTGATACTACTGAGGAACGCGACCGCCCTCAAGGGAAGATGGCACAAAATTTGAAGATGACTTTCAATTCGGGAAGACGCAGCGCGGCGCTGTGGAAAAGATCGACCGAGCGAAAAATTCTCACTTCAGGTGGCAAATTCCACCGAGCTCCAGCGAATCACGCTGAGGATTGTGAGTCCGATTCATTCTTCTTATTGAACGGTACCGTGACTGGCGAACATGCAAGCCTACTTTAGTAGGTAGGATGGAAGACGGTATCTACAAGCTTTCGCGAAAAGACCCCGCTGATACCGCAATCGCTCCCCTGTTGCCTTTCCTGCGATTCCGCTTTCCGGCCCGCATACCTTCTCCGGTAGGTAGCACTTTCCATGGCTTGCTGCAAAACCGCTGCGCACGTAGCTTGCTTGAAAGCGAGTCGCCGAAGATGAGCGATTCATTGAATTGGGCGTGTCACTTCGTGAACGGCAATGAAAAAAAGGGGATTGAAGCTCGGGATATCGACCCTGTTGGCAGTGCAGCTTTGCGTGGCCGTGCTTGCCCAGGAGCAGGTACAGGACCTGGGAGCCAGCAAACAATCTTCTCAAACCGGTCAAACCGGGACCGGAATGAGTAGCGCTGGGATGACGGCTGCAAAACCCGGACAAGCGGGCGGCGTGGGAAACCTTCGGCTCGAAGAGGTACGCCGTCCGCTTTACCGGCTCAACCGCAGCGATGTGGTGGGGCTGAGCTTTACCTTGTCGCCAGAATTTAACCAGACCCTCCGTGTGCAGCCCGACGGCTACGTCTCCTTGAAAGATGCAGGCCAGGTGTTCGCCCGCGGCCTCACCTTAGAGCAATTCCAGGCGGCGGTGCAGAAGGCCTATGAGGGATACCTTCACAATCCACAGGTGGCAGTTTCGCTGCAGGAGTTCGAACATCCCTATTTTGTGGCCGGCGGCGAGGTTGGGCACCCCGGCAAGTACGAATTGCGAACGGAAACCAGTCTGATTGAGGCAGTACAGATTGCCGGGGGCTTCACTCACGAAGCCAAGCATTCGCAGGTGGTGCTATTCCGGCACGTGAACGACGATCTGATCGAGGCGCGGGTCTTCAATCTCAAGGCTATGCTGAAGGAGAAGAGCTTGGCGGAAGTTCCGAACCTTAGGCCGGGAGATATGGTGTTCGTGCCCCAAAACTACATCTCGAAGATGGACCGTTTTCTGACGAAACCATCCTTAAGCATGTATGTAAGTTCGGCGCAGTTTTAGCGGGCGGTTCGGGGCGATGCAGATGGTAAAAGATGATCGAGCAAATCCAGGAGTGGACACTCCCGCGCCGACTTTGCGCGAACTGGCGATGGTATTGTTCCGCCAGCGAAAGGTTTTTCTCGCCGTTTCCGGATTCATTTTCATCCTGGTTCTCCTCTACGCATTCTTTGGCGCAAGCTATCGTGCCGAAGTTCGCGTTCTCGTGCGGCGCGGACGCTCCGACCCCCCCGTAGCGGCGCAGCAGAATGCCCCTCCCGATTTTTCCCGAGTGGAAGTCACTGAGGAAGAATTGAATTCCGAAGTGGAATTCCTGAAGGACGACGATGTTTTGCGGCAGGTCGTGAAAGACACAAACCTGGCATCTCACGACTGGCTTCGATGGTTGCGGCCCCACGAAGAGCCTGCCGCTAGCGAGGAGCGCGCCGCAAGACGATTGGGGAAACGCCTAAAGGTGGAATCGATCAAGAAGACAAATCTGATCGCCGTGAGCTATGAGGCTTCCGATCCTCAACTAGCGGCGCAGGTGCTGCAGTCGCTCTCCAGCGCCTACCTCGAAAAACACATGGAGGTGCACCGGCCGGCGGGTGAGCTCCATTTTTTCGACCAGCAGATGGCGGAATCGCAAGAGCAACTCGAGCAGGCCAAACAGAAGCTGCTCGATTTCACGAAGACCCACGATGTCGTAGCGGCCGGACAGCAGCGCGACCTCATCTTGCACCGCATTGATGATGTCTCGGAAAACTACCGGCAGACGCAGGTGGAACTAACGGAGGCGATGCATCGGATTCAAGAACTCGAAAAAGAGATGGGGGAACTTCCCGCGCGAACTACCACTCAGGTGCGAACCGCTGATAATCCCGAGTTGTTGCGATCCTTGAAAGCCAGTTTGCTCGATCTACAGTTAAAAAGGATCCAGCTTCTTAACAAGTTTGAGCCGAGCAATCGTCTCGTACAGGAAGTGGAGCAGCAGATCCAGCAAAACCAATCCGCTATTGCCGGCGAAAAAGCGACTCCGGTACGCGACGAAACCACCGATAAAGATGTCGATTACGAGTGGGCAAAAGGGGAATTGGAACGGGCCCGCGTGGATTTGAAGGGATTGTCCGCGCGCGAGCAGCAGACGGGCACGCAGTTGGCCCAATATCGAGCCCTGGCGCGGCAGCTGGGAGAAGACGCCATCACCCAGGACGCCCTGACCAGCGGCGAACAGGCTGCGCAAGACAACTATCTACTTTACGTAAAGAAACGCGAAGAGGCGCGCATGGGCGACGCTCTGGACCAGGGCGGGATCGTCAATGTCGCTGTGGCCGAGCGCCCGGTTGCGCCTGCATTGCCAGTGTGGCCAGCCGGAGGAGTGGCGATCGTCGGCTTTGTAGCAGCCCTCGTGGTCGGGACGGGAAGCGCATTCACCGCAGATTATTTGGATCCGGCCCTGCGCACTCCCGAAGAGGTTCTGGCTTGTCTGGAAATACCGGTGTTGGCTTCGTTGCCGGGAAAGAACGGGCGCAGGCTTTCCGCCTGAAGGAGACTTGATGAGCGCGAGTGTGGGGGTGCTGCTGCAGTCGGACGTGGTGGAGGCAGTGACGCGTGACGCCGCGCCGCCGGTTGTGCTCACCTCCAAGCCGAACCTTTGGAAGCCGGACGACTTTGCGCGCGAACAAATTCGCGGATTGGTACGGCGCGTGTTTTTTTCGGGCGAAGCACAACCGGTGAGACATGTCGTCTTTTGCGCCGCAGAACCACAGATCGATATCACGCGGATTTGCGACCGGGTCGCTCGGGCCTTGGCGGAGGAAACGCAATCGCAGGTTGCGCTCATGGGGCGCTCTGAGGAGACAGAAGGTGTCCTACCGGCGAATGCCGATTCCCAGGAGCTGAGTTCGATCAAGTCCGCATTTAATCAACTCGCCTCCAATCTTTGGTACGTCCGCAGGAACGGCCTCAGCGAATGCGGCAATGGATTTGGAACGGCAATTCATTGGCTGTGCTGCCTCAAGCAGTTGCGCCAGGAGTTCGAATACGTGGTCATTGAAGGCCCGGCTGCCGGAGTATCCAGCGAGGCCGCCCTGCTCGGACAAATGACTGACGGCCTCATTCTTGTGCTGGGGGCGCATCGCACCCGCAAGGCAACTGCGCAGAAGATTAAGCAAACCTTGCAGGGGGCGCAATCACGGATTCTGGGAACGGTGCTCAGTGAACGAAGGTTTCCTATCCCGGAGAGCATTTATAACCGGCTGTGATGACTGGGCTTTCAGCAGGCGACATCGACGCTTAACATCCGGCAATCCTCGCGAAACGTTGTGAAAAACGAAAGAGAAATGGCGGCGGGACTGAATGGGCGGTAGCTATGGCATGCCACAGGCGGTCGCAACCGATGCATTTCCCGCATGCGCAGGCGGTGCATCACCCCAGTGGTTCGCAATCGAGACGAGGCATCGATTTGAGAAGAAAGTAGTGGCGCAGCTCGCCGGCAAGGGATTCCAGGTCTTCCTTCCGCTTTTAGCGGAACACCACCAATGGAGCGATCGGCTAAAAAAAATCAGCATCCCTCTCTTTCCCGGCTACGCGTTTGTGCACCTTGACCAGTCGAAAAATTCGTCCCGAGCCGTTCTGCGGACGGCTGGATTGATCCGCTTCGTCAGCTTTGGCGGGATCGTCGCCGCCATCCCCCGAAAGCAGATTGACGATCTGCGATTGCTGTTGCAAGAGAAGGGCCAGTTCTCCCTTCATCCCTTCGTACAAACGGGACAGCGAGTCCGCATCCGCAACGGCTGCCTGCGGGGGCTGGAAGGAATATTGCTGAAGCGGGAGAAAGAAAAGTTGATCATCTCGATTCAATCGATCCAACGGTCGCTCGCAATTGAAATCCAGGGATACGAACTGGAGGTGGTCTGACGCAATGGGGTCAACTTCTCTAAGAGTCGGTTCGTTGACGCGATGGACCCGAGGTTCGTCGGCGCAAACATTGTGCCTTGCTCTTCGTCCCTTGCAATGGCTGATGGCGGCTCCAACGTTTCTCTTTCTTACGGCATTGA
This sequence comes from Candidatus Sulfotelmatobacter sp., assembly GCA_050015215.1. Lineage (GTDB taxonomy): Bacteria > Acidobacteriota > Terriglobia > Terriglobales > Acidobacteriaceae > Sulfotelmatobacter. Next base: position 11,857 of record JBEKBW010000057.1, read on the forward strand.
CAGCCATGTTATTGCGTCATCCGGATGTGCCCTTTTTTGAAATTGATCACATCGCATTTGTGCTCCTAGTGTTCGGAGTCGCCGCAGGTGTGCTGGCCGGTGGAAAACGTTTACACATTCTTACTCGCTGCACCTGGCCGATGCTCGGCCTGGCAATTATGGCAACTGCGAGCGTAATCAGCCAGGCGTTCGATAATCGGACCTGGTCCCTGCTGGCGGCGAAGTTCATCGTTCCGTTCACGCTTTTTCATTTAGCTCAGATTGTTTTTCGGGGCGAGCGGCGGTTGGAGCACTTTGAAATTTTCTGTCTCGCAGTGCTCGCTTATCTTTGCTTCACGTCGATCGCATTCATGGCGGGCGCTCGCTCCTTGATTTTTCCACGCTTCATCCTGGATGAAAGCCTTGGCTATCATGCCGATCGGGCGCGCGGACCCTTGCTGCAAGCCGTAGCCAATGGCGTGTCGTTGAACCTGCTAGGCCTCCTGGCTGTGCATGCAACTCTCAGAAGAAAGATACGGGGACTGAAGGCCGCCCTCCTACTGTCTGCCTTGCCGCTTGCGATCCTAGCTACGATGACGCGAGCCGTTTGGCTCTCCTTCGTGCTTAGCATTGCCGGATTGATGTTCCTCTCGCGCAGCCGCGGCCTGCGGCTCGTCTGTGGTGCCCTGGCTGTGGTGGGCGCGCTGGGTCTGCTCGTCGCCTTGAGTTCCGACGATCAGCAGCGGGCTCTCTCTGATCGGCTGTACGAATCCGGCCCGCTGGATTTTCGCAAGGCGGTTTACGCCGGCGCATGGCAAATGTTCCTGGAAAAACCATTGACGGGTTGGGGAGTGAACCAGATGCCCGCGGAGTTGGCGATGCACGTGAGCGGCTACCGTGAGAAGGAGCTTTACCCCCACAACACGTATCTCGAAGTTCTTGTGGAACACGGAATTTTCGGATTGGCGCTATATTTGTGGCTCATGCGGGAGTTGTGGAAGTTAGGACGCGCGCCGGTTCCTCGCGCAGAATCACAAGGTTTCCTCAACCTGCAATTTCACGCCATGTGGCCCATCGTACTCGGAGTCTATTGGGTGAATGCCTGCCTCGTGGCCATGAACTATCAGTTCGTCAACGGACTTTTGTTCACGCTAGCCGGAATGCTGGCGGCACAGCAGAGACGTGCATTTAAGAATCCCTAACGTGAGCGCATTCACGTTTTCAGGGCGGCCTTGAATTCAGCCTAAAGAACACCGTCCGGGCCAATTCCACATTCATTTCCATGCTCACGGTTGCCTATCTGGCCAATCAATTCCCGGTTGCGGTCGAGCCCTATGTGGTCGAGGAAATTCGAGAGCTTCGGCGGCGGGGAGTGAGAGTGATCTCAGGCAGTGTTCGCAAGTCAATTCGAGCCCAAGATCTGCCCGCCGACTTCAGCCGCGGGCCAGATAACGTCTGTCTCGAGCCACTGCACGTTATGGTCCTCCTGCATGCTGCAGTTTTGATGGCAAAACGATGGAAGCTGATTTCCCGTCTGGTGAAACGGGCGCTACTGCAGGGAAGGGAAAACCTTCGGGCGCGACTGATGGCATTACTGCACACCTGGCTTGGAGCCTACTACGCCATCCTGCTTCAGGATCTCGATGTCGATCATATCCACGTTCATCACGGCTACTTCGGCTCGTGGATCGGGATGACGGCGGCCCGGCTGCTGGGAGTCAGTTTCAGCATGACCCTGCATGGCTCCGATTTGCTGCTCCATCCAGCTTATCTCGATGAAAAACTGCGCAATTGCCGCTTCTGTATCACCATCTCTGAATACAACCGCAGACTCATCCTGCAACACTTCGCAGAACTGAATCCCGAATCTGTTATTTTGTCGAAGCTGGGAGTCGACATTGCGGCTGCGAGGATCGAGTCGGATCCCTTCAACTCAACCCGACGCAAGTTCACCTTATTCACCGCAGGCCGCCTACACGCCGTAAAGAACCATTCTTTTCTGGTTTGCGCCTGTGCCCGGCTGCGCGATCTGGGGCTGGAGTTCAACTGCTTAATCGCCGGCGAGGGCCCCGAGCGGCAACGATTGGAATCGTTGATCCGCGGCCATCGACTTCAAGACTGCATTACGCTGCTTGGCCATGTCGCGCCGAAGAACATAAATTCGCTCTATCGAAACGCCGATCTGTTCGTGCTGACCAGCTTGAGCGAAGGAATCCCGTTAGTGCTGATGGAGGCAATGGCGAATGACCTCATCGTGCTCGCCCCGGCGATCACGGGTATTCCGGAACTGATCTCTCACGAAAAAACTGGATACCTCTACCAGCCCGGAAGCACTGACGAATTCGTAGAGAAAGTTCTCGCTGTTCACTTCATGACCGAAAAATGCCGGTCTGCCGAAACCCTGCAGCACATTCGGATCGCGGCACGAATGAATGTATTCAACGATTTCAACCGGCAGAAAAATCTCAACCAATTTGCCGATTCGTTCCTGCAATCGATTTCACCCCAATGCTGGAGCTCTCCCGATGAGAATCCTGTTCTGCAACAAGTACAACTATCCCTTTAGCGGAACCGAAGCCTACATTTTCGCGGCCATGGAGTTGATGCGATCCCACGGTCATAAAGCGGCGTTATTTTCTATGGCGGATCCGCGAGGCATGCCCTCCTCCTATGACCAGCATCTGATGCCGTCTGTGGATTTCAAGCGACCGGCCAGCTGGGTTCGGCGAGTGAATCTTGCAGCACACGCGGTCTACTCTTCCGAGGCAAGAAGAAAGATCCGCGCGATGATCGCTGACTTCCGCCCCGATGTCGCTCACGTGCGCAATGTGTACCACCATCTGTCGCCATCCATTCTGTGGGAGTTGAAGGCGCATAGAATTCCCGTGATCTATCACTTGAACGACTTCAAAGTTCTCTGTCCCAGCTATAACCTGGTCGCGCACGGAGAAGCGTGTGAGGCATGCAGGGGAGGAGCGTTTTGGCATGTTTTGAAAGAGAACTGCTACCCGGGCAAGACCGCGCAGATAATGCTCGTCCTGGAAGCCTACGTTCATAGAATTCTGGGCACGTACCGCAAGTGTGTCGACTGTTTTCTCGCGCCCAGCCGATTTGTAAGAGACAAATTTGTCGAGCACGGGTGGGATGCAGACAAGTTCGAAGTGCTCCCACATTTTCAGCCGCTCAAGGATGTTGTGGAGCGTCCCTCCCGCGACGCCCCGGTCTTGTATTTCGGCCGACTTTCGGCGGAAAAAGGCGTAGAGGATCTGCTGCGTGCCATTCATCGCTTGCCGAATTTGCGTTTGATGATTGCAGGCGACGGCCCGGACCGGGGGCGACTGGAGCGGCTGAGCGCTGAGTTGGGCTTACGAAATGTCGCTTTCGTTGGGCAACTCAGCGGCGCGGGGTTGGATCGGGCAATTGCCGCCTCGGGCTTTACCGTACTGCCCTCGCATGCCTATGAAACGTTGGGGAAAACTATCCTTGAGTCTTACGCATGGGCAAGAACCGTAGTCGCTTCGGATATGGGTTCCCGGCGCGAATTGGTTCAGCCCGGGGTGACCGGACTCCTATACAAAAACGGAGATGTGGCGGCCTTAGCCTCAGCGCTGGAATTTCTTGGCTCTCATCCTGAGATTGCCGACAGGATGGGAAATGCCGGACAGGAACTGGTGCGCCGGCATCACTCGCCGCAAGCTCACTATGAAAACCTGACGCACTTGTACGAGCGCATCAATCGCCGCCCACAACAGTCTCCGAATCGGGACCCTGAGGCCTCAGAAACATTTGCTAAGCCTACTTGGGCGCGGCCAAACTTGCTTGGTACGAAGGAACGAAGTTTTGTTCCGGTCCAGCAATTATCGCTGGCTCCCGCCTCGCATCACGTGGACTGCCCTCCGCCCACAACGCTGCACCAAAAAAACCTGCGCGTCGCATTCATTGGCGGCCGCGGCCTCATTTCGAAATACAGCGGAATCGAGACTTACTATGAGGAAGTAGGGAAGCGGTTGGCCGGCGCCGGGCACGAGGTTACAGCCTATTGCCGCCCCTATTTCACCCCACCCGGGCCAGAGCATAACGGCATCCGCATTGTGCGCATGCCCACGATTCGTTCCAAGCATGGTGAGACCTTACTGCATACACTTCTGAGCACGATGCATGTCCTGCGGCAACCTTGCGACGTGGTTCACTACCACGCCCTAGGGCCAGCACTGTTTTCGTTTATTCCACGCCTTGTCGGCAAGAAAACTGTCGTTACTGTCCAGGGTCTCGACTGGCAACGCCAAAAATGGGGCCGGATAGCGACCGCCATACTCCGCATTGGCGAGCGCGCAGCCGTAGCTCTGCCGAACCGCACGATCGTGGTGTCACGGACGTTGCGCGAACATTATTGGAAAAGCCATCGAGCGAACACGATCTATGTGCCCAATGGCGGCTTGCTGCGCCAGCGGCGTCCTCCCGACAGAATTCTTGAGCTCGGCCTCGAACCCGGAGATTACATACTGTTTCTCGGCAGATTCTCGCCGGAAAAAGGCTGCCACATTCTCCTCAAGGCCTACGAAACCCTCAACACCCGCGTAAAGCTGGTGATGGCGGGAGCGGCCAGCTATTGTGATGACTATTCCAGACAACTGCGCACTCACGCCAGTAGCCAGATAAAGGTGCTCAATTGTCTTTCCGGCGAAGCGTTGGATGAATTGTTGACCAACGCAATGATCTTCGTCCTCCCATCTGCGATGGAAGGTCTGTCGCTGGCGCTGCTGGATGCGATGGGCGCCGGCTTATGCGTGCTCGCCAGTGGCATCCCGGAAAACCGCGAAGCCGTTGAAGATGCCGGCTTCACGTTTCGCAGCGGCGACGCCGGAGATTTGGCCGAACGCTTGCAGTTCCTGATTGCTAATCCATCGGTTCGCGAGGCGGCAGGGCGCGCTGCCCAGCTTCGCATCCGCCGACACTACCAGTGGAACAAGATCGCCGAGGAGGTCGAACGCGTCTACTTCGAAACGATGGGCTGGGAGCGGTTAGAAGCGCCTTTGAAAAAACCGGCTGCGAGCGTCACTGCCGCAACGATCAACCGCAGGGCAGGATAACCTACACCCTCTTGGGTTCTCGCAGAAACAAGGGGACCGGCACCGCCGGTCCTCTTTGTGTTTAACCATCCTGCCCGCTTCCCAACGCAGCCTCTACGCTGCTTCGGCGGCGGTGTCTCTCAGCGTCTTTACTTTGTCGTGATCTTTTTGCACGCTGGCCCCCTGCCGGCGCACGATCTCGGCAATGTTCGTGGGCAATGCAGCGTGGAGCGCCTTCTGGTATGCGTCTTTGGCCCTGTCCTCGCCTGCCTCGATGGATTCCAGAATCGCCTTGTCTCCGGCACCGAGGCTGACCTTGGTGTCGATCCAGGCGCGATGCAGTGCTGCACCCGCCGAACCGGTGACTTTCTTATCAGGTTCGCCTAGCCTGGGAAGCTCGGCCTCCAACTCTCCGGCAAACCGCGCCCGCTCCAGACTCTGCTCGTTGAAGTAGGTTTTCAGATCCGGCCGTTTCACGTGGGCGGCGGCGTCCTGATAACCCTTCTGTCCGTCTTTACATGTCTCAATAAGGTCCTCAATCACGCTGACAACATTTTTTTCATTCATGAATTCCTCCAGTCAGTTGGATGTGATTCAGTGCTAGGGGTTTGGCGGGAACTTCATTTCGGCGAAATATAGATGGCGTACCGCAGCAACGAATCCTGAGCGCCTGGGGCGCGGACTCTAGAATCTATATCCGAAGCCTACAGAGATAACCGGATATGCCTTGAACACCGACATGCTGTTATTCAGCTTGTTTTGCTCTGAGAGGATATTGCCCTGCACCGTCGGATCGCTGGCAATGGTGCGGCAATTCGCCGCCGCAGGATCGCAGACGCTGCCTTGCAGCGTCAGCGTCGCTTTCGGCGAACCTTGAAAGGCCACACCTAGTTCGAATGGCACGCTGAAGTGCCGGTGCCTGCGCGGAATTAGATTTCCCCATCCCACGGTGACCATCGGAGCGGCCTGGTTGAAGTCGATTTTTCCGCCGCCAGTTACCGGGTTAGTTGCGTCGCTGTAGTAAGCCACGCCTCCCAGCGTGAAACTTTGCCCGCCGGGCACAGATGCGTGCGCCGTGATTGGATCGCCTATATAACCAAGCACGCCAGGGCTGACGTGAAAATTCCCCGTCCACGGGAAAACGTCGAGATGGCCCTCCACTGTGCGGAAATCCAAATGGCCGTCGTAAGGGATTCCATCTTTGTTGAAAGTGCGGCTGTAGCCGAGAATGTTAAATCCGGCTCTCACGTTGGCACGGCGTGCCACACGAGCCGCGATCTCCGCTCCGACTCCTAGCGTCGATACCTTCACGCCGACACCAAACGAATCCGCTAGGCTAGGGCCGGAACTCGCTCGTGCCGCCGATGGCGGAGGGCCAGGAGGTTGGCGGGATTGGCACAGAAGCTCTTCTGCGCCCAACGTGGCGAGCACAAAAACGAGCAGCAGAAACCGATACTTCATCTCAATCTTCCTGATAACCTTCGCAGAAACTTAGTTTCTGTTTTGCTCAACCTAACACCGGCGAACTCGGCGGGCCTAGGAACTTAGGGGAGGGTCAAGGCCCAGGTTTTCTCACTCGGCAAGCCACTCTGCCGTCCCGTGCTCCGGTTGTTGTAAAGTGGTTGCGGAACGTTCCTCAACGCCGGAGAGAACCGAAGCGCATGGTGACGAAGCGAAAATCCAAAGGCGCCTACATGATTTCCGCGGTGGCAGAGATGTATGGCATTCATCCGCAGACCCTGCGCCTCTATGAACGCGAAGGTCTCCTCAAGCCTTCGCGCACGGAGGGCAACACACGCCTCTACACCGACGAAGACTTGCAGCGGCTCGAGTTCATCTTGTCGCTGGCGCGCGATCTCGGCGTGAACATCAGCGGTATGGCGATCATCCTGCAAATGCGTGAGCGCATGGAAGAGATGCAGCGCCAGATTCAGGAGTTCGTGCAGTACATTCAGCAGGAAGTGCTCACGCGAGCCAATGCGGCGGCGGATCCGGCGAAAGGGGCGATCGTACCGGTGCGGAGGTCGATGCTGGCGCAGACCTTGCAGCCGCCGAAGAAGCGGTAGTGCAAGTTTCAAGGTTTCGAAGTTACAAAGTTTCCCAACGTCTTTGAAACCTCTGAAGCTTTGCAACTCTGAAACCTGAAGATCGTAATGATGAAAGCGCAATCATGCTTCCATTCAAGCTTATCTACAGCAGCGGCTACTATCTCCCTATTGGCGCACACGTTTTTCCCGCCGAAAAATACCGTCGCGTCCACGCCCAGTTACTGGCCGATGGAGTCGCCGAAGCCAATGACTTCCTCAAACCAGAGCCTGCCACCGACGAAGACATCCTGCTAGTCCACACGCCCGAGTACGTGGACAAACTGGCCACCGGCACGCTCAGCACGCGCGAAGAGATGGAACTCGAAATTCCCTATTCGCGCGAACTAGTGGATGCGTTCTGGCTCGCCGCCGGAGGGTCGATTCTGGCCGCACGGCAGGCCTTAGCCGACAGTGTCTCGATCAACATAGGCGGCGGCTTTCATCATGCGTTTCCCGATCACGGCGAAGGTTTCTGCATGATCCACGACGTGGCGGTTGCGATTCGCCGCATGCAGCGCGACGGCAAAATTCGTACGGCAATGACCGTCGACTGCGACGTGCATCAAGGCAACGGAACGGCGGCAATTTTTGGCGCGAAGCGCGGCCCCGGCCAGCCGTTGCCTTCAGGGAGCGGATCAGCTGCGGCTACGCATGGAATTCGCCGCCGCAACGCCAATGCCGGCGACGTTTTCACCATCTCCCTGCATCAGCACAACAACTATCCGGCGTTCAAGCCGCCATCGTCCATCGACGTGGATTTGCCTGACGGCATTGGCGATGACGATTACCTGGCATGGCTCGACAACGCGCTGAGCTCGGGATTGCGGCAATGCCAGCCCGATCTGCTGTGTTATGTCGCGGGGGCTGATCCCTATGAGCACGACCAACTTGGCGGACTCTCTCTGACGATCGAAGGCTTGAAGAAGCGTGACGAACTCGTCTTCCGCGTGGCGCACGCAAAAAACATTCCTGTGATGGTGGCCTACGCCGGCGGCTACGCGCAAAGAGTCGAGGACACCGTGACCATTCACTGCAACACGGTGATCGCCGCGAAGGAAGTTTTTGCCGTAACTTAGACAGCTCGCGGAAAGTTATACTCGATAGAATGATCGTCAGCACATCGGACCTTTCGCACAGCGAGCTTTACGCCATCCTGCTCAATTCTGTAGCGCCGCGCCCGATTGCGTGGGTATCCACGACGAGCGCGTCAGGTGCCCTCAATCTTGCTCCCTTTTCTTTTTTCAACGCCGTCTGCGTCGATCCTCCGTTGTTGGCCTTTGCACCCGGACTTCGGCAACCCAAACAAACCGGCGCCGCCCACGGCGAAGCCAAGGACACGTTGCAGAATATCCGTAAAACCGGCGAATTTGTCGTGAATGTTGTTACCTACGAACTTCTCGAGGCAATGAATCTGACCAGCGGAGAATATGACGCGTCGGTGAACGAATTCGAAGTGGCAGGGGTCACTCCTCAGCCGTCAAAGATTGTGCGCCCGCCCCGAGTCGCCGAGTCTCCGGTCAGCTTTGAGTGCAAGCTTTATCAGATTCTCGATTTCTCCCCGGTGCCGACAAGTAGCAGCCTGGTCATCGGGCAGGTGGTATCGATTCACATCAACGACGCGCACATGAAAGACGGCAAACTTGATCGGGATTCCCTCAACCTGATCGGACGCATGGGCGGGATTCAGTACACGAGGACGACGGAGCGAATTGAATTAGCTCGCCCGATAGTAAGCTAGGAAGCCAAGGAGGCTTACGGAGCCCCGCCCGCCGCTCCCTGGGCTGATAAAATAGCCTTTCGCTCTTATGTTCGAGAATCTCCAGGAAAAACTACAGCGCGCCTTCAAGTCTCTGCGCGGACAGGCTCGCCTCTCTGAAGAAAATATTGCCGAGGCTCTGCGCGAGATTCGACTCGCGCTGCTTGAGGCCGACGTCAACTTTAAAGTTGTCAAAGAACTGATCGACCGCATTCAGGCCAAAGCCGTCGGCCAGGACGTGATGACCGCGCTCTCACCCGGTGAGCAGGTTATCAAGATCGTCCGCGATGAACTGGTCGAGACTCTGGGCAAAGACACGGCGCGCATGAAGTTCGCCTCGCAGCCACCGACAGTCGTGCTCATGGCGGGACTTCAGGGTTCCGGCAAAACGACGACTTCCGGCAAGCTGGCGAATTGGTTCAAGGCCGGAGGCCATCGTCCGCTGCTGGTTTCGGTCGACGTCTATCGTCCCGCCGCGCGCGAGCAGTTGAAGGTGGTTGCCGACGCGGTGAAGGTCAACATCTATCAAGGCGAAGTGACGGAGGCGAACACCGCGACTGTCCAGCGATTGGTGAAAGAGGCGAGGCGCGAAGCGGTCATTTCCGGCTGCGACGTGCTCATCGTCGATACCGCCGGACGTCTGCACATTGACGACGAGCTCATGGACGAAATGCAGTCGCTGAAGAAGCTGCTGAATCCGTCGGAGATTCTGTTCGTCGCCGATGCGATGACCGGACAAGATGCGGTTCGCTCCGCGGACGAGTTCCACAAAAAGCTCTCGCTCACCGGCGTGGTGCTCACAAAAATGGACGGCGATGCTCGCGGCGGCGCTGCGCTTTCCATCCGGCAGGTCACGGGGCAGCCGATCAAGTTCATCGGCGTTGGCGAAAAGTACGATGCGCTGGAGCCGTTTCACCCAGACCGCATCGTTTCGCGCATCCTCGGCATGGGCGACATTCTTTCGCTGATCGAGCGCGCCGAGCAGCAGATCGACAAGAAAAAAGCGGAAGAGATGGCCACTAAGGCCCTCAGCGGCGACGGTTTCTCGCTGGAAGATTTTCGCGATCAATTGCGCCAAGTGCGAAAGATGGGATCGATGAAGAGCCTGATCGGCATGCTGCCCACGATCGGCCCATTCTCCGGTCTGCAGAAAGCCGCCGATACCGTGGATGAGAAACAGATCAATCGCGTGGAAGCCATCATCAACTCGATGACCACGCACGAGCGCAATCATCACGAAGTGATCAACGGAAGCCGCCGCAAGCGCATCGCGCGAGGATCAGGCACAACGGTGCAGGAAGTGAACAACCTGCTCCGGCAGTACGCCCAGATGAAAAAAATGTTCAAGCAGATGGGCAAACCGAGCTTCGCGCGGCGGCTGGCGGGGATGAAGATGCCGGGAATGTAGGAGGCAGTTGCCGGCTGTCAGTTGAGGTTACTGTCTTGGTGGGCTGCGAATCGGAACCGGACGGCTTCACATGGACGCTCTGTTCGAGTATGTGCTCAAGGCTCTCGTGTATTCTCTGCGCGTAGTCATACAGTGGCCGAGAGTTGTTGGCTCCCGCCGGTGGGTTTTGGCATCTGCAACGGTAACCGCGCCGCCCAGAAGTTCCGAAGGGGCTCGGGTGCTCTACGGTAGAGATTGCTTATTCGTTTCGAATTGAGGGCGAACTTTATACCGGCCTCCACGAAGAGCCGTTCTTGTCGACTGACTCACTGACGGACTACGTCGAACGATTCGCAGAAGGAAGACCTATCGTTGTGCGCGCCAAACCGAGCAATTTTGAAGTGTCGGTGGTGCGCGAAGTGGACCAGGGTGCATTTTCTCGGTCTCAGCTTCAGCAACCAATATCATGAAATGGCGATCTCTAGAGGTGTCCGGCCCAGAAAGCGACCTTCGCTCGCTACGCGAAATTTACGCCGAACGCAAGGAGCTAATCGCGCAATACGTCCCGGCGGAGACGCAAGCCGTTCATGCGCGGGCAATTGCGGAGCTGAAGCAGAAAAGTCTTGCCTCAAATATCCTCGCTGTTGGCTCGAGGATTCCGGAATTTGAGCTTCAAGATCACGATGGCAACCTCGTCTCTTCGTGCGATTTGCTGAAGAAGGGTCGCCTCGTGCTTTGCTTCTTCCGCGGCCGCTGGTGCCCGTTTTGTGTGGCGCAGATGGAGGCGATGAATCTGATCCTGGCAGAGATCGAACAGGCGGCCGCGACGGTCGTTGCCATCTCGCCGCAGACTGTGAGGCAATCATTCTTCATGCGCGACCAGCACAAGTTGCGCTTTCCGTTGTTGTCGGACTCGGGTAGCAACGTCGCGCGGCAGTTCGGGCTTACGTATCGGGTCTCCGATGAACAGCGCGCACTCTATCAGCGCACCTTCGTGAATCTTCCACTCGTAAATGGCGACCATAGCTGGGAGCTGCCGATTCCCGCTACTTACATCATTGATCGCGATGGCAGCGTGTTATTTGCTTCCGCTAACGAGGATTACACGGAGAGGCCCGAACCCGCGGAAATTATCGAAGTTCTCGGCGCGAACCACCGGGGCGAAAGCCCGCCTGATTTATGACGCTCTCGCGGCGCTGAAACGCCGCTCTTCCACGGCCCGCTCTTCCACGGCTTCCGATACACTGAATACTTCATGAACTATATCTACGGCATCAACGCCGTCGGAGAAGCGCTAAAGGCGCGCGGACGCGCCTTTCAATGGGTCGGCATGGCGAAGGAGCGGAATGACATCCGCCTGCAGCGCATGATCGAAGAGTGCCGCAAGCTCGGCGTGCCCGTGCGATTTCTTTCGCGAGTGGAGCTCGACCGCATGGCGGGTAACGCGGCGCATCAAGGCGTGGTCGCAGTCACGTCGGCCAAGCAGTACAGTGACCTCGACGATGTGATCGGCGCCAAACGAGGGCAGTACTCGTTCATTCTCGTGCTCGACGGCGTGGAAGACCCGCACAACCTGGGCGCGGTTTTGCGCACTGCCGACGCCGCCGGCGCGGATGGCGTAATTATTCCGGAACGCCGCGCCGCACCCGTTACTGGAACTGTGACCAAAGCTTCCGCCGGTGCGAGCGAGTATTTGCCCATCGCGAAAGTTACAAACATCGCTCGCACGGTGGAAGAATTGAAAGAGCGCAATATATGGACCGTGGGCCTCGACGAGCGCAGCAAACAAACTTACGACGCGATCGATTACAACATGGATTGTGCGCTGGTGCTCGGCGCTGAAGGCAAAGGCCTGCACGACCTGGTGAAGAGGAAGTGCGATTTCCTCGTATCGATTCCGATGCTGGGCAAAGTGCCGTCGCTGAACGTTTCGGTTGCGGGCGCGGTGGTGATGTATGAGATTGTGCGGCAGCGGCGCGCTCGCTGCGAGAAACCCGCATCAGAGGAAGAATGAAGTCGCGTTGTCTGCTGTACCTTTTCGTGCTGTCTGCTCCGGTCCTTGCCTTTTCTCTCGATCGCGAAGCGTTCACCTTCTCCAACTACAAGCTCGATGTTCGCGTCGAGCCCGACCAGCAAAGACTCGGCGTCCGAGGCAGAATCACGTTGCGCAACGATTCGCAAACAGCACAAAAGATCGCGGTCCTGCAGATTTCTTCTTCACTGCATTGGAGTTTAATCCGGGCCGGCGGCCAGCCTTTGCAGTTTGTGCTGCAACCATTCACTTCGGATATCGACCATACGGGTGAGCTTTCAGAAGCCATCGTAACGTTGCCGAAGCTAGTGCCGCCGAAGGCAACGATGGATCTAGACATCGGCTACGAAGGCGTAATCGTTCTCGATGCCACGCGGCTTTCTCGCCTCGGAGCGCCCGATTCGACGGCGCGCGCTACCGACTGGGACCAGATCAGCGCAAACTTCACCGCGGTTCGCGGTGTGGGTTATGTGGCGTGGTATCCGGTTGCGACCGAAGCTGCAGATCTCTCCGAAGGCGGCGCGTTTTTCGACACCGTTGGCCGCTGGAAACGGCGTGAATCTGGGTCGGCGATGCAGCTCAAAGTTTCAATCACTATGCACGCCTTTGAGGTGCCGCAGATTATGTTCAACGATCTCCTTTGTTCGATAGGAAACTACGAGCAGATGGGCGCCAACCTGCATGCTGAAGCGGAATGCCTGAGCCAGCCTGCGAGGCTGAACACGCCAACTATCGTCATCGCCAATTACAAGGGTCTCGATCATACTGCGATCGAAGTACGTTACCTGCCGGGCCACGATGAAGCCGCGGCCAACTTCGCCGAACAAGCTGAGAAGGTTGCTCCGTTCATTGTGGATTGGTTCGGTCCTCGGCTTGAGCGGGCGAAGGCCGCCGATCTTCCTGACGCCAACTCATCTGCCTTTGAAGACGGCGGATTGCTGCTTATGCCTCTTGTTGGCTCGGATTCCACACAGCATGCTTTAGCTGCTATCCATCAATTGACACACGTCACGATCTGGTCGTATCGACCGTGGATCTCCGAAGGGCTCGCTCATTTCTCGCAGGCTCTATACCTTGAACGTGAGAAGGGACGTCCGACTGCCCTGGAGTACATGAGGTTGCACAGTTCTGCCTTCGCCACGATCGACAAACAAATCGCGCCTGGCACCGACGACGAAACCGCTCGCTCGCTGGTCAATACGCTCGACGAAGAAACTTACCGGAGCAAAGCCATGCGCGTGTGGTGGATGTTGCGCGACATGCTCGGCGATCAGGCGCTGAAAAAGGCAATCGCGTCCTACCATCCTGAGCAAGACAAAGAGCCTTCCTGCATGCCAAGACTGATCCAGGCACAAACGCAAAAAGAGCTCGAGTGGTTCTTCGACGATTGGATCTACCGTGACCGCGGTCTGCCGGACTTCAAGATCGATTCGGTTTTCCCACGCAAGACTTTGCCGGACGGTTACATGGTTACGGTTACGGTGAGCAACCAAGGGTTGGCGGGGGCGGAGGTTCCGGTGACCATCAAGTTTGAGGGAGGAGAAATCACGCAGCGGCTTGTAGTTCGCGGCAAGAGCAGCAGCGTAACTCGCTTTGCCGTCCCGAAGGCACCCGAGGAGGTTGTGGTCAACGACGGCAGCGTGCCCGAAAGCGATACGACGAACAACACATTTAGGGTCGTGCTTGACGATTCCCCTAAATAGCGGACGCGAACTTCACCATCGCCTCCAGCTTTCTAGCGGCCGCCCCGGAATCGATTGACTTCTCCGCCAGCGGAACTCCCTCTTGCAGACGGTCCACTCGTCGCGCAGCCACCAGCGCCGCCGCCGTATTCAACACAACCACATCGCGCCGTGGAGATTTTTGTCCGCTCAACACTTCGCGAATAATGGTTGCATTCTCGGCGGCATCTCCGCCGCAGATATCGTCGAGCGCGGCGCGCTTCATGCCGAATTCTTCGGGATCGACTTCGTATGTTCGCACCGCGCCGTCGCGAGCCTCGGCTATGCGCGTCGGCCCGCTAATTGTGATTTCGTCGAGCCCATCGAGTCCGTGCACCACGAGCGCTCGGTGCAATCCCAACATGCTCAGCGCTTCCGCCAGCTTCTCGACCATGTCGAGTGCGTACACGCCAACAACTTGACCAGACGCTCGCGCTGGATTCGTTAGCGGGCCGAGCAGGTTGAACAGGGTGCGGAGACGCAACTCGCGGCGCACCTTCTGCACCTGCTTCATGGAGAGATGCAGATCGGGCGCGAACAGAAAACAGATTCCCACCTCTCGCAGGCACGCGGCCGCACGCTCCGCAGAGATTTGGATATTGACGCCCAAGGACTCCATTACGTCGGCCGAGCCGCACTTTGAGCTGATGCTGCGGTTGCCGTGTTTTGCAACCCGCACTCCAGCGCCCGCCGTCACGAAGGCGGTAGCGGTCGAAATATTGAAGGTGCCGCTGGCGTCGCCGCCGGTGCCGCTGGTATCAACTAGTGAGGATTCAAGCAACGCATCGCGGCCAGTGCCGCTCAGATCCAGCGCGCCCGATTGCGGCAGCGCGATCGGCAATGGAGTTGCCGCCGCCCGAATCGCTTCTGCGAAGCCTACAATCTCTTCGACCGTTTCGCCTTTCATCCTCAGCGCAGTCAGCAGTGCGGCGATCTGAGCGTCGGTGCAATTCCCGGCGAGCACTTCCGTCATCACATCGCGAGCTTCCCCGCGCGCCAGCGACTGGCCGCGATTCGCGACACGATGCAAGGCATCGAGGATCATCTCAGTCGGAATTGTAAGGGATAAAGGCCCTTGGCGAAGTGGGTGATCGGAAACTGCGTCCTCTTACACGTACTCCCGCTCTGCGCGCCGGATCGCGCGGTAGCGTTCGAAGACTTTCTTCTGGCTCTCCAAACCGAGCGCCGATCGCAGCGTGCTTCCGCGGAAAGTGTGACGAAGCATCTTCCAGCCGCGAAATAGCACCCACTTGGGATCGTGTTTTAACGCCGCAGGAATGTGATGAACTTTCATCCAGCGCTCGGCCTGCCAGCGCATGAATTCGACTTCTTCGGCAGGCAAATGCTCGGTGCGCACGACCGCAGTTGTGCCGTCATATTCCTCGAGTCGCTCGTTCATGATCAGGCCCTGGTCGCGAAAGTCCTTCGTCATTGGCGTGCGCGGATACGGCGTGGGATGCTGAATATAAGGCCAATCCACGTAGCGGCGGGCAAACTCCAGGTTCGCTTCGATCGACTCTCGCGTATCGCCCGGACTGCCCACGATCAAGCCGCCAACAACGTACATCTGGTTGCGGTGCAAATAGTCAATGGCTCGAAAAGTGGCGTTCCCCGTGTTGTGGCCGTTGGTGCGCTCTGTGTTTTTCGCAGACGCCCGCAAGAACTCGAGATCGTTTTCCAGAATATTTTCAATTCCAAGGAAGACGTAACGGAATCCGGCCCGGTGCATGAGCGGAGCGAGCGTCTCGCCATGGTTCGCAATTGCCGAGGTCATGGCTTGTACAAAATAGTCCAGCGTGTGCAGTCCCGCGCCAATGATGGCCTCGCACAGAGCCTCGAACCTGCGCACGTTCAGCGTGATGTTGTCGTCCACCAGAAAAATGGTGCGCGCGCCATGGTCGCGAGCATCCCGAATATCGGACAGCACGCGCTCGAAAGAATAGGTGTGGAAGTTGCGCCCGCGCATCTCGATGATCGAGCAAAAGCTGCAATCGAAGGTGCAGCCACGCGAGGTCTCGATCACATCCACTTGCCGGCCCATCATTGTGTATCCCTTTAGAACGCGCGCCGCGCGGTTCGGCATGCGGATCTCGCTGTCTTCCAATCGATGCGGCGGCCGCCCTGGGTTATGGACCCAGCCCTGGCCGGCGTTATAGGACAGTCCGCAAATCTGCTCGACTCCGGTGCCGCGCTCGATTGCTCGCAACAACTCGCGAAACGTAACTTCCCCTTCGCTGCGCACCAGGTAATCGACGCCCATATTCTCGTAGGCTTCCGGTGCGAGGCTGGGGTCGTACCCGCCCACGACAATCTTCACGTCCGGCTGCAGCGAGCGAACCAGATCAATAATTCTTCCCGCCGTACGTCGCTGAAATGTCATGATCGACAAACCGACAACCTGGGGATTGACTTCGTGCACAAGCCTCGTAACGGTTTCGCGAACCTTGCGGTGAACCAGAATCAAGTCAGCTACGGCCACGCGATGATGCGGATCGATATTCCCCGCCAGCGATGTAAGTGCGCCATTCGGCATACGGATCGCGGCCGGGGGCATATGCTCGAACGAATCAGGCATGGAGAGCAATAAGACGTTCATCAGCACCAGTCCTTACTGCCTCGCTGTCCGCTCGCAGGCGCGAATGCACGACAGAAGGCGTCCCACTTTGCCGTAATTGTAAACCAGCCAACGCAAGACGAACGGCCGTGCGCTTACCTGCGTTCTTCTGCGTGACCCGGATTCGACAGCACCTCCACCACAATTCCCGAAGCTTGCCCTCGGGTCTTATAGACGCGCTCCGTGGCCTTCACAAAGTCCGCAGGCTTCGCGTCTGGAATATTTACGAAGGTCTGCGGATTGCGATCCGTGAGCGGAAACCACGAACTTTGCACTTGTATCATGATGCGGTGCCCGCGACGGAAAGTGTGGTTCACGTCTTGCATGGTGAAGTCGACCTCTTCTACCTTGCCGGGGGTGAATGCCTCAGGCTTCTCGAAACTATGACGAAACTTGCCGCGGAAGGGCTCGCCGCGCACCAGTTGCTGGTAGCCGCCCATCGAAAACGGTGGCGGAAACACGTCAGTTCGGGGCTTGTCTTTCTCTTCCGGCCTGAGCTCATCCAACTTGCTGTCGGGATAATCGGGCGGATAAACATCGATCACTTTCACATCGAAGTCCGAATCGGTTCCGCTGGTCGAAACAAAAAGCTTCGGCGAAATCGGACCAACGATAGTGACATCTTCCTGCAATACGGGAGTTTCATAAACCAACACATCGGTTCTGCTTGAGGCAAACCTCTGATCGGAAAGCATGTATTCCTGCGGCACGCGAGTCGAAGCATAATTCACAAACGGCACAGGCTTGGCGGGATCGCTAACGTATTCATCGAATGCCGCTGCATCATCTGTCGGTGGTTCAAATGAAAGTCCGCCGCCCGCGAGGAAATAAAGCTCCTTCGACTCCGCCTGTTTCGGCGGCCACCCGGAATACCGCCGCCAAACGTTCGTTCCCGTTTCAAAGACGTATGCCTTCGGCAACGTTGCGTCGCCACTGTTTTTCAAATACTGCTCGAAAAACGGAAACAAAATATTTTTCTGGTAGTATTCGGCGGTCTTCGCATCGAATTCCACGCGGCCCAGGCGCTCGCCATCGTATCTCGCCCACCCGCCGTGTACCCACGGACCGATTACGAGCGAGTTGAAAATTCCCGAGTTGTATTTCTCGATAGCGTGGAATGTGCTGAATGGCCCTTGCAAATCTTCCGCATCGAACCATCCCCCCACCGTCAGCACCGCACAATGGATGTTCTTCATGTGTGCTGCCAGATTCCGCGGTTTCCAGTAGTCGTCGTAGGTGTCGTGTCGCATCTGGTCGTCAAACAACGCGCTCTTGCCGTCCAGATACTTATCGAGATTTGAAATCGGCCCAGCTTTAAGATAAAAGTCGTACCCGCTCGTAGTCTCATAATCGAAGGGCACGGCAGTCTTCGGCGGCAGTTGCGGATTCTCCTGCGGCTTGAAGCTGCTGTAAAAGCCGAAGTTGGCGTTGAGCATAAACGCTCCGCCGTGGTAGGCATCGTCACCCATAAAGAGATTGGTCATCGGGGCCTGCGGCGAAGCCGCTTTGAGCGCGGGATGCGAATCGATGATGCTGGCAGAAGTGAAAAATCCTGGGTACGAAATTCCCCAAATACCCGCGTTGCCATTGTTATTCGGAACGTTCTTCAGCAGCCAGTCGATCGTATCGTAAAGATCGCTGCTGTCGTCGACATCCTGCTTCGACTTTTTATCGTCGATGTGCGGACGCATCTCGACGAAAGTTCCTTCGGACATATAACGCCCGCGTACGTCCTGAAAAACAAAGATGTATCCTGCCTTGTCAAAATCCATGGAAGGTCCGAGTTGCTTGCGATACTGATCCTCGCCATACGGCCCGACACTGTAAGGAGTTCGATTGATCAGGAACGGATAGCTGCGCGCAGTGTCCTTCGGCACATATACCGATGTGAAAAGATGTACGCCGTCGCGCATCGTGATTCTGTATTCATATTTCGTGTAGTGTGCCTTAACGTC
>JBEKBW010000058.1:0-30303 GCA_050015215.1 Candidatus Sulfotelmatobacter sp.
CTGGGCAGCGGAGTGTAAGTCAATTCGCCGAAGGCATAGTCGGCAACGGTGATGCCGTCAATCAAATAGTTGTTGTTATCTTCTCTGCCGCCATTTACGTGCATGTAAACCGTGCCACGCCCAAGCTGTGCCGCTCCGTTCAAGTCAGAAGATGCGCCCGCAGAGAGAGTAAGCAATTGCTGAAAGTTTCGCGTGGCGAGGGGTAAATCGGTGATAGTCTGTGCACCTAGCGATTGGCCTGTTGTAGCGTCGGTGGTATTAACCTGCTCCACCTCCGACTGCACTTCCACAACTTCTTTTACCGTGTTCACTTTCATCACCGCGGTCATACGCGTGGTTTCGGTGATGCGGACGACGATGCCGGGAAACCTCGTCAAAGGGAAACCGGGCGCCTCGATCTCCACCGTGTAGCTTCCAACCGGTAACAAAGAGGCGGAAAACGAACCGGAAGTCTCCGTAGTTACTTGCCTCACCGCCTCTCCCGTCGCTTCGTTCTTGACGGTTACCTTGGCGTTTGCAATCACCGCTCCGGTAGCATCTTGCACGACGCCGCCAATAGCGCCCGTGGCGCCGCCTTGCGCAAACATCGTTCCAGCGAAGGCTGCAGTGAAGACCACCAAGAAAAGACTTGCCACCATCAACGTTCGAAGTGAACTCATCTTGTCCTCCAGTTGGACGATAGTCCGCGGCTCACTCACCCTGGGACGGGAGACGGGCGGGAACCAAAAGCGTGATGAGATAGCGGATATATCACGACTCTTCGTCGATGTTCAAGGAATATACATATGGTCTCGTCACAAACCCGGAATACAGTCGATGGAAATTTTGGATGGATGAATCCGACCAGAACCCGTTTCTCAATGGGATTCGACTAACTTCCAACAGTGCGAAGGTGCACGATGATTTTTCTTGGGTATACTTCTGCCGAAGCCGTAAAGCCCGACGTATTGAATTGCAACGTGTGCGGTATCTCGCATGGGTCACATTTTCATCAGCCACGTCGAGGAGGATGAACCCACTGTGCTGGAGATCGTCCGCGGTGTGGAGTCGGCGGGCTTTAGGACTTGGTATTACAAGCGGGATTGCATTCCGGGGCTCTCTTATCTCATCCAAACCGGCCAGGCCATCGAGGAAGCGCTAGCGGTTCTGTTGGTGATTTCTCCCGACTCGCTGGGTTCTCACCAGGTGACAAAGGAAGTGGTTCGTGCGCACGAAGCAGGCAAACCATTTATCCCAGTTCTCCGTGGCATCTCGTTTGTAGAATTTCAGCGCGCACAGCCCGAATGGCGCGAAGCTCTCGGTTCCGCCACTTCGATCGCCATACCGCCGGGAGAAGTAGTTGAAATCCTGCCGCGCATCATCGGTGGGTTGAAGGCCCTCGACAAGCTGGCCGAGTCGAAGTCCAGCCGGACCTTGGAACCCGCAGAGACAGGCCGCAATACCCCTGGAGATGGTGTCAAGAACGGTCATCACATTCCATCAGCGTCATCCACACGTGCGTTCTTGTCCAAGTCGGCGCTGGCGTTGGCGATTGCAGTCGTGGTCGTTGCTTCCCTGGTTTGGTATGCCCGGCTCCGCCGCCGAGCCGACAATTACAACATCGGGCCTCTAAAGGGACGCCGATCAGTGGCCGTGCTGGGTTTCAAGAATCTCTCGGGCAAGCCCGATGTGGGTTGGCTTGCCACCGCTTTCTCTGAAATGCTCAGCACGGAGTTGGCGGCGGGAGAAAATCTGCGCGTCATCCCGGGAGAAAACATCGCCCGCCTGAAAGCGGATTTAAGACTGCCGGACTCGGACAGCCTGGCGACCGATACCCTCTCCGAGATCCACCGGAATCTCGGCAGCGATCTGCTGGTACTAGGTTCATACTTGGACCTCAGCGGCGAGATACGGGTGGATTTGCATCTACAGGACGCTGCCCAGGGGCAGACGATCGCCTCCTTTTCAGAAACTGGCAGTGAACCGCAACTCCTCGATCTGGTCAACCGGTTGGGGGCGGATGTTCGGACAAAATGCGGTCTGGCGGGAATCACACAGAGCCAAGCGGCTGAGGTCAAGGCTTCGTCGCCCGCCAATCAACAGGCCGCGCGCCAATACGCTGAGGGTCTGGCCAAGCTGCGCGTTTTTGATGTGCTGGCGGCCCGGGACCTTTTGCAGCAGGCTCTGGCCAGCGATCCGAATTTCGCGCTGACTCACTCCGCGCTTGCCGAGGCCTGGTCGAAGCTTGGCTACGGTCAGAAAGCGATTCAGGAAGCGGGCAAGGCTGTCGATGGCTCAACCGGCCTTTCTCGGGAGGAGCAACTGTCGATCCAAGGACAGTATCGTGCCGCCAAACAGCAGTGGAGCGAGGCGGCGGAAATCTATCGAGAGCTGTTCGCCTCATTTCCCGACAACATCGACTACGGCCTCGACTGGTCTGCAGCACAAGTCTCGGCGGGAAAACCGCGAGATGCGCTCCCAACGTTGATCGCCCTGCGCAGGCTAGCGCAGCCCGTTGGGGATGATCCGCGGATTGATCTGGCGGAATCTTCCGCAAGGGACGCCTTGGGCGATTACAAGACAGAATTGGAAGCTTCCAGACGCGCGGCCGAGAAAGGTAATGCCTCGGGAGGACGATTTGTGGTCGCTTGGGCACTGAGATTCGAGGGCTCAGCCCTGCGAGCGCTTGGCGAAACGAAGCCGGCCATGGCAGTTCTTCAGCAATCCAGCCATCTCTTCAGCGCGCTGGGAGACCGCGGCGGGATCCCACTGATCACTATCGGCAACATCCTTGCGGAGCAAGGGGCTTTCGATCAGGCAAAGCAGTTCTTCGAGCAAGCGCTTCGGAACGCCCGCGAAATCGGCGACCGGGCCACGGAATGCATCGCTCTCACCAACATCGCTCACGTGAATTCCGATCGTGGCGACCTCGCCGCCGCCAAACCTCTATATGTCGAAGCCTTGGGGGTGCAACGAGAAATCGAAGACAGAAAAAATGCCGGATCTACACTTTCTAACCTCGGCCACCTGCTCTATCAAATTGGAAACTATCCCGAGGCAGAAAGAATGCTGGAAGAGTCGCTCACCATCGCACGCGAGGTTGGCAACCGGCGAAGCGAAGCCTACGTCCTGGGATTTACTGGCGAGTTACGATACGCAGAAGGCAAGCTCGAGGAGTCGAAGGCTCGCGGCGAGGAATCTCTTGCCCTTGCGCGAGAGATAGGACACAAACGGGTAGTCGAATCCAGCCTGTCGAGTATCGGCGCGGTGCTACTGGCGCAGGGCGATTTCGATGGTGCGCAGAAACACCAGGAGGCCGCGCTCGCCGTTGCTAAGGAGATCGGCGAAAAGGGATCCGCAGCACAATACCGACTGGCAATGGCTCAGGTTTCGCTGGAAAAAGGCCTGCCCACCGAAGCGGAGGCGTTGATAGCAGAGCCCCTGGCCGAGTTCCAGGCTGAGAAGGCAAAGAGCGGGGAAGCTCTCGCACTGAGCTTACGGGCCTGTGCACTGTTGGCGCAACGCGACGTAAAGAAGGCCAAAAAAGCAGTGGAGTTAGCCAACGTCGCTGCCGCACACACTCAGTATTATCTGACTGCGTTCCACGTCGAGATGGCAAAGGCCGCGGTCCTCTCCGACTCAGGTCAGATAGCTGCGGCTGGGGCACTCCTCCATGCCGCGATGTCGAGTGCCGTGACGACTGGATGTGTTCCGTGCGAATTCGAAGTCCGTCTGGCGCGGGCCCAGATGGAGATCAAGCTCAGTAAGAGTGCATCCGCGCTGGCGGATCTTGAACAACTCGAGAAGGATGCTACGGGAAAAGGATTTCTGCTCATAGCCCGCAAGGCAGCTGCGGCTCGGGCGAGTCGATCTCGTACGTCCTAGTCGTCCACCGCTTGCGCGGTCATCTCCGCCGGTTCGCCCCCACCCGAGGCCTGAGCCACGATCAGGCGGCGCGCCTCCACGCGAATCTTCGGCAGTTGCAACGCGAACCAACCCGCGCCCGCGACGCACGCAACGCCTCCGATAGCGACTGTACGCGGTGCGCCAAGAGAATCCGCCAAGGTACCGCCGAGCAGCGCGCCAATCGGCGCCATCCCCATGAACATCATGGAATAAACGGCCATCACTCTTCCGCGGAGCGCGTCGGGCACCATCACTTGAATCAGCGTGTTGGAACATGCCATCTGCAACATCATGCAGTAGCCAACCGGCAGCAGCAGAATCACAGAAAGCCAGAATTGGTGCGAGAGCGAGAAAATCGCCAGACTCGCCCCGAATCCAGCGCAGCACCGGGCCACCCAGCGGCCCAAGCCTTTAACCCCTTCGCGGAACGCCAGAGTCAGAGCTCCGAGCAGTGCGCCGACTCCCGTCGCACCCATCAGAATGCCCAGTCCGCGCGCTCCACCGTGAAGAATCTGATCCGCAAATATCGGCATGAGCACTACGTAAGGCATCCCAACCAGGCTCACGAGCCCCAAAAGTAACAGGAGGGCGCGAATAGGAGCGGTCTGATTGACGAAGTGGAATCCTTCCATCATGTGATCGAACGGCGAGGCCATGGACACGCGCCGCGGACTTACCACTCTCATCAGAAATAAGCCGATAATCACTGCGATGTAGCTAACTGCGTTGGCAAAGAAGCACCAGCCTTCGCCGATTTTCGCCACCAGAATTCCCGCGACAGCGGGGCCGATCACACGTGCGCCGTTGAACATGGAAGAATTCAACGCGATGGCATTCATCAGATCGTCTTTACCGACCATGTCGATGAGAAACGACTGGCGCCCGGGGATGTCGAAGGCATTCACAACGCCCAGCAAACTCGCCAGCACAAACACGTGCCAAACTTGAACTTTATGCAGCAAAGTCAGCGCAGCAAGAGTGAAAGCAAGCAGCATAGAAGCTATTTGCGTAGTGATCACGACGTGACGGCGATTGTAGCGATCGGCTGTGATTCCCCCCAGCGGCGCAATCAAAAACACCGGGATCTGACTCGCGAATCCCACGGAGCCCAGCAACAACGCCGAACCCGTCAGCCGGTAGACCAGCCACGACTGTGCAACGCTCTGCATCCAGGTACCGATTAGGGAGATCAGCTGCCCGCTGAAAAAAAGCTGAAAGTTACGGTGCCGCAGCGCACGCCAAGCCGCCTGCCAGCGGGATAGTTCCCCGGATGCCACCGCGGCCCGGCCCGCCTCCGGATCATTCTCGACCTCAGTCCTCGATTCAGACATTGACGTGAATTGGATGACGCGAAACAGCCTTACGACCAACTATAAACTGCGCGGCTGATCCCGTTTCGACATCGCGAGGCATAAGAAGCACGAAAGATTTCTTCCGTTTTCGGGAGAAAATTAATGTTTAATTTTTGACTTCCCAGAGTGGCCAGACTGCGCTAAAGTGGCAGCTGCTGTCCCCGGCGATTCCTTTAAGGAAGGCACGCGACCATGACGACTCCCTCGGTTGGTGTTGAACGCCGCATCGGGCAACGTTTCGCTTTTAATCTTCCCGTCTCGCTGCGTGATGTCTCTACTGCCACCACCGGCCTTGGTTTTACACAGGATCTCAGCTCCCGCGGTGTTTTTTTGTTCACCGATATGCAATTGGTCGAGGGGGCGGAAGTAGAGCTTACGTTAAACATGCCCTCCGAGATCACTTTAGGCGAAGATATGCGGGTTCGATGCCGTGGGTGCGTCCTGCGCGTGGTGAAAAGCGGCGTCAATCCTACGTCAGTCGACATAACCGAACCAGCGCAGGCGGAAACAACAAAATGGGGCGTGGCCGTCTGCTTGAAGGACTATGAATACCTTCCAGACGCTGAGGACGGCTCCGCGGATTTTCGCCGGATTTCACCGTTGCATCACACTATCGAGACAGAGCAGAACGGAATTCCGGCTCCAGCGAATCCGCGGGCCGCTCAGTAGCGGGTTTTTTGCAGGATGTCGCGGGAAATTTTACAGGCTGGCAGACAACAGAAGAATCTGTGAGGTGGCCGAACGGGTTAGTTCCTTTGCCATCTGGAGGCACCTTCCCAATCTTCCCTGCTTGTCTTAGAATTCCAATTACGAGTGCGGAGTCGATCAGGGAGTTAGTTCTGCTGTGCACCGGCCACGTTAGTTTTCCTCGGTTGCGGTTCGCTGCTCTTCCCTCCCCGCCTGAGTTGTGTCAGGCTTGATCTCGAACCGTTACCTAGGTCACTTGGCGAAGGGTACTCTCTCTTTCTACCATGCAGACACCAAGAGAAATCAGCGAGAACCGCGCTATGCATGGGATCGCCGTAGCCCTGCTGACCGAAAACCGGGAACATCTATCGGAACTGCAGCGTCGCCTGGAGACTACGGAACTGGCCCGCGTAGTGTTTGCCCACGTCGGCTTTCCGTCCGGACCTACGGACCCGATTCTGCGCCAGATCCAAGATCAGCGCGCCGAAGTCGCCATCGTCGATATTTCCGCCGAGAATCCTCAATCCGCTATTCGCGCCATTGAGCTTCTTCAGGC
Organism: Candidatus Sulfotelmatobacter sp.; assembly: GCA_050015215.1. Lineage (GTDB taxonomy): Bacteria > Acidobacteriota > Terriglobia > Terriglobales > Acidobacteriaceae > Sulfotelmatobacter. The sequence continues at coordinate 6,481 of JBEKBW010000058.1, forward strand.
AAATACTCTCCAACTGGCGATTTTTGCCAACGGCAGCATGCAACAGCCCACGACGATTGTGGGAGCGATGCGTGCGGGAGCGGGAGAGTATTTGGACGACAGCGGCGGGTCTGAGCCGATTCTTGAAGCTTTGACGCGTTTCAGTTCGAGTCGTACCCGCAGCCGTGGAGGTGCTGGCAAGGCTCGCATCTTTACCTTTCTTAGCGCCAAGGGAGGTGCTGGCGCGACCACCGCTGCGGTCAATACCGCGATTGCCTTGCAGCAAGCTCAGGGTGATACCGTGCTGGTGGATTTCGCTCCGGTCGGGCATGCGCAGTTGCATCTGAATCTCCGTCCCAGCTTTGGCGTGCCGGATGCCTTGGAAAACCTGCATCGCCTCGATGCTTCCTTGCTCGAAGGCCTGATGACCCATGCCAAAGATGGTCTGCACTTGCTTGCCGGTCCACAACAGCCTTATCCCTCGGTGCCCACTCCGGCTGAATTGGCCCGCCTTTTTGATCTGCTCGTAAATCATTACCGTTACATAGTGGTCGACGCCTCCAGCAGACTCGACTCCACGACGCGGCTGCTCTCCGATCTGTCCAATGCAGTTCTCCTGGTGGCTCAGACTGATGTGGTTTCGCTGTGGAGCGCCGGCCGGATTCACGCGTTTCTGGAGGAGGGGGCGGGGCGCAACCGGCTGCGGATTGTTTTGAGTCGCTATAAGAAAATTCCCGGCTTTACGGATGAAGATGTCGAACACTCCACTCGCTGCAAAGTTCTGTGGAAGATTCCCAACGCGTATCAGACAATTTCACCAGCCATTGATCACGGCACCCCGGTCGTATTGCAGGATAGTGAAGTAAGCCGATCATTCCGCGCCTTGGCCGCGACTCTGGCTGAAGCGCCCACCGCCGATGGCGGACTTGATTTAGTCTACGGGCAGGAAAAGAGCGATAAGAAGAAGCCGATCGGCCGACTCGTAATCACACCAGCGCGCGCTGGCCAGTGAGTCCAGCTTTAGAATCGCTGGCACTTCAGTCTCTAATCTAGATTCAACTTTCTAATCTAGAAAAGCCCTGCAGAATGGCCTTCTGGCTAACCCGGACGCCTCATTTTCCATCTAGAATAGAACGATGCGCGAAGTGCCGGTCACAGAATTGAGTGAGGTTGAGGACTGGTCTCCGGAACTTCAGTTGCTGATCGTGCCCGAGTCAAGGGGTCGCGTCTTCTTCGAAAATCTTCGCGACTTCTTTCGCCCGAGCGAAAAAATGCCGTCCCGGCAGAACTCTGCCGCTTTCTGGCCAGATGTGTTCGTAGAGCCTGGTTTCCCGTGGTCGAGCTTTTTCGAATCTGGCGCCTGCCATGTTCTTGCCCTCTCTCTCATTTGGCTGGGATCGCGTTTTCTGGCGTTGCAGCCGCAAGTCGTATCTCGGCCGGCTTTCGCGCACGCGGACGTTATCTATTACTCGCCGTCGGAATATCTGCCGCCCCTGGACACTCGCCGTTCAGGTGCGCCTTCGCCACAAAAAGCAGACCCTGCAGTGGCGGCGCAGCCGCTCATCTCCGTTCCACGCGAGGCCGATAACCACGCGCAAACGGTCGTTACTCCACCCAATATTCGCTTGCGCGAAAATGTGCCCTTGCCAAACACAGTGGCCTGGTCGCATCAGCCGAAAATGCCGATTGCACCGGCCCCTCTTGTCCCCGTGGCCGAGAGATTGCGCCTCGCTCCGAAGATGGAGCAATCGCTTATCACGCCACCTCCCGCGATTCAGAGAAACGAGCATAAAGTGTTTCAAGCTCCGCAAGCTGCGGTGATTGCTCCTGCGCCTGAGCTGCAACCTGACTCCAACCGTCGCATCGGCGACATCAATATTGGCTACACCTCCGTAATTGCACCAGCGCCGCAGTTGACGGTCGATGCCCAGCACGTAGCAGGAGTGAGACGTCAAGGGCTGAGGAGCGTAAATCCACCGCGGGTGATTGCACCGCCTCCTGCCGTTGCGGCATCAACTGGGTCGAGAGCCGAGAGGAACATGATCGCCTTGAGTCTGCATCCGGCGGTAGGTGCGCCTCCGGTTCCCGCTGCAGGGAATCGACGCGGCAGTTTTGCAGCCGCCCCGGAAGGTCGTTCCAGCGCATCTGGCAATCCCGGCAGTCTGGCGCCCTCGGGCCCTGCGAATGGAAATGGAGTCGCGAAGAAAAGTGGAGACTTGCCTTCGGGACTTTACGTTGGCAAAAGTCCGAATGCCACTTCGTCCGTCTCAGGCGATCCCCGGTCAGCGAGTCCCGGCGGCGCGATCGTTAATCCCAATTTAATTGCCGGTGCTCGTCCTCCCCGAGTCTCGCGCACTCCGCCGGAGAGCGAACCGAAAATCTCCGAAGCTGAACGCGCCGTTTTCGGCGGCCGCAAAATATATTCTCTCAGCCTCAACATGCCCAACCTGAACTCCGCCGGAGGCAGTTGGATTATCCACTTCGCAGCCCTGAAAGCGGATTCGAATCCGCCCAATGCCTCTGCCGACGCGGTGGCTTCCGAGCTTTCATCGCCGGTCGCCACTCGCAAAGTCGATCCCGCTTATCCGCTGGAACTGATGCGGCAAAATGTTGGCGGCACTGTCATCCTCCATGCCGTCATCCTCGCCGATGGCACGGTAGGAACGGTGCGCGTGCTGCGTGGCGTCGATGATCGCCTCGATCAATTCGCCAGCGAAGCCATTGCAAAGTGGCAATTCCAACCCGCCACAAAAGACGGTGCTCCGGTCGCTGTGGAAGCTACTTTTTGGATTCCCTTCCATCCGGCGCGGACAAGAACAGACTTCTGATTGCCCGATTGCAGCCTCGGGAAAGAACTACTTCGCCGCAGCCTTCTTCTTTTCCAGCGCAGCGTAAACGGCAGGGTCTGCGCAGACTTCATAGTAGCTGCGGTCAGTCCATCCGTGGACAGAGAAATTCTCGGCATTGACGCGAGGAATTCGACTCTCACGAACGACAATCAAGCGGAAGATATCTCGATCAACGGGAACTGTGCCGCTGAACAGCCTGTATTCGCCGCTCTCGGAAGCCAGCGACGATGGCAGCTTTACCGCCAGCGGGACCAGGGAAATCTCCTGCTCCAGTTTGCGGAATGCCGCTTCATTCAATCGGATGCCGCCGAGGTTATAGCAGACAAGAGAATCCTCGGGATTCGCCGCCGCATTGTGCGTTTGATCCATGGCCTCGAAAACATATACATGGAACGGTCCAGCCTGCGATTCGATGGCCTTGCGCGCCCGCTTGTTGCAGGAAGAAAGACGATCGCTTTCGTTGAGCGCTTCGGAGATCATGATCTGCCGCTCGCCGTCTAATAGATACAGCGGCGCCGCTTCCTGCAGCGTAATGCCAATACCCAGTTCGAGTTCCGGCATTCCTGAGCGCTGCATCAGTTCGTTATAACCGCGCACGATTTCAATCATCTCGCGAGCCAGCACGCAGGCCCGGCTCACGGCAAGTTCGGGCTCGCCTTCGCGCTCGAGAATGGCGAGGATGATGGCATCGCCTTCGAGAAAAACTTTCTGCGCGCCATACTTGCTCAGAAGCTTGTTGACCGGATCATAGAAATTCAGGCTGAAGTAAGATGCGGGGTTAAGTCCCTTTTCCATCAGCGTCCGGGTTAGCTTGGTTGAGTCACGCACATCCGCCTTAAGCACTACGTGGCGCAGCACCCGCACTTCTTCAGGCTGCTGCGGCTGCTCGTCGGGCAGAAGAAATTCGTACAGCGTGGCGTTCATGCGGGAAAGCTCGCGCAGTCTGTCGGTACCCATCAGGTTCACGGAATCGAGCGCCAGGTTCAGAGTCTCCAGCCGCCGCAGGTCACGATGATATTGCGAGAAATCCTGCAAGAATCTCGCTGCCACTTTGGACCGCTCTGCGCCGCGGCATCCCGCCACTTTTGCAACCGCCGCATACAGGCTGGCGGGCGAGAGCTTTCCGTGCTCCTGAATCATGCGCTCCACGCGGTCGCATTCCGGACGGGAGATCAGGGCATTCTTCAACTGTTGTGGATTGATGCGAGGTGCATATTCGCCAAGCAGAGGCACAACATGATACGAAGCAATGACGCACTCCATCACCTGCTCATCTTCGAGCAGGCGGACCCATCGCGCCAGTCGCTCCTGCTGCGCCATCCCTTCTGGTGTGGAATCGTCAGGCGTGCCGGTGCCAACCAGCGCGCGGGAGTTTTCGGGCGCGCACAGCCATGAATCGATGGTTTCCGTGGTTATCTCGTCGCCATAGAGCGACCGGGTGAATCCCCACACGACATCCTGCAGGCGCGGGTAGCGATCGGGATCGCGCTCCCAATTGCCGAGCATGACGTAGTGTTCCGCGCACAGATAATCGTCGCGGCCGTCCTCTGAGAACGCTAATCGGTTTACGAACAGGCCGTAGCTGCTCAGGCGTGCGCTGGCGGCATCTCCCGCTTGTGGCTCTCCGAAGAACGATCTCCGCGTTCGCATCAGCGTTTCTTTTTCGATCTCGCGGAAGGTTTCGAAAAGCTCCTGTCCGGTCTTGCGCAGAATGATCTTCTTGCGCACCTGGAAATTGGCCACGCGCTCGCGATACTCGACCGCTTTGCTCTGACGCAACCCTTCGTAGCTTTTAAGCAGCACACGACAGCGCTCGAGCACCTGGGCAAATTGCTGGCTCATCTCGCCGCGCAGGAATTTCGTCACCGCCAGGCGGGCAAGGAGATCGACGGAGACATTCTCCTCTTTCTTCGCTCGGTTCAACGCACCCAGATGCAGTTCCGTTAGTAGCGGCTTCCATTCGGTCACTTCCGCGGAAGATTGCTTGCGCGTCGCGGCGGCTGCCGTTTTCATCCACGAAGGAGCCTGGCTTCTCGTTGGCGCCTCCGCCGCCAGCAATCCTTCCAATTCGCCATAGCGCACAATCAGGCGTGCGATGTAAGCGCGCGCCGCATCCATGAAACGGGGACTCAGCGCGACATCGTGGCGCAGGTTGTCCACGCCAACGGCTAGTCCCTCAAGCGCAATCGATGGAGTAGCCGCAACCAGTTCCGGCAGAGGCAGTTTCTCTGGCTCTTTGCCAAGACGAAAAATGGGGAATCGAGGCATGCGTGAAATAGTTCGGTATTTTCGAAGTTACAGATTACACGTGTAAATTCAGGCTAGCATGCATAACATCGAGCTTAAAGTTACCTCGGTTATTGGGCGCAGATTCCAGATTATTTATTTGGGCTTGGGTCCTTATGGTTCCTTTGCGCACTGACTTAAATTTTCGAAGTCTCCCCTCTACGATGTAAGATTTCCGTCTATAGCCTCATGCAAGTTGCAGGAGTCAGGAGAACCGCAATGATTGACTTTTCTGTAAACGGCAAGCGAGTGAATCTCGATGTGGATCCGTCGACCCCATTGCTGTGGGTCGTCCGCGAGCGACTTGGCCTCACCGGAACCAAATACGGATGCGGAATGGCGCAATGCGGCGCGTGCACCGTGCATATTAACGGAGAAGCTGTGCGCTCCTGTGTTGCCCCCGTGTCGCGGGCAGTCGGCAGATCGGTGACAACGATTGAAGGGCTGTCTCCAGATCTCAGCCATCCTCTGCAGCGCGCCTGGATCGAAGAGGACGTCCCACAATGCGGCTACTGCCAATCGGGACAGTTGATGAGCGCCGCCGTGCTGCTACGCGAAAAACCCAGTCCCACTGATGAAGACATTGATGAGGCCATGACGGGCAACATCTGCCGTTGTGGCACCTATCCGAGGATTCGAAGAGCGATCCATCGTGCAGCGGAAATGGTCGCGAAGGGAGGTGCGCGATGATTGGACGAAAGATGTTAAGAGAGAAAGTTGAGCGCCGCGATTTCTTAAAGGTCTCAGTTGCGGCCACCGGCGGCCTGCTCATCGGTTTTCACTTTCCCGGAATCAGCGCGCTGGCCTCTGCACAATCCTCGGGGCAACAAGTGGCCACAGATGCGTTCATGCCCAACGCCTTCGTCCGGATTGGCGCAGACGAACGGATCACCGTCATCGTGAACCATTCGGAGATGGGCCAGGGTGTCTACACGTCGTTGCCCATGCTGTTGGCCGACGAACTTGATGCCGATTGGTCCAAAGTTGGCTTCGAGTCTGCGCCAGTAGATCCCAAGTACAATCATCCCGCTTTCGGCATGCAGATCACGGGAGGAAGTTCCAGCGTTTGGTCAGGGCTGGAGCAGTTTCGCCAGGCTGGCGCTACCGCCCGTGCCATGCTGGTCGCTGCAGCTGCGCAGCAATGGAATGTGGACCCGGCGTCGTGCCGGACCGAATCAGGATCGGTATTCAACGGCACGCGCAAAGTGACGTACGGCCAGCTTGTAGGCGCGGCATCAAAATTGACTCCTCCGGCGCAGGTGCAACTGAAAGATCCGAAAGACTTCAAGCTCATCGGCAAGCCGATTAAGCGGCTGGACACTCCACAGAAAACAAACGGCGCGGCGGTTTTCGGAATCGATGTAAAAATGCCGGAAATGATGACCGCAGTAGTCGCCCGCCCTCCGATTTTCGGAGCGAAGATGAGGAGTTTCGACGATTCACGTGCGCGTTCCATGCCGGGCGTGAGGAAGATCGTCGCAGTGCCTTCGGGTGTCGCGGTGATTGCGGATTCGTTCTGGCAGGCAAAGACTGCGAGGGACGCGCTTCGCGTGGAATGGGATGAAGGTGCTATGCAGAATTTCAACACCAGCGAAATGATGCAGAATTTCCGCGACAAGGCAAAATCTCCGGGGACTAGCGTGCGCAAGGACGGAGACGCCGACGGCGCGCTCTCGAACGCTGCAAAGAAACTCGAGGCCGTTTACGAAGTCCCTTACCTTTCGCACCTGATGATGGAACCTCTAAATTGCGTGGTGGACCTGCGCACCGACTCGTGCGAAGTTTCGACTGGATCCCAGTTTCAAACAGTTGACCGTGCCAATGCCGCCAAGGCGGCCGGCTTGCCCAACGAAAAAGTCCAACTTCACACCACTTTTCTCGGGGGCGGTTTCGGTCGGCGCGCGAATCCGCAGTCGGATTTCGTTGTTGAAGCCGTGTATGTGGCAAAAGCACTCGGCGCTCCGGCAAAGGTGAAAGTGATCTGGACACGGGAGGATGACATGTCCGGGGGGTGGTATCGGCCCGCGTTCCTGCATGCCCTCGCAGGCGGCATCGATGCCAGCGGCAACGCTGTATGTTTCCGGTCGCGTTCCGTCGGCCAATCGATCATGGCGGGAACGCCGTTTGCCGCGGCCATGCTCAAGGGAAAAAATTACGATCCGGCATCGGTGGAAGGACTGGATGATCTTCCGTACGAAATTCCGAATATTGCCATCGAATCGCACCAGGCAGAAATTGGCGTCCCGGTGCAGTGGCTGCGTTCCGTAGGCCATTCGCATACGGCATTCGCAGTGGAGTGTTTCATCGACGAACTTGCTGCGCTCGCAGGAAAAGATCCTTACCAGTTCCGGCGGGCCATGTTGCAAAAGCATCCGCGACATCTTGGTGTACTCGACCTCGCCGCGCAGAAGGCAGGTTGGGACAAACCGTTGCCGAAAGGCATGGGGCGGGGCATCGCCGTTCACTTTGCTTTTGAAAGTTATTCGGCGCATGTCGCCGAAGTTTCGGTAACAGAAGACAAAGTCCGCGTGCATCGCATGGTGTGCGCCATCGACTGCGGCCAGTATGTCAATCCCGGCATAATTGCCGCCCAAGTCGAGGGTGGAGCAATCTTTGGTGCCTCGGCGGCACTCTTCCAGGAATTGACTTTTGAGAACGGACGCCTCCAGCAGACGAATTTCAATTCCTTCCCCGTGATGCGCATCAACGAATGCCCGCAGATTGAAACTCACATTGTCGACAACCACGAGAAGCCGGGCGGCATCGGAGAACCGGGCGTCCCCTGCGCTGCGCCAGCCATCGCGAATGCCGTATTCGCCGTGACAGGGAAACGAATCCGGCGGTTGCCCATCCGTCTGACGGAGGCCGTATGAAGCGCGTGCAATTACTGGTTGCTTGTCTGATCCTAACGGCCTCAGGGGGAGCGCTCTTGTTGTCGCGCCCGCTGAGCGCAGCCGAGCCGCCACACGCGACTGTCGCAGGTTCGCTCGACAGTGGTAACGGAGCGCTGTTCACCGCCTTCGTACCGGTGTTACGCCATCCCCGCTGCATGAATTGCCACTCGATGGGAGATTATCCGCGGCAGGGCGACGACAGCCACCCGCACACCATGAACGTGCGGCGCGGTCCAGTCGGTTTCGGAGTCACCGCCGAAAAATGCAGTACCTGCCATCAAGATCACAATCTCGGCGGCGCTCACCTTCCGCCCGGTGCGCCCGGTTGGCACCTGCCGCCTCCATCCATGCCGATGATTTGGCAAGGGCTCACCGACGCGCAGCTATGCGAATCAATCAAGGATCCCAAGCAAAATAGGAATCGAAATCTCGATCAACTCGTTGAGCACCTTACGGAAGACAAGCTAGTGGCGTGGGGCTGGAATCCCGGCGTGGGTCGAACGCCGGTGCCGATTCCTCACGATGAATTTTCTGCGATGGTGCAGAAATGGCAGGCCGCAGGCGCGCCGTGCCCGGCCCAATAAAGATAGCTTGCGAGGAGTCTACTGGCTTTTGATTCTCGCGACCTCGAACTCATCACCCTTCTGCCATCCAATGAGTCGCGGAAAGCTCGCCGCCTCCCACCCCAGAGCGAACCCAAACCGCGCCATCGCCGAATCTCCAGTGAAATCCATTTCCGGATGGTATTCATCACTTGGTTGGTGGTAATGGTTCTGCGTGTAATCCTTATCCTGCGCCATCCCCCAAGCCTCGTCGTGTCCCTTAAACTTCATTCCTTCATTGATGGAGAACGATGGAATCCCCACACGCGCCAGACTGAAGTGATCAGAACGATAAAAATGTCCTGCCTCCGGCCGCGCATCGGGACGAATCGTTAACCGGAATTCCTTTGCGGTCGCCTGAACCCAAGGATAAAACGTCGTCCGCTCAGCCCCTGAAACTTCGACTTCTTCCGGCGCTCCGCGCGGCTGCACGTCGTCGTAATTCAAATCGAGGGCGATCTTTCCCGCCGGAATCGGAGGATGCTTCCCAAGATACTCCGATCCGAGCAATCCCTGCTCCTCCGCCGTGACCGAGGCAAAGATGATCGAGCGCCCCGGACGATCTTTCGCGATGCTGAAAGCGCGAGCTAGTTCGAGCAGAATGCCGCAGCCCGTAGCATTGTCGGCAGCTCCGTTGTAGATGTTGTCGCCCGGCATATCGGGACGAATGCCGAGATGATCGTAATGCGCCGTATACATGACTGCTTCGTCTCGGAGCCTTTTATCCGATCCGGGCAAAATCGCCAGCACATTGTTCGATTCGAAGTTCCGAACCTTGCTCACCATGTGCGCCTGCAGCTTCGCGCCCAGGTTGACGGGATGGAACTCGCGCGTGCGCGCATCCGCCATCAACTTGTCGAGATCCATTCCCGAAGCCGCAGCCAGCTTCTTCGCGACATCAAACTGCACCCAGGACGCGACTTTCAGCGCCGGACCTTCAAGCTTCAAATACGACTTCTCCCCGGAATTCGAGTTCCGCACCACCTCCCACGGATAGCTCGCCATTTCCGTCTGATGAACGAGAATCACGCCAACCGCGCCTTTGCGCGCCGCTTCTTCGTACTTGTAGGTCCAGCGCCCGTAGTAGGTGAGCGCCTTGCCCTTAAAGAAGTTGGGATCGTCCGATGGCGGCTCGTTTACCAGCATGAGCAAAACCTTGCCACGCACATCAACGCCCTTGTAGTCGTCCCAGTTGTACTCCGGAGCCTCGATCCCGTAACCGACGTAGACAATATCGGCATCCACATCCGACAGCGCCTGTTGTGTCTGGTCGTAGGCAACAAACTCATCGAGCGGCTTCAGGTTCACAGCCGCGCCCTGCTTCGGCTCCAGCGTGAACTGCGTCTCCGACAGCGTCGTAATTCCCACCAGCGGCACCTTCTGCAGGTAAGAGCCGTTATCTCCCGCAGGTTTTAATCCAGACTCGGCGAACTGCGTAGCGATGTATTCAGCCGCAATGTCGCCGCCGCGCTGGCCCGTGCCGCGCCCCTCCAGCAGATCGTGCGAGAGAAAACGCACGTGCCAGCGAATGTGCTCAGGATTGATAGTTTCCATAGCCGCAAATGCGGCGGACGGCAGGCGGACTGAGATCGCTTCGCGCTTCGATCCCGCGGGAACTGGGGCCGGTGCGCCTCCTTCGGCCCACGCGAGAAGGCTCAACCCCACAATCACGGCAAATACGAAACTCCGTCCACCCATTACTTGCATAGGTCAGTTCTCTCCCTTGGCGCCGTGGCACGTTGGCACGCCGAACATATTCTCGAATGCTGGTTGTTGAGACTAAGGGAATTGTAACGGAGACGAAGACGTTCGCAGTAAGAAGGTGGATGCGTCACCTGCACGTGGGGCCAGGCGACTTTGGCCTATCGAAAAAGCGAAAAAGGACCTTCCGATTGCGAAAAGGTACATTGCACCAGCCGATTATTGCGGACTCTCATTCTCCTGGTGCTCTTTCTTCTTGCGCTCACGGCATCGTTCCTTTGCTATCTGGGAGAGCAATTCTTCACAACCGCGATCGACGTGGAGTTCATGTTCCTCAGGCAACTCAATGTCGGCAGAGCCGGCAGAGTGAGATTCGCGGGCCCGGCGGTTATCGGAGCCCCCTTTGTCATTAGCTTTTGTCGACCCTAACTGGGCTGCCGAAACCCCAACCGACAGCCTTGTGCCAGAGCCTGCTGTGGTCGGCCGGATCGGTTGCAAAATTTCCGGGTTGATCGGAGGGTTGGATGTCGGAGGCCGCGTCAGGTCCATCTTCCCGACCGCGCTACTCTTGTAGGAGTGACTAGATGGGTCGGTTGGTTTAATCGGAGGCGGGAAAAAGGTATCGTGGACGTGCTGGCTTTCTTGGGCTGCCTTCGGGTCCGATGCTTCTCTGCGTTCCCTCTTCTCATTCTTTTCCTCCACGGCCCGTCGCATCGGGTCGCTAGGCGGTCCCGCACACGACTGTAGTCCCAAACCGCACAGCAGCAACAGGGTGACCATAGCGCCGTGGAGGGAACCTGACATAAAGCAGCTCGTCCCTATAAAATCTAGCCCGAGGGTCGATCAAATGCGCGGCCGAGGAGGATCTACGCCGAGTCGCTTTCGCGCTCGAAATAATAGCGCCGCGAAAGACGCACCTTCAAGGGGAAAATGAAGCCTGTTTCTGTCCCCGCGACCGCGGGGCTAGTTTTTTGACCCTCAACCGGCGCGGAAGTCGCGAACCTCTTCGCCGGGCTTGAACACTGCAGCTGGCGCGATGTTTTCCGCTTCCGCCATTCTGCGGCTTATCTCGATGAAATCGGCTTTCACCCAGCCAACGCTGGAAACTTCGATCTTGCCATCTTGCCCGATCCAAAAAATGGTCGGGACATTCGTCAGCCCGTAGGCATTCGAGACGGGGTACTTCTCGGTATCGTCGAGCAGCACGGGAAAGGTAACGTCGAATTCTTTGATAAACGCAGCGGTGTCGCGGGGATTGTTTTGCGAAACACCGATGACCCGGACAACTTTGTGTCCATAAGCTCGCTCCAGCCGCTCTAGAAACGGAAACGCATACTGACATGTGGGACACGAAACCTTGAAGAACGCCAACACCACCGGCCCGCTCGCCAATTCGTCGCGCAGTACAAAGCGCCTGCCATCTAATGCTCTAAGTTCAAAGTCTGGGGCGCTAGCGCCCGGAGTCAATGCCGCCATTCGTGGTTCTCCCTGACTAGCCCTATTTTAGACGACCGAAACCTGACGCAAAAATTGCGCCATTTTCAGAGGATCGTGGCTTTGCGCAAAATCTTTCGTGCCAGCCCCGTGAGTGCCACTCGTCTTAGTCTGGACACCGGAATCCATTTTCCGCTCGTGTGCGACGACACTGCGTTCCGCCAAACGCGCACCGTGTAATCCGTAACAGTGACCGAGTGCCGCAGCGTCAACGCCTGGCCGGCAGCGCCATTCGGCGGGGCCAGTTCCGGCAATTCCCACATGCCCGGCATAAGCGACTCATCGTGCGGCCGCTGTACTAGAAATACGGCGCTATCGCGAAAATTGCCTTCGCGACAATCGCCGCTTCGACAATGCAGCGCGTAGTGAACCTCTCGCCTTTTCTGTGGCATTGGCTTCGCTCTGCCATCCAGCTCGCCGCGTGTCGCGCACAAACCGAATATCGGACAAGCCAAGCACTTCGGCGCACGCGGGGTGCACACAACAGCCCCCAACTCCATCATCGCCTGATTAAAATCGCCGGGACGCCTAGTGTCGAGCAAATGACTCGCAGCTGACCATAGCGCTTTTCCATCCATCCACTCCCCGTGCACTCGCCGTAACACGCGTTCCACATTTCCATCTACTACAGCAACCGGTTCGCCGAACGCGATGCTGGCAATCGCAGCCGCCGTGTAACGGCCGATTCCAGGTAGTTCCTGTAATCGCTCTGAACTCACCGGAAATTTTCCAGCATGCTCGGCGACGATTACCTTGGCCGCGGCGTGCAACATGCGCGCCCGCCGGTAGTATCCCAAACCGCTCCACGCCGCCAGCACACTCGCCTCGCGCGCGGCCGCCAATTTGTGAACGGTGGGAAAGCGCCGCAGAAATTCTTGATAGTGCTCGGTTACCGCGGCCACACGCGTCTGCTGCAGCATGATTTCGGAAAGCCAAACGCGGTACGGGTCGCAGTCTGCGCGCCAGGGTAAATCGCGCCGACTTTTGTCGTACCAGCCAAGGAGGCTTTTGCGAAACTGGCTCAACTGAGAAACGGAAAGCAAGCCGACAATGGATGGCCGCGTCTTCACGTTTTTCCAGACTACCCCAGACCCGCCATTAAAAATGGATTTCTCACGCGCACGGAGCCGTACCTGCGGCCATGTTCAAAATCTTCGGAGAGAAGTTCAGGCAATCCGTAATGCTCAGCGTATGCCCACATGTGCGCGTCATACCAGGAGAACTTATATGCCGCCATTCCGAGCATGGCAATTCGAAACACTTTCTCAGTCGGATAGAGCACCGGGAATTCATTGAGAAGGTCTTCCGCCTGCCGCCAAGTCTCTTCCGGGCTGAGTAACGAGCGCCCACCTGCCCGAGGTTTGGTCACAGCATTAACGAATTCGATCAACGCCTGGTGGGGAAGGTAGAGTTCCTTTGCTACGAGGCCTTCGCGCAACAGATGACTAGCCTGGGCGCTCTTTGCCGGATCGATAGGATCGCACCGGTATACGAGAATATTGGTATCAACGAGGGAAGCCACGAGGCAGGCCTCGCTCGTCGCTATAGAGATCCTCACGTGTCCAGCCCCGTGTTTCGCGAGTGACCCTGTTGCCTTGGTTTTTTTTCAATTCCTTCGCCTGCAGTTCGTTGAGCCGTTTTGTCCCCGCATCAAATAGCGCCAGCTTCTCGTCGGTCGTCAACTCGTGCCCCGCCTTTGCTTTACGTGTTACGAGTTCGACGCGAATGCTCTCCCCCGCGGGAATCCATTCCAACTCGTCTCCAGGACGAATGCCGTACTGATCGGCGATCACCTTGGGCACGGTCAACTGAAGCTTGGAGGTCACCTTTGACATACCCTTACTTTACCAAGGATTATGTCCTTACTCAACCCCTACTCCAAGTTGAATGACGCGTGGCATGGTGCCGGACCCGCCATTGACCCATGGACTAGCCGCACGAAATAATAATCCAGCCTGGCATCCGCGACAGCAGCGTGATCCTATTCACGCCCAGAAGCGAGGAATATCATGAACGACTTCAACCGCAAGGTGGAAGAGGCATCGGCGCGTGTCAGTAAGACGGTCGCCGAGGCCGCCGAACGGATCGAGAAGGAGATTCCCGAGTTCATCAACTACCTGAACAACGAGGTCGTCCCCGCGGTTCGCCAGCACTCGACAAAAGCGCTACGTACGGCGAGTCAGAAGCTCACCGAGCTTGCCGACTACATGGAACAGCAGAAGACGCGAAAGTGAGGCGGTGAAGTCTGCCATTCGCCCACAAAACCGGTCTGCTGGTTGCGTTAATCTTGCTGCTGGTAAGTTGCGGCCATCCCAAGCAGGCGCGGGTGACCGTGCCAGCCCCGCCCACGCCTTCCGAACCATCCTCCACCGAATCAATCCCTCGTCCAGCGGGATCGACGAAAAATAATCACGCCGTAGAGAACGAAGTCGATCTCGCCGAGCCCACAATTCCAGCCGGCGCCACTCCACTCGAAACGGAAACCGGTTTGGCGAGTTGGTACGGGCCACCGTATCACAATCGAAAAGGATCGAATGGCGAAGTGTACAACATGCACGCCATGACTGCGGCGCATCGCACCCTGCCGCTTGGCTCGATCGTGCGTGTCACGAATCTGAAGACTGGCCACGCCGCACTTGTACGTATCACCGACCGCGGGCCTTTCATTCCGGGACGAATTCTTGACTTATCGTTGGCTGCCGCGCACCGACTTGACGTCTACCTGCCCGGCACCGCCGAGGTGAAAGTAGAAGTGATGGAGGCGCCCGCGCCACTTGAAACCGGCGGCAAGTGGGCAGTGCAGATTGGCGGTTTCACTCACGAACGAGGAGCCCGCAAAGTCGCCGATCATCTTACCCACCGGTATCAAACTGCAAAAGTGCTGTGTTTTTCCAGTCCTGCAGGCGATTGGTGGGTGCGGGTCCGCGTTCTGGAAGACGATCGCCATCGAGCCCAACAACTTACCGCCGAAACGGTAACGCCGGAAGGCGCGGTTTTCCTCGTCAGATTGGATTAGCAGTCATCTCTTGGAGGAGCATGGAGCCAGTCGAAGTCGGATTTCACAAGTTCTTTGAGAACGATGCGGAAGGGATCGGTGTTTTGCTCCAGATAATCGTGACGCTCTACAGCGTGGTCTACGCATTCGCTATCTACGTAATCTGGGGGCAGTTTACCTCCGTGGAAAATGAAATTCTAAAGGAGTCTGGTGCGCTAAAGGACCTGCTGGTTTTCAGTCAGCGTTGGAATGAAAAAAACCGTGAAGCGACCGTGCGGGCCGTCAAGATCTACGCCCGAGGCGTGGCCGAGACGGAATGGAAGTCGCTGGCAGCAAGTGAGCAAAACAACCAGACCGATAAACTGTTTTTCGCAATCGTCTCCAGTGTCACAGAATTGAAGCCGGAGGACGATACTGAGCGCATTCTTTATCAGCGACTGCTCGACATTGCCAACCAGGCAAGCTCCCACCGCGACGAGCGTCTCTCGATCAGCACCAAGCGCATGCCGCGCACTCTTATGCTATTTGTCACTCTTACGGCGTCCATGATTGTCTTCCTGCTTTTCTTCTTCCCGTTCCGCAACGTGGTCCTAGGCGCACTGTCCCTGGCAACGGCAACCGCCCTGCCTTACTTCGCACATTTTGTCCTGACTGACGTGGACAATCCCTTCGAAGGAACCTGGAACGTGAGTTCGGACCCGTTCGCGAGTCTGATAACCAAGCTTCGCTAAGTCTGTGACAATGGTGATGGCCCGATGTTATCGTTGGGCCGAGGAACAACTGTGACGACCGATTCCACCAGCGCTTGTCTTTTTTGCCGCATTCTCAGCGGCGAGATTCCCGCCAAAAAAGTCTATGAAGATGACCATGTCTTTGCCTTTGAAGACATCAACCCGCAAGCGCCGACCCACGTGCTTATTATTCCTAAGAGACACTTCGCGGGGTTAAAGGAAGCTCAGGGGGAGGATGCTGAAGCGATTGGGCTCTGCCATCTGGCCGCCGCCGAGATCGCACGCCAGCGAAACATCGAGCAGGGTTATCGGACCGTATTGAACGTCGGCCCGGGCGCGGGACAGTCGGTGTTTCACCTTCACGTGCACTTGCTGGGAGGCCGATCGCTGAGTTGGCCGCCGGGATAATGCTTCGCCGATCGATAGCCGGCCTGGGACTTGCACCAAAATGGCCATGTAATTACAATGTACTCACAGAGAAATTTCTAATGCGTTCTGAAATTATCCGTATCGGCAACTCACGTGGCATCCGGATTCCAAAACCGCTTTTGGCGGAGTGTGGCCTTGATGAAGTTGTAGAACTCCGGGTGTCCGCTGAAGGCCTTCTCATTGCGCCCTACCGCGCGCCACGGCACGGATGGAAGCAAGCGTTTGCGGCCACCGATCCGGCAGCAGAACCCATTTTGCTTGATCGCGTGCCTCCCAACGCGTTCGATAACGAGGGCTGGGAATGGTGAGTTATCCAAGGCGGGACGAGGTGTGGCTCATCGCTCTCGATCCGTCAAAGGGATCGGAAATCAAAAAGACTCGGCCTTGCCTGGTCATCTCCCCCGACGAAATGAACGAACCGCTGCAGACGGTAGTGGTGGCTCCCATGACGACCACATTGCGCTCATATCCCTCGCGAGTCGACGTCACCTTTCGGAGCAAAGCGGGGCAGATCGCGCTCGATCAATTGCGCACCGTCGATCGCCGGCGTCTCATCAACAGGCTCGGCGTGATCTCCTCTAAAGCAGCGCAACAGGTCTCCGGCGTGTTAGTGGAGATGTTTACCCGCTAACCACGCTGGCGCTCCGAAGTGGAGGCGTTCATTGTACCGTAGGATTCTCATCCTCAGGCGCCCCGTGGCGGCGCAGCAGCTGCGGCAAATTCTGCGAGAAGGCCGAGCGCGGCAGAACCATATCGCAGCCCACCTCATGCGCCTTCTGCTTCAGATCACCCTGCACATGAGAAAGAAAACCGATGATGGATGTTCCCTTCTTCAGCTTGCTCTTCAGCTTCGGGATGAGGGTAAGGGGCTTAGCGTTGACATTGTTCAGGTCGAATATGATCAGGGACGGCTTTTCTTCCCCGTTCTGCGACATGCGCTCCGCCAGGTCTTTATCGTTCTTGGCGAATTCGACCTTCACGTTGAGCTTGCGCGCGGTTTCCTGAATCTTGGTCGCAAAGAAGAGGTC
Source organism: Candidatus Sulfotelmatobacter sp. (assembly GCA_050015215.1). Classification (GTDB taxonomy): domain Bacteria; phylum Acidobacteriota; class Terriglobia; order Terriglobales; family Acidobacteriaceae; genus Sulfotelmatobacter. The sequence goes on from JBEKBW010000058.1 coordinate 23,469, forward strand.
ATCGACAAAGGCAAAGATGCGCGAGTTCGAGTCTTCGCGCGCTGGCAGCGGCTCCGGTTCAACCGGAGCAAATGACGCGGCGAATCCGGGACGCTGGCGGCGCGCACCCTGACCGTTGTTGCCGTTGCCAGCCAATGCCGCACGGTAACTATGGTCCATGGGCGCGGTATAAATTCCGTCCTGATTGTGGCGCGATTGTGCTGGTCCGCTTTGGCGAGGCCCGCGTGGGTTGTTGGATCGGCGTCCGCGACGCCGTCTCCTCCCTCCGCCTCCACCGCCGGAGGGCCTTCCTGGTGCTGCGTTCATAGTCCTCTCAAAGCTGCTCGCGCGCACTTCATTTCCGGAGCAGATTACGTAATTCAATTTTCCAAGATTCCCCAAACTCGGGTTCTGCAAATTTCAGGTTGCATTGAGTTGCGGCGGACGTAACTAACGTTGCGTGCTGCAACTCTTCCGACCAGAGCAACCGCTCCAGTCAGCAACATTTTTCACTCACCACGTTCCTCGAGGAACCGCAGGGCTGGCGGCAATACAAATCTTCGACACACGCGTTATCTACTATTCGAATGAAGCAAAGTCGTGTTGGTGAAAAAATATAAATGTCTTGCGTATCGGTTGTCCGTTGCCGGACCCGTCGCGCCGCCGGGAACGCCTGGGGCGCGGAAGGCCTACGCGGGAACGAGGCCAATGAGAACACTTTAATCGTACTCGTCCAGCCGCAACTGTGCAAGTGCCAAAGCGGGCTGGTTTTGCACAGGAGGTCATGACTGCCTGGGTATCAGAACCCCAGACCAAGCCCTCCACCTGTCGAAGCGACCGACAAACACGTTTGCCACAGGAACAATTCCCACCGGAGAGCGCCGATTTCACGCTCCGCTGGAGACCTCACGCGCCCACTCCTGAGCCTGAAAATACCAGGCAGCGACGGTGTCCGGCTCAAGATGCAACGTCTCACAGAGAGCGCGGGCCGCTTCCCACTCTCCGCTTTCGTGCGCCAGAATCAGTTGGTAAATGGGGCGCAACAAACCGGCTTCGCCGCGCAGCACCATTTTGGTTTCAGCATCCAGCGGAATCTTCTCCAATATCTCCGCCATGGGCATTTCCAGCATGACATCAAGCATGGAGAGCAAACCCAGCAGGAACAGGTCGGAGTCGCCATGCCGGGTGGACGGGGAGAGCAGTTCGCCAAAACGAGCTCGCACCAGGGCGCACAACACAAGATCGCTGCTTTTGTCCTGGCCGGCGCCCACGGTCGCAATCAATCGTACCCAGCGCCGCACCTCCGAGTCGCCCAGTATCGCCAAAGCGTGGCGCACCGAATGAATTTCATTGCGGAACCCGAAGCGGGCAGAGTTCATATAGCGCAACAGACGATAGCAGATGGAAGCTTCGCTCTTGATCAGCTTTTCCACTTCCGTCACATCAATTTCCGCCCCGGAAACAGCCTGCAGCATGCGCAGATAGTTGATTCGGTTGGCCGGAACATCGTGCGTGGCCATCATCTCCGGCCGGCGGAAAAAATAGCCCTGGAAATAAATAAATCCTTGTTCTTTGGCAGCAATAAACTCCTCGTGACTCTCCACCTTTTCCGCCAGCATGCGGCAGCGCCACGGACCATGCTTTTTCATCAGAGCCCCGCGCTGCTCCAATGTGGTAAGCCGGATGTCGACTTTCAGGATGTCTGCCATCTCGGCCAATGGCTCGCGCGGATCATTAGCCACAAAGTCATCCAGCGCAATCAGATATCCCGCTTCCTTCAGATTCTGGCAAGCCTTAATGACTTCTTTATCCACCGGGACGGTTTCAAGTACTTCTACAACGGTCGAATGGGACGGCAGCAGTGTAACCAGGCCGCTAATCAAGGTATCGCGCGTACAGTTGAGGAATGCACGGCGTCCGTCACAGAGCACATCCAGGCCAACCAGCAAGGAACTGTCGAAGGTGGAGGCAGAAGCGGCATCGGGATCGACCCCGTGAAACATGTTTTCCATATCGTCGCGAAACAGAAGCTCATAGCCGAACACCTTTTGCTCACGATCGAAGATGGGCTGCCGCGCAACGTAGCGCATCTTAAGGCCCTTGGGGCTATCGGGAGCGGGCGCAGCAGCGGCTGGAGAGCGGGGCACAATACAGCTATCGGCAGGGCGAGTCGAAACTCAAGCAATAAGACAAAATGCATTTTTACGAAAAATGTGAGAATTCCAACCTGCCGGGTATTTTTCTCAAAAAAACATTTTTCCGAAAAAGATAGCGCCACGCAAGCGTGGCGCTATCAGCCAACTGCCAATGCTTAGTTTGTGACGATCAGCTGGATCATATAGGGTGCGTTGGAATTGGTTAAAGGAGCAGCACCACCGGTGGTGGCGCCAATCGTGATGTTGTAGGTCCCAGCCGGAGTTCCTGGGTTGCTGGTGCTACTCCCCCCGCTGCTTCCGCCGCAGGAACCCAGCCACATCGTGGAAAGTCCAAGCACAACAATCAGGCCCAGCAAGCGTGCGCCACGGCCTCCCGAACCCGCCGCCAGAACGACTCCGAACAACCCCGGCAACAGCAGTGCGTAGAACATGCGGCGACTGCGCCCGAAGGGCATTCGCAATTCTGTCGTGGGAGCGGTAGTCGAAATAGTAAGCGTAAGAGTGGTCGCACTGATTCCGCCCGCGCCGCTACAGTTATTCGTCCCCGTGCCGGGACTGAACGCCCCGCTCGCCTCCGACGGGAGTCCGGAGCAGGTGAAGGTGAGAGGCACTTGGGTAGTGTTGCTGCTGGTCTGGATGAATCCGTTTGTGCCGGCGACCGTGAGATTGATCGTGGCAGCCGATCCTGCATTGACTGAGTAGCTGGCATTTTGCGCGGTAACGGCGAAGGTCTCAGTAGTCTTCGTGACTGTCAGGCTGACGGTTGTAGTCTGGCTCGCGCTGTTCGGCCCGCTGCTCGTACCTGTGATCGTCACAGTCTGGGCCCCCGAAGGTGCCATGTTCGGCAAGGTAGCGATGGTCACGCTGATCGTCGACGGGCTCGAAGGATTACCGCTCAGGGTCACACTCCCTGTGCTTCCAAAGCTGCAGGTAGCCCCAGTGGGAAGGCCGCTGCAACTAGCCGGGGTGAAATTCACGGTTCCTGTAAACCCACTCGCCGGGGTAATTGTCAGATTGGTGATGAACGAGTTGCCCGCCGAGATGCTGCCACTGCCTTGGACGGGTGCCATCGTAAAGGGAACAGTTACGGTAACCGAGGCGGAATTGGAAGACGCGGAGCTACTATTTTTGCCGTCCCCGCCATAGGAGGCGGTTACAACATCAGCACCAGCCGGCAACGCCGTGGTCGTGAAAGTTGCCGTACCTCCAGACGCTGGCGCCACGCCGAGCAGCGTGGACGTATTGTTGTAAAAATCCACATTTCCTGTTACGGATGCGGGCGTCACCGTGGAGGTAAACGTCACGCTCGCGCCTTGGTAGGCGGTAGTCGTTGTGGTTGAAATGGTGGTGGTGGTTGAACTCCGGGTAGATCCCCACGCCGTGAAAAAATTATCGGCGTCGATCGAGCCGAGCCCGTTGACCAAGTTATATTTGGTCGCGGAATCGAAGTTCGCGGCACTGTAGCCCATCACGCTCACGCCCGTGCCGGGGCACTGTACATTAATCGGCTGAGTGGAAGGTTGTCCCCCCTGGCAGGAGACGTTATCGTCCCCCGATGTCACCGAATTAAACGCGTGGTTGGTACTGTTTGCTGCCGCAAATGTGTACAGTTGCGTATTTATATTCCCTAGCCCCGACGCCGAAGGGCCCTCCAAATATTGATTAAGCAGCACCACAATTCCTGCGAAAATCGGAGAAGCGACCGAGGTGCCACCGACGACAGAAACGTAGGTTCCGTTATTCAGCGCATTCGCAATGCCGCCGTCGCAGGTACTAGTTGTGTCGCTGCTACTCTCCAACTGCCCGATCGGGGTGCAATAAATATATCCGGGGAAATCTGGCGACGAGAGGAGGGACACATCCGGAACGTAACGCACGCCGGCGGGTGCGCCTGAAACATGCAAGCCCTGCTGATACGTGGGCTGCGCTAAGCCGCCTCCAGTCGTCGGCCCTGCTCCGGCGCCGAGGCAGATGTCGCTCGCGTTCTCATAAAAACAATTGCTGGCGCCACCACCTCCGCCTGAAATCCAGATATCGGCCTGCACTTGGGCAGCGGTGGCAGACGTCGAGAGCGCTACCCAATCTTTCGTCCCATTTCCTGTACTGCAAAATTCGTCTCCGCTTGCGGGAGCGCGGCAGTAATCGGCGAATTCCTCATCGTCATTCCAAGGCTGCTCGGGGATGTAGCTAAGCGCCGTACCTAGATTCGTACCCTCGGTAGTGCTCCAGTATGATGACTGCGTTGGATAGGAGTCATTGGCCAGCGAAATCGACGTTCCCCCTACCCCGGTTACGTACTGGCTGCTCGCCGGGTAATTCACCGCCAGACCGTTGACTGCGGGACTGAAAGGCGGGTTGACTTCATTAGCAGGAGGATTGCCATCGCAAGCCGCTGAAGATTGATCGCCCGCGGAGTTCACGATGGTAATTCCTTCAGAATTGCCTTGCTCAAGCAAACTCTCCAAACTGGAGGCCTCAGCCTCGCAAAGACCGTAGCTCATGCTGAGAACGTGCGCGAGAACCGGGCCGCTGGAAGGATCGATGGCGGCCGTCAGCGCCGTGTTGACGCCACCCCCATTCGTGTACGTCGTGCATTCTGCGTCGAAAGTCGCCGGAGCGTTGAAGAACACGATTTGGGCGCTCCTTGCCACCGCTCCCGACCATTCGATATCCAAATCGGCCTCGGGCAGGTCGCCGCATGTGCTGGGCGCACCAGTTTCCGTGCCCACTAACACATATTGAAAGTAGGTTGAGTTGCAGGCCGTGATGAGGCCAGTAGCACCCGTAGTGCAACCGCTGATCGGGTTCAGATTGAAGTTCGTCCGGAAATCGTTGATGTCGGCGAGGTAGACGTCGGTTTGCCCGATAATGCCGAGCGTTTCTCCGGACCCATTAATGGAGGAGCTGTATAGCGGAGTAATGTCGTAGATGGTCGAAACGTCGTCGGGGGCAAGGAAATTTGGGAAGGCAAAATCTGCATCATAGTAGGCAGGGTGAGGGCTTTGAAACGACGCGCCTCCCCGGGATTGACTGGCAGGCTTCGGAAGAAAGCTGTTGAGACCCAATACGGTGCCGACAATGCCGTTGAGAGAGGCCGGAATCATCAATGGCGTGGCATTAGCAAAATGAGTTTTCCCGTCGACCTTGTAATAGTGAAATTCCGTCTGGAAAGCATTCTGAGCCTGCGCTGCGGTTCCGCTAAAGACAACGGTGTTCCGGCCGCCCCCCACCTTAATAGTCTTAAATCCCTCAGATGTGAGCCAGGCGAGAATTTTATTCACATCGTTCTGGCTAAGCCCAAATCTCGCTGCGTATTGCTGGGGTGTGAGCCACTTGTGATAGTTCGGGGACTTGGGATCCTGCTGTTCCGCCACGAGTTCGTCCAACGCTGCCCGCTGCTCCGGCGAAGGCGTCATCAACATGGTGATGGAGCCCAACTTGAAGGACGGATCTACCGGACCCTGGTCATACTGGGCAACGGCTTTGGGATGGTGGCTCTTCGGCAGTGTAACCATGGGGCCGCCGCCGATCACTTCCGCGATCCGGTCCGGCTGCGCAGCGAAACATAAAGATGTGGCTAGGAGAGGCAGGATAAACTTCCAGGGTCGCATTAGAGACACTCCGTCTGCATTTTGGGGTTGGATTAATGAACCTAGCTTACACGCCTTTTCTACACTCTGATCGGGTCTCAGAGGCGTCAGGTTGTATCCTTACAAGGAATTTACAAACCCGCCACAGTCGTAATAGTCGCGGTATCACGAAAGTAATCACATTCCCAGCAGGTTTGGCTGCAGCTTGGCATATCCGCGCTCCTGCGCCCAGAGGTCGAGCGGCACGGAAGCAAGTTCGTCGACCAGTGGCTCGGCCAGGCCGTTTTTGCTGAGGTCGATGGATTTAAGGTAGGTATGGCAGGTGTCGCAGCACTCGACGCGAATGTAGGGAAACTCCTCGGCGGTGTAGACCGGCAGCTTGGCATGATCTTTCTCGTCGCAGTTGGGGCACACGATGCGGCGAAATTCCCATTCACACAAGCAAAATCCACACAGTAGGTTTCGCTTCGCACCTTCCCCAAGCGGGCGCAGCACAGCTAACCCTGGCTTCCGGCTGCAGAACGGACAGAGCACGTGAGTGTACCCCTCAAGTTGCAGCGGAACCCGCGAGCGCTCAAACTCAGCGTAAGGCTGAAGAAAAGCCAAAACGAGGAATTCCCGCGGATCGGATGGCCGTTCCGAAGGCGGCTGCTCGGGGGCGAACCACGCCTCGTTCAGCAGATCCTTCCACAGATCCGCAGGCGATTGGGCAAGATCACGCGCCACTTCGGCCAGACGGGTGGGCGCTCTTTTATCCATAAGAGCGAGAAACTGCGGGAAGCTTGCTAAAAGCTCCGGTTGTTCTTGCGGTTCCGATGCGCCGACAGACGCTATGCGGGCCGAAGCTCGATCCAGCCGCACATAAAGGTCTCGCTGGAAACTTGCCAGTTGGAGGTAAAAGCCGAGAATCTCTTTTGCGAAAGGATGTTCGGCGGCCAGGTTTTCGGCGCGCCGAATGCGCTGTTGCCAGCGAGTGTCGGTCACCCGGCGATTATCGGCCTTCGGGCGGGGACCATCAACTGCCCGGAGCAAACCCCGCTGGCGCACGCATATTTCTGTGAAACGCAAACCTTGCATTGCAGAATCTCTCTGTCGCCAACCAATATTTTC
>JBEKBW010000059.1:0-29462 GCA_050015215.1 Candidatus Sulfotelmatobacter sp.
GATAGCCCAGCGAACTTTCTATAACCGTATGTGCCCTGGCCTGTGGCCATAGGTCGGGTAGTTATTCGAATCGTGTAGAGGGGGCCAAGGATCGGCGACTTGTCGACGGCAAACTCTATCTGCCCGAAATTCTCCCCTGCTTTAAAGGAGTCTACGGGAGCCAGGACTCTGACCGATGTATTCGGGGGAACGGCTATCTGAAAAGGAACTGCCTGGTCATACGCAGACGAGAAGAAAGAAAATTTATTGTCGTTTAGGATTGCACGGATCTCAGCAGATGAAACCATGTTAACCTCCCTGTCGGCATTGGACTCTACGCTGTTAAACCGCGCATTGTACCGATTCAAGGTGATTATTTCTGTCTGCCAGTGCTTCGAGAACATTATGCTAATCCGCCGCATGATTTCCCACTGAAGGAGATGGTTGTAGAGCTGTATCGCATTGGTGTCGCGCGGATTCTTCAGGAACTCGGGGTGGAGCGTTGAGACCTCATCCATTGCTTGCAATGAGAATTCGCCATTTTGCTTGCAGATGACGACTTCTGGACTGGGCTTCTTATCGTCCATATTTATCGTGTAGGAAACTTCAAATCTCGCCGCTTGAGGGGGATCGGCACCAAACACAAAAACCGAAAGACAGAGCGCTAGCACTGCAGCAGCAGCGATAGGAAGGGCTGCGGACACAATCTTCTCTGAGGCCCTATTCAGATAAACGATCCAGACAGCGCCTACGAGCACAGCGGAGATGAAGATTGCCAAGGCGAGGGACGCCTTCATTTGCATGCGCCTCACTTAGACTTTTCGTCTTTGACAAAGATTGTTACATCCCATTCTCCGCGATTATCGGCAAACCAGTTATCATTCACACCTAGCCACAGCAGGCCTGACGCGGGGGCACGAAATCTCGTGGAATTACCGACCTCGAAAGGGGCCTGCCCGCCAATTCTCGCGATGAGAGAACCGCAGGCCAGGTCGGCAGCTGGGAAGCTCCAATTGTGGATTTCCGGGTTTGGATAGCAAGGCTTGCGCGTGCCGTCGGGATTCATCCGTGGGCTGTGCGGCGAAACTATGATCTCGCCCTTCGCCTTTATATCGACGATCTGTCCTTTTCCGACCATTATTCCGGTCGGTGTCCACGCTTTGGTAGCGGGAATAGGAATCGAGAGTGGGTTAGGTGGTGGCGTGGAGGTGAGCGCAATGGTCCCGTCTCCTGCCTCGCTCTTTCCATACCATGTCGTATCGTGGGTCACTACAACCGTCGGCAAGGTGAATTGTGGCACAACATATACAGGCTTCTGCTCAACATCCATCAGTGCGGTCACTTTTTTGTGAAATATCCCTATCGTAAGAATTGCAACAGCTAAGATTGAGATGAAGGACCAAACGGAGATTTTGAGCCATTTGTCGCTGTCCTTGTTGTCTGCTTTGCCTTTACGGTATTGGATAAGATAAAGAAGAAACATCAACAGCGTTGCCAGTGCCGACATTAGAGTGACAGGATATTGCCAACCCATACGGCGGAATCTTACACCCGTCCCACGCGGCTGGCCAGCAGTTGCCTCTGAATCCTCCTCCCGAATCCACAAGGGGGCTGGCCCAGCCTTTCCAAAGCACGATGTCTGGCCCGCGAACCTATGCAGTGAGATAATGCTTCCGAAGCCTGGGTTTCGTCAGGCTCAGGCTCGATAAGGCGGCCGATATCGACATGTTTTGATTGCGGGCTGATATCGTGGATATCTGCACTGACATGGAGGTCTATATGAAGTGCAAGCCAACGTTGATCTCAGTTGTTCCTCTTGTTTGCTTCCTGGCGGCCACCTATTACTTAACGGCGCAATATGCGCCGCGGTTAGACCAAAAGACAAACAATTGGGGGCCAGGCACCATTGACGCCATGGAAGTGCGGAAAAACATGGGACGTCTCGCAGGCACTTCGGCAAAGGTGTGTGGCAGGGTCGTTACGGCGACGCCGGCCGGACAGCCGGCTCGTATTGCTCTAGGCGATCCGAATCCACCTGCCTTTTGGATTGTCACTGATCTCAGATATTGGTCGCAGAACAATTTCGGAAAGGTGGCCTGTGTTACGGGCACCGTCCGGTGGAGTAATGGAAACGGCGGGGTTCCTCAAATTGAAGTTACGAGCTCAAATCAACTAGAGATCCGGAACGTCGCGCCACATTTTTAGAAACCAGGGATAGACGGGACGTCGCGCAATTTTTGCTGCCGATGCAGTCGGGTGCCGGGCTCCGCCGATTTTATCCCTTCTAATCCACAAGCCCGCCGCGGGCCACCCGCGTCGCCCCCTTTGTTCTTTGAAGGGTGGGGTTCGCGAGTGCGGATCGCTAGAATTTTGCTTTTCATTTCCCAATTCCCCCGGTCTTCCCAAGAGTCAACGGCAATGGGTCAATCCTGTTCGATATCAGCCATGTCGCTCTGACCTCTCACTTCACCCAGGCTGTATAGCGGGCGGCATACCGACTACCGTTCGTGGAACGGAAGTGCATCTGCGTTCCTCGCCGTGAAGGTCTCACTGACAGCGTTCTGTGGTACAAAAGTTTCACGATTATCTTGTGCCGATCTTGAGGCGGGTTTCATGTTTACTCTAGAAGAGTTGCGACGAGCCGAAATTTTTGCCTGTCTTGACGAGGCCGAATGCGCTCGATTGGCGCATATTATCGCCGATGTGCGGCTTGAGCCGGGAGAATGGATCTTTCGAGAGGGCTCACCCGCCTGGTTCTATGTGCTGATGGAAGGAAGTCCGCGGATCGTTCTAGATGTTCACGGAAAGCAGACCGAGTTTCCGGAGTACGAACTCAAGCCGGGCGAGTTCCTGGGTGAAGTGCCTCTTCTGCTGGGAACTCCGACCTTCGGCTCATTGCGAGCCCAAACCTCCTGCCGCCTGGCGCGCCTGGATAAGCAGCAGTTTCATCACTTGATCAGGGACTCAAAAGAGGCCCGCACCCTCATTCTGGAGAAGCTGGGTGAACGGCTTTTGCTGATCCAGCAACGCTCCCTTTCTTTACCGACAGCGCGGGTACTAATCTTCGGCCGCAACAAGGATGAGGACTGCCACAACATCCGCGCATTTCTTTCAGCGAATCGTGTTCCCTACGAGTGGGTTGATCGAGATAGCTACCCGGAGCGGGTGCCGGCTGGCCTCTCCGACGACCCTGATTGTCCGGGCGTGAGTGTTGACGGGCAGCTTTTCAGTGCGTCGCCGACAACAAGGGAAATTGCAGAGGCTTTGCAACTGCAGACAACGCCCAATCACGACAGCTATGACGTTGTGATTGTGGGGGCCGGACCGGCCGGTATGGCCGCTGGCGTTTATGGGAGTTCTGAAGGGCTTAGTGTGCTGATCGTCGAGCGCTGTGCCGCCGGCGGGCAAGCAGGTACATCGTCCCGCATCGAAAATTATCTGGGGTTTCCAGAGGGAATTTCGGGAGACGATCTGACCGGGCGCGGATTCAAGCAGGCGACTCGCTTCGGCGCGGAAGTTGCGCTGACGCGTTCGGTTGAAAAGCTTACTCCCTCGAGCGAAGGCTATCTGTGCGGGCTTGACGGAGGCCAGACAGTCTTGGCCCGAGCCGTAGTGTTGGCTATAGGTGTGGACTGGCGTCGGCTGCAGGCGAAGGGGCAAGACCGCCTGTTGGGACGCGGCATATTTTATGGAGCGGCCCGGCACGAGGCGACCAATGTAGTCGGCAAGAAGGTCTTTATCGTGGGAGGCGGAAATTCAGCGGGGCAAGCTGCCATGTTTTTATCGAGCTATGCGGCCGAAGTAAAGATTTTGGTGCGGGGCGAAGGACTGAAGCTCAGCATGTCGCAGTATTTGATTGACCAGATCGCATTGAAGGCCAATATCGAGATTCTTCCCTTTACGCAGGTGGTTTCGGCGGACGGCGAAAATCACCTGGAACGAATTGAGGTTCGCGTGCAAGCGCCGCATGAGGCGGAAAAGATTCTCGGCTACGAAGCTGATGCCTTGTTTGTGATGATCGGCGCCGATGCCTGCGCGTCGTGGCTGCCAATTGAACTCGAGAGGGATCCACGCGGCTATCTCTGCACAGGACGCGACCTCACCACCTGGAAACTCGATCGCCACCCGTTCCCGCTGGAGACGAACCTGCCCGGCGTCTTCTGCGCCGGGGACGCGCGCCATAACTCCATCAAACGAGTATCGAGTGGAGTGGGCGAAGGCAGCATGGCCATCGCCTTCATCCATCAGTACCTAGCTTTGTAGAAGGAATCGCGAGATGCGAAAGGCGGGAGCCCGCACGTAGCGGGTTCCGGCGAGCTCTTTGCGGGTGGCCGCCCCTTCGTTCTTTGAAGGGTGGATTCCCGAGTGCGGATCGCTAGAGATTTTGCTTCCCATTTCCCTAGGTACACAATCACTCTTTCGGCTGCGCCTCCCCTCTCGGTTATTCTGGTGGCGGCAAAGATGGGCCAGTCGCCCGGCGTTGTCCTTCAAGGCGCGCGAGTCGGTTGCGGGCTTGGTTGAGAAGCGTAGTCAATTCTTCATCGTCCACGTAACTCTCGGGACTCATTCCCATTTGCCCGGCGATTTGCCTGCGATTATCGAGTTCGATTTCACCTTTTCTGATTTCTTTTTCCAGTTTTTGGATTTCAGAGGTGCGGCATCCGTCACACAAATTGTCATCGGCGGATGCGAGTCTCGGGCACTTACCGGGACCGTTGGAATGGCTTCCACATTGTTCAGACCGGCATGTGCAACGCGGTCTCATTTCCGTCATTGAGCTAGATGCCGGAGGCTACGCGGCGGCGGCGCGATTGCTGGCTGATTTCTGCCACCATGCGGAGAGCGCGCTCAGGAATACTGGCGTCCCAAAAAACACCACCGAGAAGAACAAATCGCTTTCCAGCGTGCCGCGGAAAAATGGCAGGCCTGCTGTGTACGACATCATCAAGCCGTTCCAACCGCGGGGATACATTTGCGGCCACGCTGCCCAGACTGCGAAGTTGCTGATCAGGAAGAATGACACCGAACTGGCCAGCGCTGCGGCGATTACGTGTAGCGCGCCGCTCTTCTCGCGTAGATTCGTCTCACGCAGATTAGTGCCTAACCACAGGATGGCCCCGTACCAGACGAACGTAACCAGGTGGTCCCAGGTTACGGGGAAGCCGTAGATGAATTTTGTCAGCACTACGTCGGTTGCGGCCAGCATCAAGAGCGGTATCCACATCTGACGCTGCTTGCCGCGCGCGCCGAAGAATAGCAGCGAGGCTGCCACGGGGGTGAAGTGCCAGGCATGGGGCAACACATTCAGCGGGCCGGCAAAGGGCAGAAAGCGCACCGCGATGGCTAAAAGAACGAAGAAATAGGGCAGCATAAGCACCTCACAAAAGGCCGAAATTCATTGTCCGCGTTGAACGGTTGATACGTCAAGGCTGAAACTCCTCATGCGCCTCACCTGCGGCTCAAGGTTCGGGTACGGTGACTCGATTTTTGCCCGAGCCGTATACGTCTCCCACGATATGCAGGTCGCGATCGAGACGCACACCTGCGCCTAGAGGTCTGGGCGCGTTATCGCGCTCGCCCCGCAGGCGACCGAACAGGCTGGGCAGTTGTGCGAAGCGCAGATCCTGAAAATCCACGATGTAGCCTTGTTGGCCCGAATCGAGTGCCTCCGTTTGTGTGATCGGATAGCGCGCCCAGTCTAGATAGATGCGTCCCAGGTAAGAGCGCTTGGCAGCCAGCGTTATGGGCGTTTCCTCCGGCTTATAACGAATCTGCATTTGGCCCTCGGGATCGACCGCCGGCTCGGAAGAATCCACCGGGGCTAATGCGAAAAAGTTCGTGGTCTCGACTACTCCATGCCAGAGGAACGGGTTCGCCAAGTCCGGATAGGCGCCGACGCTTACCGGTTCAGCTCCGTTGTAAGTGCTTGCCTCGAGCGCTTTCACGGCGCGGCGGTGCTCGTAATCGCGAAACATCCATAGGAAGACGACGGCGGTTAGCGCAAGAGAGGCGGCAACGCGTCCGCGCGGGCCGGAGTTGCGTACGCCAATTTCGCTATCGATCAGCGAGAAGAGAGCGGGCACGACCAGCCCGAGAAGCAGGCACGTGAACATGATCGGCTCGAAGATGAAAACGATGTCCCACGAGTACCACTTTTCGGAAAACGGCCAGAAGGGGCGCACGCCGTAATTGTTGGTGAAGTCGAGGAGAATGTGGCTGAGGCCGGCGAGACACGCCAAGAGAAACAGCACTCCCCAGCGCGGTGGCAGGGCCGGATCTTTTGTTTTGCGGCCGCGCACGCGCCAGAGCAAATAGACGAAGCCTACTACGACAGCCGCATCGATGGGAACGCCGAGGAAGGAGTGCGTGAATCCGCGATGATGGGCGAAGGCGAACGCCGGACCTCTGATTCGGCCCAGGATGTCGAGATCGGGGGCTTCGGCGGCGAGCGTCAGCGTCAATGTGGCGAGCGCGGTCTTGCGATTGAGTCCGGCGCGCCCCATGCAGGCGCCGGTCAGGAAGTGAGTGACGGGTTCCAAGCGGTCAGGACGATTCTACGCTGCTCGAAGGAAGGCGGTCGAGCTTCGCTTGCGAGGCAGCCGATGGCGGCTCTCATTGATGGCTTAGACGGATGAGCTTAGACGCCGATACTTTAGACGCCCCACAAATAGTCTTCCTGATCGTGATGCTGCTCGGGAATCGGCATGGGCACATTAAAGGCATTTGGCTGCGTCGCCAGCGGAAATGGCCGCGGCGCCTCATGTGCGGGTGCGCTGGCAGCTGCCGCAGCAGCATGTAGCGGCTCAAACAAAGGCGTCGCCGAACCTGCCGGCTTGTGGGTTTCGCGGATCAGTTCGAGAAGGTGATGATCTTCCACATGCTTGATCTTATCGGCCAGCCGCACGAAGCGGCGGTAAATGTCGTCGAGGGCGCGGCGGTCGAATTGATAGCCGAGCTTCTCGCAACGAATGCTCAGAGCATGTCTTCCTGAGTGCTTGCCCAGGACCAACCTGGAGTCGGGCACGCCCACCGATTGCGGCGTCATAATTTCGTAGGTCAGCGGATTTTTGAGCACGCCATCCTGATGGATGCCCGCTTCATGGGCAAAGGCGTTGCGACCCGTCACGGCTTTATTAGGTTGCACCGGCACGCCCGTAATCTCGCTCAACATCTGGCTGGCGGCGAAAAGCTGCTCGCATGCAATGCCGGTCTCGTAGGGATAGCGGTCTTGCCTTACCCGCATCGCCGCAACGATTTCTTCCAGCGCCGCATTCCCGGCGCGCTCGCCAATGCCATTGATCGTGCATTCCACCTGGCGCGCGCCCGCGGCAATCGCAGCCATCGAGTTGGCGACCGCCATGCCCAAATCGTTGTGGCAATGGGCGGAAATGGTCACGTTGTCAATTCCTTTCACCCGCCGTCGAATCGTCGCGATCAATTCGCCGAACTCCTCAGGCACGGTGAAACCAACCGTGTCGGGAATGTTGAGCGTTGTCGCTCCTGCTTCCACGACGGCCTCCAGCACCTGGCACAAGAACTCCGGATCGGTACGCGTCGCATCTTCCGGCGAAAATTCCACGTCGTCGCAGAGGGATTTGGCAAATTTCACGGCCTCGCGTGCCTGCGCCAGACACTGGTTGCGGGTGATGCGCAGCTTATATTGCAGGTGAATATCCGACGTGGCCAGAAACACATGGATTCGCGGACGCGCTGCATCCTTCAATGCTTCCCACGCGCGCTCGATGTCAGGACGGCAAGCTCGCGCCAAGCCTGCAATAATGGGGCGCCGAATAATCTGCGCAATCGCTTTTACCGCTTCGAAATCGCCGTCGGAGGCAATGGGGAAGCCCGCTTCGATCACGTCCGTGCCCAGACGGTCGAGTTGATGCGCCAGGCGCAGCTTCTCCTGATGATTCATGCTGCAGCCCGGGGATTGCTCCCCGTCGCGCAAAGTCGTGTCGAACACCGTAATGCGAACTTGCTCCATGGCCATGAGTATTTCCCTTTTATCGGCAAAACTGCTGCAACCCTCTATGGTACGAGGAGACGCGACTGAAGCGGTGCTTATAATTGTGCAGTGATCATTAGTAATGCTTCTATGATAAGATTTGCTAATGGAGTTTGTAGTTTTCATTGCATGGTGATTTAGTGGAACTATCGCAACTGGAAGTCTTCCTCACCGTGGCCCGGGAGCGCCGCTTCTCCCGCGCAGCGGAAAAGCTCTACCGTACCCAGTCGGCCGTGAGCCAGACCATTCGCAAGCTTGAGGATGAATTGGGGGAAAGCCTCTTTGATCGTTCCTCGCGTGAGGGCGTGCTTACCGATGCGGGCCAAGTTCTCTATGAATATGCAGAGAAGTTGCTGAACCTGCGCCGCGATGCGCACGAGTCACTCGTGGAGTTGCGGGAACTGCAAAAAGGCAAGCTCGTTATTGCGGCCAATGAATTCACGGCACTCTATTTGCTGCCGGTGATCGCAGAATTCCGCAGCCTGCACCCGATGATCAAAATCACCGTGCAGCGCGCGCTGGGCAGCCGCATTCCGGACGATGTTCTACAGCACAGTGCCGAACTCGGCGTACTTTCCTATAAACCTGAAGAGCCGCGGCTGCACTCGATTGTTGCTTATCTCGACGAGTTGGTGCTTGTGGTTCCCCCGCGTCACCCGCTCGCGACCGCGCACGAAGTTAGCATCCGGCAACTGGGTGCCGAATCGTTCGTGGCCCACAATGTTTCTTCGCCCTATCGCGAAAGAGTTTTACAGACCTTCCAGAAATACAAAACGCCGCTTCACATGGATCTGGAACTGCCCACGCTGCAAGCGATCAAGCAATTCGTTGCGCTGGGAAGCGGGGTTGCGTTGATGCCGGAGATCAGCGTCGAAACCGAAGTGGCCCGCGGGGAGTTGGTGAGGATTCCGGTGCGCGAACTGCGCGTGCAACGCAAGCTGCGGCTTATTTACCGCAAAGAAGCCGGGCTTTCCCACGCGGCGCAAGCTTTTCTAAAAGTCGCCGAAGCAGTCGCGCGAGAGAGAGCGGGACGCTATCGCTTTCAGCGGGAGAGCTGATGAAACTCAATTTGTCATTCCGAGTCGCAGCGAAGAATTCCTGTACGCGGGCGGCTTCGGTCGGGTAGGGATGTTTCGACTGCGAACGAGTTCGCTTTCGCGAACTCGTTCTCCGCTCAACATGACAGGGATATTCAACAGTCAGCACAAATCTCATCTTGCTGATATGCGGCCAGAGCCTCGCCCACGCTGGGATGAATCTCCAGGAAAGAATCCACATGAGTAAGATCGAATAAATCGCGCACAAAGGGGCGCGGGTTGGCGTATTTCAATTCTGCCTTCTTCGCCTGCGCCAGCGTGTAGAGCGTTACCAACTCCCCAATGCCAGCGCTGTCGATGGCGCTGACCCCGCCGAGATCAAGAATAACCTTGCCTCTACTGGAGAGTACTTCGCTTACGACGCTGGAAAGTGCATTCGCTTCGTCCCGATACACAATGCGCCCCTGGCAGTGAACAATCACTACCTCACCGCGCTGCCGAGTTTCCAAACTGAGCTTCAACTTCGACTCCTTTGGCTGAATTCCCAGGCCCGCCCACAGCACCGGCTGGGGGCATGTTTGACAGTTCATATCCATGATTTGCATCCTAGTAGATAGACGCCTGTGAACGGGTTTCGGAATCATGAAAACTTTAAAAAATTCGGGCGTTTCAGTGCCGAACCTGCACCGTGGGTAAATTTGGGATGCCGGGCATCTTGAGCGTCGGTTACACTGCATCTAACGGATTTCAAACATTCAGGTAGAATTTGCTGCTGGCGAGAATCGCCGCGGGAGGAACTATTTTCGTGTCAAAAATCGCAGCCCTGGTGCTGGCACTGCTGAGCTTAATGCTATTTGCAACTCCTTCGAAGGCGCAGATCTTTCCCAGCGGAAACGTTTACGTTGGCGTTGCCTACGCCGATTCCGTGGATGTGATCCCCACCAACCGTTACACTTTTCGTGGCTGGAACGCTTCCTTTGAAGATTTTCCTTTCTCGCGCCATCCTCACCTCGGCATTGTGCTTGACGGAAGCGGCTTTTATCGGCAGGGAATTCAACAATACAACCTATTTCTTGGACCGCGGCTTTCGATGAATTATGGGAAGTGGCGGCCGTTCGTGCACATCATGGGAGGCGGCCAGCGGTTCACCTCCGATGGATTTACCCATAATCCAATTGCAGAAGATGCGGGCGGCGGTGTCGATCGCAAGTTCCAATTCTGGTTTCTGCATCATTTCGCATGGCGTCTGCAATTCGACTACATGCGCACCCACCTGCTGAGCGCCACACAGAACGATTTCCGCGGATCCACGGGACTCGTTTGGCGCTTCTGACGAAGAGTTAGTTTCTAGGCAACACATCATAATTCGCCGCAGACCCGTCTTTCGGGCAAAACTGCGGACGCAGCGCTTCCGAATCGTGCCCGGAATATTTCCTTTTCCGCGAAACATCGGTCCCGCCTCTGGGTTCAAAAATGCGAAGAACTCGCTCGGCGAGGTTTAAACGAAAACCGGGCCTTGTGCATCTAAGGGGCAGTAAAGCAACGGTGCATCCAACTAGAAAGGCAGGTAGAAGTGCTCGTGCGAAAAATTGTCTTGGTTCTCTCTTCCTTGTTTCTGTTCGCGGGTCTGGCCAGCGCTCAAGTTCCCAGCGCCAATGTTTTTTTCGGGTACTCGTACTACAACACAGATCTTTCCTCGATCGACCGGGCGAACACGAACGGCTGGGAAGCTTCGGTGGAAGGTAAGGTCATTCCCTTTCTCGGTCTGGTCGCTGATTTCGACAGCCATTATGGTTCGCAGAATTTTCCCTCGCAGAATTTTCCAGGCGGCTGCGCAGTTCCGGTTGGCTTAGCGTCGAGCTGCACGTTTAACGACAGCTTTCACGAATACAACTTCATGTTTGGTCCCAGAGTTTCGGTTTCCGTCGGCAAGTTTCGTCCTTTCGCAGAGGCGCTATTCGGAGGCGCACACGTGACCCTCGACAATAGCGTCGGCTCCGATACTTCCTTCGCCACGGCCATCGGCGGCGGGCTCGATTACCGGCTGATTAAGCCGATTGCGTGGCGCTTTCAGGGGGATTATCTGCAAACACGCTTTTTCGGCGCTACTCAAAACAACGTTCGAATCTCGACGGGTATTGTTCTGAAATTCTAAGCGCAGATCAACGGCGAGGTAAGAGCTGCGCCGAATGCCGGTTGAATTTCGGGCTGGCATTTGGCCGCTGTGCGCGGATGAGGTAGATTTATATCTTCATGCGGATTATGGTCGTAAGAAGCTTCGGAATTTTTCTGCTCGTTCTCATTTCCTCTGCAGGCCTAGCCAGAGCGCAGGCGCCCGCGGAACCACCAACGCCACCTCCGCCACAAACGCCGACGCGGGTAAACGCCTTCGTCGGCTATTCCTATTTCAACAGCAATCTCTCATCGGTCGGCCGCGCCAGCACTTACGGCTGGGAGGCGTCGGGAGAAGTTAAGCTTTATCGCTGGGTGGGAATTGTCGGAGACATCGATACGCACTACGGCTCGCAGGGTTTTCTCATCTGCCAGACGTTTCCGGTCAACGGACCTGAGTGTTCCACTTTCAAGGCCAACTTCATTGAGCGGAATTTTCTGGTCGGCCCGCGAGTCTCGCTTACCAAGGGTAGCTTTCGCCCGTTCGTGGAGGTCCTGGTTGGCGGCGCACATATCAACGCCGGTCCTTTCCAGGGCACAGACAATTCGTTTGCTGCGGCCGTAGGCGGGGGCGTCGATGCCAAGATCACGCGCCGCATCGCCTGGCGGTTTCAGGGCGACTACCTGCGCACGCAGTTCTTCAGCGCAAGGCAGGATAACGGGCGCTTCTCAACCGGGCCGGTGTTTCGTTTCTAGTGGAGGAGTCGGGATGCAAAAACAGGACCCAGCTGATTGGCTGGATCCTGCTTCTGTGGCCACGAAGAAAAATCGCGACGAGATTTTCAATGCTCTGGCTGACTTAGAAGATGCTATGCCTGCCAATACTTGTGGTCGCGCAGGAAATAATTCGGGTTCCAATAATTCATCGCCGTCTTCAGGAACAGCCATACGACGCGAAAATGCCCCATTTTTTTGAACCGGCGGTTCGTTGTGTAAACGCCGCCGCGCACAATTCCAAATCGCTTGCGCTCCACCTGCTGGCTTAGCAGGTAATCTTCGGCGAAGGCGACTTGTTCGTGAAAACCGCGCAGCTTGCGAAATTGCCTAAGGTCAAACAGCATGAACATTCCCGTGGCGAAGGGATGGTGCAATCGCGAGAGGTACTGAAACACATCCATGACCCCGTAAGACGCCTTATCCAGCCAGCCACCGTCGCGGCAAATGATGTTCGTGGTTACACAATGCAGTTGCTTGCTCTGCGCCAGTTCTACAGCTCTTCGCACCACTGAGGGATGCGCCAGATCGATATCCGCATCCATAAACAGAACGAAATTGCTCTCGGCCTGCGCTGCGCCTAGGTTGCGCCCCACCGAAGGCATGCCGCCGCGAATCACGCTCACATTTAATCGATCGCGGAAGGCGAGCACGATCTCCTGCGTGCCGTCAGTCGAGTTGGCGTCAGCTACCAACACTCTGGTACTCGACATCTTCGAGTAGTCCTGATTCGTCAGCGAAGTCAGCAAGTTCGGAATCAGCTTCGCCTCGTTCTTGGCCGGAATCACGATCGTCAGCTCGCTGTTTGTATTCATGGATGCGAACCCCCTGTTCATCAACCGTTAAGTAAGTCAGGCGCGAATCGACCCAGCCGCCTGAATTGTAGTAATCGATCCCTTCCTCTTGCACATGCACCGCCTCGTGCGTGTGGCCGCAGAAAATGCGGCCCGCCTCGTGCTGCCGCGCATAGTGCAGGGCTCCTGCCGCGACCTTCGACGACATGCGCAGCCAGCGCGTGTTCAGCCGGTCGATCATCCGCGCGATGGGCTTGCTTTTGAAATCCAGCTTCTGCAGCTTGAGATAAAACGACGTGCCTAATCGCGTGAGCCGCACGTTGTTCACCTGAAAGCCATCAAACTGATGCCCGTGTATGGCAATGTGCTTCTGTCCGGCAAACAGCCACGCGTAGTGTTGATAAACCCGCACGCCGACCAGGTGCGACATGATGTTGGTCAGGCCGTGGTCATGATTTCCCTCTACCCACACGACCTCGATATTGCGCTTAGGATTCGACAGCTTGCGGATATAGCTGAGAAACTTCCAGTGATCTTTCGTCAGCCGCGCGAAGTTAAGATCGGCGAAAATATCGCCCAGCAGAATCAGGCGATGAAAAACGTTTTCCCGCAGCACGCGCGTCGCTTCACGCGCGCGGCTGGTCGGCGCACCCAGATGCAGATCCGAGAGGATCAGCGTGTTGTACACGGGCAGATCCATACTTTATTTGTAGCGATGGAATGTTAAGGAGAGATGAACGTTGCATCAAAATCAGTGCATGGTAACTACGGAAGTAACCCGATTCGGGAAGGCCTGAAACCGTAGAGAAATTGCCCGCACTGTTTAGCCTCGCGCAAACCTGCCGGCCAGGCGAGCCAGCCTTACCACGGGATAAATGGGGAAGAGGACTCGCGGCAACCTGACTGCCTCCCATTCCCCCGGTCCCGGAGTAAAGGTCAGCCGGGTAAGAAATCGCATTTGGTCCATTCTTTTTTCGCGCAGCCGCAACATTAGCCGGAAGTATGCGACTTTATGCTCCTCATAGTCCACACCGGCAGCCATCGAAGCCGCGATCTCCTCGGCGACATTTCGGGCCGCTCGATCCGATTGGAGGGCATGCGCGATCGCCGATGGGATCTGCATCCCCAGCAATCGATTTCCCAACAGCAGCGTAACTCGCAGAATTCGCTCGATCCCCAAGGCGCGTGCCTGCGACTCAATCCAGTCCCAATTCAAATCCTGCTGCACGATCTGAACCACGTCGCGCAGCCAGATCAGGCGTCCCCACACATGCTTCGCCGCGTGTATGCAAAGTACCAGCAACAAGTCCTGCGATGAAAGGGTATGCACGCGCCCGCCGGCAAACGGAACTTCCACGGCGCGGGAAAATAATCCCTTCATGTCAAAATCCACGGCGTAATAACGGGGTTGCAGAGCCCACTGCAGTTCCAGCAAGTTCTTGCCCGCCGGACTGTCGAACGTGTATTCGTATCCTGACGCAATGTAATTCGTCTCAGCATCCTGGGGAATCGCGACCCGCGGCACGTATCCGAGTTCTCGCACGGTATTCTTAATGCGGCCGATGTCGCTGGCCTGAGCAAAAAGGTCCATATCCCCACACTGCCGTAGCGCCATGTCGCCGTAATAAATCTCTGATAGCACGACGCCCTTGTAGGGCAGCACGGCGAGTTGCAACTCCTGGAGACAATGGAGAATGCGCGTCAACTCTCGCGTGAGAAAAAGGGATTTGTGAATATTGAGTTCGTACTTTTTGCGTAGCGTACTCAACGCTGCCGCCGGAACTGCGTCCGCGACTTGCTCAAGATTTAGATAGAGCAGCGACAACAAACCATGCCGGTCTGCCAATCGCAGCAGAGTGTTCCAATCGGGGGCCGCTTTGAGCAGGAGGCGAGCGCGCTTATCCCCAGTTGGCTCAGGCGAACTCGCAGCCAGCAGGAGTTTCCATTCGGGAGCATCAAAAACCGTGGTCATTTTTACTGCGATTCCCGTTACGCGTTCGTTCGTGCTGGCCCAGCTGAACTTATGGATTCGGGCTGGCAAAAACAGGCTCGCTACGCTGCTGGAGGACCAAGGCGTCGGTCCCTCCATGACTGTCGAGACATCTTAACAGCCGCCGCCGAGCGCGGGTTACTTCCGTCACGGCGCATAACGATTTCTTGACGACTCCAAGCTGCTAATGCTGTCTAACTATTATTAGAACCGGATGGACGTTCTCATACCCAAAGCTACTCGCCGGAGCACGCGGCTGCGTGTCGAGATTCCTCTCGTCATGACCAGCATGGATCGAAGGCACCCGTTCTCCGCGCATTGCCTCGCGCTGGTTGTAAGCCTGCAAGGATGCGGGTTGCGCGCTTCACAATCGTTGCCCATTAAAACTCCTGTATTGCTCGCCGAACTGCCCGGGGCAGTGACTGCATCGGGCCACATCGCAAGCTGCCTACCCTTGGGCAATGACGGCAAATACTTTCTGATCGGCGTCTCGCTCTATAACCCAGGCAACATTTGGGGAATCGTGGATCCTCCCGAAGACTGGAATTGCGCGTCGAGTACTGCCGAAGCATCGTCCGCAGAACGGCCAGCGAACAAAAAAGAAGCTTGGCCTTACAACCTGCATTCAGGACGCGGAGCTGCCCACTCCCGCCTCAAATAGTTCTCACAAGCGCGCCGGCTTACGCCAAATCAATGGAATGTCTTGATAATTAAGAAGATTTAACTCTAAGAACTGGTGTACGACTCCAGTTCTTTCGTAACCTCGCTCGCCCGTCCGCGAGCTGGCATAATCGCTGACGATGTCCCCGACTTCATCGCCAGAGCCACGTCCTCCATTTCGTACGCAGCGAGCGTTTCGCGTGAAGCTGCGCGGCTCGATACTGGCGCTAATGCGCTTGCCGAACAGACGCCAGGTGCGCGGCAAAGTGCATCAGATTTCCGTGACCGGCGGCCTGATCAATGTGGAGACGCCACTCGACGAAAACCTGCAAGTCGAGTTGATTTTCCATCTCGGCGAAACCACCATCCGCGAAAAGGCCGAGATGCTGTTTCCCATGTGGGCCACGCAGGGATGGCTGCAACCCTTCCGCTTCGTCGACGTTCCTGAAGCAAATAAAAATATTCTCGAAGCCAATCTGCTTGCGTTCGTTCAGCAAACGCAAGCGGGAACTCCACCCGCTGAACCCACCCAGTTGGCCAAGGCCGCAGAAGCCTCATAAAAATCCTGCGGAGAGACAGGCGGCCAGGCAACAAACAGGATGCCCAACCGCCCGTCCATCACACTTAGAAATGGAACCCAATTTCCCCCGTTACCGTTCGCGGCGTTACATAGTGGGTGCCGCTGAAGGTGGACAGGAAGTTGTACAGCACGTAGTTGTTCGCCATGTTGATGACGGTCAATTGCGCGCTCCATTTGTACTTTTCGCCGTGGAATAAATTGTCATGTCCCAGCGACAGATCGAAAAGATTCCTGGAAGCGATGCGGGGTGGATTATGGTCGTCGTTCTCCGCCCCATTCGCCGGAACGCGAATAAGACTGGAACCCAAGGGGGCAGTGCAAGGCGAAGGTAGAGGAGCGGTCGGGGTTGCACGAACCCCATTGCAAGTGAACCCGGCCTCGAACTCCTGATCGGCGCTCAAGGGGTTCCCAAAGGCATCCTGCAAGAATACTGCCGGCGACCCCGTGGGAACCGATTGTGGACAATCGTTGGCTGCACCCAGGCCGTAACAGGGTGCGTTACCCGCCACCAATCCGCTGTCGTATCTCCAATTGAACCCCATCCACGGACCGCGCTTCCATGGTTGGTATTGGAGGTGGGTGGTCTGGTTGAACTTCTCGTCGTGATCGATGCGAAAGGGAGTGCCCGGAGCGCCGACAGTTGCGCCCGCACCGCCGATCTGGGGCGGAAAGAAGCGAGCCGCCACGCTGGAAAAGACCATGAGCGCCGAGAAACCATGCAAATCGGGGACGCTCACACGGCCGGCGTATCCAGGGATTTTCGAGTTGTGCCATTCGATGGGGAACGTGATGGGCGTATCGCCGAGCACGCTGAAATCGTAACCATTGTGTGTGTACTTCGTGATCCACTCCCCGGAAAAAACCATGTACTTCCCGAAGGCCTGCTCGATTCCAGCGTGGAACTCGTTTCGAAACCCAGGACTCAACGGGGTTAGAGCGGAGGAGGAACAAGCAAGCAGCGGATTGAGCACCGGATTGCCGCAGCCGATGCTGGAAAGTATCAGATTTTCGTTGAAGGGAGACTCCAGCGTGCGTGCATAGGAGGCGCGAAGAATCGTATTCGTCCGCTTGATATTGTAGGCGGCCCCAACCCGAGGCTCGGCTTGCCGCGCGGTAGAGAGCCCGTTGTATAAATCGCCGCGCAGTCCGAGGTTCAATGACCAATTTCCCTTGGTGATGTTATCCCGCACGTACAATGCAAGTTCTTTCACGTCGGTGTGGCCGTTGAAGGTGAACGGACTTCCGCCCCGGCTCAAGTCGTAAGGAGCCAGGATCGGATTGTAAAAAGGATAAAGAGCGCTGCCCGGAGCGTTGGGATTGTTAGCGTCATTTTGCTGGACCGTGCCAACGCTACCTGGGCAATCCGTGGGATTAAGTCCGGGCGCGGCAACAAATGGGAATGGATTCACCGCGCTCGTAGGAACGGCGGTGATGCAAGGGGCGTTGTAGGTGGGATCGACAATGCCGAGCGTGTCGTCCTCATTAAGAAATGTTTGTTCATAAGTGACTCCCGCCTTGATTTGGTTAATTCCCTTGGCGTAGGAGAGATCGGAGCGCACTCCCGTATTCGTCAGCGTGCGGTTCTGACCAACGGACTGCCTCTGCAGGCTTGGCGGTCCAAGATCCGCGAAGGGATCGTTGCTGGGATAGTAGTTGTAATTGTCCCGGCGCACGAACGTTCCCAAAGTGAAGACCGCATGCGTATTCAGCACACGCGTCCAGGAAGGCGCAATGTTGAAGGTGCCGATCTTCGATCGCTGGTCCGTCGGGCCGACGATATTTCCGTTCGGATCCAATCCGTTAAAGATCGCCATTTGGGGTTCAATCCCATCCAGCCCGCTCCATGGCGTTGCATTCTCGGCATCCAACGAATTCGGCGTCTGGAACCAACTCCGGCTGTAGTTGAAGTTCAAGTGAATTGAGTCGGAATTGCTGAGTTGGTAGTCCACGCGATCGAACAAGTTTTCCTCGTTTCCTTTGTCGTGGAACACTTTAAACTCCGGAGGATCGAGGAATCGACCAGTGTTGGAACCGTTTGCGGAGATGAAGTTGCCCCAGTTCTTGCCTCCGTAGGCAACATCGGCCGCCAGATTGGACGTTCCGAACGAGCCATAGGAAGCGCTTACGCTGCCATGAGCTGGGGCTACGCCCTGGCCCGATCGGGTGGTTGCCACAATCACCACGCTGGTCTTTCCGCCATATTCGGCGGGCGGCGCGCCCGAGATCACTTCCATCGATTGCACCGAATCCAGTGGAATCTGGTTCGAGAATACTTTGCTTTGCTGGTCCGTAATCGGCTGCCCGTCCACGGAAAAGGAGTTCTCCGCGTGATCGCCGAGCCCGTGGAAGAGACCGTTGGAATCGGCGGCAATGCCGGGAGTGGCCAATGTCACCTCCGAACTCAGCGACGAGGTCGTACTCTCTAAAGGAATCTTGTTGAACAGGTTCCTGTCAACATCGGTGTGAAAGGTGGGGTCGTTCTCAATCAGGTCCGTCCCGGCTTCGACCGTGACCGAGGTTGAGGACCCCATAACCTGCAACTTGATCTTGAGGCTGACCGGCACAACCGATCGGACGTCCACGTCCTGCGAGGTTGGCGCGAACCCGGCCGCCGTCACGGTCATATGATAGGGATTGAAAGGCACGTTGGGGAGGTTGAAATTTCCCGACGCATCGGTTGTGGTCGACCGGTCGAATTGGCTTACCGGATTGTGTATCTCGATTACTGCGCTGGGCACCACTGCGCCGGTTGGATCGAGCACAGTGCCGTTGATGGATCCCGAAGTTCCTCCTGACTGAGCATAAGCGCAAACGCCGGTCAGCAATAAAACCGCAATCAAAGTTGCGGAAAAAGAATTCTTATAAGAAGCCTGCATGATTCCTCCAAGGAAAATACGGCCAAAGAATGGAAACGAACGGTCCGAAATGGACCGCGCCTGTACTCGGTGGAATGTCTGACTCTAGACGGAAGGAGGCGGGCGAACGTATAGCGCAAAAACGGACAGCCACTGCTTGGCGCTAGTGGGCTTGGGCCTGTAATGAACTGCGCGCCGGAACACCGGCCTGGGCGTGGGAGCGGCGGTGGTGGGCGATGAGGAATGCGCCGCCACGCAAACCTGGCAGGCGGCCGACTCGTCCTGGCTCGAATGCCGGTGCACAGCGAATGCGAACGCTGACCAGATTGTCAGCGCCAACGCCAGCCACGCTACTCGTTTCGAGATCGACCGCATGGTTTCCCAGTCTGTTCGAAGAATTATAACTTAAACGTGCGGATTCGCTGCGGGCCGAGGGCGAGACGCCCTCGGGACAGCCGGCGGGACGGCGGCGCTACTTCCTAAACCACTCCGTATACTGCGATCCCATAAAGAAATTCATCAACATGAGCGCGATCTTATTTACTCCCTCCTTATTCGGATGCGTCCCATCCGCTTGAAACTCTGAGGCCTTCCAGGTCAATCCATCCGAGCGTGGGAGTTCGCCATGCGCCCAGAAATAAGGTCCCCACGCAATCCACGGCGCCACGCCTTTTTTGTAGTTGAGATCGCCGGCAATCGGATCCACTTTGCCGGTGCGCATTTGATCGACCTGCGCCTGGATCGCCCATTTGACTGAGAAGCCGTACTCGTAAGCGTACGGCTCGGGATTCAGGGGGACCGCCGCATAACCTGCATACACACGGCTGGAAATAAACATCAGCTTCAAGTTCGGATAACGCACCCGCGCCGCCCGCGCTATCTCTCCGATCTCGCGCTCGTAGACGTAGGCTTCCGCGTCCGCCGAGGGCAAAGACACACTTGGCCGCGGATCGGCATTCAGCATCCAGATGACTTCCACTTGGTCCTCGGCCAGCCCGGCAGGCTTGAGCAGTTCATCGCGAATCCGGTCATACTGATTGGGAATCGGCCGCGGTGCGCGGCATCCCTTCTCCACGGGATTTTCGGTGGCGAAGCGCCAGAAGCATGCGGTCATCGCGCCCTGCGCGCCGTTCACTAGCGTCATGGTCGCGTGGTTGACGCGGGCATCCGGCTCGGCCAGCTTGGCAAACGGGCGAAATTCGATGGTGGCGTTGCTCATGCCGACGCTGAGAAACACGAACCTGCCTCGAATCGGTTTAACCTGGGCTGCCAACGCAAGCCCATCCACGGCGTGATCATGCGGAACCGCGTTCGAGCCGTTTTCATAGAGGCCGCCTGCGAAGCCCTTGTACCTTCCCGGTCCAAGATCATTCAGCGGCTTGGCGACGAACGTTTGGGCCGAGAGTCCGAGGTTAGAAGAACTATAAGAAAAAACCACCGCGGAAATACTTTCACTCGCGTATCCTCAAGAGTTCGTTATTAGTCTGACGCGGCCATGTACTCAGATGCAAATCCGGAAACGCGGCTGGGACTGGAGACGATTAAAGGGGTTCCTCCTGCCGCTCGCTATCGCTCGCTGGTCGGAATGATAAGGCTCAGCGGGGGCTGTCGGCTGCCAGAATACGGTGCTTCCATTGTGGTAGTTTAATAGGCAGCAGGGCCCGTAGCTCAGCGGTTAGAGCCGCGGACTCATAATCCGTTGGTCCCAGGTTCAAATCCTGGCGGGCCCACCAATCGTCTTCCTGGCCGTTTGCCGGGAAGTTCCTCCCAATGTGACAATAGTCGAATGCACAAATTTTCTAGGACAGTATCGAGCCTATTTGCGGCTGGTGTATTTTTGCTGGGTAACGCTTTAGCGCAGCAGACTCCGGCGCCTACAAATCCACCAGCCACGTCATCCTCGTCGACTACGACGAAAGCGGGATCCACGGCGAAGAAAACCGGGCCTGCCGCTGCTAAAACTGCCGCTCCGCTTGCCCTCACTACGCAGAAAGACAAATTCAGCTACTCCCTGGGAATGAAGATGGGGGAGAACCTTCACAAACAATCGGTTCCGGTTGATCCGGCGATTCTGGCGCGTGGATTGAAAGATGCGTTGGCTGGCGGAAAGACGTTACTCACCGACGAACAGGCGCAGGCTGCGATTATGGACGTGCAGAAAGAAATGCACGAAAAGCAGCAGGCGAAGATGAAAGAAGAGGGCGAGTCGAACAAGAAAGATGGCGATGCTTTTCTGGCGGCGAACAAGGGCAAAGAAGGCGTGGTCGCTCTGCCCAGCGGTTTGCAGTACAAAATCTTGAAAGAGGGAACCGGAGCAAAACCTACGGCGAGCGACACAGTGGCATGCAACTATCGCGGAACGCTTATCAACGGTACGGAGTTCGACAGCTCCTACAAGCGCGGTCAGGCAGCAACGTTTCCCGTGGGTGGAGTGATCAAGGGTTGGACCGAGGCATTGCAATTGATGCCGGTGGGGTCGAAGTGGCAGTTGTTTATTCCTCCCGATTTGGCGTACGGCGACCGTGGAGCCGGCGCCGATATTGGGCCAGACGAAACTCTGGTTTTTGAAGTAGAGTTGCTTTCGATCCAGGATAAGAGCAAGGACAAAGCGCCGGACGCCTCGAAAGAACCGGAGAAGAAATAGGCACCGGACTAGTGTTTGTTGACGGCGCTGGCGCCAAGTCGAAACCCAGCGCCGGAAGCCGGTTTGAAAGCGTTGCTCCACCCACCCCATTTACCCCAATTAACCAGTTTGGGACAGCCCACCTGGCAACAATTGACAGTGGCGTGGAGGCGGAGTAGCGTGACCTCAATTCTGGGACTCAAATCACAGTAATACTGGGGAAAAACACCATGTTGTGCAGACGTGTAGGCATGGCGGCGATTTTTTGTCTCGTGGTGACTTTCGCACTCGCGCAAGATCCAACAAAAGTGGAGCCCAAGCATTACCGGTTGGTGTTCGAGAACGATCGCGTGCAGGTGGTGAGTGTGCATTATGGTCCGCATGAGAAGTCGGAGATGCACGAACATCCAGGTGGCGTGGTGGTGATTGTTACTGGAGGGCATCTTAAGTTCACGGATCAGAGCGGCAAGGTGACTGACGTATATGCGAAGGCCGGTGAGGCGCGCTGGTTTCCGCCTTTCAAACATAAAGTCGAGAATGTGGGGGATGAGCCTTACAACGCGGTTTACGTCGGGCTTAAGGGCAGGGTGACGGAGGTTTCCAGGATTCCGGCGGAGGGTTCGTTGGTCAGTCAGGAGGAGTTAGGTAGAGTTCTTGCTCTTTACGCTGTGCCGGCTGGCCAGAATTAGCTGCCGAGCTTTGCTCTCGGGGACGGACGAGTGCGTCCGTCCCTTCATGCGCATATCTGCTTTCGACGGCTTTGCTTCTCGAATGTCCCTTTATAATTAATTTCTGAGAAAAAATTTGCTGGTGAAGGAATCTTATGGCGCACACTGTGTTTTGCGTGAAGTTGAAGAGAGAGTTGCCGGGGCTGGACGAACCTCCTTTCGACAATGAACTGGGGCGGAAGGTTTATGACAACGTCTCGCAGGAAGCCTGGCGAATGTGGACGGAGCATTGCAAGATGCTGCTGAATGAATACCGGCTGAATCCGGCGCGGCGCGAAGATCAGGAAGTGATTGTGAAGCAGTTGGATATGTTTTTCTTTGGGGAGGGTTCGGCGGTACCGAAGGAGTATGTGCCACCGGCGAGCTAGCGGGCCGCATTCGCCGGTCATGGTTCTTGGACGATCTCGATTTCGTTCCCTTCCGGATCGTGAATCGAAAAGTAGCTAATGCCTTGGCGGTCTCTTTCGATTGCGGGGACGTTAATGCCGCGCTCGAGCATTATTCTTCGCATTCTTTCGATTTTCCTCGTGAAGAAAATCGGAGTCTTGCCGGTTCTAAAGCCGGTCGTCGTGGTCAGCACGACGGATTTTCCATCTTCCTTAAATCTGAAATTCACGCTGGCAGGGTCGTGTTGCTCGGCGGTCTTGCGCACTCCAAGCTTGTCTGCATACCAGGGCGCGACCGTTTCGAGATTGCGGACCAGAATGTACGTGTTGTCTGGAACCGAGAATTCGGCGCGAGTCCAAGGGAAATACCATCTGCCGCGGGGCGGGTCCATGATTTCGAACTGGTAACGCCGCTTCAGCCAGGCCGCTGCAGTGTAGAGAGTCCACATGCCGGTGCCGAATATGAGGCGCGCAGTCTTGTGTTGTCCGTCAAGCGGCCCCAGAAGGAAATAGCAGAGAAGAAATGTTCCGTATGCGCCGAACAGCCACGGAATCCAAGGTTTGAATGATCTCTTAGCAGTGTTCACCACGATCCAGAGGGCGACAAGTCCGGCCCAAGGTGAGAGAAGAATGAGCCAGAACGAAACGGCATGGTGCGGAATGTGCACAGGGACAGCGCGGCTATTTCGTTGCCAAGGGTAGCATAAGCCAGGGACGCGGCAAAGAGCCGTTCGGCCATAGGGATTCCTCCACTTCGCTCGCTGGCGCTTCGCTTCGGTCGGAATGACAATCCTCAGCGCGTTCTATCGACTCGCTAGGCCACCAGCGGTTTCCCCCCCGTCCAGCGTGTAGACATGGCCGGTGGCGTATGCGGCGTCATCAGAGGCGAGATAGGCGAACAGTCCTGCGATTTCTTCCGGCGTTGCGTGGCGGCGGAGGGGGATTTTTTGGTTCACCTCTTCGAGCATTGCGTCGGTGTATTCGGCGCGCTGCATCGGCGTAAGCACATATCCGGGAGCTATAGCGCAGACTCGGATTTTCGGAGCTAACTCTAGGGCCATCGAACGCGTGAGTTCGATCACTCCGGCCTTCGTGGCGTTGTAGTCGGCGTAATGGGGGTAGCCCATGATGCCGTTGGTGGAGGCGGTTTGCAGGATGACTCCGCTGCCGTGCTGCCACATGTGGCGGGCGGCGGTTTGGGCTACGTAGAAGACTCCGGTCAGGTTGACGGCGATTACTTGGTCCCACTCTTCGGGAGTTATGTCGAGGAACTTGTGGCGGATGCTGATGCCGGCGTTATTGATGAGAACGTCGAGGCCGTCCATGACGCGGAGGGCGTCGGCAAAGGCAGCTTCGACCTGCATTAAGTCCGTGACGTCGGCGATGATGGCTTCCGAGACTTGCGGCAGCTGCTGGCGGATAGCAGCACAGGCTCGCGCATCTTGGTCGAGGATGCAGACACGGGAGCCTTCTTCGAGAAAGCGGGCGGCGGTGGCTGCGCCGATGCCGCTGGCGCCGCCGGTGATCAGGATTCGTTTGTCTTTCAGGCCGCGCATGTTTCGCTTCCAGCTCTTTGTTTTCGTAGGGATCAATTGCTGAATTCTGTTGGGTACCGGAAGCATCTTAACTTTGTGACGCAGATCAGTGTAGATGCCTTCCCATCGCCCGGTCCAGCCGGGCAAAATGAATCGCCGCAATCCTCGCCGACTGACATAAGTCCGGCGCACGTTTGGTTGATGGCGTTTTGCGTAGGCGCGGTAGTCGCGAACATCTATTACATACAGCCGCTGTTATCGACGATAGCTGCGGCATTTCGGATTTCGGTGCCACAGGTGGGGTTGGTGGCCATGCTCACGCAGTTTGGCGGCGCGCTAGGCATGCTGGTTTTCGTTCCGCTGGGCGATACGAAGGAACGTCGGCGGCTGATTGTTAGTTTACTTCTGGCGGAGTGCGTTTGCCTGGCGCTGATGGCTGCGGCGCAGAATTTTGCGTGGCTGGCGCTGGCTGCCTTTGGTGTGGGAGTCACAACGGCTACCGTTCATGTGACGGTTCCTTTCGCCGCTCATCTGGCTTCGCCGGAGCGGCGTGGGGCTACGGTGGGCGCAATTCTTGCAGGATTGTTGTTCGGCATTTTGCTGGCACGGACCTTTAGCGGACTGCTGGGCGCCTGGCTCGGATGGCGGGCCATTTATTTCGTCGCGTCGGCTTTGATGTTGTTGCTAGCAGTCCTGATTCGAACCGGGCTGCCCGAGAGCCAGCCGGAGCTGAAACTTTCATGGGTGAGCCTGATTCGCTCGACTTTCGGGCTGATACGGACGCAGCCGGTGTTGCGCGAGTCGGCGGCGCTGGGGGCCATATTTTTTTGTGCGTTCAATGCGTTCTGGACTACGCTGGTTTTCTTTTTGCAGACGCCACCGTATCACTATGGCAGCGCGGTTGCTGGGTTGTTTGGGCTGGTTGGCGCTGTGGGAGCGGTTTGCGCGCCGTTTGTTGGGCGCATGGCGGACCGCTACGGGGCGCGGAGAAATGTGCTGGTATCGCTGCTCGTGGTGCTGAGTTCGTTCGTCGTGCTTTATTTTTTCGGCAGGCACATGAGCGGGCTGATCGCGGGAGTGATTTTGCTCGACATTGGCGTGCAGTCTGGGCACGTGTCGAACCAGACGCGAATTTATGGTCTGCTGCCGGAGGCGCGCAGCCGGCTGAATATGGTTTACATGGTTTGCTACTTCAGCGCAGGGGCGCTGGGGTCTTATGCGGGGTCGGTGTTATGGCAACGGTTTGGGTGGGCTGGGGTTTGCGGGCTCGGTTGTTTGCTGCTGGTGGTGGGTTGCGGGGTTCACGTGGGGACCGCGCGGAGGGAAGTGTTTGGGCCGGATGGAGTGGCGGGGCGGTGACAGCGAGTATCTTTGCGGCCCCGACCCTTTTGGCTTGCGGCGGGCGAGGTGAGCGTTAGATGACGACCAAAGAGTTCGTTGCTCTCGAAAAGGACTTATTGCGGGAACTGCCGGGTTTGGCCATCAAGGGATCATTGATGTTCATTCCGCCGGTAGGTTCGCTGCTGCGTGGCATCTCATTTAAAAGATCATCTGACAAAGACAGGTTTTATGTTTCGGCGTTCGTTATACCTCTCTGTGTGCCGACGAACCACCTCTACTTTAACTTTGGGCACCGGATGAGGCACGGAGGGGCCGACGGGTGGAACAGGGGCATGCCAGACTTGCTCTGGGAACTCAGTGCCGCTCTTAAGTCGCAGGCCATGCCTCCGTTGTCTCCAGTCAATTCTCTTCTGGAATTTGCAGAGTTCGCGGGGCAATTCAATCCGAAGAGTCTGCCTACGCTTCGGGCAATTGCGTACTCCCTTGCTCGCGCGGGCGAGAAGCGGCGTGCAATCGATGTTCTTGATCGTCTTGCCGCACTTTGCGACCCGGCCGTCGAATGGCAGCGCACTCTCGCTCAAGAGGGGCAGGGGCTGAAGGAAAAACTTCTTGGGGATCCTGAGGAGGCGCGGAGGCAGCTTGAGGCTTGGGAATCCGAAACTGTCCATAATCTGGGACTCGCTGACGTGTGGGAATCGGGCGAACGGGGATCTCGGAGCCGCTAAGGCCGTTCTGCGTTGACATTTAACAATTGTTTTACAAGCTGATGACATGTGCGCAAGCTTGGCGGCTATCCGCGCGGCATCGGTCGCCGGAGAATGTCACGCGGGTACCGGAGGAGCTATGCAGCTAAGTACAATTTCGCAGCGATTTTTGGCTTTCACTCTTGCTATGGTTCTGTGCGCCGGCAGCCAGGCCACAGGGCAGGCGGGCTCGCTTGATCCAACTTTTGGCACCAATGGTATTTTCACTGCGACAACAGTCAGGCCGTTTGCGGCGGCGGTGGCGATTCAGACTGACGGCAAGATTGTCGTGGCCGGGGGCGCGGTTGCTAACAACAATTTCGCCGATACGCTGATTCGACTGAACCCCAACGGTACGCTGGACACGACCTTTGGCTCGGGCGGAATTGTAACCATCGAACCCGCCGGCGGCTTTTTCGCCCTCGTGATCCAGCCCAACGGCGAAATTGTCGCCGCCGGGGAAGGCCCGACGGTCAACAACGCGATCGTGCAGGTGGCTCGATTTAAAACTAACGGCAGCCTTGATCCATCCTTCGGTAGCGGCGGGATCACCACCACCGGAGCGATTCCGTTTACTCCGTTTAACGCTACCGGAGCTCTCGCCTTGCAACCGAACGGAGAGATTTTGGTGGCGGCCAGCAACCCGGGAGTTATGGCACGCTTTACCACGAGCGGCCAACTGGATACTACGTTCGGCACCGGCGGCGTCGCCAACCTGACGAATGGCGGCCCGAGCTTGGCGGAAACGGCAGGGCCGTGCCCAACCCGAATTGCTGTGCAGACCAGCGGCACGATACTGGTGGCCGCCGGCGTGTATTCGCCCACTCCTGTGGCTCTTGCTGGCATCATCAGCCGCTACAATTCCAACGGATCTCTCGACACTACGTTCGGAGCGGGGGGACAGGTGGCCTCCGTGGCGTCGGCGTCGGCGCTCCTACTGCAGAGCAACGGCAAGATCGTGGTCGCGGGCACATTGACCAGCAAGATCGCTGTGCCGCCGGCGATTAACGACGTCGGCTTCGGGATCGTCCGCTACAGCGCCAACGGCGCGATTGATAGTACTTTTGGCACGGGAGGAGTCGCCGTCGCAGATTTCGGGGCCACGTTCCCGCTTTCCGGCGCGTTCGCTCTCGCGATCCAATCCAACGGTGATCTCGTCGCCGGGGTCGCGGCTGGAGCACAGCCCACCGGCGGCAACACGTCTTCATTTGGCTTGGCTCGGTTTACCAGCGCCGGCGTATTGGATACGACGTTCGGAACGGGCGGCGAGGTGACTACCACCTTCGATAATGCGCCGCCGGCCGTTTCGTTTGTGACCGGCCTCGCGATCCAAAGCGATGGCAAGATTGTCGCTGTTGGGACGTCGACTTTCGATATCGAGTCTTCGGACGCGTATGTGGCTCGATATTTGGGGCAGTGACGTGGTTTCGGTAGGCAAAGCGGCGGAGACTTGCGACATTGCAGAGGCTGTGGTCCCAAATCTCTGCTGCATTGCTTTAACCGGATATCACTGCAGCGCTAGTTCGAAGGCGACGCCACCTACGGTGTCGCCCGCCGGTCCACCCCAGAGTGTGGTTCCGAAGAGATTGCCAGCGGAGTCGAGGGTTGGAGAGGCGGAGGGGTAAGCGCCGTCGTTTCCACCGGTGAAGTTGTAGAGAATCGTTTCTTTCCACCCGTGCGAGGTGGGAGTCAATTTGAAGATCGTGCCGGGATTGTCCGTCCCGCCGCCGACTGTGGTGCCGTAGAGATTGCCTTTTGCGTCAAAGACCAGGCCGTTGGGGTTGGCTCCGTCTCCGGACTCGAGGCCGAGAAATTGATGCAGAATGACCTTTTTCCAGCCTTGCGCGACGAGAAGCTCGAAGGCAGTGCCCACGCTCTCGGTGCCGCCTTCCGCTGTGGTGCCGTAGATATTTCCCGCCTGGTCGAAGATTACTGGGGCGAAAGGCTCGGCGCCGTCGTTGCCGCCTTTGAAGCTGTAGAGGACTTGTTCGGTCCAAGAACCGTTTGACTGGCTTAGTTCATAAACTGCGCCTTGACCGTGTGCACCGCCGCCGTAGCTGGTGCCATAGATGTTGCCGGCATCGAAGGCTGGAGTGGCGTAGGCGTCGGCTACGTCGGGTTTGCCGCCGAAGTTGTGGAATACCACTTCCTGCCAGCTGCCGGACGTCGCAGACAACTCGTAGAAAACGCCGTTGCCCGAGGTGCCACCGATTTCGTTCGCGCCATAGATGTTACCGGCGCCGTCGAGCACAACTCCGGCATAAGCGACTCCGCCATCGGTGCCGCCGGTGAATTCGTGGAGTATGGTTTCCGTCCAGGCGCCGTTGCCTGAAGGGGCCAACTTATAAACGACTCCGCAGCCGCTGTTGCACAGTTTCGCGTTCAGCCCGCCGCCGACGGTTGAACCATACAGATTTCCGGCACTATCGAAAACCGGCGCGGAGTGCGGGTTTGCGCCATCGCCGCCGCCGCCTTTGAAGTTGTAGAGAATTGTTTCATTCCACAAGCCACTCTGCGTGGGCGAGAGTTCGAAGACGATGCCGCTGTTATACCGACCACCGTCGACTGTAGTGCCGTACAGATTTCCGGCCGCGTCGAGCGTCAGGGTGGAATAGACAGTGCTGCCATCGTTGCCTTTAACAGCAAAATCGTGGAGCGTCTTTGGTTTCTCTGCAGCGGATGCGGTTGCAGCGAAGATGAGAGCAAACAGAGCAGCAGCGAAGGTTGCAGCGAAGTAGGCTGTAAATTTGCGGGGCATCTTTTTCTCCGGGCTTGGTCTTTGATCTGGCACGGCCAGCTTAGAACTCCGTGGGCCAGAGGGTGTCAACGAGTTGTAAAATCTGGCGACTGGCAGCGGAGGAATGCTCTGCCGGGCTTCGCCCGGCGGACAGCCGTGGCGACTGCCTACACGGGCATTGCTGGCGTTGGCGGACAGCAGGTTCCTCGCTTCGCGAGGATGACAAAATTGTTAAGTGGGCTAGCACTGCGGCGCAGCTGAAAGCTTCGCCCTTTCAAAACAAGTTCCTAGATGGGGTGGCCGCGGAAGAAGAAGATTAGTTCGATGATGAGGATTACTACGACCATCAATTCCAGGACGAAGGCGCGGCTTTGGTTGAATTCGTCGACCATGAAGCGGTAAAGCTCTTCGGCGGTTTGCAGTTTTTGCTGGACTAGGTCTTTGTAGTCGGAGACGCCGACTTTTGTGGCGGCCAGTTTGTAGAGGCGGGCGGAGAACATGTCGCTGAGGAACTTGATGGCGTTGTCGGCGCGCTCGGTGAGTTCGTTCACGTCGAGCAGGACGGTGTGCAGTTTGGCGG
>JBEKBW010000060.1:0-27759 GCA_050015215.1 Candidatus Sulfotelmatobacter sp.
ACGCCCGTGCGCGGACAATCCCCAGTTTGTGAGCACCGCCCAGGCGGCTAGGTGCAAGGAAGCTGAGAGCCCAAGACCTGAAGCAATGGCGAGCTCGGTGCGACCCCAACTTAGCGTGAAATAGGCCGCCAGCGCGAAGACGAAAAGAAGGACCCCGCATTCGACCAGATATGTTGTCTGCTCTAGAATGTGCGCTCCGGACAGTATCTTTACGCCCGAGTCCAAGCGCGAGTGCGCAGCCGCAATCGCAGCTATGACGACCAGGAAAGCCCCGACGCCGCGAACCAGTAGCCTCCCGAGACCGGCCACCGACTGATAACTCCCGAACACATGCGAGAACACCTCTCCGATCAGCGCAAACTTGACCAGAGCTTCAATGAGGAGTCCGGCCCAGAATGCCGTCCAGTAAGCTTCTGCAGATACAGACGGCGCGATGTCGAGTATGTACAGCGTGAATTGTTCCAGCGCAACGACGATGAGGTAGAGGAAAAATACAGGGAAAGAGCGGGAGAGACCCGTCCTCCGAAGCAGTACCGCGAGAAGCACAAATAGAAAATTCGGCGCGAGCCAGAGGTAGTGCCAGAGCAATGAGTGCGCCTGTAGCATGAACGTAGCTCCGCACTATACCGGGAGGCGCCCGCGAAGGCAACATCACAGAGAATTGTGTTCGGTTTTCGTAAACTGCTGTCGCTGGTCCTTACCGAGGCACTACGGTTTGCACAGGGATGTCCCGCCGCCGCAGTTAGTGCCGCCATTACCGTTATCGGCGTGGGCAATCGGCGGAACTACCAGTGCATTCAGGAAGAGCAGGGCTGCGGTGACGACAAGTAGCGCACGTTTCATGGTCATTTTTCTCCTTGTTTGAAAAAACGAACCGTGATACTTTCATGTTTCCCACCCCGCATGAAAAGGTCACTTCCGGCCCTGGGTTGTTCGGAATTCGTAACAAAATTATAAAAATCAGTTTTCCGAAAGAAGCCGCGCCAGCCCTACCCGGCGGACGGTCGAGCCGGCACCCTCGATGCGCTTCATCTCGGAGAGAACCTCGACATTAGCTGACGTGCGTGGCCAAGCCGGCGAGAGAAGGTAATAGAACCAGATCAAGACGCAAACGTGATAGGTAGCCATGTTAAATAAATCTAGAAGGTAGTGCTTCTCGAAAAAGCCCTTGTTGGCATTGATTGCCGAGACTCCCAAGCCAACGCATGCTGAGATGCTCAACCCCAGCGCAATGCCAAAGTAACGCCTGTCCCAATCCAGGCGGAAGCGAGCTGCGAAGAGAAAGATAAAAAGCAGTAGTCCCGCCTCCACGAGATAGATCGTTTGCTCGAGAATGTTGGCGTGCGAAAGGAGTGCGTATCGCATGACCGGGGCACAGGCTGCTGCCACGATTGCCAAGGCCACGAGGACCGCTCCTGTGCCTATAATGAGCCGGTTTCCCATCCCGGCCAGGGACGGCCTTGAACGGATAAGATCGGAGAAGAGTTCCCGAATGACTGCGAGCTTAACGAAAGTTTCGATAACCATCGCGATGATGTCTGCACGCCAATAGGTGTCATCACTCATCGACGGAAGACGATCAATCACGTAAAGGTTAAGTCGCTGTGTTGCCTCAAAAACCAAATAGACGAAGAACGCGGGAAAAACTTTGTGAAGTCCCCGCCTCCAAACAAGGATTGCCAGGATCGCCAGCAGAAAATCGGGTCCCACCCACAGGTAATGCCACAGCAGCGAGTGCGGATACAGCATGACGATCAACCTCGAATTAATCTTCCCGCGATTATCTCAGCGCAAGAAATATTGCGCACTGGCGCTTTCTGGCGCGGAAGTGGCCCGTTCTTCTCATTGGTATGGAAATGCTGTCGTGATATTTTGTGAGTATTACGACGATGTTCATGTTGCGAGTGAGCGTCGCGGCATCGTCGAACGCGCTTTACGAATTAGCAATGACCTTAAAGTCAGCACTCCAGGATCTTCGCGAAACCACGCTGGCCGCCATCTCCGGCCTGCTGGCGAAGCTCTCCTATATGGGCTCTCTGCGCAAGCGGGAAGGCGGCTACAAGCACTGGGGCATGACCCTGGTGCATGGCGAAGATGCATCGGATCGCGCGCTAAGGGCAGCCCACGGCGAGGTTCTCTCCAAAGTTCTGCGTGCGCCGATCTCAGAGCTGGAAGAGGATTTACAGGCGTCCAGCGAGGCCGCTCAGGAGCCTGCAATCGCGTATGTCGAAGGGATGCGGGAACAGTTCGACGAACTGCTTCCTGTGCCGAAAGATGCGGTCACCGCCCGCCATCTCAATTCAGTGCTGGTTGCTCTTTCG
Organism: Candidatus Sulfotelmatobacter sp.; assembly: GCA_050015215.1. Taxonomy (GTDB): domain Bacteria; phylum Acidobacteriota; class Terriglobia; order Terriglobales; family Acidobacteriaceae; genus Sulfotelmatobacter. The sequence continues at coordinate 2,322 of JBEKBW010000060.1, forward strand.
AGCCTGGAGAAGAACCGAAAGGGTGCCACTCCGTCAGCTTCATCGCCACTCCCACCACCTGGCCAATAATCTCGGCCTCCTGCGGATGCCGCAATACTCGAATCTGCACGGGCGAAAGCGGGTGCGGCTGCAGGATCAGATCGTCGCGCCTCATGCTGCACCAGCAGCAGGTATATCCATCGCGCGTTTCCACAAAGTAGATCGGGCGCTCATACTCCGACCGCCAAACGCCTTCCACCACCTTATTTCTTTCCTCGTCAACCTGGATGAAACTGCCCGGTGGAAGAATTGGGTACATGGTGAAATCCTGATGCCCAATGTATCCGTAGGTGAAATCGCTATGCGCAAACTGAGCGAGATAAGATAACGGCACCAAGCCCCATTGCTCCACCATGCGCCCCAGGTTCGACGTGCGTTGCTCATCAAAACCTGGATCCATGCGCACAGGTATCTGCACTGCCGCTAGTCCGTTGAGGGTTTCCGACAGGTGCGAACGCGGCGGCGCAATCATGCCCAAATCGGCGGCCATATTGTTCATGTCAACGCCGTACCACGATAGCAACTCCCGCATGTCGCGCCGGTAAATCACGGCGAGCGTATACATTCGGAAAATACTGGGCAAAACCCCTTTCGTTTCAATATCCGACAAGCGGCTGGGGGGAATCGAGAATTCTTCGTTCCGATATTTCTCCGCCATCCGTGCGCTCGAAGTTTCAATATCGCGCATGGTTAGGCCAAGTTTTTCGCGCAGGGTTCGTAAACTCTTACCGGCTGGGAGCATCGCGGTCCTCCATGGGAGTTGGAGAAATCATGTGTAAATTGTTCGCAATCATAGCAGGGACGGGCAGTTTATGTCATGAATTTGTAAATAATTGTTACCCAGCTCTTTTTGTTACGAAATCCGAACAACCTCTGACCCGCGTCATTACTGAGGACAATTCCGTGCTCGGGCCAAAACCCCTTGCCAGAGGTTTTCGAACCTCCGGGGGCCACCGCCAGGGTTTTGTTCGGATTTCGTAACAACAAAGTGCGATTTTTGCAAAATCGTTCTTTTGCCGCCTGCTGGACGATCTCAAAAATTCCGATCCTGGAACCCACCGCCATGACATTTGTCAGGCAAATCTCCTGATGAACGGCACTGGTTTCGCGACCTCGACTCCGCGATGATGCAGGAACCGACCCAGATCGAAGGCTCGGCGAACAGAAACGAGGCCGGGAAATGGAATACTTGACAGCAAGTTTGGAAGAGACCCAGGCCCTGCAAGGGCCTCCCCGAACAGCGGTAGCCAGCCTTGAGCAAGTGACCAAGAACTATGGAGAAGTCCGTGCTCTGAGGAATTTGACGTTCAACGTGGGCCCCGGGCAGGTCGTCGCTTTGCTCGGCCCCAACGGAGCGGGGAAAACCACCGCGGTAAAGCTTTTGCTCGGACTCATCCAGCCCAATTCGGGAAAGGCACGCGTCTTCGGCGCGGATCCAACCGATCCTCAGAATCGCATGCGCACCGGGGCCATGTTGCAAGTAGGCCGCGTACCGGAAACCCTGCGGGTTCGGGAACACATCGATCTATTCTCCAGCTATTACTCCAGACCTTTGGCCTTGAAAGAGGTCCTAAAAACGGCCGGTTTGGAGAAGTTGGCCGACCGCAAGTTCGGCGATCTTTCGGGCGGACAGCGGCAGAGGACGCTGTTTGCGCTGGCCATTTGCGGCGATCCGGACCTTTTGTTTCTCGACGAACCTACGGTCGGCCTCGACGTCGAAGCCCGCCGTTCGCTTTGGGACGGAATTCGTCAACTGGTCGATCGCGGAAAAAGCGTGCTGCTTACCACACACCATCTGCAGGAGGCCGATGCTCTCGCCGACCGCATCGCGGTAATCAATGAAGGCTCGATCATCGCGGAAGGCACTCCAGCAGAAATCAAAGCGCAAACCAGTGGCAAGCGCATTCGCTGCATGACCAGTCTCAACCTGACTGTCCTGCGCCAAATTCCTGGCGTGAACAACGTCAAACGAGACCGTGAGGCATTTGAAATCCATGCCCGGGAAGCCGAGCCTGTTGTCCGCGTGTTACTCGATCTTGATCCGACGCTTTCCGCATTGGAGATTACGACGGCCGGCCTGGAAGAAGCTTTCCTTGCGCTCATGCAAGACAACGGCGAAACGGCGAACCGCGAAAACTGATTTTCGACTTCCTCGCAAATCAAGAGTTGAAGTCAAGAGGAGATGGACAATGAGCATAGCCGCAGCGAGTCTAGCGAATGTAATAGGCGACCGCTCCCCGCGCCACACGGCGACGATTTATCTGAAGGAAGCCAAATACGAATTCCTCAAGAATCTTCGCCTCCGCGTCTATATGCTCTCAGTGATCAGCTTTCCCTTGATGTTCTACGTCTTGTTCGGTCTGGTGCTGAACGCCAAGGAAGCGATTGGCGGCACGAGCGTACCGACTTATCTAATTGCGACCTACGGCACGTTTGGAGTGATGGGCGCGTCCTTGTTCGGCACAGCGTCTGGTCTCGCGGCTGATCGCGGCTTGGGATGGCTGCAGGTGAAGCGCGCCAGCCCCATGCCGCCGTTCGCGTACTTCACGGCGAAGGTTATTCTCAGCATGATTTTCAGCGCGACGGTAGTAGCGCTACTGCTAGTACTCGGGATCAGCTTCGGCGGAGTGCGACTGCCGGCGTTCGAAATGACGAAGCTTGTCGCCACTCTGGTGGCAGGCTCTCTTCCGTTTTCAGCCATGGGGCTGGCCATCGGCTACTTCGCCGGTCCGAACTCTGCGCCAGCGGTTATCAACTTGTTCTATCTTCCGCTCTCGTTCTGCAGCGGCCTGTGGGTCCCGTACATGTTCCTTCCCAAGCTGGTGCGGCAGATCGCGCTGCTCCTGCCGCCCTATCACCTGTCGCAACTGGCGCTGGGAATCGTTGGTGCAGGGCGCCATGAACCGGCCACAACGCATTGGGAAGTTCTACTCGGATTCACCTTGATCTGTTTAGGCGTAGCGCGCATAGGTTTTCAACGCGATCAAGGCAAACTCTACGGATAAACCGTTTGCTGGAGAACGATTCGTATCGGGGCATCGCGTTTGCCAGAGAACGATTCGTATCAGGGCATCGCCTCAGCGATGCCGCAACCGCGCAGAAATCGAATCGGCTTTAGCCGCTGCGGCGCTCGGATGAGGATAAGGGCCTAGTCATGAGCAACGATACAAAAAATGGATATGGAACGACGATCGCTCTGATGCTTCTCGGTATGCTCGCAATGTATGGCGGCGCGCTGTGGCTGGTGATTCTGGTTCCAGCCGCTGCACTGGTCTGGCACGCTTCCACTCGCGCCGCGCTGAAGAGAGGTCGCAACTGACAGTCCCGATAGACGATAATGTAGGTGATGTTTAAGGAATTGCGATCTGGCAGTGACGAAATGATGAAACGATGATTGATGTTCGCGAGCCAGATCGAAGCTACGGCGGCTTAGTGAGACTTCTGCCCAAAAACAGCGAATACACCTGGGCAATCTACTCCGTCCTTTACTTCGGATTTTTCTTCATCGATCCGATTGAAAGCCACGCCAGCGGGCTGGTGTGGTTCTTCACGTTGCTAGCGACAGCCGTTTTCCTGGCGCTCTATTTCGGCCTCTTCTGGGTGAGCTGCCGGCAGGGACTGCTGCACCTCGCAGCCATGGTTGCGATGGGCGTTGCCTTTGCAAAGTACAACGGCGGTGCAACCACATTCTTCATCTTCGCCGCCGCTTGTGGACCGTTCGTTGTTGATAACGAAGTCGACGGCTTCAAGATCCTGACAGGAATCGAGGCAGCAGGTGCCCTGACCTGGTGGGTTTTCCACTTGAATGGTTGGTTCCTGCTGTTCGCCAATGGCCTGGCGTTTGTCATCGGAATCAGCAATATCCACTTCGCGCAGCGCAATCGAACCAACAGAAAATTGCTCAAGGCCCAGGAAGAAATTGAGCAACTCGCCAAAGTGGCCGAACGCGAAAGAATTGCCCGCGACCTGCATGACGTGCTTGGGCACACTCTTTCGGTAATCATTTTGAAATCCGAACTGGCCGGCAAGTTGATGGACCGCGATCCGCAAAGAGCCGGCAACGAAATTCGTGAAGTCGAACAGATTTCAAGACAAGCGTTGTCCGAGGTGCGCGACGCCATCCGCGGCTATCGCTCGCAAGGCTTGGCGGCAGAAATGGCTCAAGCCAAAGCCACGCTGGAAACCGCCGGTCTCTCCGTGCTGTGCGAGGTAGCTAAAATCACGCTGCCCCCGTTACATGAAACCGTGCTATCCATGGCGGTGAAAGAGGGTGTCACTAATGTTGTTCGCCACGCTCACGCCCGCACTTGCTCGTTGCGCCTGGAGCAACAAAATGGCTCATGCCGGCTCGCCATCGAAGACGATGGCCGCGGTGGTTTCAAAAACGAAGGCAACGGACTTCGCGGAATGCGCGAGCGGGTTGAAATGTTGGGCGGCACTCTCACCCGCGATTCTCAAGCCGGAACCAAGCTCACGATCTCGATTCCGCTCAAACAAAAGCCGCTGAACATCGAGGTCAGCCCGAGTTGAATCCCGCAAGCAAGGAAAAAGAGAAGGAAAATCGCAAGACCATTCGCGTGGTGATCGCGGAGGACCAGGGCATGGTACTCGGCGCGCTGGCAGCCCTGCTCGAAATCGAAGGAGACATTTCTGTTGTTGCCCAGGCGCGCAACGGCAAAGAAGCCGTGCAAGCCGTACTCACACATAAGCCGGACGTTCTTATCACCGACATCGAAATGCCACTTCTGACCGGCCTCGATGCCGCGAGCGAGCTCAAGCGCCGGCACCTGAGGACACGCGTGATCATTCTCACGACCTTCGCGCGCTCCGGATATTTGCGGCGCGCCATGGAGGCTGGAGCGTTGGGATACCTTCTCAAAGATATGCGCGCCGAGGAACTCGCCGAGGCCGTACGCCGCGTGCATCAGGGATTGCGAGTCATCCATCCCGATCTCGCCACCGAAGCCTGGGGAGAGATGGATCCACTCACCGATCGCGAACGCCAAGTCCTGCGTCTTGCGGGCGAAGGCATGCAGAGCGCCGACATCGCTGCAGAGCTAAGCCTGTCCGAGGGGACGGTGCGCAATTACCTTTCCGAGGCCATCAGCAAAATGGGTGCGAGCAACCGCATCGAAGCTTCGAGGATTGCCCGCACCAAAGGGTGGTTATAAGCTCAACGCGGTACCGTGGGCGTTCCGCTAGGCGCTCCCGCAATCCTCCACGCATACATCAAGAACGAAGTGGCGGTCAGATCGATCGCCGGTTCGTCCGTCGTATACGATTGCACGTTATCTTTATAAACCGCGCCTTTGCCATTGAATTTCTTATATTCATCGCCGCCGCCCGGCGGACAAGTCAACATTCCGCTCACCAATCCGGAGGACGACGCATCGGTCGGCCCCTCAACCACTGCGCCATCCAGCACCGGCGGTTGCCCATTCAACGACCCGACGAGATTCGCTACCTGATGCTGCATACAATCCGGGAATGTTTCTCCATCACCCACGGTGAATGTCACTCCCCATGCATTTGCGCCAGAGATGTTGCTTAGCCAGCGCCTCGAATCAGTCGCATACGCGCCATTGTTACTCAGGTAATAAACTTCCTTCGCCATCACGGAAAGCCCAGCGCCATGCGAGATCGTGTCATAGCTGTTCCACGGCCACCCAAAGCCAAAAGGATCGTCGGCATTCGCGACCGATGTCGTGATCTGATTCTCGATGTCGTCGAGCAGCTGTGTCTGCGTCACCGCTAACCCCGAAGGATTTCCCGCCAGCGTGATCGCGCGGTAAAGCTCGAAGTGCGCCAACCCGCTCACATCGTAAAGATTCAGCGTGTCGGTCTGATCATTCGGGCCATTGATGTAGGCATACGCCCAATTCGCCGCGGCGGTCAGGTAGTACATGGGATCGGTATGCGGCAAGCCCGCCGGCAGATTCCCTCTCTGCAAAGCGAAATACAACTCGGTCGCGCCCAACTCCAGGTCATCGCGCCATTCATTCTCGGGATAGAAATCGTACGGCGCCGTGGTCAGCAGGTTTCCAGTCGGCGAGGTATTTGCGAGATCAAAAATATGCTCCGCTTCCAGAATGCATTGGTTGGCCAGCGTAGGGTTCGTCGCATCGAACACTTGAAAGCACTCCGCAAAATCTGCAGCAAGTCGACCGGCGAGGTTAGGACTGATTGCCCCTCCCGCATCTCCCGCAACGAAGACCGGCCGGTGACGAATGTATTGGTCCTGTGAGTTAGAACCACCGTAGGTGTCGTCCGCCTGTGGCAGACGCCAGATATCGTGATCGCTTACATAGTTGTAGCTCTTGAAATCCGTGCCGATACCAACTTGGTAATAAAGCGTCTGCGTCGAGTCGTTCCACATCCGCTGCAGCCAACTCAGCCCGAATTGCGCTTCATTGCTGAAGTTGGAGGTCGTCGAAAGACTACCCATCTGATTGGGGAAATCCCGCACTCCAATCAGCATCAGCGCGACCACATAACTGTGCGTCTGCACAAACTTCAAATAGTCGCCCGCGTCCCACCAGCCGCCTTCGGCATTGATAGTCGCCCCGGTCGGGCTCAGGCTTCCTATGATCAAGTCGTTGTTATTGAAAGTCGGAGAGCTGTATGCGGTTGCGCTGGCGTCGTTCAAGTGCCCAGCCGCCGTGCGCAATGGAGTCGAAATAAAGTTTGGACCATCGCGCTCGTTCTCATAAAAATAAAGATTGTTCGCCAGCGGCGTAGTGTACAGATTCACCGGCGTATCCACGCGAAACCCCGGCGAGGTCGCAGTAACCGGGCCGCCTACCGAGATCGTGTAAGTATCGGCGGTAGAAAGCGTGAAATCGATTGGATAAACGCTGTAACTTCCCCACGCACCCAGCTTGGCTCCGGCGGCGCCTGAAGCGACGGTCGTCCCGGCAGAATTCTTCACGATGTAATTCACGCCGTTTGCGGCGCTGGTGGTCATCAGGTAGGCGCGCATTGAAAGGCCGGCTTCGTATCCGATCTGGCTAACTCGAATGTAGCCGGTGACCGCGTGAGCGGATGCCACCAGGGCAAATAGAATGGGCAGGAAGTTGAACGTTGGGCGAAAGCGGTGGGCGGGTCGTGACATAACGATCCTCCGGCGGGCAGTATTAAAACGTTTGAATATTGGAGCGGAATGATTTCGATGTCAAGTAGAAAGTCGAAGGTGTGCACTTCTGATCGAAGTCACTGATCGAAGTCCCGTTCCTCACGGCGCGGGTCGACTTCGCATAACATAGGTTCATGCCCGGCGCTTACATCCTCGGCATCGAAAGCTCCTGCGACGAAACTGCGGCGGCGATCGTCCGCTCCGGGGAACAGCTCATTTCGAATGTAGTCGCCTCGCAGATCGCCACTCATCAGCCCTTCGGCGGCGTCGTGCCGGAGTTGGCTTCCCGCGAACACTTGCGGGCGATTGTTCCGGTGGTGCGACAGGCGTTAGCAGAGGCCCATCAAACTTACGAGTCTCTGGATGCGATTGCAGTCACACAGGGTCCCGGCCTCGCCGGTGCGCTGCTCGTAGGAATCAGTTACGCCAAAGCCTTGGCCTATAGCCTCGACAAACCCTTGATCGCAGTGAATCACCTCGAAGGCCACATCCATGCTGTATTGCTTGAGGAACGCCAAAAGGGCAATCGAGAGCTGCAGTTTCCGGTTCTAGCTTTGGTCGTTTCCGGAGGACATACTCATCTCTACCTCGCCGCACAGAACGCCGGCAGCTGGACCTACGAAAACATTGGCCACACGCGCGACGATGCGGCCGGCGAGGCTTTCGATAAGGTGGCCAAACTGCTTGCGCTGGGCTATCCCGGAGGCCCGATCATCGACCGCCTTGCGCCGCTCGGCGACCCCACGGCTGTAAAATTTCCGCCCGCACAAATCAAGCATCGCGATCGGCGCGAGCACCGTCAACAAAAAGACCTCGGCACCGATCGTCGGCGCTTCGATTTCTCCTACAGCGGGATAAAGACCGCAGTACTGCGCTACGTCGAAGTCCATGGCATGCGCGATTCGATTGCAGCGCGGCACAAAGCCCTGGCAGGAATTTCGAAGCCCAACTTCGAAGATGTGCTTGCTCATTGCGACCGTAAGACGCTCGACCTGGTAGCTTCATTTCAGCGCGCAATCGTGGAGGATCTGGTCGGCAAAACTCTTGCCGCCGCCCGCGATTACGATGCAGCCACGCTTTTTGTCACCGGCGGAGTAGCGGCAAACAACGAATTACGTGCGACATTCGAACGCAGTGGAGCAGAGCAGGGCGTGCCAGTGTATTTTCCTTCGCGGCCGCTCTCTACAGATAACGCGGCGATGATCGCGGCCGCAGCTTATCCGAAGTTTCTAGCTAAAGATTTCGCCGCAATGGATTTTTCTGCCGAAGCAAATCTAGCTTTGCGCTAGCAGGGTAGAGCCGGGAGATTCTTACTTGCCTGCGCCCTGCCCTTTGCCCATAACCGCATCCAGGGCCTTACCCAGCTGGCACTGAATATCGATGTCCTTGTAAATGGCAAAGTCGGCGCGCTTTTCGTTCTCGTCGAAGCCGCTGGCGCGGCCGGCCACAATAATAATGGGAATATTCGCGGTGTCCGGATTCTTTTTGAGAGCGGTAATCAATTCGCTGCCCGACATTTTTGGCATCTGCATATCGGTCACAACCAGGTCCGGCCGCACCCGGGCCAAAATCTCCAACGCTTCCAGGCCATTGGTCGCAGACTCCACCTTAAAGCCGCGCTCCGTCAGCGAGCGGCAAACGGTGTAGCGAATCAGCATCGAATCATCAACCACCAGTGCCACCGCAGGCATCTGTGTATCACGTGCGAAACGCACGCCCCCGTTTCCGCAGACTAGCAGCGAAGACAGGCCGACTCCAAGCAGGAATGCGCGTTATTAGTTACCTTCGTGATCTGTGGAATATTGCGATTTTCAGCGGTGCCCGGAATTCTTGCCTAGAAATCCGGGTTTTCGCCTTCAGCGCGCTCTTCGATGCCAATGTCTTTCAGTTCGCTGGACTCGAAGACCTCACGGCACTCCAGGCATTCCACGAATTCGGCGTCTTCGTCGCGGCTTACAATCTGCACGCGCGGGTGCTTACAAGGTCGATTCGAGGCGTCGGGCGGCTGGGGAAACGGCTTTGCGCTCATAAATCCGGAAGCGTCGCCCTCTTCGAAACGGTAAAGGGATCGATTCGCGGGAATTTCCCGGTATTTTAGCCCTGCCCTATCAGATGTCAAGCACTTCTTGGTATTTTTCCTGTTTACGGAATTTCGATTACCTCTGGCCGGTATTCAGCGGCCACTCGCCAGATATCCGACTGAAACAATCGCCGATCAATCGTCGGTTCTTGCCGTTCACTCCTGCTTCTAGCCGTTGGCTGCAAAGGCTTGCATCAATTCGCGATCAAGCCGTACAATGAAGTACGACGAAAAAGGTCGTAGATATATCCGACCGGGATGGTCGGACTTTCGCCAGGACAAAGTGCTCAAGCTAACCAAAAAGGCCGATTACGCTTTGATGGCCATGAAGCACTTGGCCGATCATGGGCACGAAAAAAGCGCCAGCGCTAAAGACGTTGCCGATTCATTTGGGATTCCGCCTGAGGCGTTAGCAAAAATTTTGCAGCGCTTGGCTAAGGCTGGTTTACTGCACTCCCAGCAGGGTACCAATGGCGGATACCGATTGGCGCGCGCTGCACATACGATTTCAGCCTTCGAAGTGATTCAGGCGATCGACGGTCCGCTGTTCATCACTTCGTGCGTGACCGTTCGCGGCGAATGCGGCCAGAGTGATCGGTGCAACATTCGCGAGCCGTTGCGAAAAGTAAATGAAAGCATCGAGGCGGTCCTCAAGCGCATCAAGATTTCTCATATGCGGGAAGAGCCGGAAGTTGAAGAGACAGTCGCGGTAAAGTCCGCCGAACTGGTGACGCTCGCTTAAGCGACAGATATTAGAATTTGCACTCCAATAGGTAGGAGAAGGAATAATGAGCACGGATGTAAAGGTCCCTCAGCAATTGCCAGCCACGCAGCACCAAGCTCCCAAGGGAGTAAGGCTGCCCATTTATATGGACAACCATGCCACCACCCCAATGGATCCGAGGGTGCTGGAAGAGATGCTGCCCTTTTTCATGGAGAAATTCGGCAACGCCGCCAGCCGCAATCATTCTTTTGGCTGGGCCGGCGAGGAAGGTGTGGAAACCGCCCGCGAGCGCATTGCGAAGCTCATCGGAGCGACCACCAAAGAGATTATTTTCACCTCCGGCGCCACCGAAAGCGACAACCTCGCTATCAAGGGCGTGGCCGAGATGTACCGCGAAAAGGGCAATCACATTATCACCGCGGTTACCGAACACAAGGCCGTGCTCGACACCTGCAAGCGCCTCGAGAAGCACGGCTATCGCGTTACTTACCTGCCAGTGCAGAAAAATGGGCTGATCGATCTCGAAGAGCTGAAGCGCGCCATGGATGACAAGACGATCCTGGTCACCATCATGGCCGCCAACAACGAAATCGGCGTCGTGCAGCCCGTCGCCGAAATCGGCAAGCTCTGCCACGAGCGCGGGGTGATCTTCCACACCGACGCGACGCAGGCGATCGGCAAGATCCCGATCGATGTGAACAAACAGAATATCGACCTGATGTCGATCTCCGCCCACAAAATGTACGGGCCCAAGGGCGTCGGCGCGTTGTATGTCCGGCGCAAGAATCCGCGGGTGCAGATTTCCGCCATCATCGATGGCGGCGGCCACGAGCGCGGTATGCGCTCGGGAACGCTCAATGTGCCTGGCATCGTCGGCCTCGGCAAAGCTTGCGCCATAGCTTCGGAAGAAATGTCATACGAGGCCGCAAAGCTGGGTGCCTTGCGCGACCGGCTGCGCGATCGAATCATGAATCGCCTGGATGAAACTTATATCAACGGCACTATGGAGCACCGCCTGCCCGGCAACCTCAATATCAGCTTCGCCTACGTGGAAGGCGAATCGTTGCTCATGGGCATCAACGACATCGCAGTTTCCAGCGGATCGGCATGCACCTCGGCGACGCTTGAGCCATCTTATGTATTGAAGGCCCTCGGCACCGGCGACGATCTGGCGCACAGCTCCATTCGTTTCGGCATCGGCCGCTTCAACACCGAAGCCGAGGTCGATTATGTGGCGGACCGCGTCATCGAAACCGTCGAGCGCCTGCGGGAGCTTTCTCCGCTGTACGAGATGGCGAAAGAAGGCATCAATCTGGCGGATGTAAAGTGGGCTGGAGAGGGACACTAGGAAGCAAGGTTTCAAAGTTTCAGGCTTCAAGGTTTCGCGTGGCGTTGTGGAGCCTTGAGAGCTTGGAGTCTTTGAAACGTTGAAACCTTCGAAACTTTGAAACTTTGAATTCGGGAGCGTACACCAAATGTCATACAGCGATAAAGTAATCGATCACTACAACAATCCCCGCAACGTCGGCTCTATGGACAAAAGCAGCACTGACGTCGGAACCGGCCTCGTCGGCGCGCCCGAGTGCGGCGACGTGATGAAGCTGCAAATCAAGGTCAACCGCGAGACCAACGTGATTGAAGAAGCCAAGTTCAAGACGTTCGGCTGCGGCTCCGCGATTGCTTCATCCTCGCTGGCCACAGAGTGGGTCAAAGGCAAAACGGTGGAGGAAGCTCTCGCCATCAAGAACATGGATATCGTGAAGGAGCTGTCGCTTCCTCCGGTAAAGATCCATTGCTCTGTGTTGGCCGAAGACGCAATCCGCGCCGCAATCGGCGACTGGAAGAAAAAGCAGGAAAGCGCAAAGCCGGTCGCGTCCACAGTGATGCAATAAGCTTTCGCGCGAGCTGGATGCTCTGAGCTTTGAAAGAGCGCGGCTTCCGCCGCGGCGCATCGCAGGAAGGGCACGACTTTAGTCGTGCCGTGATCGCTGCGCCTCTGTTGGGCTTTAGCCGCTGAGGCACTGCGTTAAGAATCGAATGACGACGGCTACCGAACAACCCGCAACGCAGGCAACTGCCAAGGGCATTCTCATAACCGAGAAGGCGGTTGCAAAGGTGCGGACCGCCATGGCCAAGGAAGGCATCTCGCCAGAGCAGGGCGGCTTGCGCCTGGGCGTGCAAGGCGGCGGATGTTCCGGCCTTAGCTACAACATTCGCTTCGATACTCAGCCGCGCGAGCGCGACCGCATCTTCCAGTTCGGAGGCGTTCGCGTGTTCGTGGACCCGAAGTCGTTCATCTACCTGCACGGCATGACCCTCGATTACCAGGAAACGCTGATGCAGCAGGGATTCGTCTTCGTGAATCCCCAGGCTACGAAGTCGTGCGGCTGCGGGACTTCGTTTACGGCTTGATCGGTGTTGTGGCGCGGCCGCCCTCGGCCGCGAAAGCCCGCCACAAACGACCGCCCCTCGTCCACACAGCAGAGCGTAGGCCGGTGCGAGTATGCGTTCGTGTTGGCAAAGAATGAAGAGTGGTAGCAGTCGAGAATGATGACCAAAACTTTAACCACGATTACGGCGAAGCCCGCGCCAGAGGAAACTCAGTCCTGCTGGTCGTGCGGCACCATGCGCGCCATGCACTTTTGTGAGTCCTGCGGCAAGGTGCAGCCGCCCGCGCCGGTGGATTATTTCACTTTCTTCGGCTTGCCACGAAAGTTAAATATCGAAGTCGCAGCGCTGGACAAGGATTTTTACGGTTTGAGCCGCAAACTGCATCCCGACCTCAACGCTCGAGCGGGTGACCGGGAACAGGAATGGAGCCTGCAGCAGAGTTCACTGCTCAACGACGCTCATCGCACCCTGAAGGATCCCATTAAGCGCACGCAATACCTACTGAAGCTCGAAGGCGTGGAACTGGAAGAGCAATCGAAAAGCGCCACGGAACAAGCCCGGTCGACAGGACAGGCGAAAAAGCAAATCGTTCCCCCAGACCTGCTGGAAGAAGTCTTCGAGCTGAACATGCAGTTGGAAGAACTCCGCATGCAGAAAAAAATGGGCGAGGACGATCCCGCCCTGATCGAAGAAATCGGCCGCCAGAAGCTGGAACTCGAAGAAAAGTACGAAGCCCTGCTGCACGAGCTGCAAGGCTACTGGAGGACCTGGGATGCGCTGATGGATCGCGAACAGGCCGGACAGGTTGTTTCTGAAGATGAGCGCAAGCGAGCCCTCGACAGAATGGTGGATGTACTGAACCGCCGCAACTACATCCGCAACTTGGTCCGGGACGTGAGTGAAGTTCTCGAGAGCGACTAGCAATTGACAGTTAGCAATTAGCAATTAGTCTTCGGCTAACTGCCAATTGCTAGACTTCAAATTTGAATGCAATGACTACTGATCGCATTGTCGGAATCGACCTCGGCACGACGAACTCTCTCGTGGCCTTCATGCAAGGGGAGATCCCTGTCGTAATTCCCGGCGAGGATGGCTCCAATCTTGTTCCATCCGTCGTTGCTCTGGATCAGAATAATCAGCCAGTCATCGGCAACGCCGCCCGCAATTCTCTGATTTCAGATCCCGAGCGCGCGGTTTACTCGATCAAACGCCTTATGGGGCGGGGCGTTGACGATGTGAAGGATGAATTGAAGTTCTTCCCATTCCGCCTGGCAGCGGATCTGCAACCGGGCGAAGTCCTACGTATCAAGCTCGGCAAAAAGACATTCACGCCGCCGGAAATTTCCGCGCTCATCCTCCGCCAGCTCAAACGCAATGCTGAACGCTTCTTCGGAGCGCCGGTCACACAGGCCGTCATAACTGTACCGGCTTATTTTAACGACGCGCAACGTCAGGCCACAAAAGACGCAGGCCGCATTGCCGGATTAGAAGTCTTGCGATTGGTGAACGAACCGACTGCCGCGTCCTTAGCCTACGGTCTCGACAAAAAGCAAAATGGAATCGTCGCCGTATACGACCTCGGCGGCGGTACATTCGACATCTCGATCCTCAAGCTTCACGATGGCATCTTTGAAGTTGTTGCCACCAACGGCGACACGCACCTCGGCGGCGACGACATCGATAATCTGCTGATCACAATCGCGCTCGACGATATTCAGGGCGATCTTGGCCTCGACCTTCGTCGCAACCCCGAGGTGGTGCAGACTGTCCGCAAAGCAGTGATCGAAGCGAAAATCGCACTTTCCTCTCAGGCCTCTACAAAACTCGATATTGAACTGCCGGGGGGCAAGCGCTACTTGCGTCAGATTACGCGAGATCAGTTCGAGCAGTTGATTCAGCCCGTTATCGACAAAACCGTCGGCCCCTGCAAGCAAGCGATGGAAGACGCGGGTTTAAAGCCGGAACAAATCGATGAAGTTGTCCTCGTCGGTGGATCGACGCGCATTCCCAAAGTTCGTGCCCTCGTGAAAGAACTCTTCCAGCGTGGGCCGCACACGGACCTGAATCCTGATGAAGTAGTTGCCTTAGGCGCAGCTGTGCAAGCGAATATCCTCGGCGGCGGCTCGGTAGCCACTGAGAACATGCTCCTACTGGATGTGACACCGCTCTCGCTTGGCATCGAGGTCGCGGGTGGCGTCGCCGACAAGATCATCCTGCGCAACTCAACGATTCCCGCATCGGCCACACAGTTTTACACCACGCAGGTCGATGGCCAGGCGAATGTCGCCATTCACGTGCTGCAAGGCGAGCGCGAACTGGCGAAGGATTGCCGTTCGCTAGCCCGATTCGATCTCAAGGGCATTCCGGCAATGGCCGCAGGGATGGCGCGCATCGAAGTCAAGTTCCTCATCGACGCCAACGGCATCCTGCATGTTTCCGCCCGTGAGCAACGCAGCGGCAAAGAAGCCGAAATTCAAGTCCAGCCCAGCTACGGCCTCACTGACGAGCAGGTCGAGAGTATGATTCTCGACTCCTTCGACAGTGCAGAGGAAGACTTCCGGCAGCGTCAGGTAATAGAGGCGCGTAACGAGGCGGCAACAATTATGGCCGCGCTCGACAAAGGAAAGAAAAGTCCCGCATGGGCTGTGCTGACAACCGAAGAAAAGAAAAACATCGCGAAAATGGAAAAAGCGTTAATCGCGGTGAAGTCGGAAGACGATTATCAGGCAATTCGCAAAGCCATCGATGCGCTAAACCAGGGCACAATGCGCTTGGCAGAGTTAATGATGGATAGTGCGGTCACGACAGCGTTGAAAGGTAAAAATATGGATGAGACGGATATGGGCGAAGGCCCAACCGCTCCGCATCCGATGGCGAAGGCAGAATTCGAGTAGCGCCGTCTGTCGCGATGGCCTCTCCCCATCGCTGTACTGGGAAGAGTAAGTGTTGACAAGTGAGGAATCGATGTCCAAAGAAAAAACACAAGGAGCCGGTACATTGACCGAAGAAGCCCCCGGCGAAAACACCGTACAGGTAACGTTCCTGCCGGAAGGCAAAACCGTGCAGTTCGAGCACGGCAAGCTGCCCTATGAAGACCACGGCAAGGAAGAGTCGATTCTCGACGTCGCGCTGAACTACGGCATCCCGCTCGACCACGCCTGCGGCGGCAATTGCGCCTGCACCACCTGCCATGTCTGGATCAAAGAGGGCGCCGAAAATCTCTCTCCCATGGATGATGACGAAGCCGACCGTCTGGACATGGCCGCCGATCTGCAGTTAAACTCGCGTCTCGGCTGCCAGGTACAGATCACGAAGCCCGGCAAGGTTGTGGTCGAGATTCCGGCCTGGAATCGAAATTACATCTCGGAAGAGCATCACTAGGAAAGAGTTTCAAAGTTGACTAGGTAAAGCCCACATGCTCGCAACCTCGAAACTCTGAAACCTTGAAACCTGCGACAAAGGACTTTTATGCCCAAACCCCTAACCTGGGACGATGCCGAAGACATTGGCATTCTTCTCTCCGAAGCGCATGCCGATGTCGATCCGCTTACGGTTCGCTTTACCGACCTGCATCGCTACGTGACAGCTCTGCCCGATTTCAAGGGCGATCCAGGTGCTTCGAACGAAGGCAAACTAGAAGCCATCCAGATGGCGTGGCACGAAGAATTCCAGGACCGCACCCAAAGCTAGAGTCAGTGCGAGCAGGCGTGACTAGCCCCGGCAGTTTTTACATTTTCATGACAATTTCCCAGCGCGGCTGGACTACTCTGGCCTTGCTGCTGTTGCAGCGGGAGCCACGCAGTAGCGTCCGTCGCCCGCCGCCATCAGCCTCTCTCTATCCAACTGCAAAGGGCACGGCGTTAGCCGTGCCCTAATTTTATTGACGTGGAGTCTTGAGCTACCCAACCGTTACTGGAACCGGTTCTTCCACGCTGGCTTCGCGCAAGAATTTCGCCGCTTCCTCGGGCGGCGTCGGATTGATATAGAAGCCAGTGCCCCACTCGAATCCCGCCGTCTTCGTCAGCTTGGGCATGAACTCAATGTGCCAGTGGTAGTGGTCATTGGAAGGATCCTGCGCCGGAGAAGTGTGCACCACCAGGTTATACGGCGGATTATCCAGCACGCGGTCGGCCTTGATCAGAAGCGTCTTCAAAGCCCTGGCCAAATTCTCGAACATGTGCGATGACGAATTTTCAAACGCCGACTCATGCGACTTCGGCAGAATCCACGTCTCGAATGGAAAACGCGGAGCATACGGAGCGATGGTCAGGAAATTTTCGTTCTCGGCCACAACCCGGCTTCCATTTTCAGTCTCCTGCCGGATGATGTCGCAGAAGACGCAACGCTCTTTGTAGAGAAAATATTGCTTCGCGCCTTCCAGCTCTTGAGTCACATTGATCGGCAGAATCGGTAGTGCGATCAGCTGCGAGTGCGCGTGTTCGAGCGAAGCTCCTGCTGCCTCGCCGTGATTCTTGAACAGCAAAATATATTTGAACCGCCGGTCTTTTTTGAGATCGAGAATGCGATCCCGAAATGTCCACAGCACATCTTCAATGCGCTTTGGAGGCAGCGTGGCCAAGCTTGCGTTGTGATCCGGCGTTTCGATGATCACCTCATGCGCCCCGATGCCATTCATGCGGTCGAACATGCCCTCGGCCTGGCGATTCAGGTTGCCCTCGATCCCCAGTGCCGGGAACTTGTTCGGCACCACGCGCACTGTCCAGCCGGGCGTATCGCGCTGCGATGCCGGGCCGCCGTTTGTCCCAGGCCGGTAGGCTTGAATCTCGGGCGGCGTCTTGCCCTCATTTCCATAGCAAAACGGGCAAAAACCGCCCTTTAGCTTCACATTCTCGCGGGCAAAATCCGTAGGACGTTTGGCCCTGTCTGTAGAAATAATTACCCACCGGCCAACAATCGGATCTTTTCTTAACTCAGGCACGCAACGAACCTCTTGCCATTTTTAGGATGACGAAATTTCAATCTAAGCCGTCAGCGAGGAGCTGCGAAACACTTCAATCCTCGGCTGGCTTGAACGGTCATAGTATACGCTTACTATATCGAAGCGCCATTGACACGAAGGTGGAAGCTGGCGCAGGTAATCTCTGATCACCGCCGCCACTTCACTCCGCTTGTGCCGGCCCACGGCCGCTTCTCCCGGTTTTACGTCGCGTGTGCTGCGAGTCTTCACTTCCACAAAGCAGAGCACATCTTTGTCCCATCCGATCAGGTCGATCTCTCCCCGGCAGCGTGGCGAACGAAAATTTCGCGCCACCATCGTGTAACCGAGCTTTCGCAGATGGAAGTATGCCGCCTCTTCGCCGCGGCGTCCGGTACTCTGGTGGGCAGGACCTTCTTGCGGCGGCAGAGTACGCGCGGCCAGCCAGTCCAAGATACGAAGCGCGGCTTGCACAGTGCGTCTCGGGATCATCAAACCACCTGGAAACTATGCTACCCATCTCGTCTCGGGTGGACCGTAGAAAATGTCGAATTTGGAAAGCCACGAGGACCGATTCGGGAGGGTTGAGGTTGCCAATGTCCGCGCGGCAGGAGGAGTTTCGGTTTGCTCCCTCGCCACTCGCATCGCCGCCCACTGCAATACAGCACTTCCCGTATGCTGCGCTGTGCAGAAGTTTTCACTCCCATCCAATTGTGAAGAATCTTGCAACATTTTTAGCGCGAACATTTCACATCACCAAAATCCCGCGTCCAGCGCTCGATTTCGCTTGACTTTATTTTCAGGCGAGTTAGGATTCGGTCCCAGTGCACTTCCGGTTTCCACGAAGAATCGAAAGGCACAATCTGCCGAACCACTACTCTCAGTAAAACATCAGTTAAAAAAATCAGGAGGAACACAGTGAAAAAAACGCTTCTCGCGATTGCAGTGGTAGCATCGCTTCTCGCCGCAACTGCTTTTGCTAAGACCGGTACCAAGGGCCACTCGGCTTTGGTTATTAGCAAGAGCAAAATTCCACAAAAGTATCCAGTCGGGCTTCCGGCGCTGACCCCACCGTCCTACTGCTCTCCGAGCTGCCTCTTCTACGGTGGCGACAATAACCCCGACGCTCCCAACGACAATGGCTTCGCGAACGAGAATACCCTTCTTGTTTCCGACACCACAGTGTGGGGCGCGTTCACAGTGCCCGCCGGCCAAACCTGGACGGTGGACGGTGCATTCATCAATACCCTGGCCGATGGTTATGACGGCCTCGACCCGAGCACCTCTCCTTGGGCTATTGCCAGCGGCGTTAGCGAAGGCAGCGGCGGGTCCACGGTTGCTTCCGGAACTTCGACCACCTCCGGCACCAGCTTTATTCCGACCGGTCGTTCCCCGTTCGGCCTTACTGAGTACACACTGAAGGTGAAAATCAGCCCGGCCGTCACTCTTTCGGCTGGCAGCTACTGGCTGAACATCACCCCGCAGTGCACCGACAGCGGCAACAGCAGCTGCAGCATCGCCCAGTACTACTTCAGCAGCACTAACGGCCTGAATCGCTACGGCGCTCTTGAGCCTGCTGACGAGGGATTCTTCAACTCTTTGTACTTCGGCTTCGACTACGCGAATGATTGCGAAGTCTCAACCACCGGCTGCGCCGCCCTGTCGTTTGGCATCATCGGCACCGGGACCACCGACTAACTATCTCACCGGCCTTCCGGTGAATCACAGGCCCGATCTCAAACCGCTTCCCGGCTTGAGATCGGGTTTTTCGTTTATTTCAAGCGACCTCGTCCTTGCGTCGGGAGAGCCGGTTTATAATTTAAAAAGTTGCCTTTTTACGCATGACTGACCAACTCAGAAAGAAATTGCAGGAAGAAGTTGACGCGCTCGAGCACGAACTCGTTCACGAGTTGCCCAAAGAGATCAAACGGGCCGCCGCGCTCGGCGATCTGAGCGAGAACGCCGAGTATCACATGGCCAAGCAGCGCCAGGAGTTTGTCAAGGCGCGCTTCCGCCAGCTCGGCAAGCGCCTCGCCGATCTCTCCCTGACCAACATGAACAACATCCCCAAGGACAAAGTGGGGCTGGGTTCCACGGTGAAAGTCTACGACAGCACTAAGAACGAGGAAATGGAATATAAGCTGGTCACCAGCGAGGAGTCGGATGTCGGCGCCGGCAAGATTTCGACCACATCTCCAATTGGCCGCGCCCTTCTGAACAAGAAAGTTGGCGACGAAGCCATCGTGATTACTCCGAACGGCAAGCGGGAGCTGGAAATCCTAAGCTTGACCACGATCCACGACGAACCCGATCCCGAGAAAGCGCAAGCCTGATGGCGAACCATTCCTGGACGAGCGCCTTCGGCCGCGCCTGCGGTGTGCTGCTCGACACCATCGTTCGCTGGCTCGCTCTGTCGCGCATCAATCCCAACGTGCTCACGTTCATGGGGCTGGTAGTGAACACCTGGGCGGCGATTTTATTCGGCTCCGCCACCGCGTACACCCAACGTCGATTGTTCTTCTACGCCGGCCTCGTGATTATCGGTTCCGGCTTTTTTGATCTAGTAGATGGCCAGGTTGCCCGCGCCACCAACCGGGTAACCCGCTTCGGAGCGTTTTTCGATTCGGTAATCGATCGCTACAGCGACGCCTCACAGTTTCTCGGCCTCCTGGTTTTTTACGCCCGCGGCGACCGTTTTTTCTATGTGGTCCTCACCGCATTTGTGATGGTCAGCGCGATCATGGTGAGCTATACCCGTGCCCGCGCTGAGTCGCTCATCGGGTCCTGCCGCGTAGGCTTCATGGAACGGCCTGAACGGTTGGTGTTGGTAATTATCGGTGCGCTGTTCAACCGCATGGCCCCCGTGCTATGGATCATCGCCGTTCTATCGACACTTACGGTAATTCATCGCATGCGCTACACCTGGACTCGAACGCAGGATCCCCAAGTCCCCGCCAAGGCCGCCTAGGGATCAAAGAACTTGTTGAGGCACAATCAGTTCGGCTCCGCGCGCTTCCCCAACCGCAATCAGAGCCGAATGCTAGACTGTGCCTTCAGCCTTAAGAACGAAATCCACCGGAGAAGTCCTTTTTGTCGACGAATCCTGTCCTAGTTGTCCACGGCGGCGCATGGTCCATGCCTGATGACATGGTCGAAAAGCACATCCGCGGCGTGCGCAACGCCCTGACCGCCGGCTGGCGCGTGCTGGAGCGCGGCGGCGCGGCCCTCGATGCGATCGAAGAAGCCGTCGTCATCATGGAAGACGACGAAACCTTCGACGCCGGGCGCGGAAGCTTCCTCAACCGCGATGGCAAAGTCCAGCTTGATGCTCTAATCATGGACGGTGCTACGCTTCGCGCCGGGGGCGTCGGCTGCGTGGAACGATTGGCGAATCCCGTTCGGGCGGCACGCAAGATTCTAAGCGAGAGTCCACACGTTTATTTCGTCGCCGAAGGCGCGGAGCAGTTCGCAGCCGAGCATGGCATCAAGCTTTGCCGTAACGAAGACCTTGTCATTCCCCGCGAGGTCGAACGCCTGCACGAATATCAACGCGATACTGCCGGCCACGGCGACGACCTTTTCGCTCCAACCATCTCGCACGACACTGTCGGCGCGGTTGCGCTCGATCGCGACGGCAATATCGCTGCCGCGACTTCGACAGGAGGAACTCTCAACAAAGCTCCTGGCCGCCTTGGTGACTCGTCCCTGATCGGCTGTGGCTGCTATGCCGATAATTCCAGCGCCGCAGTCTCGACTACGGGATGGGGCGAGCCCATTATGAAGCTGGTCCTGGCAAAGTGGACAGCCGACCGCGTAGCGGCAGGCAATCTCCCGGAGTGGGCCGCGCAGGAAGCGATCAATTACCTGAAACAGCGTTTGGACGGCCATGGCGGCATCATCGTGCTGAACGCAAAAGGGCAAATTGGCATATCCCACAACACGCCGCGCATGGCATGGGCCTATAAGACAGTCAACAAGGAAGAAGCCGGAGTGGACCGCGGGGCGTTGTGATTTTTCTGTAGTCCTACTCGCATCCGCACCCACAATCTCAAAATCTCCGCGGTATGATGAATTTTGCCGGGCTATCCGCGCATGAGCAAACAATTTTCCATCTCGATTATCAAAACGCTACGCCAGCACAGCTTTCAAGCCTATCTCGTAGGCGGATGCGTTCGCGATCTGTTATTGAACCGCGAACCCGCCGATTACGACGTCGCCACAAACGCTACGCCATCACAGGTAATGGAGATCTTTCCCGAAACCTACGCGGTGGGAGAGCAGTTTGGCGTTGTTCTAGTCCCAGTCCCGGAAGAGGTGCGTGCGACTGCAAGCTCGAAAGCTCAAACGATCGAAGTGGCGACCTTCCGCAGCGATATCGGATACTCGGACGGCCGCCATCCCGACGAAGTGCGATTTAGCCAGAATCCTGAGGAAGATGTGGTTCGCCGTGACTTCACGATCAACGGCATGATGCTCGATCCGGTTGCAGGTGAAGTGCTCGATTTCGTCGGCGGCCGCGACGACCTGCGAGACAGGCGAATTCGCGCCATCGGCGCTCCTGACAGGCGTTTTGCCGAAGACAAATTACGCATGTTGCGCGCCGTCCGCTTCGCGGCCCGCTTCGAGTATGAAATCGAGCCCGAGACGCTAGCCGCCATTCAGCGCCATGCCACCGAAATTCAACTAGTATCGCGCGAGCGCGTTCGCGATGAACTAACGAAAATGCTCACCGAGGGCCATGCTCGGCGGGCGCTTCTCTTGTTGGATCAAACCGGGCTACTTGATGAAGTGCTTCCCGAAATTTCCAAAATGAAAGGCGTTCAACAGCCCCCAGAGTTTCATCCTGAAGGCGATGTCTTTGTGCACACGCTATTACTGCTGGATCATCTGCCTTCGCCTTGCCCGCCCACGCTCGCCTGGGGCGCGCTGCTGCACGACGTGGGCAAGCCCGCAACCTTCCGTGTAGCCCCCGATCGCATTCGATTCGACGACCACGTGGACGTGGGAGTGAAGATTGCCGAGGAAATCTGCGAGCGCCTCAGGTTCTCGAAACAAGACACGGCGCAGGTTCTCGCTCTCGTAGACAATCACATGCGCTTCGGCCACGTCAGCCGCATGAAAGAGTCGACCCTGAAGAGATTCATGCGCCTGCCCGGCTTCGAGGAACATCTCGCTCTGCACCGCGCCGACAGCCTTGCCAGTCATGGCAATCTGAGCACGTATGAATTCCTGCAGAAGAAGCTGGCAGAAATCCCCGTGGAACAGTTCCGTCCCAGCGCGTTGATCAGTGGCGATGATTTGATTGCCGCCGGATATCAGCCGGGGCCAAGGTTTCGTGAGATTCTGGATGCGGTGGAAGACGCCCAACTCGAAGGCCAACTGCTCTCGCGTGATGCCGCCCTGAAGTATGTCACACGCCAGTTTCCGCTGGAATCATGAACCGATCTCAGAACGGAATGTTAAAATCGGAGTCGCCGCGCCGCAATGAATGGCAGCAATTCTGAGGGGTGCATTCTGCAGCAGGTAGGATCGGGTCTCGAAAAAATCGTGGTGGGATCGCTGCGGCGAGCGCCGCAAGCCGATGCCCCGCTTCTCGCCTGGCCTCTGGTATGTGGTTCGACAGTAGCGGAGCGCACCTGCGCTTTGCGCTTTGCCAATGCCGTATTGAGCGTCGAAGTTCCCGACGGAGGATGGAAACAAGAAATGCAGAACCTTGCTCCACGCTATCTCGCGCTTCTGAATCGATACGCCGGACAAAAGGTGGAGAGAATCGATTTTGTGATCCGCAGGGAAGCGCCGGAAAAATGAAAGTCACGGAAAAAGACGTCGCCTACGTCGCCGATCTGGCCAATCTGGAGCTTTCCGCCGCCGAGCGCATCGGAATGGTGAGAGATCTCAACTCGATTCTCGATTACGTCGACCGGCTCAACGAACTCGACACCTCGAATGTGGAGCCTATGGCCCAGGTTTCCGATCGCTACCGTATTGATGGAGCAGAGCAGGGAAGTGACCGGTTTGCCTACGCGACTCGCGAAGATATTCTCGAGGGGCTTCGTAAATCCTTGCCGCAGGAAGTTGCACTCGAAAATGCGCCTGATTCCGATGGAACGTTCTTTCGCGTGCCGAAGGTGATCGAGAGATAGAAAAGAGCACCTCTGCTTCCAATCGGTTCGCCGCTCGAAAAAGCCTTTCCTGGAGTTCGCAAGCATTCGTCGAAATCGAAATGGAATTGCACCAGCTAAATATCGATGCCGCGCGATCCGCCGTTCGAGAGCGGAAAGTGACTGCTTTTTCGCTCGCGGAGTCCTACTATGCGCGCATAGAAAACGAAGATACACAGATCGGCGCTTACTTAACGCTCTGCAAAGAGCGCGCTGTAACGCAGGCGGATCGAATCGACCGCATGGCTGCCGAAGGCAAGCCATTGCCCCCACTTGCTGGCGTGCCCGTCGCGGTCAAGGATGTAATGTCCACCTGCGGAGTTCGAACGACCGCCGGATCGAAGATCCTGAGTAACTACATCCCGCCGTACGATTGCACCGCCGTGGCGCGCATGGAAGCCGCCGGCGCAGTCGTACTCGGTAAGACGAACTGCGACGAGTTCGCCATGGGCTCTTCGAACGAGAACTCCGGATTCCATCCCGTCCACAACCCGCGTGATCCGAGCCGCGTACCAGGGGGCTCGTCAGGCGGATCAGCCGCCGCGGTCGCCGCGGATATGGCCGTAGCTGCGCTAGGTTCCGACACAGGCGGTTCAATTCGCCAACCGGCATCGTTTTGCGGCGTCGTGGGATTGATGCCAACCTACGGCCGCGTTTCGCGCTACGGATTAATCGCCTTCGCCTCTTCTCTCGATCACATTGGGCCACTCACCAAAACGGTAAAGGATGCGGCGATCGTTCTGCACACAATTGCCGGCCGCGATCCGATGGATGCCACTTCAGCGGACTTGCCTGTGCCAGACTATCCGGCCGAGCTAGACAGACCGCTACGCGGGATGAAACTCGGTGTTGCAAAAGAATATTTCGGAGATGGCTTGGACGACGAGGTTCGACAAGCGGTCGAATCCGCAATCGACAAATTCAGAAGCCTCAGTTGCGAAATCGTGCCAGTCTCACTGCCGCATACTCCCTACGCAATTCCAGCGTATTACATAATTGCAACGGCAGAAGCGTCCGCGAACCTGGCCCGCTACGATGGCGTGCGCTACGGCCATCGCGCCGCGGGAGTGAAGTCGCTTTCGGAAATGTACCGCTGGACGCGTGACGAAGGCTTCGGCGCGGAAGTGAAGCGCCGCATCATGCTCGGCACGTATGCGCTCAGCGCCGGTTACTACGACGCATATTATTTGAAAGCCCAGAAAGTGCGAACCCTGCTTACCCGCGATTTCGAGGAAGCTTTCCGTAGAGTGGATGCGATCGTGACCCCGACCAGCCCCACGGCTGCATTTCGCCTCGGCGAAAAGTCGAATGATCCGCTCGCTATGTATCTTGCCGACATCTATACCGTGACCGCCGACCTGGCCGGCATTCCTGGCATCTCCATTCCTTGCGGCGAAACGAACAAAAAGCTGCCGATCGGGTTGCAGATTCTAGGGAAGCATTTTGACGAAGCTACGATCTTGCGCGCGGCCTATGCCTACGAGCAGTCGTCTTAGACCGCCTGGTAATAACAGTCTCCGGCGCAGGCCCGGCAAAGAATTTTCCCACCAACGTGCACTTCCCGCCGGAAGTTGATCCCTTCGCCGCAAGCCTCGCAGACGATGCGCTCGCCTTTGTATCCGGGAAACTCTTCGGGAGCTAAATCAACCTTCACCCATTGAATGGTGAAAAGATCATCGTCGGTAATCTCGCGATAAGCAAGCATCTGCTGCTGATTTTTGTCCGCAATCTCCGGATGCATCTCTCGGGCGAGCGCTTTGGAAGACTCTTTGGCAGCAACCCGGACGCCCTTGCCCGCGCTCACATCCACGAAAGTTGCCGCCACTTTGCCCCAGTCGCGAAACTTTAGCGCACGTTTTCCCAAACGGCAGCCGGTAACCACTGCAACTGCGTCAGTAGCGCAGCGATCGATCTCAACAAACGTGACGAGCCGCTTTCGGTCTTTCCCTGCCGGATCGTCGATGCCGAGCTTTGC
>JBEKBW010000061.1:0-48546 GCA_050015215.1 Candidatus Sulfotelmatobacter sp.
AGATAGACTTCAATCCATGCGGCAAAATCCATCAGGCCGTAAGGCGGCAGCGTCCCCATGTCGCCAAGGTATCCGGTGCAATACCGCGCCGGAATATTCATGCAGCGGCAGAGCGCGATCGCCAGGTGCGCGAAGTCGCGGCAGACGCCCACACCCTCGTTGAACGCCTCCCAGGCGGTTCGCGTGGGCCGCGCCTTCTGATAATCGAAAGCGATATGGTTGTGAACGAAATCGCAGATCGCCTGGACCCGCGACCAGCCCGGCGTCGTCTGGCCGAATCGCGACCACGCTGCGTCGGACAATAGATCGGTCTCGCAATACCGGCTGCCCAACAGAAAGACCAGAGTATCTTCCGGCAATTCCTGCAAAGGGTGCTGCTGAGCGGAGGGCGTCAGTACATCGGTTTCGCCCGAGTCTCGAACCACCCCGGTGCTGGTCAGGCGAATTCTTCCGACAGGCGCCACAATTCGGGTGCACCAGTTGCCAAAGCCGTCCCGATACGCCGTGATCGGCGTTCCCGGGTCGGTGACCAGCAGGTCGGGCGTGACGATATCCAAGGCGCGAGAATAATGGACGTTGACCATGAGGATCATCGGCGTCTCTTGCGGACAATAAAAGACCAATTCGTAGCCGAGCTTAATCAACATGCAGGATTCCTTCCGGGCAGCGGTTTTGGGATTCAGTCGTCGAGGGCTGAATCGGGCACTGACTCAAGTTACAACCGGTGAGCTCATGCAGCAAAGAAGATGCCGTGACCACCGCCGCAGTTGCCGCAACAGCTACGCCGTTTCAACTTCCAGCCTCGACTGCCCCCTATTTTACTGAGATGACGAGCCTTCCAGATCATGGCGCCACATTCACAATCTACTCGGCTAGAAAAACGATTGCAGCCTTCGCAGCCTATTTTTCTTCGCTAAACGTCGAAAGGCGCAGGCTGAAGACGCCCGCGCCGATTCGCTAACGGTAGGTGGTGCTACAGCGTGACGTTGAGCATGAGATTGACGCCCGGATAGCTCGCATTGCACAGGTAATACACGCCGTCGATCTCGACAACATAAACGTCTTGCGTGTACAGCCAGTTGGATGGCCACGGCTGACCGAACCCGAACCAGTAACCGCCGTATCGGAAGCGGTGATTCTGGTAATCGCCCGCAGTGACGCGGAAGGTATGTTCGCGTCCGAAATTGGCTTTGTACTTGTCGGCGGGAATGCGGCCGCCGCCGTTAGCCTGGGCGTGTTCCTCCTGTTTTCCAGGCTTGGCTTCTTGTGAGTGCTCCTGCGCGTTTTTCTCTTCAGGCCTGGTGTTCTTTTCTTCCTGCCGCGCATTCTTCTCATCTTGCTTGGCGGGTTTCTCGGGTTGCGCCTTCTTCTCTTCCTGAGCAGGCTTATCCTTGTTTTCTTCCTGCTGGTCGCGCTGCTCTTGTGGGTACGCAAGAGCAGTAGCGCCCAGTGTCAACGACAGAATTCCTGTGCCGATCACTCCAACTAGCTTCATGGTGTTGCCTCCGTCTATCGAATCGATCGTTGTTGCGTATGCCCTACTGCAAGCTTCCCGTAGTCGCGTTCACCGGGTTGCCGATGGCATCGCCGGAGACGAGAAGTTCCACTCTGCGGTTCTGCTGGCGGCCAGCGGAATTGTCGTTGGAGGCTACCGGCATAGTATTGCCGAAGCCCTTGGACGACACCGAACCTGTCGCGAC
This sequence comes from Candidatus Sulfotelmatobacter sp., assembly GCA_050015215.1. Lineage (GTDB taxonomy): Bacteria > Acidobacteriota > Terriglobia > Terriglobales > Acidobacteriaceae > Sulfotelmatobacter. The sequence goes on from JBEKBW010000061.1 coordinate 1,701, forward strand.
GCCCTCTTGCACCAGATAGTCGCGCACCGAATTCGCACGATTTTCCGACAGCGTTTGATTCATGGAATCGCCGCCCACATTGTCGGTGTAGCCACCGACTTCAATATTGAGTCCCGGATAGGCCAACAGAATGCCGGCGACTTTCGCCAGTTTCTCGCGTGCTCCCGGCTTCAACGAATACTTCCCGGTGTCAAACAGAACATCAGACATGCTGACGATGAGACCGCGTGCGCTGTCGCGAGTCTGAAGAATGGAATTCAATTGCTCAGACAACTTTGCGCGCAAGGCCGCTTTGTCGGTCTCCGCTTGCTGGGCGTTCAACTGTGCCTGCTGTGCCGCCAAGCGGGATTGGTCTGCATCCGCTTGCGCCGCCGAAAGTGCGCTGGCGGACGAGGCCTGATTGGCCGCCATCTCTGCTTGGGCCTTCGCGGTTGCAGCCTGTGCGTCCGCGGCGTCATTGCGTGCGTTTGCCGCATCCGACTGGGCTTGAGCATTGGCAGCTTGCGCATTTGCCGCGTTGGACTCAGCTAGCCGCCTCTGCCGCTTCGCTTCATCCGCCTGCTCCTGCGTCCTGGCTTGGGCATCGGCTGAATCCTGGCGCTCATTTGCCAGGCGGACATCGTCCATTTTCTTGACTGCGATCGCGCGTGCATCTTCTGCGGTCTGCACCGCTTCGCGGGACACTGCGATCAACGGCTTTTTGTCGATGTGCTTGTCGGTGGCGTCGCTATCCGCGTTGTTCATCAACTGAACCGCGCGCTGATAGCTGTCGGGGGCATATTGCTCGGCTCCCTCAGATTGAGCGATGCGCAAGGCATTGCGCGCCTCAAAAAACTCAAGAGGCAACTTGGCATTCAAAATCACGGGATCGAACTTGTAGCCGGTGGGAATGTACCCGCCACGTTCCATCAGTTCGTACTTTGCATTCACCGCTTCCGTAGTTCCCTTAGTGTCTTCGCGCACTACGTTTTCCAGCACTACTACGTTGCTGGGCTGGCGAACGGCATAGTAAGGTTCCGCAGTGACAATCAGAGCGAATGCCTGCAGGTCCGTGGTGACTCGCACCTTGCTGCGATGATTGCCGCCAAGTAATATTTCGCCCAGATTCACGGCGCGCCCCTCGGGCGAAATCGCCCACAAAATGTAAGTCAGGTATTCGTTGCCAAAAGTCGTCGGCTTCTGCAAATTGCCGAATTCCGCGTTGATCTCGATGGATCCGCGCTTGCTATTTACTTCGGCCACGCCGTTTGCCGAGGGCATCAGGTCCGTGCCAGCAAAATCCAGTTTCGAAGATCCACTGCGATGCTGGTAGTTGACCGCTTGCACGCTGCGGCTGATCACGGTTACCCGGAACATTGGCGTCGTACCCATCGGTTCCAGAGCAACGGTCGCTTGAGGGTTGGTTTGAGCAAACGCGCTCAAACTGAGGGTGATTCCTGCTGCTAACAACAACTTGGTTTTCAAAGTTTCTCCTTGAGGCAAATCTCCGCCTCGTTGCTTGCTATGAATGTTGAGCGGCGCATCCAGATATATCGCCGGCTTTCCTCACGGGAACAGTAATGTGCCCACGTGGATCCGTGATATCGAGTGAAAAAGCCCGAAAACGTTAAGCAGCCACAACACCACGGCGATGACTACCACGCCATTCAGAATGGACTTGATGTTCGACTGCATGGGGATGAAACGATTCACCAGCCACAGCAGGACACCCACCACGATCAGAACTTCCAGCAGTTGGATTAACGGCATGATTCTTACCTTCCTTTTTCGGGCTAACCCCTCTCATCCGCCCAGAGGTGGCGCCATGATTTCGATTCTCTAGAGTCTTAGGGTCAAATCGTGGTCCGCCGCAAGGTTTGGCGGCGGTCCACGGATGAAGAATGCTGATTCGCTGGATGTAGCCGCCTCGCGTGACCTAACTAGGCCCCGTCTCCGGCGGCCTAAACGTAAGAGCTGCGATTCAGCCTCGCGGCTCCGTCTACACACTCAGAAGACAACTTCAGAATGACAGGTGTGATCTGGCCTGTCTGAGCAACATAGCTCACATTCTGAGGAATCTGCCGGAATCAGGACGAAGCGAGGGAGATTTCAGCGTGCATGATGAGGAGCAGCCTTAACAGGGGCGGGCAGCGACGCAACGGAACGTATTGGCGACAGGGGGTCCGGCATATCGAATTCCCGGCCGCAGTCGAAACAGACCTTGTAGGTGCGATGCTTGATGGTGAAGAGGCGGCTCAAGTGCCTGTGATGACAATGGCCGAAGGTGAGTTGAAAAATCCAAAGGAGCGGGTTCACCGGTTTATTCCCGTCGGCGTTCGCAGCTGCCATTGGCATCCAGCCACTCCAGAAGAGCGCGAACGCTGGCCCGGGCCAGTGCAATCGCGCAGTCCGCAGCCCCGTAATAAATGTTGAGCGTGTCTCCATCGGCGTCCATCGTGTATCCGCACGGGAACACTACATCGTCGACGTCGCCGTGGCGCTCGTACTCCGCCTCCGGTCCAAAGATCCACGAATCTCCTCGCAGCAGGCACTTCTCCGGATTCTCCAGATCGAAAAGAGCCAATCCCAATCGATACAGACAGCCCGACGGCGTATGCCGTACTCCGTGGTAGAACACCAGCCATCCTCTGGAAGTCTCGATGGGCGGCGGCGATAATCCAATCTTGTTTGCATCCCACCAGGCTCCTCGGCGCGCTTCCAGCATGAGCCGGTGCCTGCCCCAATAGCGCAGGTCGGGAGAATAAGAAATCCACATGTGGGATCCAAGCGTCGTCATGGGACGATGAATCAGAGCCCAACAGCCGTCGATTCTCCGAGGAAAAAGTGCAGAGTCTTTGTCATCGGGCGGCATGATTACGCCGAATCTCTCGAAGGTGCGGAAGTCCTCGGTCAGAGCCAGCGACACGCCGGGTCCGCCGCGCGAGTAGGAGGTATAAGTGACGGCGTACTTCTGCAGTTCGGGGACAAACGTGATGCGAGGATCCTCGATGCCCCAAATTTCTTCCGGATGGTTCTCCGGGCTCGGCATCAAGGTCGGTTCACGGTCAATTTGCCAACCATCCCAACCATTTCGAGAGCGAGCAACGCATAGATGGGACAAGCCGCGGCGGTCCTCGACTCGGCACAGTAGCAAAGTCGTGCCATCCGCGAGTAGCGTTGCGCCCGCATTGAACACACTATTGATGGGGTACGGCCAGTGTTTACCGGTCAGAATCGGGTTGCCAGGATGGCGAATAAGGAGCGATTCGTGGCGAACACTTAAGGTATTCGAAGGCTTTTGTGCGGAGACGCTCATAATGGGATTTCCGTTTGTTGAGATCCTTGCAGGGATTGCATTTCAAGGAGCGCCATCAGGAACGATAGCGTCGATTCCGCCCCCTGATTTTCGTTGGCGCGGTCGGGATGCAAGCCGTCCCGGCAGCCGCCGGTTGCCGAATCATAAAGAGCTAGTTGCAGATCATTGTCGCCGAGGAACCAGTTAAAGGCAGACCAGGCCTCGCTCCGCCAGCGGCTGTCACCAGTTACGCGGTACGCTTGCAGGCACGCAGAAACCGCGCCTGCAGCCTCGAGTGGTTGCTGATCGAAGCGGGCTTTCTCACCATCCTGCCGATAAAAGCCTTGCGAACCGATCGGCACAAAGTGGCTCTTGATTTCGCAGTGCTGCATTTTCAACAGCCAATCCAGCGATTCGAGTCCCGCGGAAACCATATGATCATCCGCGCATGCCGAACCGACCAGCAGCAAGGCTTGAGGCAGTCTGGCGTTGCCGTAGGCTAGAACGTTCTCGAACCATTTCCAATCTGGCCGCCGGACGGACTCATACATATCAAGCAGTCGTCGGCTGAGTGCGGATCGCCCTTTCTGCGCATCGCGATCTCCCGGATACGAAGTGAGATATTCCTGAATGCCCAGCAAGCTATACGCCCACGCGCGTGGACTGTTGAATTCCAACACGGCGGGCAGCGCGAACTCGAACAATCGCCCGGCAGCGCCCCTCAATCCCTGATCCTTGGATCGACCCAGAACCGACCCGAGCGCCCACAAAGCCCGCCCATGGCAGTCTTCAGAGCCTACGGGCTCATTCCACCGGCGATCGTACCGAAGAAAGTTCTTGAATCTGCCCTTCGCGGGATTAAAGGCATGCTCCAGGAATGAGAGATACAGGCCGGGGTAATTAGTGAAAGGCAAATCTGTCTTTCTAAACGAATCCTCGTCCGACAGCTCAAACAAGACGGCAAATATGAGAGCGCGGGCGTTGTCGTCCGTGGCGTAACCCTCGCTGCGGTTCGGAATGTTGAAGATCGCGTGCTGCAGCATTCCAGTGTCGTCGGTCATTTGGTGCAGGTGGTTCAGGTTCAACTCAGGCAACTGATCCAGTGATTTGGCAGTCATGCGGGCCGAGAACTGGACTTTGGGATTCTGCATACGGTCACTGCGAACATGCGCGAAGCTTTCCATGTAACCTTGCGCCACTCGTTTCCAGACCATCTCGCGCGCGAACAGATAAGCGCGTTTGCGCATCGCATGGCGAATCGCAGGCGTGTCCAACAGTTCAATTGTCTTCTGCGCAATCGCGGCGGGATTCTGGAATGGGACGAGCGCACCTCTGTGGTCGTCCAACAACTCAATCGCGTGCCAGTAGGGAGTCGAAATAATCGCCTTGCCCGCTCCGAGCGCGTAGGCAAGAGTTCCAGAAACCACCTGCGCTTCATGCTGGTAAGGCGTGACGTAAATGTCCGCAGCGCCTATGTACTCGACCATTTCCTCAGGACTAACGAAGCGGTTGTGAAAGATCACTTGCGATTCAACTCCGATTTCCTTGGCCAGAGCCTGCAAGCTATCTCGATACTTGTCGCCCTCGCGTCGGAGAATGTGAGGATGAGTCGCGCCTGCGACGATGTAAACGACATTTTTGTGTTTGGATAAAATCTGCGGCAAGGCCTGAATTACGTTTTCGATTCCTTTATTCGGCGAGAGCAGGCCAAACGTGACCAGAACAGCCTTGCCTTCCACGCCAAAACGGTCTTTATAAAAGTTCGGGTCTAAGAACGGCAGGTCCGGAACACCGTGCGGCACCATGTCGATCTTGCTCCCGGGTACCTTGAAGATTTCCTGCAGGAACTGCGATGACAATTCGCTCATCACGATGAGGCGGTCGGAAAGCTCTGCGATCTCTTCCATCACCAGCATTTGGTCTGGATTCGGTTCGCGCAAAACTGTGTGTAGCGTCGTGACGACCGGCATCTTCAAACCGCGCAGCAGATGCAAAACGTGGCTTCCTGCGGCACCGCCGAAAATTCCATACTCGTGCTGCAAGCACACCATGTCGATGTTGTTGAAGTTCAGAAATTCGGCGGCTTCCTGGTACGACTTCACGTCATCTTGCGCGAGCGACCATCTCACCCGATCTGGATAGTCGTACCCTTCCTCGGTGTCGTTGACGGGAAGGGCTAGCAACTGAGGCGTCCCGTACTCGGCGGCGATGGCGGCGCACAGGTCGGTGGTGAACGTGGCGATTCCACAACGCCGGGGAAGATAATTCCCGATCATCGCGATCCGACTAGGCAGAGAGGGCGTCGATTGCAACCGCGGCCGAACTGCCGCGACTGCTTCCCGCATAAAGGGACGGGGAGCGACGACTTCTAATACTCTCTTGGGAAATACAATGTTTGGCAGCGACATTTGTCCCGAATTCGGTGAGAACAGGCTGAACAACTGAAAGGGGTTCCTTCCAGTTGCGCGTTCGCCAAAGCTGACTTGGAGTTTGCCTGTTGTTAGTCTCCACGAAAGTGGAGTTCGGGACTGATCAAAATTGACCAGATGGAGCCAGATGCTCGCTTAAATCTGGACGGGCACGAGTTCCGGGATGCAGCGGGAATTTTGCATGGATTTCACGGCGTCTTCGGCCGTGAGTCTCCCCATGGTCAGAGCGTGCTTGCGGTTGGATGTCGTCTGAATTGGGGTCCGATCAAGTCTTTCCACGTATTGAGGCGCGCGAGCACCCCCGCGGCTTACCATCACAACGAATCTAGTGTTTTTGACTTTCATACGTTTCTCCTGTGTGACCGGGATCAAAAATTCAAAGTGACGAACAGATGGAACCTGGCGCAGACCGCCCAGTCTTTCCCGTAACATCGTTCTCGTGCAGTCTTGGCGTGATAGCTTCCGAGTAATGTTGCTGTCTTGGGTGACATCCACCGATGGCGCAAAGCCTCAGATCAACTGACTAGCTCAGAGAAGCTGAAAGAGTAAGGAGAGTAACTGGCCCACTTCCCATGTTAGGCTTCCGCGTGCGCATTGTCAAACTTGGCCTCCCGGATTGGTCACTATTGAACATCTTGTCTCCGGGCAACGATGCATTATCTAGCCATGAGAGTTACCGAGAAGGAAGCGCTAGCAGTGCGGTGTCCCACCTGTGGAGCCAAGCCAGGAGAGAAATGTGAGCTTGGTACGGGGCAACCGCGCACCGAACCGCATCGGGACCGGCGCCTCGCAGCTTCGGAAAAGTAGCACCATCAAGATGTCGCTAACTTAGTGAATTGGAACATTCCTTGCTCCAGGAATCAGATGAGGACAGGTTCGGCGAGGGGCAACCCGAGACGGTCGACGGCCTCATTTACCCATGCGGTTGCCGCTGCGCTTTGCGCTTCCGTGGGCATCTCGATCTGGAGCAGTCCCTGCCGGCCAAGGTTTGCGGCAAGCACAAACGAGTTCTGGTGCTGCATCACGCTTTCCAGAATGTGCGCCAAGCCCTCGGATGCGTAGCCGTTGTCGAAGCGGACGCCGGCGCCGTGGAACGTGGATTCCGACATCCAGTACTCACAAGCGAGAAGCCAATGCCCTCGTGTTAAAGATGACCATACTTTCAGGTAATCCAGCGTGCCGGTTGGAGCGAAGCCGTACTCAATGTGAATCAAACCAGTTGGGGCGCCATGCATCAAGTCTGCCCACGACACTGTGATTGCCGCCTCAAGAGTTCGATCGAGACTTTGTTTGTCATCAAGTTTCATAAGTGAGCTTTCGGTTATCGGGGTAGCGATCAACTTCTGGCCCACTCCGCACTGTTTTGAGACGTCTGTCGTGCGTCGACGCTGTCGAGGTAACAGCTCTGTTGCATGTGTCGTGAATGCACGGAGACGGTCACGTATGGCACGCCCAGGAACCGTTTAGCCACAATTTCGGTTACTTCCAGCCCATTGAAGTGCTGGTGCTTTACCTTCTGCAGAATTCGTTTCAACGCATTCTGGATCTTCGCCGTTCCCAGTGAGCCAAAGAAGCTCACCTTGATCTCCGACGCCATAAAGAAGAAGTTCCACCCGGCAGCGTGAATTTTGCGATCAAGGGCAAATCCGTCGAGAACCTTGAGCAGAGACCACCCGCCCGAACATGGCTCAGTCTCCAGGTTCAGAGGCGGTGTGACCCCCGGCCAGTTATTCATCAGAATCGCGCCGACTTGAATCGTTGGTGGCATCGTTCTCCTAAACACTAGCGATATTTCGTGTGTTCGCAGTCCTATTGTGAGTCAGCAGATAGAGCTAAACTGCTCAAAATTGACCACTCTTGCCAAAATCGTGGGAGCCAGGACAAACGAGGCGGCATAGAGGTTTCCAGTGATTTATGCGGATTCCCGCCACTTCCAGACTATACTTACACCAGATGAGCCCTCTGGTAGCGGTTAAGAAGAACGGCGGATTCGATCCCAACACCTTCCTGGCAACCATCGGTGAGGGCAGGAAGATTCTGTCTGTCGAGAAGAAGCAAGTAATTTTCACGCAGGGGGATGAAGCGGATTCTGTCTTCTATGTGCAAAAGGGTAAAGTGCGGCTCACCGTTGTATCCAAGGTCGGAAAGGAAGCTACCATCGCCATCGTGAGCCAGGGGAACTTCTTCGGGGAAGGTTCGTTGGCAGGTCAGCTTCTGCGCATGGGTTCAGCCGCTGCCATGACCGATTGCGAGATTCTCCGTGTCGAGAAGAAGACGATGATGGATGCGCTTCATCGCGAGCCTGCGCTTTCCGAAATGTTCGTTGCGTATCTCTTGGGGCGCAATGTCCGTTACGAAGAGGATCTGGTCGACCAACTGTTCAACTCCAGTGAAAAACGCCTGGCCCGCGTCCTTTTATTGCTCGCTCATTTTGGCAAGGAAGGCATTCCGGAAACTGTCGTTCCGAAGATCAGTCAGGAGACGCTGGCCGAGATGGTTGGGACCACCCGTTCCCGTGTCAGCTTTTTCATGAACCGCTTCAGAAAACTGGGCTTCATTGATTACGCCGGCGGTGCGGAAGGTGCGCTGCAGGTCCACAGTTCGCTGCTCAATGTCGTTCTCCACGACTAGGATCCGAAAAAATGGCAGCCTGAAAAATCTAGGATGCCCCAAGTATTCAAACCCGATTCTGCAATATCTTCCCCGAATGCCCTTCCTCATCTGCTTCGGCTTTCCTCCCGAGTTAGCCTTAGCTGACTTCCCGGTTGATGATCGCGAGCGGCATCGCCCTTCACCGCAGTCGGTAAGCCGGCTGTCGAAAGCTGAGGCGGGCCTCAGCCAAGTGTCAGTTCCGCATGATCGAGGGCTTCCACAAAAGCCGCCGTCGGATCGCGGGTGTCGATGCTTCTCACTTGCTCCCATGCAATCGGCAGCAAGTGACGAACACGTGCCGGTTCGGTTGCCGTCTCTTGCCGATGGCCGCACGACAGGCAGATAGCTCCGACGTGCCTGATCTCGGTTTCTTTGGATATTTCACTCAAGCGGACCGCGGTTGAGCCGGCGACAACTGGGCCGGCACAGGCGTCGCAAGGATAAGCGGAGAGGTGAAGGTAGTGCTTTTTCATGTTAGATCCCCACGCGAGAGACATTTCCATCAGATCCTAAGATCTTCCGGGGTAGGATTTCTGGTCAGTATTGCTCGACTTGCGGGCCTACGATCGGCGAGCAATTTGTCGGCGGTGCGCCAGTCAGGTGAGAGTTCGGCCACGCGATTCCCATTTTGTGCGGAGGCAGCCCAACCGGGGTTAAAAAGAGCAAAATTGACCATCTTCGAGAGTCGCGACGATGAATACTATTAGATGTGGAAACAGGGCAACTCTCGCAGAAGCGGATAATGTCCGTGCGGTGCCCTGTGTGCAGGGCTAAGCCGAAGGAGAGATGTACTCTTACCACGGGACATCCGTCGGATAAGACACATCTGGAACGAGCCCGCGTGGCCGCCAAGGCTCCGCCGCCTGAGAGTTCTGGCCTCGCCTTTCTGCGATCGCTGCGGGCGCTCACCAGCCGTGGCTTCCGCATCCTGTTCAATCACAAGTAGGACTCTGTGCTGGGCGAGGTCGTCCCTAGACCGTCCTCCGACCGCTGAACAGATTGATGACTATCACCACCAGCGCTACAACCAGCAGCAGGTGAATCAGGCCTCCGGCCACATGCAAGCTGAAACCCAGCAGCCATAGAATCAACAGCACAGCGACAATTGTCCAAAGCATGTCAATCTCCTTATGTATTTAACTTGAAGTATCTACCCTTGTCGCGCATCCTTCCGCTCGACTACAAGGGCTCTGAGCGGTTTCCCACACTCGAGACAAAACTGTTTGGCTCGCGGAGTGATCAACCCGCAAAACGGACACATCCTTTGTGTTCCGACCTGCTGGGCCCGGGGTACGAGTGCTGCCCGCAACCTGTCAAAGAGCGCAGCCACGAAAGCCAGCGGTCTAAATCGATTCACTTTCTTCATCTTTCGTCCAGATCCTGGGATTGTTGGATCCAGTCAAGCGACGGAGCAATCGAGACCTGCGTATCAACTCTCCGATCACTCACCATGGCAGAATCGGCTAGGCACTTCTGAGCCGTATTGCTCACATGTGACGAAAGACTCGTGCCGGCCTAGCCAGATCGGCAGATCCTGCTCCCACCCACGCAGCCGAAGTGAGCAATTCAGACCAGCTATTCCTTTCTGCCTCAGCGATCATGGTTGTAGAGACGAGCACTTCTTCTCTCTCTTTCAGGTCTTCTGAACTAAGTCAGCTATCTGAAGCTCCCTCCTCTTAGTTCTGCGTCCTAAAGGAAAACTTTCATGAAAAAAGCAATGTCACTGCTGTTGATGAGCCTCCTGGGCATGGTTGGAACGTACGCATTCGCCGGCTCGGACCGCGAGGATACGATCGATCGCATGCAAAAGTCGGTGGATGTTCTGCAATCGATCATGTCGACGCCCGACAAAGGAATCCCCGAGGAAGTGTTGAATGGTGCGAAGTGCATCGTCGTAGTGCCAAACCTGCTCAAAGGTGGCTTCATCTTTGGTGGCAAACACGGCCGGGGAGTGGCTTCGTGCCGCACCCATGAAGGCTGGAGCGCTCCCGCATTCGTCTCCGTTGGCGGTGGCAGCTGGGGATTGCAAATTGGAGTCGAAGGTGTGGACCTGGTCATGCTCGTAATGAACGACCGCGGTTTACAGCACCTGCTTTCGACCAAGTTCGAACTCACCGGTGAAGGATCGGTAGCAGCGGGCCCGGTAGGCCGTCACACTTCCGCCGGAACTGACGTATTGTTGAACACTGAAGTCCTAACCTACTCGCGCTCGAAAGGCATTTTCGCCGGCTTGACGTTGGAAGGTGCGGTAATTGAGCAGGACAATGACTCGACTCGCGCCATTTACGGCCACCACATGATGTTCCGGAATATTCTTTCGGGTAAGGCTTCGACTCCCGCCAGTGCGGTTGCGTTTGTGAAAGCTGTGTCGGAAGCAGGCCACCAGGCGCACATTGCCGAAGCAAGAGAAGACGGCAAGTAGCAAGCTCGCACCTCAATGCGGCTTTAAAGACTGATTGTCAGCGGACCGGAGCCACTTACAAAAGTTCCGGTCAGCGACAGAATTGCTACACGGACGTCAGCGTAGGCGATCAGGCCTTACTCTTCCGAAGGGCAAACAAAATGAAATCGAGTATTCGAAAATATCTTTGGACACTGGCGGCATGTCTCGGCCTCTGGCCGATTCTTGCGTTCGCCCAGTCTCCCGACCTTTCGCAGAATCTAGCAGCCTGCAAGGCGGGCCGCGAGGATTGCGATCAGTCCCAGTTAAGCGCGGGGAAACTGGCCGATGTCACTGTCGCCGTCCACTCGCGCAATGTTGCGGACTGCCGCAACCACTATGATTCCTGCGACCGCTCGAAACTCTCCCAACCAGAGGCTCTCGCGCTGGCCATCGCCGATCATGCGCAGAACGTATCGGACTGCAACGATGGTTCACAGTCTTGTGACCGGTCGAAACTAACGCCTGCTGAAGCGCGCGATTCATCCGTCGCGCAACGGCAGAGGAATATCGCCGACTGCAAAGACGGAGTAGGCGCGTGTGACTACTCCAAGCTGAGCCCATCGGAAGCAGCGGGGGTAGACACCTCGCGACAGGAGATTAATGCCTCGGACTGCAAGAACGGCTCCGGGGCCTGCGATCATTCCCAGTTATCGCTTTCGGAAACGAAAGATATGATCGCTGCACAACACCAGCGCAACACTCAGAGTTGCGAGAATGGCTGGGATGAGTGCGACCACTCGATGCTGACTGCCGCGGAAGCCACCGAAGCGGCCCACGCGGCGCAACATCGCAATCTCTTAGCATGCAGGGACGGACAAGACAACTGCGACTATGCAAAACTGACTGTCGCTGAAACCAAAATGCTGGCGGAAGCCGAGCACAAGCGCAATTACACAGCTTGCCTGAAAGGGTACGGCTATTGCGATCCTTCCCGACTTACCGTCCAGGAAGCCCGTTCAATTCCAGCCACAAGCCGTTAACTTGTTTGTGACCAATCACGAAAAATCTCTCAGCGACGCGGAGCCTATGACTCAACGAGATTGTCCGGCGTGTAATAGCGAATTGGTGCGTGCCAGGTTTTCTAGTACCCAACCTGTGCCTGGAGTCGCAGTCGGTCCGCTAGCGGGTTGGCGCTGCAGCGTTTGCGGACTGGGTTTCACCACGGAACAGATCCGCGATAGCAAACGCGCCAAATCCTCCGCCATCCAGCGCGCGGCGCGGATAGGCTAGCGTCTTCGTGATCCAAAATCGCTGAATCGACCTGTACCACGCATCAAGTGGTCCGCAGATGTGCAATCAGGTTCTGCACGCTTTTTGCCAACTCCACAACCTCGCCCTGTCCTCGGAGTTCGAAGTCAATCTCATAATTGCCTGACGCGGCGTGATCCACCGCTTCTTTAAGATCCAATAATGGCTTTACCACCTGGCGCGGAAGTATGACGCTGATCCATATACTCAACAGCAGCGTGAGAGCGGAGACCGAGCTTAATACCCATTCCGCCCGATAAAGAAGATTTCGCGCTTCCCTGTGATCATGCTGAACCCGCGCCCAGCCGCGGGTTTCGAGTTCGGCCGCCAACTGCAGGACTTGCTGGCTGGAAGCCTGTAGATCCGCTGTGACCCGGCGCAGGGTCGGATCTCCAGCTTCGACCGTACTCACAATTTGAGAATCGAAGGAATTCACCTGAGTGCGAAGATCGTCGACCAACTGCACGCGGGTTTTGCGGCGCGCCTGTTTCAGAAGATCGTTCAGGTCGCCTTCATACGCTCGCACTACCTCTTGAACGCGATCGATGGCGGTGCTCCCCGGCTTTTCCGCCAGTGACACCGCCTCGGCAAATTGCTGTTCGTATAGCGTTACGTTTTCCAGCGCCTTGCCGGTGGCGTCTTGTTCGGGGACCAGTTCGCGAATTTTTCCGAGGACCTGCTTCAACTGGGTCAGCGAGTCCTTGTTCGCCTGGAGATATTGCGCATCCCGCAGCAGGAAATAGCTGCGCTCGGCTCGACGGGCGTCCAGCATTTGGACGGAAGCCTGCTCCGCGAGGGTCGTGACCGAAGCGTCCACATTAACGATGCGGTCCACGATCAAACCCATCTCGAACAGGTAGTACACGGCGAGAAAAATAACCGGGACGAGTACAAGCCTCACGATCGCGAGACTGTAAGCAACTCGGCGTCGCAACGAACTACCGGGCCAAAAGATCGTGAACGACTTCCGGAATCCCAGTTTCACGGGATAACCTCCTCGAAGATCCCACTTCTCCGACTACCGACGATCTTCCTGACGATATCAAATCCGATTGGCAGGAGCGTCCCAAAGCTTTCGGCCAAATGCTATTCTGATCACCCCAAAGTTGGCAGCTTGGTAACGGGGGAGGCTGGAACCGAGTAAGGACTTTTCGTCGTGAGTGCCGGCTCCTCTGCCAGAGCGGTGACTTCTCATCAGGATATTGGAGGCTAACAAATGCAGAAGAAGGCGTTCGGGGTCGTCGCAATTCTTTTGCTGGTCACGGGCGGCTGCAATCGTAGTTCTGGGCGAGAGCACACCCTCCGGCTCGCCATGATCCCTTCCACCGATCCTGGAAAGATTGTGCGGGACAGCCAGCCGCTCGTGAAATATCTGGAGAAAGAGACCAGTTCTCGAATCGAACTGGTCGTCCCCACAAACTATGCGGCGGTGATCGAGGCAATCGCCAATGGCCGGGTGGACATCGCCTATCTCGGTGGCTTTACTTTTGTACAAGCTTCCCAGCGCGCCGGTGTGATTCCGCTGGTGCAGCGCGAGCGCGACCAGAACTTTCACAGCGTGTTCATCACTCAACCCAAATCAGGTATTAACACCCTGGCTGATTTGAAGGGACACTCCTTCGCCTTCGGCGACGTGAACTCTACCTCCGGACATCTCATGCCGGTGTACTACATGCGCGCAGCTAACGTCGACCAAGATGTCATCAACAAAGCTCTCTACACCGGCGGTCATGACGCCACTGCGCTGGCGGTCGCCAACGGCAAGGTCGACGCCGGTGCCATGGATGAACTGGTGTTCGGCAACATGATGAAGTCGGGAAAAATCACGGCGGAGCAAGTGCGGGTCTTCTACATCACGCCCGCCTTCTTCGATTATGTCTGGGCCGCGCGCAAAGGCCTTGATCCGAAGTTGAGTCAGAGTTTTGCCGACGCTTTGCTGAAGCTCGACGCATCCAATCCGGAGCAGAAGGCGCTCCTTGACCTGCTGAACTCAACCAAATACTTACGCGCTGACGATTCTAACTACAACAAATTACGACAGGCAGCCCGCGACGAAGGTCTTCTCAAGTGATCTATTCGCTCCACCGCGTGACCAAATTTTTCCTGCAGCACCGCCAGCAGGTCCCCGCGCTCAGTGACGTCACGCTGCAAGTACGCCCGGGCGAGCAGATCGCCCTTCTCGGCCAGTCCGGCGCCGGGAAGACGACGTTGTTTCGACTGCTGAATGGAACGTTACGGCCGAATGCCGGAGCGCTCTTGTTTGACGGGCACGATACCAGTTCACTTACAGGAACCGGGCTGAGAGCGATGCGCCGGCGAGTGGGCACGATTTATCAACAGCACAACCTCGTTCCTTCACTCACGGCTCTGGAGAACACCCTCTGCGGCGCGCTGGGACGAATGTCTCTCTTCGCCACACTCCGCGGGATACTTCAACCGGCCAAGGCTGACGCGGAACTCGCCGTGCATGCTCTGGAATTGGTTGGCTTGGCGGATAAGCGCGCAGCACGCGCCGATGAACTTTCTGGTGGCCAGCAACAGCGACTGGCGGCTGCGCGTGTGCTCATGCAATCGCCAGACGTCATTCTGGCTGACGAGCCTACTGCGTCGCTCGATCCTGAGTTGGCCGAAACCATGACTTCACTGCTCGCTGGACTGGCGCGAGACGGTCATAAGACTTTGATCATGGCCGTCCACAGAGTGGATCTGGCGACGCGATACTTTCCGCGCGTGGTCGGACTGCGTGCAGGCGGCCTTGCTTTTGATGTACCCCACTCCAAGGTGCAGGGCGACCTCTTGAATAGCCTGTACGCTCGGGATGGCAAATCATCTGGCAATCACGATGGCGACCACTTCCAGTACAAATTCCGCTGCGCTAGATAGCATCCCGTCACGCCATCACCCATTGATGACGTCCCGCGGCTTACTGTCCGTTGTTGCGGCATTTGCGCTGCTGGCTTTCTCCTGGCATTTTGCAGAAATACGCCCCGGTGTTCTTCTTCGACCTTCCACAGCCGCAATCTGGACTTTTGTATGCCGGCTCTTCCCTCCCGATGTGTCCCCCGAATTTCTTCATACGGTTTTGAAGGCGGTGGCGCAAACGATCGCCACCGCGGTAGCGGGCACTTTGCTCTCCCTTACTATCGCTCTGCCGTTGGGAGTTTTGGCCACAGGCACCCTGTGGAACCGCGGAGTGTTGGCGCCCGCCGACGACGGCTTCGTATACCGAATCGGCTGGATAGCAAGCCGGCTATCGCGGACAATTTTGGGTTTTCTCCGTGCCGTGCCCGACCTGGTTTGGGCTCTTCTCTTCGTGGCAGCGGTGGGACTCGGCTCACTGGCCGGTACACTCGCTATTGCTGTGGGCTATAGTGGAGTGCTCGGCCGTGTCTACGCCGATGTCTTCGAGCACGTAGATCCTCGGCCGCTCGAAGCGCTGCAGTCGACAGGCGCAACCCGCATGCAGATTTTCCTGCGCGGGATCTGGCCGCAAGCCCTGCCCCATCTGACGGCCTATACGCTGTATTCATTTGAGTGCTGTGTACGCGCGGCGGCAGTCCTTGGCTTTGTGGGCGCGGGCGGCATCGGATATGAAATCAGCATCTCCATGAGGATGTTCGACTACGGCCAGGTGCTGACTCTTCTACTCGTTTTCATCCTGCTGCTAATCGTCACGGATGCGGCCAGCCGGCATCTGCGAGCTCGCTCCGCCAGCCGGGCAACGAACGCGACGGAAATAAGACCAGAAGATAGAACCGCGCTGGAGGTACTTACAAGCAAATCCCGTAGGCTGGTCGTGTGGATTACGGTTTTGTCCCTGAGTGTGGCCAGTTTTGCATTCTCAGGTTTTTCTCCCGAAGCAATCCTTCAAGTAGGAATCGCTGGCCGCCTCACCGATTTTGTTGGCCGCATGTTTCCCCTCGACTTGAGCTGGGCTTTCGCCAGTACCCTGGGAACGGCTCTGTTGCAAACGATCGCCATTTCCTTGATGGGCACCCTGATCGGCATCGCGTTCGCGGTTATCTTAGCGATACCGGCAACATCCACGCTAACTCTTGTGTACGGTGATGCTCCCGGAAAGCGTGGGGTTCCTGATCGAGTGTTGCGATGGCTTTTATTTTGGAGTGCGCGGTTGGGGCTGAATATCCTGCGGTCGATCCCCGAATTGGTTTGGGTTCTCATCTGCATCCTTGCGGTGGGTATCGGTCCGTTCGCGGGTACGATCGCCCTCGGACTCCACACTGCTGGCGTGCTGGGCAAACTGTATGCAGAAACAATGGAAGAGGTGCCGCTAAAGCCGGTGGAGGCGATGCGCTCCCTCGGCGCAAGTCCTCTCCAGGTACTGCTCTGGGCAATTTGGCCGCAAGCGCGGCCTCTGCTGAGCAGTTACACGGTGCTGCGGTGGGAAACCAATCTGCGTGCCTCCACCATTTTAGGTCTGGTAGGCGGGGGCGGACTGGGACAGGTAATCTACAACAATGTCCAACTCGGTTTCTACCCGCGGTTGACTACGCTTATCCTCTTAATCTACGCCTTGGTTCTGGCCAGTGACTGGATCGGAGAACGGCTGCGCTTGCAGGTGGCGTGACGGGTCGCAGGAGAATGACTGTCGCATGAAAACGCCCGCCAATATTGAGAGCGATCGCTTCCAAAGCGATGCGGAAAAGTATGCTGCCTATCTCGAAACGCCCGAAGGCCGGTTGCGCACCGACTTAGCTTTTGCCAATCTGCAGGATTTTATTAGCATGCGTCAGGGCCCGTTGCATGCGCTGGACGTCGGTTGCGGCACTGGAGCGTCCGCCATTCGTCTCGCCAGGCTCGACATTCGCGTTACCCTGCTGGACTCGTCCCCGGCGATGCTGAAGATAGCGAAGCGATCGGCAGAGGAAGCAAGCGTTACAGACAAGGTCGTGCTGCAAAACGGGGATGCTTCGCAGTTGACTAGTCGGTTTCCCGCCGCATCGTTCGATGTGATTCTCTGCCACAACGTACTCGAATTTGTAGACAACCCGATCGCGGTGTTGTGCGCCGCCGCCCGCGCCTTGCGGGATTCATCCTCGATATTGTCGGTTCTCGCGCGGAACCGGGCAGGTGAAGTATTCAAGGCAGCCCTCAAGGAAGGGGATTTGGCGGCTGCGGAAAAGAACCTGACCTCGGATTGGGGACAAGAATCCTTGTATGGAGGACGGGTACAATTATTCACCTCAGATAGCTTGCAACCGATGTTGAAAGCAGCATCGCTGGGAGTGATTGCCGAGCGGGGTGTACGCGTGCTTGCCGATTACTTGCCGCCGCAGATTTCCCGCACCGCGGACTACGAACGGATTCTTGACCTGGAGCGCAAACTGAGCACCCGGCCAGAGTTCACCGCAGTCGCCCGCTACACACAATGCTTCGCGCGTTTGCGGTGATGGTCGATATAGATGGTGGATGGAGAATGGACCAATGAGCCATACCGCCGGCAACCCTTCATCCATCGAGTGCTCTGGCGCGTCGTCCGATGCCACGATCTCCCTCGGTCTCGGCCTCACCAACGAGTGCAACCTCACCTGCGCCTTCTGCTACCGAGATCCCGCCCGCACGGATCGCCTCTCTCTTGATCAGGTGAAGCAAGTCATGGAACGACTGCCCATCCGCTCGGTGAATTTGGGCACAGGCGAGAATGGCATGCATCCAGAGTTTAAGGCGATCCTGAGTTACCTGCGGACCCGACCCATCAAACTCACCATCACGTCCAACGGCCACAGCGTGGCGGTTCTGGAAGACGACGAGCTGCGAGCTTTTCACGACATCGAGTTTTCTCTCGATTACCCGACCGAAGCCGAGCAGGATGCGCAGCGCGGCCCCGGCAACTGGGATCTGATCCACCAGCAAGCGGAACGTTGCGTGAAGACGGGTGTACCGGTAACCATCATCGCCGTAATGATGAAGGCCAACTACCTGCGTCTCGCAGATGTTGCGAGAGTTGCCAGGAAGTTCGACGCTCCCTTGCGCGTGAACGTTTATCAATCCGTGCGATCCGACGTTTATGCGCTTTCTTACGAAGAGTACTGGGAGGGTTTCCGGCGTCTCTTCGCGGAAACGGATGTGATCGCCATCGGCGAGCCGCTGGTGCGAGCGATGGCGGGCCTCCCTCCGGTTCGGGGAGGGTGCGGCGTGAGCACCGTGCGGGTTACTCCGCGCGCTACGACACAACCCTGCGTTTATTGGCCGGGAGCAGGCGAGCCGCTGTCAGATTTGCTCACGATGGGGATCGATATTCTTGACTCCAGCCCGTTCGTCCAGGCCCGCACGCTTCCCGTCCCGTGCCAGCCGTGCGAGTTTCGTGACTCGTGCCATGGCGGTTGCACCGGACGGCGTCGCCTGCAAGGCGCGCTGCTGGAGCCTGACTGCTACTGTCCAATCATTCGCGGAGAGCGCCCCGCTCTGACGATCCGCATGGCCGCCGCCCGCGATCTGCCGAAGCTAAACAGTTCATGCACCACCGTAGTGATTGCCAGAGGTAATTGACTTCGCTGGAATCGCGGCTCACTTGATAATAAATTCCTAGACCTCGGCGGTTCCTTGCGCTAATCTTTTCCAACGCTACTGATCATCGGTGCGCTCTCGGTGCACAAAGAAGGAAGCCATGCACTCTCAGAAGATTCGAATCAAGCCCATCCTCTTGACCTTTGTGGCCGCCAGCGCTGCAATCGGAATCTCCCTCCCCGCCTTTGGCGGCGATGTCTCCACGCCCCCGCAACCAAAGCAAGCGTCGTTCCAGATAAAAAATGAATTCAAAGTGCAGGTACCGAAGGGCGCCAGGTCGGTGCGCATGTGGTTCAGCGTTCCGCAGGAAGACGCCGTATCAGTGGTCCGTGAATTCAGTGTCACCGCCGATTTTCCCGTCCACTATTACCGGGACGATTGGGGAAACCGTGTAGGGTATGCGGAAATGAACGCGCCCGCCGAAGGCCCGATCACAATCCGCGAATCGTTTGCACTAACACGCACCGAGACTCGCAACGACATCGACCCAGGCAAGACACGTCCGCTAACGGATCAGGAACGGGCTGCGCTCTTCGCATATCTGCAACCTTCGAGCCACGTCATCATCACCGACCAGATTAAATCTCTTTCCGCTTCGATCGCCGGCGGCGAAACAAACCCCCTTCTCGCAGCTCGAAAAATCTACAACTGGACGCTCGAGAACGTGGATTACTGGGTGAAGGACCCCGATCACCTGAAGGCATCCCCGGTGGGCAGCACGGAATATTGCCTGCGAACAAAAACCGGAAACTGCACCGATTTTCATTCGCTTTTTGCATCGCTCGCCATGGCGTCAGGCATTCCCACGCGCATGGTTTACGGTTCGCTTCTAAAACCCACCTTGAATGGCATACAAATCGACGGAAGCTATCACTGCTGGATACAGTTCTTCGCGCCCAACTACGGCTGGATCCCTCTCGACGTTTCCCTCGCGAATATCTACGGCAAGGAGTTCCCAGTCACAGATAAGAATAAAAAGCTCGTCGAGTTGACCACGGCGACCGGTTACAAGGGATTCGACCCCAGCAAAGTGGATTATTACTTCGGCAATCTCGATGAGAGACGCGTGACGTGGTCGACTGGGCGCGACCTGATCATGCAGCCTCCGCAGAATGATGGGCCGGTGAATTCGCTCGTGAAAATCTACGTCGAAGTCGACGGCAAACAATCAGCGGACTGGACGCGCGAATTCACCTACACCGAGGTCGCGAAGTAGTAGGCGTCCGGTCCGCGCAGCATATCAACAACCTGGTTCCCGGAATTAAGGCGCGTAACGGGTGTAGACGTAGTCGTGATCTTTCGCCGGTATGTGGCAGGGGAAGCAGGTCTCGTGCAGCGCCTTGTCGCCCGGCTTTTCGCCCGTAAAGTCAGCGAATCCCCAGCCTCCTGTCGCGGCGTACTTCTTTGAATCTTTGACCATGAACTGAACATTCACGCGTGACCCGATAACAAAAGATTGAGTGCCGGGGAAGGGACCGTCCAGGACTTTGTTGTTGTCTTCCGACGGGACGCGGGTCCAATGAATGGCGGCAATGATCGCGCCGTCTGGGAACGGGAGCGTTCCTTCCTTAAAGGCCTTGATCGCTATATCGTTCCCCACCTGAGCGCGCAATTGCTCGCCCATGCCGGCGAAATGGAGCTGCTTCACGGCAATCAATTTCCAATCGCGGTATCCCGGCGGAATGGTGACGCCGTAGATCGGAGAGGCCTGTTCATCTGCCTGCACCGAATGGGGAGGCCTGAAGACGACGACGCCCGCCGCTATTGCAACTACGATCAGCAAGAAAAACATCCGTCTCATAAATGTTCCTCCTACAGAGCAACTTAATTTTGGCCAGATTTCTTTGTGTGTTGGGACGGAGCGCATGTGGCAATTTACTGCGCATGCGCTGCCGCATCCTCGATAGCTGCCGCGACCTCCTTCGGGTGAGAGACGTATATCGAATGGCTCGCGCCGGGCACTTCAATCGTGTGACTGTTTGCCCGCTTGGCATACCAGCGCTCCAGTTCAGGATTGATGGTTCGGTCCGCTCCCGCTACCAGCATCCAACTCGGCTTGGTCTTCCACGCGGCAGCAGTGATGACGGCTTTGAAGTTGTCGGCGAAATTTGGCACTTGCGACCGCGCCATAAATGCGGCCTGCTCGAGGGGAAGGTCGGCCGCAAAATATTCGTGGAATTGCGCTGGGTCAAGAAAAGTAAATCCGTCCGGCGTTTTCTTTATTCCAGTTGATTTGCTCAGATCGCTCGGGAAGCGCTTCCCATCTTCCGCTTCATTTTCCCCGGCATCCGGCATATGAGCGGCCACGTAGACCAAGCCAACAACCAATGCATCATTTCCGGCTTCGGTTGCGACAGCGCCGCCATAGCTGTGAGCGACAAGAATGCAGGGTCCATCCTGCTGGGCGATGACGCGCTTGGTCGCCTCGACATCGTCTTTAAAAGAGGTTTCAGGCTCTTGCACGATGCTGACGTTGTAGCCATCCTTAGTCAGGATGTCGTAAACACCCCTCCAACCTGAGCCGTCGGCCCACGCGCCGTGGACTAACACGACGTTGCGCACGCGATGACCGTCTTTTTGCGCCGTGAGCACGCCAGCGCTGAAGACCAACATAGCCAGGCAGAAAATTCCGTGCGTTATCGGGCGTGTTCGGAAACGTCTCGCGAAAGTTGTCTTTTTCATCACTCATTCCTCCTCAATAGCGTCTTGATGCCCCCGATGTCTTATCCGCAGGCTGACAACCGTCTGAAACTCGTCCTCAGGCGCGAGCCATAATAACCCGTCAAGAGCGGCCTTCAATCCCCGTGCAAATCGGTAATCACTCTGAAAGTTCGAACATCGAGCTTCCCGTCCAGAAGTATCGCGGCATCCGCAACGAAACGGCGCAGGACCGGATTCTCCCGATGTCGGTCGAAATGTTCTTGCGATTCGTAGCGCTCGTAAAGAAACCACAAGGCCGGATCGGTCGCGGAGCGGTGCAGATCATAGACCATCACTCCGGGATCCAAGCGGGAGGCTAGCACGAGAGCCTCAAGCCGGCGCGCCAGCTCTTCTTCCTTTCCCGCTTGGCTGCGCAGGAACACAGCATTAGCAATGGACTCTGTCATTTTCGTTCTCCTCACCAGTGAGCAGTTTCGACTCGGATACCCTGCTCACGCTGCGTTTTTCTTTCCCGCCGCGCTGTTCCGGGCTTCGATCGCCTTGACGGAGTTCGCAAACGCCTTTTCCAAAACACTCCTGCCCACGGTCCCGACCACCAATCCGAGCAGCCATCCCTTGAGGTTCTTGCCCTCGCGTACGACGACCACATCAATATCGGTCAGGCCGTCGGGTCGGCGTGTGAAGGTGTAGGTGTGGCCCGATGCTCCTCCCCATGTGTTGGAATCGGTCGTAGTGAGCACGACCTGGTTAGGATCGGACCAGTCATAATGCAGGCGTTCCCAAATACCGCGCGAGCCTTCCGTGACGTCGGCCTCCGACGGGCCAAGGTGATGCACCTTGAGGTAGTCGTCGGTGCTGTTGCCAAAGAGTTTCGCGCGACCAGGCCCGAAGTCGGTGAGCCCGGCGACGTACTGCTCGGGTGTCAAGGTGGTTGTCTGATGGAGATGGATCGTGGACATGTAGTGTTCCTTTCGCTAAGCCGCGACGAATTGCTGCCCGCCGTCGATGTCGTAGGTTGCGCCCGTGAGGGCGGTATTGGTCATAATGTGTACGGCGAGCGCTGCTACGTCCTTCGGTCCGACGACGCGCCGAATGGGTAGCGTGGCGCGGAGCTGATTGCGGCGCTTTTCGAGGTCATCGCCGAGGAGCGATGCCGACAACGGTGTGTCAACGAAGCCGGCGGCGATAAGGTTGACGCGGACGGGCGCGAGTTCGAGCGCCAGGCTGGCCGTGAGCGCGGGGAGTGCAGCGGTGACGGTCGGCACGATCCCCAGTCCGATGCTGGGTCGCCGGCCGCCGGTGCCGCCCATGAACACCAGCGTGCCTCCCGGTCTTACCTTATGGACGGCATTGCGGGCGACCTCAAGCATCAGCAAGGGGTGTCCGTCGAGAGCGCGCCGCGCCTGCTCGAAGTCCATCTCGAGGAGGCGCGCATAGTGCGGCCCGCCAGCGGTGACCATCACGTGGTCGATCATGGCAGGCAGGTCACGAAAGAACCGTTCGAGGGAAGCCGGGTCCGCGGCGTCGAAGGCCGCTGTGCTCAGCGCGCCGAGCTCGTTCGCGGCGCGCTGAAGCGGTTCGGGATTCCGCCCGACAAGGATCAGCTTGGCCCCCTCTGCGCGTGCTCGTCGGGCCGTTTCGAGCCCGATGCCGGCGCTGCCTCCGATCACAACAACGGTTTGCCCCAGGAGTTCCGGTTCGCACTGAATGGGAGAGCTGGTGGTTGTGGTGCTCATAGGTCCTCCGGTCACTCTGAAATTAGTTTCGCGTCAAGACGTGACTTTCATTGCGGCAGCTCTTCGCCATTCTGCTCGCGCACCATGTACTCGGCGTACCAGTCGGGCCAGTTCGAATCCGCCCCACCAATGCGCTTCTCGTGTTGGCCGTGCGCCGCCGCCGCACGCCGAAGTGCACTCGCCAAGTCGCTTGCGGAGCTGAACGAAGTCACGCCAGAGTCGACGCGCCCGGGAAGTCGGCTCGTAACCTCCTGTAGCAGCCAGGCGTTGCCGTCGGGATCCTTGAACGACGCGCGAGAACGGTAGCTGCGACGCTCGGGATCCAGACCGCTGCCCTTTCCTTCCGGGCCGAAGTGGAAGAACTCGCTTACCTCAATGCCGGCCGCGACCAGCTGATTGCGGGCTGCCACGATGTCGGGAACGATCAGGTAGCTCTTAGCTGAACCGGGCGCAGCCGTCGTGAGGGTCGTGCCGAATTGAACCGAACACCATGAGCCCGGCGGCGTGAACTGGACAACGCTGGGCGGCGTGACGTCTAGCCTCCAGCCGAGCTTCTTGTAGAATTCCTTCGCGCGGTCGATATCCGACACGGGGATGACAACGACTTCGAGCTTCATATTCACCTTTGCAACACTGTCGCTGGTTGCGACATTACTGTGGATTTCGATCGCTGGATTTGCCATGTTTGGTCCTCCTCGACTGTGATGAGCGTTCCTCTCTCTCGGGGTTCCGGGAAATCAAGGTGTGTAACGGGTGAAGACAAAGTCGCGAGCCTTGACAGGCTCATGGCAGGGGAAGCAGGTTTTGAGCGCCGCCGATGCGTCAGGTTTGCCATCTTTGAACTGAGCAAAACCCCAGCCGCCCGTCGCGGCGTATTTTTTTGAGTCCTTGACCATGAACTGAACATTCGTGGCCGACCCAGCCACGAAAGATTGGGGACGGCCAAAGACTTTGTTGTTTTCCTCCGACGGGACATAGCTCCAGGCTATTCTGGCAATGATTGTCCCGTCCGGAAACGGAAGCGTCCCGTCCCGATATGCCGTGACAGCCGCGTCATTGCCCAGAATGGCGCGAATATCATTGAGATTTCCTTCTTCGTGTGCCACAGAGATCAACTTCCAGTCGCGGTATCCGGGAGGAATCTTGATTCCGAAGATCGGCGCGCCTTCATCATCGGCATTTCCAGATGCGGCTGCCGAAAAGGCAATAAAGCCGGCCACCGCTGCGAGTGCAATCAGAAAAAGAGTAAGCCATCTCACGGCGTTCCTCCTCTAAGTTGTTGAGCTAACTCTCTACACAGTCTCACGCCCAGAACGACATCAACTCCGGAAATAAAATCCACCATTTTTTCGCGCGGGCGTCTTATTTTGCGGCTATCCAGGCATCCGATCCCGTCAGCTTAACGGCCACATCGGAAATGAAAATGTGCAAGGGCTTCCCATCGGCACTGCCGCGATGCTCGGTTGAGAACAGGATGGGACCTGCCTTTTTGTAGCCTTCCCACGTTGCGAAAACGCGGCTCGGCGGCTTGGCTCCGCCGCGGTTGTAGACAAAATACACGACGCGGTTCTCTTTACCGACGTAGAGGTCCCAGACGTCGCCGGGAGTGTAGCCGCTATCTCCGGTGTACTTTATGGGGACCAGTTCAGCCATGCCAGGGCCTACTGGCAGGTTAAATTTGCC
Source organism: Candidatus Sulfotelmatobacter sp. (assembly GCA_050015215.1). Lineage (GTDB taxonomy): Bacteria > Acidobacteriota > Terriglobia > Terriglobales > Acidobacteriaceae > Sulfotelmatobacter. Next base: position 26,355 of record JBEKBW010000061.1, read on the forward strand.
CTGATCGATCGCGCTGGCGCTCTTGTCCCAATAAGCATGGAAGGGGAAAAGAGTCCAATAATTATCGTTGACGAAGCTCGGGTCGATCTGGTTCTTTACAGCGTCGGATTGGCTGCTGAGGTCGCTGCGAACGTAGGACACACTGACCGGCTTACCGTCTTTGTCCACGCCTTCAAAGGAGACCTTGTTCGTTTTGGGCTCCCACTCCCACTTATGCGCGGCTTTGAAGAGTCCGGTAACTTCCCCGTTCCAGGTGTAGCGGATGGCCTCGACTTTGTCCCATGAATCGACACCGAAGTTCTTGGCGACTTGATCGAGAATCGGGGAGCGCTCTTGCGCCCAGCAGTTTGCAGCAAGGACTAATACTCCGAATGCCAGAACACGGGTCATCTTTCTTACTGCACGGCTCGTTGTCATGGAGTTTGCTCCTCAGGTGAAATGAACGGATGTGGTCTTGGATGACGACCAAAAGCGTTCGGATACAAGACTCTTATCTCGGCACAGCACCCTCCCCTAATCCGTTGAGGAGGTAGTTACCGCTGGTCGTCTGAACCGGCGCAATCCGACGATTGCAGCGGCCGCAGCCACGCATCCGTATTCCAGCGGCATAATCCACCCCGGAAGTATCCACAGGCGACCCAGCGCGCGCAAATGCCATCGAGGCTGACCGCACGAATGGCAGCAGCCAGAGCAAGTACCACGGATACACGACCGGTGCACACAGAAGCGATGCCGCCATAGGCCATGCAAATGCATCCGGAGATAAGGCCGGAGCCTTGACCCTCAGCCAGATCGCGGTGAGCAAGCCGACGAGCACCGCCAGAACCGCCGCAAGCTCCGCACTCACAACCTGCTCGATCACGGCAAACACCGGATCGTTAAAACGAAAACTGTGCACGTAAGTGCCCAGCGAGCCGAGCGGAATCCGCCCGTGATTCAAAAATGGTAAGTACATCAGTCCGACCAGAACTGCCGCCACCGCGCCGTCGCGTACTCGAACACGCTTCCAGTACAGCGGCAAAAGTACAATGGGCAGCAATTTCACAGCAACAGCCAGCCCAAATGCCACCGCCGCAACCGCACGCCAGCGCCGGCCCAGCGCGGCAACGGACACCAACAAAAGCAGCGCACCGACGATATCGATGTGACCGCTGCCCGCCACTTCCAAGGCCAGCAGCGGGTTCCAGGCGTAAGCCAGAACCCAGTGCGCTCCTTGCCCGCTTCTACGCAAAATATCGCGCAGCACAAAAACGATTGCGAAGTCGCAAATTACAAACGCGACTTTCAGCGTAAAAACAGATTCGTGAATCGCGGTTACGGTGCGGAAAAAAAGCTCAGCGCCCGCTGGGTAGGGGCTTGGTAAATACGCGTTATTTATCGTGCGCGTTTCTGGTGTGTGCAAACCAGCCAGGGCGGGGTCGTCGGGAATTACAAGGTAAGGGTTATAGCCGAGCCGCTGCACGCGGCCATCCCAAAGGTAGCGATGAATATCATCATCTGCACCGGATGGCGTCAGTATAAACGGAAGATGCCACAGAACGGCCAAAGCAAGCGCAATGAACACGACGCGGGGTGGAAATCTCGGAGTCGAGAAGAGCTCACCCATGGCAAGGAAGTACGCGATGCCCGCAATTCCCAGCAGAATAAGGAAGGACGGTTCACCTCGGCTGCTTAACTTGGTTGAGCAGATCGTCAGCGCCACAAACATGACGACGCCCAACCCATACAGCCTGCGGGTTGGCGTGAGCGTCACAAATCTCCCGTGCCCGTTCGCAATCGTGCCGGTGCCTGGCCCCACTGTTCGAGCCAGACCGCCGTTCGAGGCGCCCTGTCTGGAGCTAACCGCAGTTCCGCGGCCAGCCGAGTCAAGTCGTCCTCCACGTCGATGTCGTAGAAGGGCTCCGTGTAGCCGACGGAAAGCTGGAGTGCGCGAGCACGCGCCAGCAGAGCTTCGAGAGCGCTCTGAGTACCCATGCCGTCGCCATCGAAAAGCGTTGGATGGGCGGCCTTGGCCCCTACGAGATAATAGCCGCCATCGTGCGTCGGCCCAATCACCAAGTCGTGCCCGGCGAGGGCTTCGAACGCGCTCTCCAGAACCGAAGCCGGCAAATGTGGGCTGTCGCTGTTGAAGGCAACCACGCATTGCCCATGAGTGGCGAATCGTGCGAACACCGAGGTCAGGCCTGCCGCAAGGCCTTCCCCTTCTTGAGCAACTACCCTGGTTTCCTCGCCTGCCAAATGCACCAACTCGTTTGCGTCCGACTCTGGGCACACGATGGCAGTTTCCACATTGCTCAATGACCGCGCCAGCGCCAGCGTGTCGTGCAGAAGACAGCAATAGAAGGCAGTGACGGCCTCAGGAGAAAGGCTGGTCGCCAGGCGGGTCTTGACCGCGCCCGGCCGCGGTGCTTTCGCCATGATGACCAGCACACGCTCACTGCCTGACGAACGCACGGCGGTCTCGCTTGCGGATTCCGGGTAGTGGCGCAGTTTGAATCCTCTCCCCCTGCTATCGCAATGGAGGCATGGCAGCCTGCTTCGCTGAAAGCCATGCCGCTGCAGTCAAACATAATGTAATCACGATTGAGAAAACGATGGGCAAGATAAAAAGATATCTCCAGCTCACAACCGTGATGGCGGCAAAGCAAAGTGCGAACGCCCAGGCTGTGCCGCGCATGAGCGCCAAAGTCGCTGACGGAAGGCCGCCCAGCTGCCATGCCAATATCGCCGCGAATAGATAGAACACGCCGATAGAGAATCCGGCCGCCACAAAGAGATCCCAATACGTGCGATTGAACCCTTGCACGTCAAAGTGGACGGAACGCATTGAGCCAAGAAGGGCATCAACTCCCCACGCGGGATCAGACTGGCGAAAGCCGACTGTATGTCCTACCGCAAAAAACACCAGAAGGACAGCAGCAATTCGATAAAACATGGATGCTTTCATGCTTACCTCCAGAGATCACCGCAGCGGGCACCACTCTCCAACCGCGTAGGTTCGACCTGCGCTACGCCGGCTTGCATAAATGCTGACGCGACCTACGCTGGCCGTGGTGCCCCGGCGCTTCGCCGACGAAAATAATAACGCACTATCAAGGAGAGGATGAACCACGCCGCTCCGACGGTCCCCTTCACCGTACCGCTGATCTTCGATTTTCCGATGCGCGGATAATAGCTCACCGGCACCTCAACGATGGGGAACCCTCCGAGCGCGCCTTTCAGAATGATTTCAACCGCCCAGCCATACGTCGTCTGTTCGAGTGCAAGCTGGCGAAGAACATCGGCTCTCCCGGCGCGGAACGGCCCAAGGTCACTAATCTCCACACTGTACAAAAGTCGGATCAGCCTAGCCGCCAACTGGTTACCAAACGCAGCGTGCCAAGGCATCGCTCCACGAATGCTCTGCTTGCCCAGGCGCGAGCCGAGCGCAATATCGGCTCGGCCTTCGATGATGGGAGCCAGGAGAAGCGGCAACTCAGCCGGCCGATCGCTGTAGTCGCCGTCGAGGAACACGACGATATCAGGCGCGCTCGCATTCGCGAGTCCGGTCAAACATGCTCGACCGTATCCGCGGCGAGGCTCGTGCAGAACGCGCGCTCCCATCTTTTCCGCGATCTCACCAGTTCCGTCGCTGGAATTGCTATCGACAACCAGGACCTCAGTAACAATATCGTCCGGGAGGTCGGCCAAGACGCGGCCGATGGATTGCGCTTCATTGTGGGTAGGAATGACGACCGACACGCGCAGTGGGCTCAAGTTACCACCACGGAGAGGAAGGCCAGCGCCGCGCCAGCAATGCATCGACGCCCCACGCTCGTCCGGCCCGTCCCAATGCAAGGCCAAACGATGCCATCACTGGAACCAGCAGCTCCCAAATCCAGGACGTTCCCCACTCCGAAATCCAAAGGCTTCCCAGATACAGAAACGCCACAAACGCGGCCGGGCGGGTCAACAAACCGATAACCAGCAGGATCCCGAGACCAATCTCCGCAACGGCCTGCAGAGGAGCTGCCATCGCGGCATGGCTCGCCGCCAGGCCCATGACCGCCTTCCACACAGCCGGCGCATGATCGTGCTGGATGTAGTAGTTGATCAGCCCTGCATAGCCGCCCGGAGTGTAGAGACCCTTCCCCAGATTTTCGAAGAAGACCCAGACCAACATTGCGCCAATCGTGATCCGCACGATTGCCAGCCCACCTGCCGCAGGCAAAGGTTTGGTTACATTTTGCGTCAGGTTTCCGTTCGTCATCGTCGTGAACCTCGTTCCCAATCCAGCCGCTGCCCAGCCGGCAACGGAAGGAAATAAACTGGACATCTTAAGCGGTTTTTCTTCCCGTTGCTAGTGGATGCGCGAGCTTTCTGCAAGGTTACAGGAAGAGACAGGTCGCCGAGGCACGCAACGCCGAGCGGCCTTTCATTAACGCCTACAGAAAGTTCAACAGCGCCTCCGTCGTTTCTTTCGGATTCTCTTCCAGCACCCAGTGGCCAGTATTCTTCAGCACGATCATGGTCGCGTTCGTGGCAACCAGTTTCATCTGCTCCCCTAACACCTGTCCGTTCGCCTTCTCACCACCAATGGCAAGTACAGGCATAGTCAGCTTTGTTTTGGAGAGTTCTTCAAAATCCCTAGCCGCTTGAGTAAAAGAAACGAAATACGCCCATCCCGCCCTCATTCGCCCAGGACGAGAATAAGCCGCTGCATAGGCGGCCCGATCAGCTTCCGGAATGGAACGGTTCTTATCCGCTGCAAAGTCGTTCCAGAAGAACTCGAAGTACATGCGCTCCCGTCCTCGCACCAACGCCTCGGGCGTGGGTCCGTTGAAGCGAAAGTGCCAGATGGATGGATCGTTGTACACAGCCTCCCATCCGGCTACGCCAGGAAGAAAAGCATCCATCACTGCCAGTTTTTCCGTCTCTGCCGGAAACTGCGCGGCGTACGCGTAAGCAACCATCAGCCCTATGTCGTGCCCGACGACTCGCGCCTTATCTACCCCCAGCGATTTTGCAAGGCCATGAATACGGATGGCGGCCGTCTTCATGTCCAGCCCATCCTTGGGGATCACCGAATCGCCGATTCCGGGCAGGTCCGGCGCGATGACGGTGAACCTCCCCGCGAGAAGCGGAATGAGCGGCCTCCACATGCGGGAGCTTTGCGTGTAGCCGTGAAGCAGGATCACGGCCGGTCCCTTCCCCGCCGTGAGGTAATGCAGCTTGACGCCGTTAATTTCCGCAAACCGCGATTCGATGGAAGAAGGCGCGGCGGCGCCTGTACATGCTGCAACCAGGCAAAAGAGAACCATGGCAAAAGTGGCGAGCGGCCAAAGAAACCGCTTTATCTTTATTGTGATTTCAACCGAAATCAAACTCTTGTCGTCCCGCACTGTCTCCATGTTGAAAGATCCTCTATCGCCTGAGACGAACGAAATTTTCTGCACGGCATTGACTACGCGTTAGTGCCGCCGTCAACTGTCAGGTTCGCTCCGGTGATGTATCCCGCCTCTGGACTAGCCACAAACGCCACCAGTGCAGCGACCTCATCCACAGTTCCGTAACGGTTAAGCGCGGTGTTGGCCTTCTGCGGCGCGGCCCAATCGCCCGCCGCTGGATTTAAATCCGTGTCGATCGGCCCCGGCTGGATGTTATTGACCGTGATGCCCCGGCTCCCCACCTCTCGCGACAAGCTCTGCGCGAACATCTTCACCGCTCCCTTGGTGGCCGAGTAGGCCGCGAGCCCCGGCGTCATATTGCGCTCGCCTACGCAGGAACCGATCATGATAATACGGCCGCCGTTCTTCATTTGTTTTAGCGCCGCCTGTGTCGCAATGAAAGTGCCGCGAATGTTGAGGTCGATCAGCCTATCCAACTCCTCCAGCGTAGCCTCCTCGAATTTCTTCGGAATCGCTGTGCCGGCATTGTTCACCAGCACATCGAGTCCGCCGAAGGCCTCTACCGTCTTTTCGACTGCAGCTCCCACCGCGCTGGCATCGGTGGCGTCCGCTTGTATCGCGATCGCCTTTCGACCGGCGCGCTCCATCTCTTTGACGACCGACGCAGCCGCTTCGGCGCCTTTCGTGTAGGTGATCGCCACGTTCGCTCCGTCCGAAGCCAAGCGTTTAGCGATTGCAGCGCCAATTCCGCGCGAGCCGCCGGTTATGAGTGCAACCTTTCCTTCCAGTTTAGTAGACATCACTTTTCTCCTGTTCCTTGGAATTGGTTCTTTGGCGATCCCGCTGCGTATGTAGGATGAAATAAATAAATACTCAGATTTCGGAAGACGCGGGGTGAGGTTAAGTAGCGGGAACGGCGCCGACCCAGCCCCTCGCGAAACTCTGCGAGAGGCCGGTCTTCGAGATTCTCTATGCGGCCGCTTGCTTGCGCTGCTCGACAAACGCGAGCAGGTCGGCGTTGATTTGGTCGGCGTTGGTGGTGGGCATTCCGTGCGGGAAGCCGGGATAGACCTTCAGCGTCGCACCCTTTACCAGCTTCGCCGACTGCAGGGCCGCGGCTGCGATGGGTACAATCTGGTCGTCGTCGCCATGCAGAATGAGAGTGGGCACGTCGAACTTCTTCAGATCTTCGGTGAAGTCCGTTTCCGAAAAGGCCTTGATGCAGTCGTACCCCGCCTTCATCCCTCCCATCATCCCCTGGAGCCACCACTTCTCCCGGATGCCTTCGGAAATCTTCGCGCCCGGCCGATTGTAACCGTAAAACGGAAGCGTGATGTCCTTGTAAAACTGCGGTCGATTCTCTACATACGCAGAACGAAGGCCGTCGAACACCGCGATCGGCGTGCCCACCGGATTCTTTTCCGTCTTGACCATCAGCGGCGGTACGGAGCTGATAAGTACGGCCATGGCCACACGCTTCGAACCATGGCGTCCGATATAGCGCGCGACTTCGCCACCGCCAGTCGAGTGACCGATGTGAATTGCGTTCTTCAGGTCGAGCTTTTCGGTGAGCGCGGCGAGGTCGTCCGAGTAGGTGTCCATTTCGTTTCCATCCCACGTCTGGGTGGAACGGCCGTGGCCGCGGCGGTCGTGCGCGATCACGCGAAACCCGCGCTGGCCGAAGAACAACATCTGCGAGTCCCAGTCGTCCGCGGTGAGCGGCCAGCCATGGCTGAAAACGATGGGCTGCCCTGAGCCCCAATCTTTGTAGTAAATCTGTGCTCCGTCTTTTACCGTGATCGTTGGCATAAAATCTCCTTTAATAATTTTGCGTTCGAATGTCTGTTATAGAGAGTGTCGACCATCAGGCGGGACGAACCCGTTCGGGATGGAAGCGCACGGTCGCGAGCACCGTAATAACACCGAAGACGACGAGAACGGCGAGTTGGGCAACTACAAATGGAGGTTCGTTTTGCGTCGGGGCGAGCGCATGGAGAGCCGGCACTTTCTCGAAACACTGCACCACCAGCACAAAAACGTTGAAGTACAGAGCCACGGACGAGCCGATGACATAAATCCACCGCCACGCCCCGGCGAGGTGAAACACATAGAGCGCCGGAATAGCGAAAGCTAGTACCGCGAGCGACATGATCCCAAGAATGTGCGAGGGAAGCAGGCGCTCAAAAGGAAAACCGAAGCCCGAAATACTTGTAACCGCTGTGGTCGCCAGAAAAATTGCGGTCCAGCGATCCAATTGTTTTGCGGTCAGAAGGCCAAAGACGACCACCAGCCCTGAGACGATTCCCACGATACTCACCAGCACGTGCAGGAAGGTGTACGTCGCCGTGCTCATGCCTAGAATCATGACGCGCTCCTGTCAGGTTGTGATTGTTACCGTACGATTGCAAACCGTGGCCCGTTCTCAGTGCGCACATACTTCGCGATTGCAATCGCCTCCACCGGCCTGGTTAAGAACTCTCCAACCAGCGGCACTCGGGAAGCCCTCGGGCGAGCAAGTTCGTCCCCGACGAGGGACTCGACAAACATCCGTACGCAAGGACTGAGGTGGGAAATTGCTAGAACCGGGTCATTCATATTTGTCATGTCCCCAGAAAAGCGATTGGCTACTCGTGGTGTCTCTTAGTCTCGCAAATCTCCTCCGAAGGCACATCACGATATGCAGTGCTTTTTCCCTACCACTGAACGGAGGGCGGCGTATACCTCCTTCGAGGTATCCAAAATCTCCCAGAGTAGGGGATTCACGGCGTAGCCTTCGAAGCTACTCTTACCAGGGAATTGTTGTAACCGGGCGACGGGGATGGGGAGTCAGATCAGCCAGCGTCTGCGACGAGCTTCGCACGTAAGGCAGGCTTCAGATGAAACCGAAACTAACTCGCGCCGTCGCGGGGCGACTCCTGTGGCTGATCTTTTGTTTGGCGCTCACCAGTTGCCAGTCCCGTGACACTCCCGAGCGGCCCACAATCGAATTCAGCAAGATTCCCCCCGCCGCCCAGGGCGGCAAAGAAAAGATGGATACCATCGCCGGACGAGTCACGGGCGCTCGCCCGGACCAGAAGATCGTAGTCTACGTGCGCAGCGGAGCATGGTGGGTGCAACCCAGTGTTGAGAATCCATTCATTTCGATTGGACAGGACTCCACCTGGAGTACCCCAACTCATCTCGGTTACGAGTACGCCGCTTTGCTGGTGAACCCGGGTTTTCACCCCAGTCCCACGGTCGATATCGTGCCTACCGAAAGCGGTCCCATCGCCCGCGTCGCCGTGGTCAAAGGTACCGGTGCTCCTATCCTCGCCCCCACAAAGCCCCTGAAATTCAGCGGCTACGACTGGGACGTTCGCACCATCGCCAGCGACCGTGGCGGCACAAGCAACCTCTACAGCGGCGACAACGCTTGGACCGACTCCAATGGCGCTCTGCATCTCCGCATCTACAAAAAAGGAGATCAGTGGTCGTGCGCGGAAGTCGTTCTGAATCGCAGCCTCGGATACGGCACCTATTCAATCGTTGTGCGGGATACTGCTCACCTGGAACCAGCTGCGGTTCTGAGCATGACCACGTTTGATGAATGGGCGGGCGAGCAACATTATCGTGAGATGGATGTGGAGATAGGCCGGTGGGGCGATGCTGACAATAAAAACAATGCTCAATATATTGTTGAGCCTTATTATCACCCCGGCAATGTAGCCGCATTTGCGGCTCCGTCGGGTACTCTTACTCACTCGATGGGTTGGGAATCAGGACGAGTTAGGTTCAAAACATTCCGCGGAGGGCCCGCGGGAGCTGGACAGCCGGTGGTGTATGAACACGAATTCACGTCGGGGGTGCCCACTGCTGGACAGGAAAGGATACATCTGTTCTTTTTTGTCGTCGGTAGCAGCAAGAATCCCATGCAGCACGACAGCGAGGTCGTGATTGATAAATTCGAGTACCTCCCGTAGCGGCCTCCTGGCACGGCGATGGTTACTCGGGGCGGCCATCGCCGCTGCCATGTTTGCGCGCGCCACAGGTTCGGCCTTTGGCCTCGATCCGAACCGGACAATTTCGGAATACGTACACGACTCGTGGGGATCCGAAAAAGGTTTTCCCAGCAGTTCCGTCAGCACAATCGCCCAAACCGCCGATGGCTATCTCTGGATCGGCACCGATAAAGGTCTTCTTCGCTTCGACGGAATGAATTTCCGGAAATTCGATCAAGCCATCCCCAGTTCGGTTCCCATTGGACCCGTGCAGAAACTGGAGGCTGATGCTCACGGAAATCTCTGGATTCTGTTGCCGAGCACGAAGCTTCTGCGCTACCACGATGGAAGCTTCGATTTTATTCAGGGCGATGCCGAGAACGGAATCACCGCCATGACTCGCAGCCCTGACGGAGATCTTCTGATTTCATCCCTCGCAATCGGCACTCTTCGCTACGACGGAGAGCGCTTTGTACGGTGGACGTCAGCCCAAGCACTAGGGACTGCAGGGAGCAACGCCGATCTCAACACGGGGGCTGCGTGGTCAACCGGTCTCAGGCCGCATCGACTCGCAACCCCGAACGCCTCGGTCATTTCCATGACGGCCACTAGCGATGGCAAAGTGTGGCTCGGCGCGGAGGACGGCGGCCTCTTCGATCAAAGCAACGAACAAACTCCGCATGCAGTCGGCGAACTTGTTAATACGAAGGTCTCCTCCCTTCTTCCCCTCGAGAATTCGGTACTGTGGATCGGAACCAGCCGGGGTGTCTTGCGCTGGAGTGGAATCAAACTCACTTCCGAGGGCATTCCCCCTTCTGTTCTACATGCCGAAGTCTTTTCCATGATTCGCGACCGTGACTCAAATATCTGGTTAGGGACGGCTCACGGGATCGTGCGCCTCACCGCTGCCGGCGTTTCTTCTATTCCAGAGAGTCCATTCAACGACCATCGAGTAACGGCGCTCTTCGAAGACCGCGAGGGGAACATTTGGATTGGAGGAGAGCAACGAATTGAGCGCCTCCGCGACAGTGTGTCCGTCACTTACTCACTTCCCGGCGCTCCTCCGGAAACACCCGGAGCTCTGCAGATCGATGGCGAAGGTTATACGTGGATCGCTCCGATTGCCGGCGGGCTGCGCTGGTTGAAGCAGCGGTCGAACGAGGAGTTTGACGAAAAAACGACCGGTTCGATCAATGCGGCCGGGTTAGCGCACGATGTCGTGTATTCGATTGCCGCAGATGGCGAGGACGATCTGTGGATCGGACGTCAACGCGGAGGCCTCACGCATCTTAGCCACATCCACAATTCAGTCATCGCCCGAACTTATACGCAAGCCGACGGCCTCGCCCAGAATAGCGTCTACGCTGTCCACAAAAGTCGCGACGGCGCAATTTGGGCCGGCACGCTGAGCGGCGGCCTCAGTGAATTTCGCGATGGCCGCTTCACGAATTTCACCGTTGTGGATGGACTGGCGTCGAACACAATATCTTCCATCGCCGAGCAGCCAGATGGGCGCGTATGGTTCGGAACTCCGGATGGCCTCAGCGAGCTCTCTCCAAGCGGCTGGCACACCTTTACAACCCGCGACGGTCTGCCCTCCCAGGATGTGCTTAGCGTTTCGGCGGGATCCAGCGGCGTGCTGTGGATCGGCACTTCTGATGGTCTGGCCTGGCTGTCGGACGGAAAGATATCTGTGCCGGGCGATCGTCCTGATTCCCTGAAAGAACCGATATTCGGCCTGGCAGAAGACAGGAAAGGCGATCTCTGGGTCACTACCGCAAATCATGTGCTTCTGATCAAGCGCAGCGGCTTTATGAGCAGAATGCTAAACGAGGCCAACGTTCGCGAATTTGGAGTGACGGACGGTCTGCTGGGAACCGAGGGCGTAAAAAGATTTTCGTCAGTTATCGCTGGCCCCGCGGGCCAAATCTGGCTTTCGACCAACCGCGGCGTCTCCGTAGCCAATTCTGCGCGTGGCACTTTCGACTCGCTGCCGGCGCTTCTTCACGTTGAAGGAGTCTCCGCCGACGGCATCGCCTTCGACACGCGCAAGCCGATTCGCATCCCTTCCTCGAAAGAGCGCACCACTTTTCGATTCGTTGGATTAAGTCTGACCAATCCTGATCGCGTCCGCTATCGTTACCGGCTCGACGGCTTTGATCACGCCTGGAGCGATGCCGTAACAAACGGCGAAGCGACCTACGGGAATTTGCCCCCAGGCTCCTATCGATTTCGCGTGATCGCGTGCAACAGCGACGGATTGTGGAACAGCGCAGAGGCCACAATCGGGTTTGAGATTGAGCCGGCGCTCTGGCAAACGTGGTGGTTCCGGCTAGCCTGCGTACTTGTTGCCGGATTGGCAATACTCATCGCGTATCGCCTGCGGTTGCGCCGGCTGACTCAACTGCTGAACGTTCGCTTCGAGGAGAGGCTCGCCGAACGAACCCGCATCGCCCAGGAATTGCACGATACCCTCCTGCAGAGTCTTCTCAGCGTGTCAATGCAAGTCCATGTTGCAGTCGACCAATTGCCAGAAGACTCGCCGGCGCAAAAAACCATGAGTCGAGTTCTGGAGCTCATGGGACCTGTCATCGAGGAAGGCCGCAATACGATTCGCGGATTGCGCTCCTCGATCGAAGACGCGGAAGATCTCACAAAGTCGCTCACACAAATTCCCCTGGAAGTCGGTCAGCAAGCTGCTGAATTTCGAGTCGTTGTCCTGGGCACTCCTTTGCCCTTGCGTCCAGCCGTTCGCGATGATGTCTACCGCATTGGCCGCGAGGCCCTGGTAAACGCGTTTCGCCACTCCGGTGCAGACGACATCGTTCTTGAGATTGAATACGCTCCTGACTATTTGTACCTCTCGGTTCAAGATAACGGTCGCGGAATCGACGCCAAAATCCTCGGTTCCGGCTATGACAGCCACGGCCTGGCGGTGATGCGAGAGCGAGCCAAACGGATCGCAGGCAGGCTGAGGGTACTAAGCCGCAATGGAGACGGAACCATAGTCGAGTTTCGCCTCACTGCAGACATTGCCTGGGGACCCAGACGCAAGCCTCCCGCCGTCTTCGGACTCGCAAGGTGGCCTTGGCGGAGCGAAGACCCGATCGAATCGGGATCAGAAGAGCGAGTTGAAAAATGAGCACTCCAACGGAGATCCGCGTTCTGAGTGTTGACGATCATGCCGTGCTGCGGGAAGGCCTCGCGATGGTAATTCGAAGCCAGCCCGACATGTTATTAGCGGCACAGGCGTCCAACGGCCGCGAAGCCATCCTGTGGGTTCGCGAACATAAACCCGATGTGACTCTCATGGATCTGCGCCTTCCCGACATGAGCGGCATCGACGCCACCATCAGCATCCGTGCGGAATTTCCCGAGGCTCGCATTATTATTCTCACGACCTTCTCCGACGAGGCTGAAATTCAGCGAGCCTTCAAAGCGGGAGCTCGCGCTTATGTGCTGAAAAGTATGCCGCCGAAGTATCTGTTGGAGGTGATTCGCCAGGTGCATGCCGGCATCAAGGATATTTCGCCGGATACCGTTCCGCGCCCCGGAACTTCTGAGAAGCGATGAAGCTCGCCCGGGGTCAAACGATCTCGAAGCTCATCCCTGAAGCTGGAGAATTTTCTCGGGACGGTTCTCGCCTTGAACCTGCTAGCCTATTCCGCAAGTCCGACCGGTGTCAACACTTGGTCAGGTGACAGTATGCGACGTGACGCTATGCCGCCACACCAACCTCACTCGCATTCCAATTTCGTTGAAAAGCAAATCTGCCCCGCGACTTACAATACTCTCCGCTCCAATCGTGACAGCCCGCATTTGGCATCATCCGTGCTCTTGATGGAGCCGGAGGCTAACATGAATGGCAATTACGTTTTCCTGTGTGGAGTGATGTGGTGCAGGTACGGACAAAAAGACGCCGGCAGCGAACTCATGCGAGCCGCTCAGTCGGACGATCCAGACCTGAGCGCGCTTGCCCTGGCTATGCTGCGCAAGGGTTGCAGATCACTCCCACAGTCGAAGCGAGTGAACTAGGCGACTAAACGCCGGTTGGTGCCGAAGCGGAAATTCCCAAGTTGGAGAAATAGAAAAGCCCTATCCCGCCAAAGTTATTGTTGGCGAAGACAGGACTTTTTCAGGAGATGAACTATGGACCACTGGGCGGAAAATGATCGAGCAGCTCGTCAACCGCCTTATCGAGTTTTTTCTCGTTCTTCTCCAAAGCAACAGATTTCGTGCGCAAGGCCGCGGCAGGTTCGCACTCGGCGGATTGCGCCTCAATGAGATGTCGCGCACGCCCCCAGGGATTACAACTACGGCAGAGTTCTCCTCCCCCTACCGTGAGCACTTCAGATCACGACCCGCAGCAGATTTTGCACGCGAACTAAGCCGCTGCCCGCAAGAATTAATCGGACATTCACGATTCGCCAAGTCCATGCTTTTCTGGTAATTACGATTCATCTTTCACATTCTTCTTTGACCTCTTGACTTCGGTAACTCGCTTACCCGCTAGCCAGCAACTAATCTTCCCATGACGGGTTTATGACCGTTACGTCATAGTCAAGAAGAAGTGATGTTATCTCTCGTCCAACTACGGCGTGGCATTTGCGCATGTTTCGCGCTGGCGACGTTCTCCGCCGTCCTGGCCAACGCCTCCGCCGTGTTGCTGCTGGAAGAACCTTACGGCAAGCTGGGGTTCTTCACCGCCACCGGACATGCTGCCATCTATTTATCTGGCGTATGCGCTGAGACGCCACTGAAGCTGCGCCGGTGCCAAGCCGGCGAATTGGGAGCCGTGATCAGCCGTTACGACGGTGTCGGCGGCTACGACTGGGTCGCAGTCCCGCTGATTCCATATCTCTATGCGGTCGAAAATCCCGCCGACGTTCCGCTGTTCGTGGATGGAAAAGTGGTCAGCTTTCTCCGTAATCAATACCGCCGTCAGCATCTGGAAATGGTCGCCCCCGATGCGGCCAACGGCGAAGTCCCGGGGGGCAACTGGTACGAACTCGTGGGCTCGGCCTACGACCGCACAGCCTACGCCTTCGAGATCGAAACTTCCGCGGAGCAAGATGCGGCTTTCATTGCGGCTTACAATGTCCGTCCCAATGTCTCGCACTTTCACACGGTGTCGCGCAATTGCGCGGACTTTGCCAAGGACGTGATCAATTTCTACTATCCGAAAGCGCTGCATCGCAGCGTGGTCGCAGACGTGGGCATCACTACGCCAAAACAGATGGCGAAAACTCTGGTGAAGTTCACTTCGCGCCATCCCGAACTCGAGTTCACCCGCTACGTAATTCCACAAATTCCGGGCAGCGGAGCGCGCAGCACCCCGGTGCATGGAGTGGTGGAATCGTTCCTGAAATCAAAGAAATACATCGTGCCCAGCGCGATCGTCAGTCCCGTGTTTGCGGGCTGCGTGTTAGCGGTGTACGAAGGCACGGGCACGGGCCGCTTCGATCCCTCGCGGCTGGAACTTGTCTACAATCCGCAACGTGGCCTTGAGCCGCGTCTGGACCAGGAAGATCGCCGCGCCTATCAGATCGAGTTGACTCATTTGGTCGCCGCGGATCTCGCACGGGTCACTCCCACCCGCGTCGAAAAAACTCTTTCTCGCACGCTGAATGCCGCGGCGCCCGGCGTTGATGCCGATGGAAGGCCGCTGCTTCGACTTACTGCGGAAAATGCAACCGCAAATTTCGGTATCGCTGAGGAAAATCTCCTTCGCGACGATTCACCTCCACAATTTATTCAGGAACTGCTAGAAGCTAGGCTGTATGAAGAACTACGTAAAGGAAATCCGGCGAAGATTTCTAAAAGCGACATTGAACGCGACTGGAACCTGCTGCAGAAATCTTTGAGGATGCCCGACGAGCAAGTGGCCACGGGCAACAGCAAGCCGCTTCCCTCAGGGACGAGGTCCAATTGGACCGGCGAGAATCGCCCGTAAAAAAGCCGAGGCTCATTTTGCAATGAGCCCCGGCAACTCAAACTACAAATAATCTTCGAGTCCTGACGACGCCTTTCCGCAGCCCTACTGATTCTGCGGAGGTTGCGGCTGATGCGGAATCGGCATGCCCGGTGCCGGCGGATATCCCGGCTGCACTCCCGGCTGTGCCCCACCCTGCTGTTGCTGTTGCATGAGCAGTTGTCGCTGCTGCATCTCCTGCAAGAGTTGCTGCGGCGTCTTCACGCCCGGCTGGTCGGCGGCCGGTTGCTCAGCTTCCGCCGAGTTCTGCTCGGCACTGTCATCCGGAGTGTCTTCCGCGGCCTCTGCTTCCGGAGCATCTGGCGCCGGCGGCTGCAGAGCCGGTGCCGCCGGGTTGCCAGGAGTATTTTCCGCCGCCTGCGCTGGCTGAGGGCTGGGATTATCCGGCCCGGTCTTGGCCACGAGCACAACTCGAGTGAGCGCATTCGCGTCTTCCGGCGAGCCCAGCAGAATGTAATTAAATCGCGAGCCGTTGAGCAACTCCGCCATCACTTCCCGCGCTGGAGCCGGTCCCAGCCGCGTGACCACGCGCTCGCTAGCCGTAGCAGGCACCTCTATATCCGCCGAAGTATGCTTGCGCACGCTACGCAAAATGTCGCCCAATGTAGAGTTAGGCGCAACAATGGTTAATAATCCGTCTTCATAAGTCACCTGCGGCGCCACGGCGGGAAGCGAATCCAGCGGAACCTGCGGCACCGGTCCTTGCGTTCCGGAAGGCAGCGGCGGAGGCGTTTCTTTCTTCTTGCTGTGCGTGCGATGCGTGGTCTGCGTATCCGCCAGCGCAATCATCGGCAAACACAACATGCCCGCTAACAACAATCCCCTAATTTTTAGTCGCCTGCTCATTACAACTCCTTCACTGCACGTTCGATTTTAGGGAGACGGTGTAGCTCTTTACTTGCAATTTTAGCACCGCTTCGCTTCTGGCCACTACCTTCAGTCCCAGTCGCAACTACTCTCTACCCTATAGAACGTATTGACTTTAGCTTCTTGCGACCCGAAGTTGAAGGTAGTCGCCACGTCCCGTGTGCAATTCCTTGCACTTCGGGTCATTCCCGTGGGCGTACAATTTCTCTGCTTGGAAGGTGCCTCATGAGAATTTCTTATTCGCGGTCTAATTTCCTCAGATCTTGTTTGTTAGCGCTGGCTGCCTTCCTATGGCTCGGGACGAGTGTCGCCGCCGAGAATTGCGTAACCTCCAATGACATGGATCCGGCCACTAACAACGCAATCCGCTCGTCCGGCCAACACTTCTTCGATTTGCTCGGCAAGGGCGACGCCAACTCGCTGCGCCAGTCCTCCATCCCCAGTCTCGCCGCGGATTTTTCGGCAATCGAAACCACAGTAAAAGATAATCAGCCAGCGCTAGCCGGCGCAAAAGCCACTCCACGCCCGGCGTTTCTCCTCGAAGCCACTGGCACTGCGCCTCTAGCCCGCGCTGAATTCTTCTGCGGCGTTTTCGGCAGCAGTGGACAAACCAAAGACAGCGCCATCTTCACCCTGGGCAGTCTCCCGCCGGGCAAATACGCAGTTGTCATTCTCGACGCAACCGGCGGCGCGAAAGGCGCCTTCACCGTCTCGCTGATCCTCCAGCAGATCGGCAGCGATTGGAAGCTCGGTGGTCTCTACATCAAATCCGCGCAAACCGCCGGACATGATCTCGACTGGTTTCTAGATCGCGCCCGCGACTACAAAGCCAAAGGCCAGGCGCACAACGCTTGGCTGTATTACCTGCAAGCGCGTTCGCTCGTCTCGCCGCTCCCGTTCATGAGCACAGCCATCACCGACAAGCTTTACGACGAATCTCAAAAAGCCCAACCCGCCGATCTGCCTGCTGACGGCAAGCCCATCGACCTTGTAGCAGGAACCACAACCTACAAACTCACCGACCTCTTCCCCGAAGTAGTCGGCGACGATCTCGATCTGATCGCGAAATATCAGGTCTCGAGCGTTGCGGATACCAATCAGACTTATGCAAGCAACGTAGCCGTAATGAAAGCTCTGGTGGCAAAGTATCCCGAACTGCGCTCAGCCTTTGCCGGAATTGTCGCACGGGCCGTCGATCCCAGCGGCCGCGACTACGGCACGCTGCTAGCCATGAAAGACATCAAGTAGGTCTTGCCATCGAGCGACCTTGCCACTGGGCAATTCGAAACTATTTATCGACATCACGGCGTCATCTCGAAGCCCGTTTTCACCATCGGGGCAAGAGATCTCCCTCGGCTGGGCCCCGTCCTCGGGTAGACTGACCGACCGGCTACCGCTTAATCCATCAATCACTCAATTTGCTTCTTCCAGCAGGCATTCCTTCGGATCTTTATCATCCCGCAAACCCAGAAACACCGGAGCCCGCAACTTGGGCCCACTCCCACCGCTGGCGCCCTCCGTCCATTCTGCATATTCGATCTCGGCCACAAGTTCAGGCTTAATCCAATAGACTTTGCGCAACGCCTCCACCTCGCCATAGAACGGCTTCTGTTTCGTCTCGCGCTCCTTCAGCATGCTCCAAATTTCAGCAAGCGATTTCTGATTGAATCCGCTTCCCGCTTGCCCAACATGAATCAATCTGCCCTGCTTGTCATAAAGTCCAAGCACGATCGAACCGAAGTGCGCGCGGCTGCCTTCCGGCTCCGTGTATCCGCCAATAACGCATTCCACGCGATGCCGGATTTTGATCTTCAACCAATCGCTGCTCCGCCGCTCCTGATAAGGACACTCCCGCCTCTTGGCCAGAATGCCCTCCAGCCCCTTTTGCTTGGCCACTTCGAACAGAGCCTTCCCCTCGCGCGCATAATGATCGGAAAAACGCAGAACATCGCCGCCGACAATCACGGACTCTAGCTTCTCCTTGCGCTTCTCGAGCGGAACCTTGCGCCAATCGTACCCGTCGAGATAAAGCAAATCGAACGCATAGTAAAGCACCGGCACATCGGCATTCACAGTCCCGCGTTTTCCGCCAGGACGAAAGCCGGTCCGCTGCTGCATGAGGCTGAAGGATGGCCGGCCCTGGTCATCCAGCGCAACCACCTCGCCATCCAGAATTGCGGTCTTCGCTTTGACGAACTGCGGCAGGTCCTTCAGTTCTGGATAACGATGCGTAAGCTCGTTCTGATTGCGCGAGACTAGCCGCACTTTTCCATTTTCAATGAAAGCGACGGCTCGATAACCATCCCACTTGATCTCGAAAAGCCAGTCATCCCCGTCAAAAGGTTTTTCAATCGCTGTGGCCAGCATCGGGTAAATCGCAGTAGGGATGGGGCGTTTGACGGGAGTCAATGAAACGGCCGGTGGATTCTTAACCGCAGCGGCCAGAGGGGACACCGAAGATTTCCTGGCTCGAGAAGCGCCTTCTGCAAGGCGACCAACTTCAGTTTCCGGCCTGACCCTGTGTTCCTTTGTGCCATCCGTGTTTAATTCTTTTGTTTTTTTTTAGCTGGCGGCCTCTTGCCGTTTTTCTTCTCGCCCAACTTCTTCTCTTCCGCCTTCTTCTGATCCAGTTTGGCCACTGCATCCGCAAGCCAAGCCGCTTTCAGTTTCCCGCGACCGCCAGCAGGCCGGCTTCGCCACTCCGCCGAACCTGCGTCTCCCGCAATCTCCGCCAGGCTACGCTTACTCAAAACCGACTCGTCATACTCATCAATGTCGTAGCCTTCCACGGCGTACTGATCATGCTTCTTAATCAGCAGCCACTCCGTTCCCTTGCTTCCCGGACGCCGCCCTTTCATTTTAACGAGCGCAAAATCGCCGTCCAGCTTCTTGCCCTTCAGGCGGAATTTCAAATCCCCCTTGGCCAGCATAGCCACAGCTTCCGCGTCCGTCCCCGGAACATACTTCCCTTCCACCGCCACTGGCGAAAGCGGCTGCCAGGTGCCCACATCCCAAACCATCACGGTTCCAGCGCCATAATTATTTTCCGGAATAATCCCCTCAAAATCGAAATATGAAACCGGATGATCCTCCACCTGCATGGCCAGGCGCTTGTCCGCGGGATCGAGCGACGGCCCCTTCGGCACCGCCCACGATTTCAGCACACCCTCCATCTCCAACCGAAAATCGTAGTGCAGCCGGGTAGCATCATGTTTCTGCACCACAAACCGGTGAGCAGACTTCTTCTCAACCTGCCCAGCAGGCTCCGGAGTCTCTTCAAACCGCCGCTTCCGTTTGTATTCTTCAAGAGCCATAGCGATCATCATTTAACCACAACTCATGGAGCGACCGACGCCTTCGTCCGTCAGCCAAGCGAAGCGGCCCAAGCGCTGTCGTCCTGAGCGGAGCAGCCGTCCGCGACAGCGGACCGCTGCGTAGTCGAAGGACCCCTATCGCCATCACAACCGCATCCTCCGGCGCGAATCCCCCCTGTGCGATAGAATCCTCCCGCGATGCAACGCGAATTCCCCGAAGTCCCCCTAATCGGCGTAGGCGCCGTCATCGTCGAAAACTCCCGCGTAGTCTTGGTCAAGCGCGCCCACCCGCCGCTGCAAGCCCAATGGTCCATCCCCGGGGGCGTGCTCGAAGTCGGCGAACTGGTGCGCGAAGCCGCCGCCCGCGAAGCCCGCGAAGAAACCGGACTCGTGGTCGAACCGTTAGAGCTGCTCGGCGTCTACGACCGCGTTCTGCGCAACCCCGAACAGCGCGTGCAATATCACTACGTTTTGATTGATTTTCTCTGCCGCAAGGTTGCGGGAGATCTAGCCGCCGCCAGCGATGCAGCGGAGGTACGCTGGTTCACACGAGAAGAATTGCCGGCGCTCAAGCTGGCAGAAGACACGATCGACGTAATCCAAAAAGCATTCGCAGCACTGGAGGACAGCCGGTAGAACCGCTCCGTGTCGCAGGGACTATCTTACTTAGCCGCCTGGGTGGCCGGCGCGGCTCCGGCCCGTGTGTAGCCTTCCGGCATCTCCAACAGAGCCGGATCCGGCTCTCCACGCGTGATATGCGTAACGGTTAGCGTTGTGATTCCAACGCGCGGATCGCTGTGTTTCATCGCTACATTAATCCGCAATTCATCGGAATACCAATACTCATCCGTGATCGTGATCTCCTTGCCGGTCCCATTGCCCTCGGCAGGAATGGTCTGGGTCTCGCGCACGCCGCGCGCGAGTACTCCCTCGATCTCTTTGCTGCCGAGATCTTCTTCTTTTGCGAATTCATTCTGGGGCAGACCGGCCGAAGGCGAGCCAAAACGCACAGTTGGCGGCACTGTTGAAGGCGGATGGTTCATGGTTTCGGTGTAGAAAGTTCGCGTGCGCGCATTCAGCTCCGTAGAAATGCGAGTTCGCGGGTCGTACAGATGGATGTGCAAGATTTCCGGCGTATCGCTACTGGTCGCGGGAATAAACACCCGCGATTCGTTGTGAATGCGCCCAATGCCGTCGCGCGCCATATTCCGGATGCTTTTCATGTTGAACACGGAACCGTCGGGACGGATTCCCGTGCGTTCGACGTCAACGACGGCTGTGAACGGCGCGTTGGGAACCGGCGTCAGAAAAATATGCGTCTGGGCTGAAGTACGTGGAACCGTGGAGAGGGTGAGAACAAGGAACCCGGAGAAAGCAGCCAAACAGAATCGCATATACGCGCTCCATCGACCGGATTAGCCGGTAGCATACCTCGACGCGAGGCCACTTCGCAAGCATTCAGTTGACTTCCACAGGCCCAACTTGCGCGAGCCGGGAACACAACCCGGTCAATCGTTCCTGCGCCGTCGCATTGCGGGTTCCTTTCAAGGCTTGTTCCGTTTAAGAAGATCGCCGCAATCTACCTCCCGCCTCCCTGATTGCGGAACGGTTTGGCGAGGAACTCAACTGCGCCTGCCTTCATGGCCTGAACGCTCATCTCAATATCCCCGTAGCCGGTAATGAAGACAACGGGGATCAAAATATTGGCTTTAACCAGGTCACCCTGAAAGTCGAGCCCGCTCTTCCCCGGCAACCTGACGTCGAGGACCAGGCAACTCGGAACACTAGGCCGCTCGGCCTCCAGAAATTCTTGTGTTGAGCCGAATAGTTCAGCTTGCAAGTTTACTGATTCCAGGAGTTGCTTAATGGCGCGGCGGACCACGGCATCGTCATCCACAACGAAAACTAACTCCGCCGGTTCATCCTTGAGGATACTATCCGGGCGGCTAGGCTGTGGCGCACCGGGCGAAGTTCTAAGGCTTGAGGAATGGCGGCGAACCTGGGAATCGAATCGCGATTTTCTCGCCCGAGCGACCTTCCTGCATCTTCTGTCGATCGGCTTCCGGGACGGCAGTGTCAGACGCTGCGTCCCAGCTTCGGCTTTCATTGCTCGTCCTCTCCATAGGCATCGAGAGACCGCTCGACCTTCCCGACAAGGAAGACCCGCCTAAAAGAAGTGTATCTTCGGCTGTCGCGTCAGGCAGGATAAAAGTAAGAACAACCAGCCGCTCCGGTTCCATGCCCGACGAATCGCCAGTTTTCGCAAGGAACCGTCGCCCAAGAGAGCGCGGCGGAGAGATGTGAAAAGTAACAATACCAGTATACGCTCTTTCGAAGCAGCGCCGAACCTCTGAACTCCTACGCCTGCTGTTCTCGAGCCCGAGCCTGCGCATTAAAACCCGCGTTATGAAGGCCGAGGGCCCGGCTCTTCCACCTCCGCCCGCAGTTCAGCAATGCGTCGACTTCTCTCCCTGTAGCGCTCCAACTCGGTTCCCGGCAAATCGGCTAATCTGCCCAGTTGCAGGGCATCGAATTGTTCTTGATACAGAGCGCAGAGCTCGTTCGCGATCTGGGAAATGCTTCGCGGCATAGCGTTTACTACAGATTCATTCATTGGCTCCTGATTCCTGAAATGCGCCGGGGAATATCGCGCGC
>JBEKBW010000062.1:0-26992 GCA_050015215.1 Candidatus Sulfotelmatobacter sp.
GACTTCCGGTTCATTCGCCTTATTTTGCGCGGTTCCATTCGCCGCAAAAGCGGTCCCAAAGGCAACCGCACACAGCAATTTGCGAGACAGCATGTTCACTCCTTACGTATAAAAAACCAGAATAGGCAAGCTACATTCGCCTCCCGTCAGAGTCAAGCCGGACTACGCCTTCGGGCGCTACAATAGAAAGTTCAGAAATATCGCGGCAGGCGTGAAATTTCCGCCTGGCTGCTGAGGAGTGCATGTTCGAAGTAACAGTTGACGATTCGTTCGCCGCGGGCCATTACCTGCGCAACTACAAGGGCAAGTGCGAAAATCCGCACGGGCATAACTATAAAATTCGAGTTACCCTGGCAGGCGCTGAACTCGACAAAGCTGGCCTGCTGCTCGATTTCAAGGATCTGCGCGACGTGATGCGGCACGTTATCGAGCGGCTCGACCACAAAATGATCAACGACATCGAGCCATTTACCGTCATAAACCCCTCGGCGGAAAATCTAGCCAAGTATTTTTATGACGAATCGAACACGCGCCTGAAAAGCGTGACCGACGGCCGCGTCCGGGTGAAAGACGTTACGGTTTTCGAGACTGACACAACGACCGCCAAGTATAGCGAGTAGCCGCCACTTCCAGTTGCGATGCAAATTACTGAAATCTACAAATCGCTGCAAGGGGAATCGACCTACACTGGCCTGCCCTGTGTCTTCGTACGCCTCACCGGATGCAATCTGCGCTGCACCTGGTGCGACAGTGAATACACATTCCAAGGTGGCCGCAAAATGACGCAGGAGGAAGTTGGGAATGAAGTAATGCGTTTGAGTCCGAACGGAGGGTTGGTCGAGATCACCGGCGGCGAACCCATGCTGCAGGAGCGGGAACTGATTCCTCTGATGCGGCAATTGCTCTCGGGCGGATATCGCCTGCTGCTCGAAACCAGCGGAGAACGGCCCCTGCAGCGCGTTCCGCCGGAAGTCATTAAGATCGTGGACGTGAAATGTCCTGACTCCGGGGAAGCCAATACATTTCTACTCGAGAATCTCGCGGCCCTAAGCGCTAGAGATGAAGTAAAGTTCGTCCTGAGTGGCCGCACCGATTACGAGTTTGCCCGGGATTTCACTCGCGAACATAATCTGTCGGAGCGTGTAAATGCGGTGCTATTCTCCCCTGCGTTCCGCAAACAGGCGACCGGCGCGCGTGACAGTTCGCATTGCCTGCTTGATCCCCAGGAACTGGCGGAATGGATGCTCGCCGACAACGTGCCCGCACGCCTCAGCTTGCAGTTGCACAAATTTATCTGGGATCCGGCCTTGAAAGGAGTCTAGGAATTTTCAGGATGCCTAACACCAACCAACGCGCCGTAGTTCTTCTAAGCGGAGGCATGGACTCCTGTGTCTGCGCTGTTCTCGCCGCGCGCGAATACGATGTCGCTGCTCTCCATGTCAGCTATGGCCAGCGCACCGAACAGCGCGAGCGGCAATCCTTCGAGGCGATATGCGAACGCCTGGGCATCCGCGAAAAACTGCTGGTCCGCAACGAGGCGCTCCGCGCCATCGGCGGCTCTGCGCTTACCGATGAGAGCATTGCCGTTCCGATCTCTCCAGTGAATAGCTTGGACATTCCGGTTACTTACGTCCCCTTTCGCAATGCGCATTTTCTCTCCGTTGCCGTCAGTTGGGCTGAGGTTCTCGGCGCACAGAAAATCTTTATTGGCGCGGTCGAACCGGACAGCTCCGGTTACCCCGATTGTCGCCCCACCTACTACGAAGCCTTTAACCGCGTGATTCAAGCCGGGACCAAGGAAGGAAAAATCGAAATCGTCACCCCGCTTATCGCAATGCGCAAAACTGAAATCGTGCGCCTTGGCCTTGAATTGCACGCCCCATTCGATTTAACTTGGTCATGCTACAGCAAGGAGGATGTTGCCTGCGGCGTGTGCGATAGCTGCACGTTACGCCTGCGGGCCTTTGCGGCAGCGGGGTTTCAGGATCCAATCCCGTACGCCGCTGCGGTGCGTGTCTGATTTTCTATTATTGAATGAAAAACCGCCTATACTACGGGCGCGCGGTTTTCACTCAATAATCGGAAATCAACGATCAGCAATTTTTTCGGGCCGGGAGGCCATCATGAAAAAACACTACGTGGTGTTTGCGGTCGCTTTCATAGTGCTGGGGCTCTGCGCGGTTCCATCTTTCGCCCAAGGTGCCTCGGGCACAGTAAAGGGCGTTTGCAAAGACGTCGAGGGAAACCCGATGGCCGATGCGATCGTCGTGTACGCCAATCAGGACAACGGCCAGAAATACACTCTAAAAACCAATAAGAAGGGTGAGTATTTTTCCTTGGGCGTGGGAGGTGGCAGCTACAATGTCACGCTCTACAAAAATGCTGACGACGCCAAAGCCAACAAAGAGGTTTTCCATCAAAACAAATTTCAGGTTACGCTCGACGAAAACACTCTCGACTTCGACTTGAAGAAACTCAACGCGGAAAACGCAAAAGGACAAGGCAAGACCCCTGAACAGCTCAAAGCCGAGCAGGAGCAGCAGGAGAAACAGAAGAAAGAAGTTAACACCGTAAAGGCGCTGAACGAGAAGCTGGCGGCGGCGAAGGTGGCCTCGGATGGCGGCGATTTCGAAACCGCAATTGCCGACCTGAGTGCGGCGAACGAGATGGACGCCACGCGCGACCTCATCTGGTTCAAGCTCGGAGATGCCTATCGCATGTCCGCCATCAAACAGACCGACCCGGCGGAAAAGCAAAAACGCCTGAATTCTGCCGTCGACGCCTACCAGAAGGCTCTGACGCTCAAACAGGCTGCCACCAACGATAAGGATCCGAATCGAACCAAGACCCTGGCCGCCTACTACAACAATCTTGCTGAAGCGTACTCCAAAGACGGGAAGATTGACGACTCGGTTAAAACCTACGAGCAGGCTGCGCAGGCCGATCCTACCGCAGCCGCTCAGTATTACTTCAACGAGGGCGCGGTCCTCACCAACGCAGGTAAAGCCGACCAGGCCGTTACCGCCTTCGATAAATGCATCGCTGCCGATCCCACTCGCGCCGAAGCCTACTATCAAAAGGGCGTGAACCTTCTGGGCAAAGCCACTCTGCAGGGTGACAAGATGGTTGCTGTCCCAGGCACCGCGGAAGCTTTCCAGAAATATCTGGAATTGCAGCCGACCGGTGCTCACGTTGAAGAGGCCAAGGCGATGCTGGCCAGTATAGGCGCTTCTGTGGAGACGAACTTTGGGACGAAGAAAAAAACGCCTCCCAAGAAGTCGTCGAACTAGAGTAAACGCATGCGACACGCCAAAGGGCGGCTCTATGAGCCGCCTTTTTTGTGCACTTCTTCATTACTAAGGACTATGCACTTACTGGCCTTACTCTTCGTTCGCTGCCGCGCTAAAGTATAAACATCTGCTCCCCGCGTTGTCCCAATCTGTGGTGCTGCGATTCCCAGCGCAGGCAGGACTTTTGCAGAGGATGAATGGCAGCACCCGGCATCTCAGCACTATCGGTTTCCTTGGAAGGCTACTCCGGCAGCGGCAAGGTGGCGACGCCCACTCTGCTGGCGGCGATGCTACGCGCCGCCGAGAAGATTAGCGACCTGATTTTTTCTCCTGGCCGCCCGCCGCAGGTGCAAGTTTACGGGCAGCTTATTCCTGTACAGGTTCCGGGGATGGCGAGCCTGACTGCCGACGATACCCGCCACATCGCTGCCGATCTGATTGGCGATAACAAACAGGCCCTGGCCGCGCTCCGCGAACAAGGTTCTTGCGACATCTCGTACGGTTTGGCTGGCGTCGCTCGCTTCCGCGCGAACATTTTTATCCAGCGCGGCAGTTGCGCCGTCGTCATGCGCGTAATCTCCACTTCGATCCCGGATCTCGCGTCGTTGGGCCTGCCGGCCCATCTTTCGGAAGTAGCCAAACTGCGTGACGGTATTGTGCTTGTGACTGGGCCTGCGGGATCCGGCAAGTCGTCCACGCTCGCCGTGCTTCTCGATTGCATCAATCGCGAGAAGTACTACCACATCATCACCATCGAAGATCCCATCGAATACCTGCACAGCCACAAGTGTTCGACGATTCATCAGCGCGAACTGCACAGCGACACGCCCAGCTTCGCCTACGCGCTGCGTTCTGCCTTGCGCCAGGCGCCCAAAGTAATTCTCGTGGGGGAAATGCGCGACCGGGAAACCATCGAGATCGTTCTCGAAGCGGCCGAGACCGGACACCTTGTTCTCTCCAGCCTGAACACAATGGACGCGCCCAAGACCGTCGAGCGCATTGTAAGTTCGTTCGCCCCGGAGGAACAGCAGAAGATTCGCGAACGCTTCGCCAAGACATTCCGCTACATCATTTGTCAGCGCCTGCTTCCGAAACCCGATCGCAGCGGCCGCATCGCCGTTGCCGAGATTCTGAAGGTCAACGCACGCACCCGCGAGTGCATCGAGAAAGGCGAACGAGATGGCAAGACTCTGCTCGATGCCATCAAATCTTCAGCCAGCGAAGGCATGCAGCACTTCGACGGCGAAATCGCCCAACTGGTCCGGGATCGCATCATCGATCTCGAAACTGGCCTTTCTTTCGCCAGCAATCCTGCGGTACTTGGGCAGGAGTTGGTGCGGTAGAGGTTGAAAGGGGCGCGGCTTCAGCCGCGCCGAGACGCCTTCACATTGAAGAGCTGCGCTTCAGCGCGGTGACACTTTCCTCTATCATTTCTCCATGTCTGCCTCGCCGTTTCAATCTTTGGTATTGAGCTTCGAAGACGCACGCCGCGCCGTCGAGCAGCACGCCTCGCAGTTGGCAGCTGCCGCTACAGAGACGGTCGATTTACTGCACTCCTCCAATCGAGTGCTAGCCGAATCGATTGCCGCCGACCGCGACATTCCTCCTTTCCCGCGCTCTACGCGTGATGGATATGCCGTGCGCTCTCTTGATTTGGCGGATATTCCGGCGCATCTGGAAGTAATCGGAGAAATCAAGGCCGGCCCTTCGGCTGATCAACTCAATGTCCGGCTGACTCCAGGAAAAACGTTCTCTATCATGACCGGCGCTCCAGTGCCTCAGGGGGCGGACGCCGTGATCATGGTGGAATATACGGCGGTCGATGGCAAGCGCGTCGAGGTCACAAAGGGAATTGCTCCCGGCGAAAACATCGTTGCACGAGGTGCAGAAGCCCAATTCGGCAGCGTCCTTCTCGATCGCGGAACGCGCCTAAATGAAACCGCCGTCGCACTTGCCGCCTCAGTAGGTAAATCGCGCCTCCAGGTATTCATGCGTCCGCGCGTCGCCGTGCTTACCACGGGAGACGAAATTGTGGAAATTGGCAGCGCACCCGGCCCCGCACAAATTCGCAACTCAAACAGTTATTCCTTAGCGATCCAGATTCAGCAGGCGGGAGGTGAACCTGTTCTCCTGCCCATCGCTCCCGACGAGCCAGGTCGGCTGCGCGAGTTAATCGAAAATGGTCTGCAATCGGACATGCTTCTAATGACCGGTGGCGTCTCCATGGGGCGTTACGACTTGGTCGAGCAAGTCCTCACTGAGATGCACGCCGACTTTTTCTTCACGGGAGCAAAAATCCAGCCCGGACGTCCGGTAGTCTTCGGCCGGGTTGCGCGTGGCGCCGGTACCCCTGTCGGCGAAACAGGGACCACAAAGTATTTCTTCGGCCTGCCTGGCAACCCCATCTCCACCATGGTCACCTTCGAACTCTTCGTCCGAGTGATGCTCGAGGCGTTATCGGGAATGCGCCCTCAACCGCTAACATTCCTGCATGCGCGCCTAAAATCTGAAATCCGCGTAAAATCCGGCCTCCGCCGCTTTCTGCCCGCCATCCTCTCCGGCGAGTACGAGAACTCTCAAGTCGAACTCGTTCCGTGGCACGGCTCGGGCGATATCGCCGCGCGATCCCGTTCGAACTGCCTCATCGTCGTCCCGCCCGATCGAGAACACATACCCGCTGGCGAATGGATCGCAGTCATGCCGCGGTGAGACGGCTGCTCTCTCCTTCATCCCATGTAAGATAGAGTGTCCCCATGGTGACAAAGCCGTCACATTACGACGATTCCGGCCGCGCTCGCATGGTCGATGTCTCGGGCAAATCTGCCTCCAGACGCGAAGCTGAGGCGAGCGCATTTGTCGTTATCAAACCGGAAGTGTTGCGGTCGTTGCCGCGAAACCCCAAAGGCGATCCACTCGAAGTCGCTCGTATCGCAGGAATCATGGCCGCCAAACGCACTGCCGATCTAATTCCCATGTGCCACCCGCTGCCGCTTTCGCACGTTGATGTCGAGATGCGCGTGTGCGAGAATGGCGTCGCAATCACCACAAAAGCGGCAACGACGGCGGAAACCGGTGTCGAGATGGAAGCTCTCGTTGCCGCCAGCATCTCCGCCCTCACGATTCTGGATATGTTGAAAGCGCTGGATAAGGGAATTGAGATTCGGGAGATTGTTCTACAAAGCAAAACCGGCGGCAAAAGCGGGAATTACCGCCGAGTGAAGTAGACAGATGGAGAACAACATCAAACTGCTGCTGGTGGACGACAATCCCATGGTGCTGGGAATGTTGCAGCACGCTCTCGCGCCGTTCGCGCATGTGGTAGCGGCGACCGATTCGGCGGATGCATTGTTGAAAGCAGTGGACGATCCGCCCGACCTCGTCGTGTGCGACTACCGCATGCCTGGCATGGATGGCCGGCAACTTGTCGAGAAATTGAGGAGTCGTCCGGCCACGGCGCATTTCTCGGCAATTCTGATGGCCAGTCGCGCCGACATCGACGAACGACTTTCGCCACAAGATGTCGCCGACGATTATTTGGCCAAGCCATTCTTTTTGAAAGAAGCCACCAAGCGCATCAAGCGCACCGTGGATCGCATCGCGTTGGAGAAGATGGCCAAGACCGCGCCCTCCGACGGTGTGGTCCGCGGAAATCTCTCGCAGATGAACGTGATCGACCTCATGCAATCACTTGAGATGGGCCGCAAAAGCTGCCAGCTCAAGCTGAGCAACGCCGGCGAGAAGTGTGAAGTATTTTTTGTCGAAGGACAAGTCAAGCACGCGACTTATGGATCACTGGTCGGCGATCAGGCGGTCTTCAAAGTGCTGCGCTGGACCGGCGGCAATTTCGAACTCAACTTCGAAGGCAAGACCGATCAGGAAACCACGCAGCTCAATACGCAAGGGCTGTTGATGGAAGGTTTGCGCCTTCTGGATGAATCGCAGCGCGATGGCGGCGCAGATGCGAGCGAGGAAAACGCCGCAAGCGCGAGCGCGGCCTCAGCCACACCGAGTAGCCCTGGAGGGTCAACGACCGGCAGCGGCAAAACCGAAGAGGAAGAAGATGTCCTCCTCGACAGCTGACATCAAGCCGGTTGTGGCTTTTACTGCCGCAGTGGTTACGGTCAGCGATTCTTGCGCGTGCGGAGATCGCGTTGATCTCTCGGGGCCGGCCGTGGCCGAAGTTCTGACGCAATTCGGTTTTCAGATAACCGCTAAGCAAACAGTGCAGGACGATTCGATGCAGATCCAAAATGTGCTGCTGCATCTGGCGCTGAGCGTCCGATTCATTGTGACCACAGGGGGTACGGGGGTTGCGTTGCGCGACGTTACTCCAGAGGCAACAGAGGCGGTTTGCGAGCGTGTGATCGACGGCGTGGCGGAGAGGATGCGGAGCGAGGGTTACAAGAAGACTCCGTTTGCCGCATTGAGCCGCGGAGTTTGCGGCGTGACTGGCAAGACTTTGATTTTGAATTTGCCGGGGAGTCCGAGTGGCGCGGTGGAATCGCTGCGGGCGGTGATTGAGTTGATCCCGCATGCGCTTAGTTTGCTGGATGGGAAGACGGAGCATTTGTAGCCGTAGAGTCCAGGGCGGCGGGGCGGGTTCTTCGGTGGACTTTCAGCCCCGTCCGCGATGACAGCCGTTTTAGGCTCCTCACCTTCAGGATGGGCTGCGCGACGATTGGGAACGGTCGTCAAGTCTTGTCAAGAGGCGTGGGCTCCGTGATTTGGGCTATCTAGGTGCAAACTCAGGAGATATATTTTTGCAAATATGTCCCTTTGGGTTATTGCGGATTGATATAATAGAATTACAGGATCGAAATCGAGGAACGAAGGCGCGGCTTAGGCTGCGTCTTTTGCTTTTGTGGGAGGATGCGGATTCTGCGAGGGCTGGCTAGAGGCGCTCTTCCTTGGCCGTCGCCGCTGAGCCGACTCGACGAGAAATCTATGAGATTACGGGATCGGACTGAGTTTGCTACCTACAAGCGGCGCGGGGAGTGGGCGGAGCTGGTTTTTATTACGGTGGCTCAGGGGATGGGATTCAATGTGGCGAAGCGCTGCGGCGATTCGGCTCCGTACGACGTTGCTGTGGAGCAGGATGGGCGGTTCATGCGGGTGCAGGTGAAATGCACCGGGGTGTTGGTGGAGGGTTGTTATGTTTGCCAATTGCATGGGTTTGGCAATCGGTTGTACACGGCCGAGGAGCTAGATTATTTTGCCTGCTACATCGTGCCAGTAGATGTCTGGTCCGGTCACGCAGGTCTTAGGAATGGCTGCGGTGGGGCTGACGCCGCATCGCGAGGGGCATAAATACGAGAGGTACATGGAGGCATGGTGGTTCCTGAAGCGGCATCATTTCCGCCGAGGAAGGCGGACGATCGTGCCGGGCGAGGGACGGTTCGGTTCGATGAGCCGACTGACGCGCCGCATTGTGGCGAGGCTCGAGGGGTGGGAGCGTTGAGGGTTGGCATCGAGCGACAGCAGATTCCCTGCGGCTTTGCTCGGTGCAGTCTTTCCACAGCCCACGCCTACGTCTGCTGCTGTCCCTCGCAAGCCGCTTTCACGTACACTAAATTTCCTTTTGAAAATAATAGGACACATTCTGGCGCGGTATACGGCTTGGATCTGGGGCCTGCTGCAGCACCTTGGGATTTGGGGACCGTTCGTCATCACTTTTGCGGATGCCGCTTTGTTGGGCATGCCCGTGGACGCCATCGTCGCGACCTACGTCTATAACGATCACAAACGTTTGCTTTTCTATGTTCTGATGGCCTCACTCGGAGAAACATTGGGTAGTGTTCCGCTTTATCTCATTGGATATCTGGGAGGCGAGAAGGTGCTACGCAAGCGCATATCGGAAGAACGGTTTCAGAGAATCCACCGCTCTTTCGAGCAGCACGAATTCTGGGCGCTGATGTTTCCCGCAATGCTGCCGCCCCCGACGCCGTTCAAGCTGTTTGTGTTGGGCGCGGCTGTTTTCGAGATGAAGTTCCGCGATTTCCTGGCAGCTGTTTTTGCCGGAAGATTTGTGCGGTTTCTAGTCCTCTCGTTGCTTACGCTATGGTTCGGCCCGCGCATCGTGGAGTTGATGGGAACAATCTTCCGCCGCCATGGATTCTGGCTGCTCGCTGGGCTTGTGATTTTGGGATTGCTGGGGTGGGTGCTATCGCGCAAACGGGCGGTTGCGAGAGCCTAGAGTTTCAAGTTTGCTTTCGTGCGCGGCCGCTGCTTGGCTTTTGTCACGAATGTTGTCAAGGGGGGCAGCGAGGCATTTTGGAGTCAATTTGTTGAATTTGAAGGGGAAATATTTTTAGCAAACA
This sequence comes from Candidatus Sulfotelmatobacter sp., assembly GCA_050015215.1. Taxonomy (GTDB): domain Bacteria; phylum Acidobacteriota; class Terriglobia; order Terriglobales; family Acidobacteriaceae; genus Sulfotelmatobacter. The sequence goes on from JBEKBW010000062.1 coordinate 9,608, forward strand.
TGTCCCTTTTACCCTATGCAAATTGTTATTCTGGATATATAGGGTAAAAATCGTGGTTGCAATCGATATCCGGTCCTACTCTCCAGGATAATTCCTCCGGGGCGGAAGCAAAGACCTGGTTCCTCGCTTCGCGAGGAATGGCAAGTTTTGGACGGAATGACGAGTTTTCAGAGATGTCGCGGGCTTTTTGAGGCCTGCGATTTTTGTTTGTCCGGGATTTTTGTACGCTTGGAATGAAGAGACTTTTGCAAGATCAACATCGCGGCCTTCAGCCGCGATTTTTATTTTGGATGAATGATGAATGAGGTGAGGACGTGAAAAATTTGACTTCGTTCGATTTTGTCGAGGGTTACTGGTGGCGGCTTTGGATTGTGCTTGATTGGTTCAGGATTTTGGCCAAGGCTGCCGGCGCGTTGGTGATTGTGGTTGCGATTGGGGCCGGCGGGTTCGCGCAGAGTTGGTCTCTGGCGCCGTTCCCGCAAAAAATCTATGCGGTGCAGGCGCCTCAGCCTTCGGGGACGAACAGTGCGGCTTATCAGGCAGTGCTGGCGCAGAAAAATATGTTGCTGAGTGGTCAGACGGTTGTCGTTGGATTGGGGAATTCTGGCGGCAGTGTTTTGTATTTGGATACGGAAACCGGAACCGGGGCATGTTCGCCTTCGATCAGCTTTACAAGCTTGGATACGGTGGTGAATGCGTATCCGACGAATCTCTTGCTGGCTGCTGCCACGGAGGGCGGGACGAATTCGTGGACTCCGGCTTGTGTGTGGTCGCAGGCGCAGGCGGATACTTCGTACTTGCCTTACGCTCAAAACACAGCGTACTTGCCGGGTGAATATATTTTGCAGAGCGGGAGTTATTGGCAACTGCAGGCGGGATGCTGGAGTGGGTCCGGTTACGACAACACTTGTATTACTGGCGGGACCGCGGCGAATTTTTCGGGAGTTGGTCCGGTTACGGATGGGTCGGTGGTGTGGGTGAAGATTGGGGCTCATGCGCCGTTGCAGGATGGATTCTGCGGTCCGAATTATCAGTGTGGAGGGGCGGGTGGGAATTGCTACACGGCGAATGGAAGCAATTCGATTTTGATCAACGGCGGGAGTTTGGGACCTTGCTCCTTGACGGAATTGTATGAGTCTCAACCGGTGCCTTCGGAGTTGCCGCTGCGGAATTGGGCATCGCAGGTGATTGCAGCGGCGGTGGCGCACTACAACGGGAAGGTTGGGTATGTGCGGGTGGGATCGCCGGCGGGAGGAGAGCTATCTCCATTGGGGATTAACTCGGGGTTGTGGCCGAATTACGGATCGAGCGCGGGACAGCAGCGGGCGCAGTATTTGAGTTGGGTGAAGAAGTTGGATGCTTACATCGCTTCACTTGGCGCGACGATGAATCTGGATACGGATATGAACTGCGCGGGGTCGCCGGCGGATTGCGCGTATGCGGATCAGGAGGCGCAGTTGGCGCACGACAATAACTTCGACATGCTCGGGACGAATGGATACCAGGTGAATGATGTTTTGAATTTGTTGGGGCAGGGATCGAATAACTGCACGGCGCCAGTGAATGCGGCTTCGGGGTGCACGTCGGGGGATTGGGCTTACAACTGCGGACGGTTTACAACGAATGCGGCGGGACGGCCGATGGGATGCCTGCTCCAAACTTTGACCGGAACCACGGTAATCGATTGCGCTCCGGGATTGACGGGGCCGATGGCGGCGCTACCGGCGGGATCGACCTACTGCATCGGTGGATTCCCGGGATTGATGCCGTTTCTGGTGCAATTATGCAAGACGGGAGTGAGTTCGGGGAATCGAGTTTGTGTGCAGAACTTTGAGGTTTATACGAACGGGCCGAATAACGGAAGTGCGCCGACTTATCCTGCGGGAGATATTTTATTGACTCTCGATTTGAATTATTCGTCGACTACAAACGGGGTTTCAGCGTATGCCGGTTACCAGTTGCCTTATGCGTCGGCCTTTGCGCAGTTTTTGGCGGCGGCGAGCGTTTCTGGGGGCGGAGGCTCGGGGGCGAGCCGGTTTGTGATGGGAGGGGCTGCGCACTGAAGCAGGGCCCCTCTCAGCGGGCTAAAGCCCGGTTAACTTCTAACGCGAGTGACGCAGCGCTAAAAAGCCGCGGTTCCACATTCGCGAACTCAGCCCCATTCGCGACTCAGTGCGGGGCGGGCATGTTGCTGCTCCAGCAGTCGGCTATGATGAGCCATGCGCCGAGCCTCCGCCAATTCTTCAGGTATTTTCCGCGATCGGCGCGAATAGTGCCGTCGGCCTGATGGATGGCTACGCTGTAGCGACCGATCTCCATGGCGATGTCGCCGGAAACTTCCACGCGGACGGTTTCTAATCGAAGGTCTTGATAACCGGCGTCGCCGAACTGCCGCAGCAGACGCTCGACGGCTTTCGGGCCGTAGGCGGGTTCGTTGTGCGGTGCCATGAATGCTCCGTCGGAGGCGTACATGGCGGCGGCTTGATCGTAATTACCGGTGTTGAAAGCGGTGACGAAGTCCTGAGCCAGATTGCGCAGAACAGACTGAACATCCAGGAACGGACGCGAGTCCGCCAGGGTACTTTGATAAGGCCGGTACATCTACTACCTCCTGGGGGAAGGCCAAGAGCGCGTCGCTGGCCAGAGCAGACCGCTCTCAATGCAGGCACATTCTAGCGCAATATGCTGTGGAAAGAGAAAAATATTGCGTGAGCAAGGTGCGGCTGGGTTTCTGGGGGTGCGAGCCCAAGGGCAACAAAATCGATAGGGATGATCGGATCGGGGAAAAGTCCCTTGACGGAATTTCCACGGAAGGCTTGCGCGCAGCTCCATGCTTTTGAGCCAAGGGGCTTTTCGTTGCTGCCCCGGGCGACTTTCTGCGCGGCTTTTTTTTCCGTAAAATTCGTGGGCTCGGCTTTGGCGCCATCACCGGAGATGCCAGAGTTGCTTCTTGGACTTTTGTCGGGGGCGCTGCGGTTGCCGTTGCTTCGAGGGGTAAGCGGACCACCCAGCAGCCGAAGAATACAGAAACAATTCCCGCAGCAATTCCGACGCGGATTCTTTTCCTGCGCCGCCGCTCTGGATGAAAAATCGTTTCAGCCCAGCTCCCGCGGGCGATCGTGTCGCCGATCAGGAATACTCCAAGTTCGAATATCCCCCAGGTGATGCGTACCTCGCGCAGATGGAAGCGATGAAGAATTATCACCAGGAGTTCCAGCGCGAGCCCTATTGCCGCTTCGGTCGATATCTTGCGCATTACCCGAGATCGTACGCTCAGGTCGAGCGGTTGCGACTATCACGAATGGGCGTAGAAGACCTCGGCCGGAGGATGCGCGTCTCACACTTGTGCGCGATGCAGGATTGGGATACGGTGTGCGGATGAACGTTGACGGGCGGGAAACGGAAGAAGAAATCGGGAAACGAAAGGTCGTAAGATCAGGTGCGGCGGGCTGCGAGCGGTTTTGTCCGAATTGTTCCGGGGAGTTGGAAGAGAACCGGTGCAAATTGTGTTGTCCGCAGTGCGGGTTTTACTTGAGTTGTTCGGATTTTTATTGATTTCCCTTGCCTCTGACAATCTGCTCAACCTGCGTCTACAATGACAAAGGTTTTCATTTCTGGAGATTGTAAGGAGAACATATGGAACGGAAGGCAAGCGCGGTTTGGAAGGGCGGGTTGAAGGATGGGAAGGGGTCGATCTCGGCTCCGGGTGGGGTGTTGAAGGATACGCAGTATTCGTTTGCCTCGCGGTTTGAGAATGGGCCGGGAACGAATCCGGAGGAGTTGATTGCTGCGGCGCACGCGGCTTGTTTTTCGATGGCTCTGTCGGTGCAATTGGGCGGTGCGAATTTGACGCCGGAGAGCATCAGCACGAACGTGACTTTGAAGATGGAGAAGCTGGATTCGGGGTGGACCATTACGGAGAGCCATCTGGATGTCGTGGGCAAGGTGCCGGGCGCGGATGCGGCCACATTTCAAAAGTGTGCTGAGGCGGCGGAGAAGGGATGTCCCGTCTCAAAGGTGTTGAATGCGAAGATTTCGATGACGGCGAAGCTGGAGTAACGGGCGTATTGTCTATGGCGGTCGAGCACATTTGGGACGCGGACGTTTGACAGGTGAGTCTGTGCTTGTAGAATGGAAATGCAGGTTCTTCTAATCCGGTGGCATTCGAGCCGCCGCGACGATCGAAGTCCACTTGCCATCGTGGCGGAATTGGCAGACGCGCATGGTTCAGGTCCATGTACCGGCAACGGTGTGGGGGTTCGAGTCCCTTCGATGGCACCAACGAAATTCTTTTCCTGATTTTTTTCTTGCGACTCGTGCATAGCCGATGAATTCTTGAACCCACGCGCGACAAAGAGTAGTTTCCCGCCAATTATCTTTTCTCGTCCTCATTCATCCGCTCGATTACACTCTCAGGATGAACTGTTCCTGTAGCGTTTTCCGCTGGAATGCCATTTTTCTTTTTCTCGCCGCCTTCGTCTGCGCTTTTGGTGGAGTCTCCACCGCACAAAAGCTCGCCATCACGATGGATGACCTGCCTCTGAACGGACAACTTCCGCCGGGAGTGACGCGGGTCGAGACGACGAGGGGTGTCCTGGAGATTTTGAAGAAGCGGCACGTGCCCCCGGTTTACGGATTTATTAATGCGAAAAAGCTGGAAGGGAACGAGGGTGCAGCGCAGGCCCTGAAGTTGTGGGCAGCGGCAGAGCCGGTGGGAAATCACACATATTCGCATATGGATCTGGAACAGAACTCCGCGGAGGCTTTCGAGCGGGACATCGATGAGAATGAACCGGCGCTGGAGTTGTTGGAGGCGAAAGACAACTGGCACTGGTTGCGGTATCCGTATTTGCGCGAGGGCGACACGGTGGAGAAGCGGCGTGCGGTGCGGGCTTATTTGAAGATCCGCGGGTACCGGATTGCGCAGGTGACGCTCGATTGGGAAGACTACTTGTGGAACACCGCTTATGCGCGGTGCGCGACCAAGGGCGATGCGAAGTCGATCGAGTGGCTGCGGACGAGCTATTTGGCGACGGCTTCGGAATTTCTCGATTTAGGGCGGGAGCAGGCGAAGCTAATTTATGGGCACGATATTAATTATGTGTTGCTGATGCATTTGGGAGCTTATAGCAGCACGATCCTGCCGGATGCTTTGGACCTGCTGAAGAAAAAAGGTTTCAAGCTGGTGACGCTGGAAGAGGCGGAGAGCGATGCGGCGTATGAGGGCGATCCGGATGTCGGCATGCACGATGCGGGGACGCTGCTCGACCAATGGATGCAGGTGAAGCAGATTAAGTATCCGCCGCATGCGGAGAAACCGTATAAGGAGCTTGAGAGTGTGTGCCAGTGAAGGCTTTGACATTGTCGAAGCGCGCCTTCTCGTATAATTCAGGCACTCGGTATGCCTGTTTCTCTTGATCAGATCGTTCGCGCTACGCGAGCAAAGGTGGCCGCGGTGAAGCAGTCCACCGATATGCGCGAGTTGGAGCGACGGGCGGAACGGCATGCTCCCCGCGGACTTCGGCAGGCGCTTGAGGAGAAGAATCGAGCTGGCGTGGCGGTGATTGCAGAGTTAAAGAAAGCCTCGCCTTCCAAGGGATTGATTCGTGCCGAGTTTTGCGTGGAGGAGTTGGCTCGGGAGTTGGAAGCGGCTGGGGCGGCTGCGCTTTCGGTGCTGACGGATGCGGAGTTTTTTCAGGGATCGCTGGAGAACTTGTGCCTGGCGTCTGCGGCGGTGAAGATTCCGTGTCTGCGCAAGGATTTTATTTTGGATGAATTTCAGTTGCTGGAAGCGCGGGCGAATTCTGCGGATGCGGTGCTGTTGATTGTGGCGGCTTTGACTGCGGGGGAACTTGTGATGCTTGCGCGTGGCGCTCGTTCGCGCGGACTGGATGTTTTGTGCGAGGTGCATGATGAGGGTGAGTTGCAGCTTGCCTTGGATGCGGGTTGCGATTTGATCGGGGTGAATACTCGTGATCTGCGGACGTTCAAAGTCGATCCCGAGACGGCGTTCCGGTTGGCGGGAAAACTTCCGGGGAATGTGGTGCGGGTGGCGGAGAGTGGCATTCGGTCGGGCGAAGACATTGCGCGGTTGCGGGCGGCTGGTTATCAGGCGTTTTTGGTTGGAGAATCGCTGATGCGGGCGGAGCGGCCGGGGGAGATGCTGCGGGAGTTGTTGACGGGTCGCGAGCAAACAACACCGCGCGGGGTCGCTTTTTAGAGGCTGAGGACTTGAGTGTTGGCAGCGGTTGCATAGGTCCTTCGCTCCGCTCAGGATGACAGGGTTTGGAAATGACTTGGGTGAAGATTTGCGGAATGACGAATTTGGAGGATGCGCTGACTGCGGTGGACGCGGGAGCGGATGCGGTGGGGTTTGTGTTTTATGAGAAGAGTCCACGAAATATCAGTGTTGAGGCGGCGCGGGAGATTGTCGGGAAGTTGCCGGAGAGTGTGGAGAAGATTGGGGTGTTTGTGAGTGGCAGCGATCTTGACTCGACAATGGTTCTTCTAGAGGCAGGATTGACCGGAACACAGTCGTACGTCTCGGCTGATAGTTCTCGGAAGGGCCCAGCAGGCAGCGGGTTGGGCGTGTCCCTGCTGCCCAAGCGCGCCCGATTTCTAATGGCGCTGCCCATGAAGTTATTTGGCGATAAAGAAGAAATTCAAAAGGCGGAGCTTGACTTCGCCAACATCGGACGGAATCGACCCAAGGTAATTCCCGAAGGGTTAATGGACACGTTTGTGCTCGACTCAGGCGATTTGCAGATGCCGGGCGGCACTGGGAAAACATTTGACTGGGACAAGGCAGTACCGATCGCCGAAGCCATGCAACGTGACGGCGTGAAATTAGTAGTTGCCGGCGGATTGACGGCGGAGAATGTTGTCGAGGCGATGCGCATTCTCAAGCCTTGGGGAGTGGATGTGGTCTCGGGTGTTGAAGCACGGCCGGGAAAGAAAGATCCGGAGAAGGTGCGGGCGTTTGTGCGGGCGGTGCGGGAGATGGATTGGCGGAGTGCGTGATGCGACAAGTCCTTGCCCTGCTCGGGGACAGGACATCAGGTTCCTCTCCGGCTTCGCCGGTTCGGAATGACAAGGGTTGATTAATGAAGATGGCTACGGTGCCGAAAACTGCTGGAATCAAAATCCCCATCCTAATCTCGCCAAAGAGCGGCGAGATTAGGATGGCGCACCCTCGCGTTTCTTCTACTCGCAATGCGCCGGGGCGGTTTGGGGTTTATGGCGGGCGGTATGTGCCGGAGACTTTGATGGCGGCGCTTGATGAACTGGAGCGCGAGTATGAGAAGGCTAAGCGCGATAAAAAGTTTCAGACTCGACTGGATGGATTGCTGCGGACCTATGCGGGGCGTCCTACGCCTTTGTTTTTTGCGCGGCGGCTTACTCAGAAGTTGGGTGGTGCGAAGATTTATTTGAAGCGCGAAGATTTGCTGCACACCGGGGCGCACAAAATTAACAACTGCCTGGGGCAGGGGCTGCTGGTGGAGCGCATGGGCAAGCGGCGCGTGATTGCAGAGACTGGCGCCGGGCAACATGGAGTGGCCACCGCGACTGTTTGTGCACTGTTGGGATTCGAGTGCGTGGTGTACATGGGTACTGAGGACATGCGGCGGCAGGAGTTGAATGTTTTTCGCATGAGATTGCTGGGCGCGGAGGTGCGCGGAGTGGAATCGGGATCGCGCACGTTGAAGGATGCGATCAACGAGGCGATGCGTGACTGGGTGACGAATGTGCGGACTACTCATTATTTATTGGGGAGTGTGCTGGGAGCGCATCCGTATCCGACGATGGTTCGTGATTTTCACCGCGTGATTGGGCGCGAGGCACGGGCGCAGATTTTGAAGGCTGAGGGAAAATTGCCTACGGCCGTGATTGCTTGTGTGGGGGGCGGTTCGAATGCGATTGGAGTGTTCTACGAGTTCATCAAAGATAAGAAGGTTCGGCTGATTGGCGTGGAAGCCGGCGGGCGCGGCGAGGCGCTCGGCGAACATGCGGCGCGGTTTCGGGGAGGGTCGCCGGGAGTCTTGCAGGGAACATTTTCTTACGTGCTGCAGGATTCGGCGGGGCAGATTGCGAATACGCACTCGGTTTCGGCGGGACTGGATTATCCCTCCATTGGGCCGGAGCATGCGGCTTTGCGGGATGCGGGGCGGGCGGAATATGTGCCTGCGTCTGATGCGGAGGCGCTGGAGGCTACCACTTTGCTGGCGCGGACGGAGGGGATTATTCCGGCGCTGGAGTCGGCACACGCTGTGGCGGAAGTTGTGAAGCGCGCGCCTAAGATGAAGAAGTCGGATGTGGTGATTGTGAACATTTCCGGGCGGGGAGATAAGGATGTTGGGATTTTGCGGGAGAACTTGAAATTAAGTTGAAGTGCCCCGCCGAAACCGGATCGTGGCTCAGAATGACGACATGCCTTTGACCTTTTATAGGAAGCCTGGGCTAGTGGTATACGTGACTTGCGGCGATCCCGATCTCACGACTACGCGAAAGATCGTGCTGGCAGCTATTGAGGCGGGCGCGGATGTGATTGAATTGGGCGTGCCGTTCAGCGATCCGGTAGCGGATGGGCCGGTGATTCAGCGGGCCAGCGAGCGAGCGTTGAAGAACGGGACTTCTCTGGCACAGGTTCTCACTTTGGCAGCCGAGGTTAGGCAGCAGGCACAATCTACCGGGTTGGTGGTGTTTTCGTATCTGAATCCGATTTTGCGCATGGGAATATTAAAGTTTTGTTCCGTCGCGCGACATGCGGGCCTAGACGGTGTGTTGGTTACGGATTTGCCGGTGGAAGAAGCGGATGAATATTTGCGGGCCATGAAGGCTTGTGATCTGTCGCCGATTTTTCTGGCGGCGCCGACGAGTCCGGATGCCAGGTTAAAGCGGATTGCGGGGGCTTCGCGCGGATTTGTGTATGCGGTGTCGCGGACTGGAGTCACCGGGGCGCGGCAGCAGTTGGCGGAGGATGCGCAGAAATTAGTGCGGCGCTTGAGAAAAATCACCAGGTTGCCGATCGCGGTGGGGTTCGGGATTTCGAATGCGACGCAGTTTGCGGAAGTTGGAGCATTTGCCGACGCCGTTGTGGTGGGAAGTGCGATTGTTGAGACGATTGAGAAAAATCGGGGGTGGGAGGCGGATGCGGTGCGCGAGTTTGTTGAGAAGCTATCAGTTGTCAGCTGTGAGCCGTCAGTTAAGACGTTGTGATGCAGAGATCCGCGCTGCTGCGGCCATCGCGATTAACGGATCATGTGAATTCGCGATCACCGCAGGACGAACTGAAAGCTGACGGCTAAAAGTTAAAGCTTGGTTTCCATGGACATCGAAGATTGGCGAAAGAAAATCGATGAGCTTGACCGGCAATTGGTTGCGCTGCTGAGCGAGCGGGCGCGGGCTGCTGTGGAGATTGGGGCTCTGAAGCGGAACACGAATTTGCCCATCTACGAGCCAGACCGCGAAAGGATTGTGTTTCAGAATGTGCAGGCGCTGAATCCGGGTCCGCTGCCGGGGCGGGAGATGGTGCGGATTTACGAGCGGATTATGGATGTGATGCGAAACATCCAGAAGGAAGGAATTGGACCCACGGTGCCGCGTGCAGCGGAGGAGACGGAGTTGGAGTCTGATCTGAATGATTAGGCACGCGAGCCATGAGCGATGGGCTGTGAGCTATTCATCAGTGGTTGCTCATAGCTCGAAGCTAGCGCTAGGAAGATTTCTATGATTGTGGCGATGCAGGATATAGCGGATGAAACGCAGATTCAGCAGGTGATCGAGCACCTGGTGAAGATGGGGTTTGAGGTGCACCGGTCGACCGGGGCGCGGCAGACTGTGCTGGGCGCGGTGGGAGCGGTCATCGATTTTGATATACGCAATCTCGAATTGCTGCCCGGCGTGCAGGAGGTGCATCGCATTTCGTCGCCGTACAAGCTGGCGGGGAAAAGTTTTCGTCCCGAGGGGACGGTTGTGAAGTTGGCGAATGGCGTGGAGATTGGCGGCAATGGCGTGGTTGTGATAGGCGGGCCCTGCTCGGTGGAGTCGCGTGAGCAGCTTTTTTCCACGGCGGAAGCTGTTGCTAAGGCTGGGGCGCGCGGGTTGCGGGGCGGGGCGTTTAAGCCACGGAGCTCTCCTTATTCGTTTCAAGGGCATGGGGAAGATGCGTTGAAGTTGCTGCGCGAGGCGGGAGACAAGTTTACGTTGCTCGTGGTGAGCGAGGTGATGGAGATCTCGCAGATTCCGATGATGATGCCTTATGTCGACATTCTGCAAGTCGGTGCGCGCAACATGCAGAACTTTAATTTGCTGCGCGAGTTGGGGAAGGTTCGCAAGCCGGTGCTGCTGAAGCGTGGCATTGCGGCGACTCTGGAGGAATTGCTGCTTTCGGCGGAATACATTATGGCGGGCGGGAATTATGAAGTCATCTTGTGCGAGCGAGGAATTCGCACGTTCGAAACTTACACGCGAAACACTATGGACATATCGGCGATTCCAGTTATTCACAAGCTGTCGCACTTGCCGATGACTGCCGATCCGTCGCATGGAACCGGCCGGAGGGATAAAGTTCCACCGATGGCGCGTGCTTCGGTGGCGGCGGGAGCGGATGCGTTGCTGATTGAAGTACATTGCACGCCGGAGAAAGCGTGGTCGGATGGAGCGCAGTCGCTGGCTCCGGAGCAGTTTGCGAAGCTGATGGACGAGCTGAGAATGATTGCGCCGGCAGTGGGAAGAACCGTTGCCTAAGAGCATTGAGTAATTGAGTAATTTGGTAATTGTGTAATTGAGAGGCGCAGCGTATTTTGGTCCTTCCAATTACTCAATTACCAAATTCCCCAATTGCTCAATTTTTTATGTCGATTCGTCAAATCACGATCATCGGAACCGGATTGATTGGCGGGTCGTTTGCGCTGTCGCTGCGAAAGCGGAAGTTTGCGGGTCGCATCATTGGTTGCGACCGGGAGGCAGCACTGAAGCGCGCGAAGATGTGCGGTGCCATCGACAACGGGTTTTGCGAGCCTGCGGACGCGGTGCGTGGCAGCCAGTTGGTGGTGCTGGCTACTCCGGTTTTGGCGATTGTCGATTTGATTGGGCGATTGGGACCGGCTCTGCCGCCTGCGACTTTGCTCACGGATGTGGGAAGCACCAAGGCGGCTGTGACTCAGCGGGCGGTTGAGGTTTTTGGGAAAAATGCGCCCAAGAGATTTCTGGGTGGCCATCCGATGGCGGGCAAAGAGAATAGCGGGGTTGAGTTTGCCGACGCCGATTTGTTCAAGAATGCGGTTTGGTTTTTGACGCCGTTGCGTGGGCAGAATCTGCGTGAAGGACTATTCGCCGAGTTTGTGGGATGGATCGATGAGATTGGGGCGCGGGTGGCGATTCTTGCGCCGGAGGATCACGACCGGCTATGCGCCTGGATCAGCCACGTTCCGCAGATGATTTCGACTGCCCTGGCGGCGGCGCTGGTCGAGGAGTTTGGCGAGGAGGCCCCGCTGCTGCCTGCGGGCGGCCGCGCGTTGCGGGAGATGACGCGGATTGCTGCCAGTCCCTATTCGATGTGGCGGGATATTGCGATTTCCAACCGGAATAATTTGTGGGATGCGTTATTCAAGGTGGAGCAGAGGATCGCGCACATCCGTGAGAACTTAACCACGCGGGCGCTGGCGGAGGAGTTTGAGCAGGCGCATGGGCTGAAGAAGACGGAGAAACACTGATCGAGATCGGCCGGCTAGATTGACTGTGATGCTACAATGTATCACATGAAGAGCATGACGGTTCGCGATCTCAGATACCGATTTCCGCAGGTCGAGGCCGAACTTCGCGACGGCCAGAGCATTGCGATAACGAAGCGCAAGCGCGTGATTGCGAGGTTGGTTCCTGAGCGGCCCACTTCGGATAAATCCCCGGACTTCATGGCCATGCTCAAGAGGATTTATGGCAACAAGAAGCTAAGAGTGAGTGGAGCCGAACTGGTGGCAATGCAGCGGGGAGACCGTTGAAGGTTTACGCCGACAGCAGTTTCCTGGCCTCGCTATATACTTTGGATTCTCACTCCGCCCGGGCCGCAGCGGATGTACTCCGATACAACCCTAAACTGATGTTAACGCCGCTCGCCGAACTGGAATTGACGAATGCATTGGAATTGCGCGTTTTTCGTAAAGAACTATCAGCGGCAATGATTGGGGAGGCGCGGGCAGAGTTGCAAAATCATGTCAATGAAGGTTTCTACGACGTGGTGGGCATGCCTGCGACGGCTTATGATTTGGCGCGGCGGATCGCGCTTAGGCGAACGGCCGCTACGGGAACTCGAACACTGGACATTTTACATGTGGCCAGTGCGGTCCTATTGCGTGCGGAAGAATTTTGGACATTCGATGCTCGCCAGGCCAAGGTTGCAAAAGCCGAAGGCCTGCAATTGCGCTGAAATGCGGGATATTGGCGTATGATGGCGGGCGCATATTTCATCTAATAAACCTATGAATAAAGTTGTATCCAGTGCGGAAGAAGCCATTCGCGATGTGGGAGACGGGGCGTTGATCATGTTCGGCGGTTTCGGGCTTTGCGGGAATCCGGAAAATTTGATTCGCGCACTGGTAAAGAAGGGTGCGAAGAACCTGACGACCATGAGCAACAATGCCGGCATCGATGGGCAGGGCATCGGCATGCTGCTGGCGGCGGGGCAGATTCGGCGGCACATTGGCACTTACGTCGGCGAGAATAAGTTGCTCGAGTCGATGGTGCTTTCAGGGCAGGTGCAGCTTGATCTGGTGCCACAAGGAACTTTTTCGGAGCGGATTCGGGCTGGGGGCGCGGGGATTCCGGCGTTTTTTACCCCTACCGGCGTTGGCACCGTCGTTGCGGATGGCAAAGAAACGCGCGAGTTTGATGGGCGCATGTATGTCATGGAGCGCTGGCTCAAAGCTGACTTCGCGTTCGTGCGGGCTTGGAAGGGCGACCGCATGGGGAATTTGGTTTACCGGAAGACGGCGCGGAATTTCAATCCCATGATGGCGACCGCGGCTAAGATTACGATTGCGGAGGTTGAGCATCTGGTCGAGGCTGGAGAGTTGGATGGAGATGCGATTCATACTCCTTCGGTTTATGTGAAGAGGATTTTTCAGGGGGAGTTGTACGAGCGGAGGATCGAGAAGCGGACGGTGCGAAAGGCTGGATGAGTCGCGTGTATCGAGAGAATTCGTTGATAGGCCTCAGTTAACGTTGAGACACTAGGGGTCCTTCGACTGCGGTTTTGTTCGCTTCGCTCGCAAAACCTTCGCTTAGGAGGACATATGGAAAAGGTGTTGGATAAGCCGGGGAAAGACGTGGAAAAGCGGGAGCGGATTGTAAAGCGCATCGCCCGCGAGTTGCGCGATGGGTTTTATGTGAACCTTGGGATTGGCATGCCTACGCTGATTTCCAATTACGTTCCGGCGGGGATGGATGTGATTCTGCAGTCGGAGAACGGAATGCTGGGGATTGGTCCTTATCCGCTGGAAGGCTGCGAGGACGCGGACCTGATCAACGCCGGCAAGGAGACAGTGAGCGAGATGGCGGGGACGTCGTATTTTTCAAGCGCCGATTCGTTTGCCATGATCCGCGGTGGGCACGTGGATTTGAGCGTGCTGGGCGCGATGGAAGTGGATGAGGCGGGGAACCTGGCGAACTGGATGATCCCGGGAAAAATGGTGAAGGGGATGGGCGGGGCCATGGACTTGGTGGCGGGGGCGCGGCGCGTGGTGGTGGCGATGGAGCATACGACGCGCGAAGGGGCGCCGAAGATTTTGAAGAAGTGCACCCTGCCGTTAACTGGAGTGAACGTCGTGGATACCATTGCGACGGAGATGGCGTACATCCGTGTGACGAAGAACGGGTTAGTGCTCGAAGAAATCGCGCCGGGGCTGACCGCGGAGGATGTGCAGCGGGCGACGGAGGCGCGGCTGATTGTAAGTCCGGGGTTGACGGTGATGGAGAGTTAGGGCTGTGTCGTTTTCGGTGGCGGGAGCCTCAGCGGCTGAAGCCAATCTTTTTTTCGTTTCTTACGGCACGACTGAAGTCGTGCCCTTCCCGTTCGTGCTCAACGCGGCGCTGAAGCCTCGCTCTTCCACAAATTAGCGCTCTTCCACAAATTACGCGGCGGCGATGCGGCGGATCAGGTCTTCTTGCTCTTGTTTGCTTTCGGCGCCGATGGTGAAGGCGTCGAGCAGGCCTAGCGATAACGCATATTTTATGGCTTCGTCCTGACGCGTGCGCAGTGCGCCTTGACCTAGGATTTTCATGCCTACGACTGCTTTGCCTGCCGACTTCATTTCTTTTAGAACTCCAACAACTGTTGCGGGATCGGCGTCCATGGCCGCGCCGACGGGGTTGATGCGGGCGAGATCGATTTCGACCCAGGGAGATTTCGCGGCGGCGCGCAGCGCCTCGATCGAGTGGCAGGAGCAGCCGTGGGCGCGGACGATTCCTTTCTGTTTGGCCTCGGAGAGTGCATCCATGGCGCCGCGGAAGCGGTTGGTCCAGTCGGCCTCGGTGACGCAGTGCATCAGACAGACGTCGAGATAGTCGGTGCCGAGTTCGCGGCGAAAGCGATCGAGATCGGCGCGCATGCCGGCAGCGTCGCGCGCCCAGGATTTTGTGAGCACTGTGACTTTGTCGCGCCGCACGTGCTTGAGCGCTTCGGCGACGTGAGGATGGCTTCCGTAGGAGTCGGCGGCGTCGAAGAAGCGTAGGCCGTGGTCGTATCCGTTGAGCAGAAGATCGGAGAGTCCTTTGACGCCGAGCGCGGTCTGATGCGAGTGATGCTCGGAGCCGACGGTGCCGGTGCCCATGGCGAGGCGGCTGGTCTTGATGCCGGTACTGCCGAGAGTGACGGTGTCGGAGGCGGAGAACTTGGCGGGGAGTGTTTGCTCGGCGAGGGCGTTGAGGATGGATTTGGAACTGAGCCAGGCTGCTCCCAGACCGGAGGCGGAGCGGATGAGGAATTCGCGGCGACGCATGGATGACCTCCTAAACTCTTTTGAGGCTACATCAGGAGAGGCGCGCTGGGGAAGGAGCTTCCAAACCGCCGCCGGGGCTAAAGCCCTTATCATTCTTGATTTGCTCGACGCGGCCCCTTCGACAAGCTCAGGGCAGGCTCTGAAGGGCCGCTCTTCCACGGTGCGGGCAAGGTCTGGGGTGCAGTTGGACGCCGATTCCCACCTCAGATACGGAACGGGGCTGCCAGCAGGCGGAAGGGCAGAGTGATCGTCAGGAATACGATCTCCAGGACACCGTGGACAGCGACTCCGACGATGCGGAACGGGAGCAAAAGCAGCCACACGAAGGGATACGCGATCAGCGCCAGCAGAGCGAGCGGCCAGCAGAGAACGAAGAGAATGCACCAGAGCAGGAACGTGAACATGGGGAGACCTCTTTCTCTCTGATAATTGTACGTCTGGGGTTGAGGGAAAGTTCCGTCGTTCGTTCGAACTTTCGTCTCAACTCTCACTCGAACTGCTTGCGGAAGTTGGCGAGCTGCTGCTGGACTTCGGAGAGTTCCTGGCGGAGCGTCGACACTTCCTTTTCCAGGTGAGCGATGCGCTCGGTGGCGGATGCAGCAGAAGTTGTGGCCGGGTGCGCGGGCGACTCGCCCGCGCCCACACTGGACCCGCTTCCCCCACTTAGCTCTGGTGGTTCGCCGGAGAACAGGTGCATGTAGCGGGATTCTTTGGTGCCGGGCTGGCGGGGAAGGATTGCGGCCAGGGGTGGTTCGCGCTGGGCTAGGCGGTCGAGCGTGGAGACGACGTCGTCGAGGGCTTCGAAGTGGTACATGCGGTCGGTGCGGCCGCGGAGTTCGCCGGGAGTTTGCGGGCCACGGAGCAGGAGCACGCAGACGATGGCGATTTCGCGGCGGTCGAAGTTGAAGACTTCCTGCAGGCGGTGCTCGAATTTTGTGACGCGGCTGTCGGCGCCGCTGGCGGGACCGGCGAGGCGCTTTTCCTGCAGCGTGGCGAGGGCATCGCGGACGGAGGACTCGTCGAGGGTCATTACTGGGTCGCGATTGTTTTTCTGGTTGCAGGCGTTGACCAGGGCGTTGAGCGAGAGCGGATAGTAATCGGGCGTGGTGATGTCCTTTTCGATCAAGGAGCCGAGGACGCGGGTTTCGATTTCGGTGAGGATCATGAACTTGTCCGGCGGTGTGATTTTAATTCATGGGAACTTGAGGGTGGGAATCGGAAGAAAAGAACTTAACCACCCTTCGGCTCCGTTCAGGGCAGGCTCCGGGCACTGAGGAGCACGGGGAACTAAAGACAGAATCCCCACTTCTCGCGCTCAAACCGCGCGAGAAATGGGGCACCCTCGAATACCGGACAGGGGCAGCAGATTCCTCACTGAGCTTTTAGCTCGGTTCGGAATGACAGGGGGTGGGAAGAGAGTCCCTAGAACAGGGCCGTCGAGCGGCGCTTCCAGGGCTTGCCTTTTTCCTGCGCTGTTTTTTCCATGTCTCCGACGTAGGCGCCGGCTTGGGTTAGGACGTGGTGCAGGTCGTTGCCGATGCTGATGAAGGTGAATCCTTTTTCGAGGAATTCGCCGACGCGGCTGGTGCCGAAGAGGAACAGGCCGAGGATTACGTTATTCTTTCGCGCGTTATCGATCAGCTTTTTCGTGGCGTCGTCGAGTTCGGGCGAGGTGTACATGTGGGGGAACTCGTATTTGTTGTAGAGGCCCATCGACATGCAGAGATCGTTCTGGCCGAGGAAAAGAATGTCGACGCCTGGGACGGCCGCGATTTCGGCAATGTTGTCGATGCAGGAGGCGGTTTCAACTTGCAGAGCGACGATGCCTTCGTTGTTCCATGTGCCGGCGTAGCCGAGGAGTCCGGCTTTATTCATGCTGCGCTGGGGAAAATAAACGGAGCGCGTGCCGACCGTCGGATACTTCATGCAACTTACGGCGATCCGCGCCTCTTCGGCGGTGTTGATGTAGGGGACGAGAACGCCGTCGGCGCCCATGTCGAGAGATTGCTGGATGCCGGGGCGGTCGTCGTATCCGCCGACTCGGACCAGCGACTTGGCGCCGCCGTTCGCGATGCCGCTTAGCATCGCGGAAAGTTTTTCGTAGCCCATGGGGCCGTGCTGGGAGTCGACCAGCAGCCAGTCGTATCCGCTGTGCGCGAGTTGCTCGGCGACGGTGGGGCTGTGAGCGTTGAGGAACAGGCCCATCTTCGGCTGTCCGGCGCGGAGCTGCTTTTTGAATTCGGATCCGCTGAGTGCGGGGTCGGGCATGAGAATCCTCCTGGAAGTCGAATTGAAAAGTGTACCGTACGGGGAGACGGGGGGCGGAGAATGCGGGATGAATTTTTCCGGAGGTGTGACCCCGGGACAGGCCGAACAGCCGACTCCTCTCTCG
>JBEKBW010000063.1:0-26864 GCA_050015215.1 Candidatus Sulfotelmatobacter sp.
CGGCCTTCTCTGGCGGAAACCGGTCCTTATCTTTTTCAGAAGCGCATTTTTGATGTCGCTTTCTCGACCCTGATATTGCTCCTTTCTCTGCCCCTTACCATGCTCATTGCACTGTCGGTTAGGGTCGGCAGCCCCGGGCCTGTGTTCTTTGTTCAGGACCGCGTCGGGCTGAACGGCCGAGTCTTCCGTATGTTCAAGTTCCGCACCATGCGGGTGGGAAGCCGCGAGGAAGGCGACACTCGCTGGACCTGCGACAACGACCCAAGACGAACTGCGGTCGGCGCTTTTCTACGCCGTACTAACCTTGACGAGCTGCCACAGTTCTTCAATGTGCTGAAGGGGGATATGAGCATCGTAGGGCCTCGCCCCGAGCGTCCGTATTTTGTCGAGCGGTTCCTGGAGGAATTCGATCGTTATAACGTCCGGCATATGTTTAAGGCTGGCATTACGGGCTGGGCGCAGGTGAACGGGTGGCGGGGCGACACCTCAATCGCAAAGCGCGTTGAATATGACCTGTATTATTTGCGGAACTGGAGTCTCACTTTCGATCTGCAGATCATCACGATGACCGTCGTCCGCTTCTTCAGCAGCAAGAACGCATACTGAGATTCTTCGCGCGGTTGAAAAACGCGCCGACGTCAAATTGAGAGGCACAACCCAGCCCTTCACGACTAGAACCGAAATACCAGCCCTGTAGACGCCCGGATGCTATTCTGTCTGGCGTTAACAAAATTCCCGGTCACAATGTAGTCAACCGCCAGACGGCAACCCAGCATCCGGGTCAGGCGGCAATCGAGACCTGCACCCAGCGTGGCGGCAAAACCCAGGTTCGAGTTCGAAGGACCGGAACCGTTCTCTCCAGTACGGGCTGCGCCGAACAGAGCCTCGGCGAACGGCCTCACGCTCGCAGCGGCAAAAGACCCTCGAATGCCGGTCTGGAAGGTATATTCGCTTACGCTGGCGTGCGCCAGGCAATGTCCTTGATAACTGCCAGCGCAGGTGCTATTGGTCGAGCCATAGAGACCGCTGATATCTCCCACCAGGCCAAAGTAGGGCAAATATTTCTTTTCCGCGGAGATGTGCCATCCGCTCAGGTCGGCGTGTTGCCCGGAGAAAAGATTGTCGGCAAAAAAGGAGTAGCCGGCGAAAATGTTGCTGGACGCGAGGCTATCGCCGGAAGAGGTGATCTGTGCCGACGCGGGCCCAGCAAGGCAGCACAGCGTCGCTGCGAGCAATCCCGCTCGCTTCAGATCTCGGAGGAATTCTTCCAAGCCGCAAAAGGTGCTGGACGATTTCTTCTCAGGTGCGTTCCGGATCATGATTTGCACTCTAGCATCTCGCTATGTTGCTTTGATGGCACCTTTAGGGAAGCAAATCTTTTTACAACCCCGTTGCGCGCCATTAGTCTCCCGCAACTGAAAATTTTTTTGTTCTCGGAAACAGAGATTTTCAACACGCGCTCCTGCTATGATCCGAAACCGATTGTCATGCCTTTCCGTAGCCTCCTCACCATCGTTCTGCTGTTGTCGGGCGGAGCTCTTAGCCAATCCGTTTACTCGATATGCGACTTAGGAAGCGTAGATTGCATCCGGCCAAGAGACGACGCGGCTTCCAGCGACTCTTTGGATGCACCAATTGAGGCGGGCAATACCAGCCCGAATATTCCTGAGGCCCCAGGTTTTAAGGCTCCGCCCTCCACCACGATATTCAACGATTCGGGCAACAGCGCAGCCTCCGAGGCCAAGCCGGAGACTTTTCACTGGAAGCGAGCTCTGGAAGAGTCGGGAACTTTCCTTGTCATCGAACAGGCGTGGGTCGTCCACACCGATTTCCGTTGGGTCGTCTCCGAAAACGGCGTTCCGTTTAATCACTATTGGCGGGATTACAAGCAGTCGCTCTCGCGATGGTGGCAAGCGGGCTGGAGCGCGGGCGAAAACCCCATGTACAACTACGTTGGGCATCCGATCCAGGGCGCGATCACTGGTTATATTCAGATCCAGAACGATCCCAAGAGCCGGAATCTCGAATTCGGAAAAACGAAAGAGTATTGGTGGAGCCGCGTGAAGGCCACGCTCTGGAACGGCGTTTACAGCACGCAGTGGAGCATCGGGCCGCTGAGCGAAATGACCGTTGAGAAATATGGCTCGAATGACCGGCAACCGTGGAATGCAAATGGGACCTTTCCCTGCAGTACCAAGACGTGCTACTGGGGCGTGGGCAAGGTCAACCTGGTGATGACTCCCGTAGGAGGGTTGGGGTGGGAGTTGGCCGAGGATTGGATGGACAGGAACATCGTGCGTCGTGTGGAGCGTTCCAGTAACAACCGACTTCTCATCGATACCACGCGCTGCACCTTTAATCCGATTCGTGGAGCGGCCAATATTCTGCATGGCAATCGCCCCTGGTTTCGCTTCCGCGACGGCGGCGATTGGAGTCCTCCGGGGAAGAACTAGCTCTCCACGAACGCTATTCGATTGCGCATCGAATCTATCCATGGCCCAGGCATTCGGCAAGAAGTTCGCGTGTTGCAATCCTTTCAAGATGAAAAAAGCACGAACGCAACTCAGTCTGCCCGTTCTGATTGTTCTATTCGTTACAATCTCAGTCTCCGCCCAAGACCTCCCCGCTCTCACGAAAGGTGCCTGGGACCTCGATGTCTGGACTGCGGGGGAAACCGGCGAAGAGAACACCAACTCGTTCTCGGAGTCACAAATCTTGTCTGCTGGATTCTTTGTCGGACGGGTGTTGACCGGTGAGCATGGGAAGAATTGGCTGCGCGGCAACTTTGAATATGCTTTCGGCCTTACGCCAGTTTTCGAAACCTACGGCAACCAGCATATCCATGGCTTCGGCTTCGATCCGGTGATACTGCGCTGGAATTTAGCGCGGCACACGTCCCGCGTCTCGCCCTACATCGAGCTGGCGGGAGGCGGCTTGACTACAAACTCGAATTTACCTCCGGGAAATACCTCCAGTTTCAACTTCACGCCCACAGGCGGCGGAGGCATTTACATTCGCACGGGAAGACGCCAAGCGCTCGATATTGCCTGTCGATGGTCGCACATCTCAAATGCCAATCTTGGCGTGCAGAATCCCGAATTCAACGGAGTGCAGGTCAGCCTCGGCTACCACTGGTACAAGTAGACGCATGCGCGATCAAGCGACCAAAAGTAGAAAGAAAAACGCCGCAATCCTCCAATTGAAGATTGCGGCGTTGTGTTAAGGAACCCCGCCTTAGTCGATGGTTACATTTACCGGATTGGAGGGGATGCCGTTGGCAACCACTTCCAGCGTGCTCGCTCCGGTGCCAATGGTCGCGGGAATATCGAAGTCAGTGGTCACCACCGTCGATCCCGTGGCCACGCCCATTGTGCTGTGATTGTGGGTCCGGCAATAGACGACGTTCCCCGTGGCGGTATTGGTAATGCGAACCAGGGGATAGTTCGTCGCCATCTGGGCGTCATCGCCGTACATTGCACCCTGCGATAACCCATTGAACTGGGTGCCCTCGATCTTATTGTTTTTGGTGCCGTGCGTTAGAGTTTTCTTGACCGCCTTAACGGTCGGTTGCCAAGTGCTCTCGTACGTTCCGGTTGGTGTGTAGACTTGCACGGTGCTGCTTCCATTGGTAAACAGCACTTGCCCAGTCGGCAGGACCAGCATGCGGCCGTAATAGGTCGGATCGCTGGCAGCGCCGATCGGAGCGGGAACCGACGTCAGGGTCGTGCCGTTGAATTCGTAGAACTTCGTTCCAGCGGCATAGCACGGAGAAGTCGGTCCTACATCGATCAGCACGTTGCCATCGGGCAGAATCGCACCCGGTCCGTCTTCTACCCCGTCCTTGCCGGGAATGGTTGGGCCGGCCGTCCAGGTGCTGGTGGCAACATCGTAGATGCCCGTGCTGGAGGTTCCTCCGACTGCGAACACGGTTCCATCCGGACGCAATACTGCCGGGCCAATCTCGACGCAGGTGCTGTTCGGTAGCGTTACACCGGTGTTACCCGCGGTTGTCCATTTGTTGGTGGTTGGATTGAAAAGTTCAGAGTTCTTCACATCCCAAACATCGACTACGAGAACGTCGCCGGTCGGCAGAAGTTCCCAGCCTTCTTCGGAGTTCTGATCGGCTTTTCCGTTGCCAGAGCCGATGATCGTCCAAGTTGATGTCGCCTCGTCGAGCTGGGCCTGATAGGTCTGGTTGGTGCATTCCGTCCCCGAAACGCCGCAGTTCCCGAGCATGAAGGTTCCATTGGGAAGTACTACGCTGGCGCCATCGCCAATGTGAGTCCAGCCCGTCGGGCCGGTCAGCGAGGTCCACTTGTTGGTGGAGGGATTGTAGATTGCGCCCAGGTTGGTTTCTTCTTCAGAGTCGTTGTTGTACTCGCCGCCGATCGTGACCACTTTGCCATCGGCCAGGACCGCCGAAGCGTAGTAGAGAGGCGAATATCCGGAGGGCATGGTCGCCAAAGTCTTCCACGTGCCGTTGATGTAGCTGCCGGTGCTGTCCGGCGTCAACTTATACCAGACTCCAGTGGCGTATCCGTCCGATTGCATGCCTTGCGACATCACAGTTCCATCGGTCAAAAGAAGAGACGTTCCCAGCAGGGTTGGCGGCGCATTGGTTATCGTGGTCCAGGTTTGGGCTTGCACAGCTACCGAACAAATCAGAAGCGCTGTCATGCAAGTAAGGCTTACTGCAAGTGTACGCAAAACCTTCATTGTGTTCCCCTCAATCTTATTTTTTTGAAAAGGTGAAGTCAGGTGCGGTGTTTCCACAGTGCAACGCCGCAGACGGGCAGTCTTGCCCTCGAGTTCATCGCAGAATCTCAAGGCCGCCGGATTATAACCCGATTTGCTGGCTTTCGATCACTCGTGACACAGATTTGACAACTAATTTTTGCCAGCTTCAGAAACCTGCCCGAACTTTGCAAAATCTTGCATAATCGATGCATGGTCGGGCGGAAAACTATCCGATCGCATGGAGATGAAATCCTCCAGGGAAGCAATCGGGCAATCTCTCTGTTAAGGATGCAGCGGGTCCGGCAGGGCGGACAAGGGTTGGTGCCGAAGTGATAAATTCAAGGACGGCACCTTGCAGCTAAACCGTCCAATTTCGTTTCGCCTTCGATCCGAGGATTCCATTCGTTGACAACGAACAACCCTGTCTTGAACTCCTCCAGCGTGAGGATGAGCAACAAAATCCAGATTGTTGGTGTTTTGCTTTTATTCGCCGCAGTATATGTCGGCTCTCTTTTCTCTCCGGGACTGCAGGACGATGCCGACTCCACCCACGCCGAAGCCGCGCGCGAAATGTACGTCACGCACGATTTCGTCACCCTCAAGATCAACGGAAATCGATATTTGGAAAAAGCTCCGCTCATGTACTGGGTGGTAGCGTTGTCTTATTTTTTTTTCGGCGTCAATGAATTCGCCGCGCACTTGCCGGTGGCCGTTTCTATGTTGCTTCTCGTGTTGCTGGCGATGCGATGGGGTAGGCGCGCATTCGGCGAAAGCGCTGCCGTTTACGGCGGATTGTTTATGGCCACGACGGCTGGCTGTTTCCTTTTCACGCGAATTCTTATTCCGGAATCCATTCTCAGCCTCTTCATTGCTGCCGCTTTCTATTTTTTTGCCACTGCACTGGAGGACCGCGTCGCATGGCGCTGGTACGCCGCCTACGCCAGCATGGCGTTAGCGGTTCTCACCAAAGGCTTGCTGGTGCTGGTTGTGGTGGGAGGCGCAGCGTTCTTATACATTGCGATCAGCAGCGAATGGCGGCGCTGGCGGGAGTTCCGCTTATTCACTGGATTACTGCTCTTCCTCGTTATCGCTGCTCCGTGGCACATCCTAGCCGGCATTCGCAATCCGCACTTCTTCTGGTTTTATTTTGTGAATGAGCACTTCATGCGCTTCTTAGGGAAGCGCATCCCAAAGGACTACAACAAGCAAACCAACTCTCTTTATTGGACGCTTCATCTGGTTTGGCTGTTTCCCTGGAGTTTGTACCTGCCGGTGGCTCTGCGGCGGCCGGTAGCAAACTGGATCGCTCGCCGCAAGCAGACGCAGCCTGCCCCAGCGCAGCCACTTAACTTTCGCTCGCGAACTCAATTGCTCTGTCTGCTGTGGGCCGGAGTCACGCTCGTATTTTTCTCTTTCTCGACGAACCAGGAGTACTACACATTTCCGGCCTACTTCCCAATCCTGTTGCTGATCGCGGAACGACTCTCAGACGAAGAGGAATGGGGCGCGAAAAAATGGCTGGTTTGGACTTCCGGCGTGCTTGCATTGCTCTGCATCGCGAGCGCGGCAGTCCTTGCAGCAGGCTTGTGGAGTTCGCGGAATCTGCCGTTCGTGCCGGACATCGGCACAGTGCTCGCGAAACCCAATTTGCAGGCTGAGACGCTATCGATGGGTCACATGCTCGACCTCACCGGCGAATCGTTCGCCGCGTTACGCCTGCCTGCGATTTTAGCGGCGATCGTTCTGCTTATCGGACCCGCCTGTGCGTTCTGGCTGCGACAACGTGGCAAGCAAGTAGCCGCCACGTGGGCCACGGCGGCCACCATGGCTGTATTCCTTATCGCAGCGCACATTGCCCTCGTGCGCTTCGATCCCTTTCTAGGCTCGCGCAGCATGGCAAGGGAGATCGCTCCGGAGTTGCGACCCGACGATCGAGTGATGATCTATGGCGATCAGTCATTCGGTTCTTCGTTATTGTTTTATCTGCGACGGCCGATTGAACTGGTCAACGGGAATACGACCTCGATGTGGTGGGGGGCCACATATCCCGACGCACCACACATCTTTATCGATGATCAACAGTTACTGCAGGTTTGGGATTCGCGGCAGCGCGTTTATCTGTTTGTGCCGCAGCATGAACGCGGGAAGGTTGAGGCTCTACTGCCGGGACCACTGCACGTGGCGAGTGAAGTTTCCGGCAAAGTAATTTTCGTGAACCATTCCTAGGTTTTTAGCGGGGGGACCCAGCGGCTATTGCCGGCTTCGCAATCGGCAGCGAATAGCCCGACTTTAGCGCGTCGTTGCGAAACATCTGCACGGTCTCCTGCGAGAATTCGTGCAGATCTTTACCGATCAGAAAAAGCTTTTTCAAGACGTCGGCAGTTGCGGTAATCACATGGCACCCAACCTCATCGGCCTGGAAAACATTGAGCAACTCTCGCGGACTAGCCCAGATCAGTTCCGCATTCACATCGCTCACCATGGCCACAGCCTCGCGCATCACAGGCATGGGGTCACGGCCGGTATCGGCAATACGTCCAGCAAAAATCGAAACGTACGCGGGAGCGTTTCCTTGCAACACTCCACAGACCTTCCGCACTTGTTCCAGAGTGAGCAGCGCGGTGACATTGATCTGAACTCCGTCGCGGGAGAGTCGCCGCACCAACTCGTACGTGGGCTCTCCCTCGGTATTCATCACCGGTATTTTGACGAATACATTTTTTCCCCACGCGCTGATGTGCCGCGCCTGCTCCTCCATTTCAACTTCATCGTCGGCGAACACTTCAAACGAAATGGGACGATCCTGAATGGTGGCCAGCAAGTCGAGCGCAAAGCCCTGGTAGTCGGTGATCCCCATGGCGCGCATGTGCGTGGGATTGGTGGTAAAACCTTTGATATAAGTCCGGCGGTAGAGCTCCAGGAAACTCGCCTTGTCGGCTCCATCCGCAAAGATTTTAACGCGCAAGTCGGACTGGGACTTCACGAATGGGCTCCTTTGGGCGCGGACCGGATGATCCAATCAGCCGCTTCGCGGAGAGACTTTACAATTAGGCCAGGAACTCGCTCCGGCGATCTCTCCGAATATCCGTAATCGACCAGAATTGTCTTACATCCTGCATTATATCCTGCGTCAATGTCCTTCCACCGGTCACCAACCATGTAACTGGCCGCCAAATCGATATTGTGCTTTTTAGCCGCTTCGAGCAGCATTCCCGGCAGCGGCTTTCGGCAGTCGCAATCGTCAGCATCCGTGTGGGTGCAGACGAGAATATCGTCGAGGGAAAGGCGCGCTCTCAGGTCCTGATGCATCGCCTCAAGCGATTCGCGCGATTGTTTGCCCCGCCCCACATCAGGCTGATTTGTGACCACCAGCAGTTTGTAGCCGTGCGACCTGAGATCGCGCAACGCCTCGGGAACCCCGGGGAGCACGTCCAAATCTTCCGGAGTGGGCGGCGAGTACGGCTTCCCGTCGCGCACTAAAGCCCGATTGATAACCCCGTCGCGATCCAGGAAAACGGCGGGTTGTTTGGCTTCCGGCGACATCGACTCCCATTTTGTGGCCTGCGCCTTCACGGCTGGATGCGATACGAGCAAATGCCAGACGACGGCCTGGAATGCCTCAGTGTGCGGAGTAACGTGCGCCGGATTCACTACAGGGATTAACACACAAGCATCGGCAACAGTTGCGGTGTAGCCGCCATCGCGGCCGACCACGCCAATAACCTTGGCGCCAACTGACTTCGCGTACTTGAGCGCGGCAACCAAGTTTGGGCTGACGTTCTGCTCAACATTGCCGCCGCCCACCGAAAAGATCAGCAACAGATCGTTGGCTCGGAGCCGACTGGTGCGCAGCCAACTATCGAAAATTGAACTCCAGCCTTCGTCATTGGTACGGGCTGTCAGCTCAGACACGTTGTCGGTTGGAGCGTAAGCTTCGATTCCCGCGATCTTGCGGAAGTCGTTGACCGCGTGGGACGCGTTAGCGGCGCTTCCTCCTACGCCGAGTATGAACAAGCGCCCGCCAGACTCACGCGTGCGCGCAAGAATTTCCGCGGCCTTTTCAATGCCGGCCAAATCCAATTTCGCGATGATTTCGGAAGCTTCCGCTAGAAAACCCCGCGAAAACGCTTGATTCTCAGAGCTGGAGCCGCTCATGGTCGAGCGTCTCCATGGCCTGCGAGCAGAGTCTCCATCTCCTGCAACCCCGCGGGCGAGCCGATTTCATAAAAGCGTTCGTGGACTTCCGCCGCAGCCAGTTCTCCAGCATCAAGCAACCCACCATAAACCTCGGCCAGATCAGAAGCAGAACCCCGCTCAAACGCTTCCGCACGAAAAACTCCCAGCCCATAGTCGATATAGCGCATACGCTCGTTCTGATTTTTCTTGTTGTAGGCGAGAATGCGACCGTCTTCATACTCCACGTTGCTCGTATCCCATTTGCCCTCGTTGCGAAAAACGGTCATCAGACCCACCTTGTCGCCCTGAAAGAATTCGCGCTCAATCGCCGCGTAATCGCAGGGCAGATAAGAATCGCCATACAGCACGAAAAAGTGCCCGCCGAGCTTTGGCAATGCAGCTTTTATCGCGCCGGCCGTTCCCAGCAATCTTTCGCCGTCGTAAGAGTATTCGACCTTCATTCCGAACCCGCCGCCATTTCCGACCGCATTTTCGATCATCTCACCGAGGTGCCCAACGCACAATATGACGTGTTGGATGCCGCTTCTACGCAGAAGCCGCAACTGGTGCACGACAAAGGGCTCTCCCGCGACCGGAATCAGCGACTTCGGAGTTTTCTCTGTTAGTGATCCGAGGCGAGTTGCCAACCCTCCGGCAAGTATGGCGACAGGCAGCATGAGTCTTAAGAATGTGCCAAAACGGACGTCCCACTGAAATCGAACTGCAGGCGAACTTCCCGCAACCCGGCGCCGCGCATGGCTGAGCGCAGGCGAGTCTTGTCCTCGGTGTAAAGCATCAGAAACCCGCCGCCACCGGCGCCGATTAGCTTGCCCCCCAAAGCACCGTGAGAACGGGCAAGCTCATACATTTCATCGATATAGCCGTTGCTCATACCGGGGGAGCGCTTCTTCTTGTGCTCCCAATGAACATGCATGATTTCGGCGAATTTGCGTAAGTCGCTGGCCAGAAGCGCATCGCGACTTTGGTGTCCAAGTTGCTTGGTGAAGTGAAGGTTCTCCAGCATATCGTTCGCATTGTCGCGAGTTCGCGTGTCCTGATCGCGCAGAACGTCGCCGGCGGAGCGTGAGGCTCCAGTAAAAAAAAGCAGCAGGCCATCCTCAAGGTTCGCCAAAGTTTCGGGGGCGATTTTCAACGGCTCGGCAATCACGCGGTCGTCCGGGTGAAACTCGAAGCAAGTAATGCCACCGAAAGCCGCGATGTACTGGTCCTGCTTGCCCACCGGCTCCTTCAGCAAATCGATTTCGATGTGGCAAGCCTGCTCCGCCAACTCCTGAGGCGGCACAAAATTCCGTTTCACGGTGTGCAGCGCCCGCAAAAGGGCAGTCGTGAAACTGCCCGACGAGCCAAGCCCAGTACCCGCCGGAATATCGGAAAGGCTGACAATTTCAAGATACGGCCCCATCACGCCAGTCAATCGAAGCGCCTCGCGAATGATCGGGTGCTGAATCTCTTCCCACCGCTCAACGTCCTCGAGTTTCGAATATTTCAGAATGATGCGCGGCTTAAAGGCCTCGTTGATAGTGATATACACATAGCGATTGATGGCTGCGGAGAGAACAAACCCGCCATGTTTTCGATAGTACGACGGAAGATCGGTACCGCCTCCGCCAAGGGAGATTCGCAACGGGCTTCGGGTAATGATCAAACTGCAGTTCCCTCACGGCCGGAGGTCGTAGCGGAAAGTATAACGTACCGAAGCTAGGGTCTCAGCGCGGCGCTGTTCTCGCTAACAAACTTGATCGTAGCCCGAACCGCTTCTTTGATGCTTAATTTTGGCCGCCAGCCTAAAGCACGGATGCGAGAGCAATCGAGCAGGATAAACGGACTGTCTCCAATCCAACCGCGCTCGCCGCCGCCGTAGGTGAGCTTTGGATGCAGGCCGAGGTATTCGCAAATCCAGCCAATCGAGTCGTTCACCTCGCAGTATTCGTCGGTACCAAGATTGAAGAGGTTCACTTTGCCATCGGCTTTTTCTAGGGCGGTGAAAATCGCATCGATACAATCTTGAACGTACAAATAAGATTTCCGCTGGTGGCCATTGCCCAGCACATGCAGGCGATCAGGATGTTCGGCGAGCTGCTGGTAGAAATCGAAAACATGGCCGTGCGAGTAGCGCTCGCCAAGGATCGACACGAAACGAAATATGTAGGCCTGCATACCGAAGCCTTCGCAGTAGGCTTGAATCAGCCCTTCCGCAGCCAGTTTGGACGCGCCGTAAAGAGAAGTTTGCACGGGAAAGGGACAAGTCTCGGGCGTGGGAAAAATTTCGGGCTCTCCGTAAATCGATCCCGTAGATGAGAAGACGATTCTCTTGCAGCCTTGCTCACGCATCGCTTCGAGCACGTTCCAGGTTGCGATGGTGTTTTGATCGAGATCTTTGCGGGGGTGGTCGGTCCCGAAGCGGACATCCGCATTCGCTGCGAGATGAACAACGAGTTCGGCGCCATTCATTCCCTTTGCAAGCGCCTGTCGGTCGAGCAAGTCGGCTTCGCATAAAGCGAACTTCGGATCATTCATCGCGCGGGCAAGAAAGCTCCGCTGGCCGGTGGAGAAGTTATCGAATCCAACAACGTTGTGGCCTGCAGAAAGCAGCCGATCGACCATGTTGCTGCCAATGAATCCAGCCGCACCTGTGACGAAAACGCGCAATGAACTCTCCAAAATCTAGCTCAGAAACAAAGCATTAGCTTCAAGCTGTCTAATAAATGTGGGATTGAGAACCGAACCGATTCGTATCAGGGTATGCCTTCAGGCATACCGCAGGCGACCGTCTATCTATCGCGCCTTAAGGCGATGCGGCGGCACCCGAAGCCGCGCGCTTGACACGAACCACGTTCGGACGCGACCCCACTGCCGGGAGCCCTAAGAATTGCGGCTCTGCCGCAGAGCGATCCGTGTTCCTCTCAATTCGAAACGGCTGTCCCGCCACACGTAACGCAGCCGCAAGTAGCTTGCGAACCAGACGGCAAATCCCAGCAAGTCGCGCAAAGGATAAAGCCACGGTGCGCGCCGGATTACCGGATCGCGAACCACCATCCAGCCAACCAACCAAGCCTCGATGAGACGGTTGACCACCGCCACGACAAAGAAAAGCGCTCCAGCCTCCCAATGCCCGAGCATTGCAGCCGCTACAAAGCCGAGCACGCCATACGGCATAGCAAATATCAGGCCGCTGCCGAAATGTCCCTTGGGACGCGAATAACGCGTAGTCTGCGCCCACCGTAACTGGTTTTGCCACATGTGACGAAACGATTTCTGGCTCACCACATGATCGATCACGTGGCGCGAGAGCACGACGCGATATCCGGCTTTCGCAATCAGATTTCCGATGGCGAAATCATAAGCAATGTAGTCGCGCAGCGCGGTGTAGCCGCCGATGCTGGCCAGCGCATCTTTGCGCACAACGGTCGTGGGCCCCAAGCCAAATTTCATTCCCTCCAGCAAATTCGCAACGAGCACTCCCGCGGTCATCTCCACCGACATGCCGATCGCTGTAAGACCGGAGAAAAAGTTCGTCACATTCTTGCCGCGATAGACGCAAGTCATCATCCCCACTTGCGGATCAAGCAATGGCGGCACGATTTCTCGCAAGTAAGTGGCCCCAACCTCGACATCGCTGTCTGTAGTAACCAAAATCTCATGCGCCGCAGCCCCTGCCATGCAATGAAACGAATAAACCACCGGATTCGGCCACGGTGTACCGGTCACTAAGATACGTGTGGGGACATGCGGATAGCGCGCGCTGATCTCGCGCACAACATCCAATGCCGCATCGTCTGCCGTATCGGCAGCAAAGAGAATTTCGTAGGCAGGATAATCCTGCCGAAAAAAGCTCTCGATATTTTCCTTGAGGCGAGCCTCTAAACCATGCACCGGCTTAAGGATCGAAACCGGAGGCAGATGGGCATCATCCGGGATCGACCGCATCTGCCGCCGCGCCTCGGCGCGGAATCGCAGCACCCCAGCCACGACGAGGCCGAGAAATACGCCTGAAGATAGAAGGCCGACTACAGCGATGGTCAGGAGAAGATACGCGAGATATGAGACGGGCCAAATCAAATTTAAATGGTCCTTAATAGAGCACACGGCAGGCACATGCTTCGGTGGCCGTGAAGCTCAACTTTTAATAATACCGTTTCAGGAAGGCAGCGTTAAGCCGGCGCTCTGCATTCCGGGTTTAGCCGCACCTAAGCCTCTATATAGTCTTCTTCGGCAGGGTGATTGCGGTACAAAATCGGGGGTCGAACACTCGCCTGACTGCGTACCAAGGAGTACACCATGCACATTCACCCAAACCAAATCAATCCCGCGGTTCAACTGGATGCCCTCCGGTCGACGGAGAAAGCGGCCGCCAATGCCGCCGCCGCGCGTACCAGAAACAAGCTGGTGGAGTCGGCGTCAGAATTGGCCGGAGAAGCTGCTTCTGAGGCCTTCGTCGTAGAAGTGGAGTCGCAGGAAAACCCAGACGAAGAAAATCCACGTCGCCAGAAAAACCAAAACAGCGGCGGGAAGGCAGCAGAAACTCAGGATTTGGAAGCGGACAACCATTCCGTCTCGGATTGGGCGTAAGCACTGGCCTCCGGCCGGCACTCCGGCTCACGCCAACGGCCGCCAGGACCGCGGCGCTACTCTCGCGACGCCACTCAGGCGGCGTTACTTCGACAGCAGCCCGAGCGCCTGGCGAAACATCGCGTCAAACGAACCGCCGCTCTTAGCCACTCCGGCCAGCGCCTTCTCGGCGGCCGGCCGCTGATACCCTAAATTCACCAACGCCGAAAGAACGTCTTCTTCCACGGCATTCATCGGAGCGACCGCTGCTTGAGAAGTTCCCGCCGCGTCCGGCAACTTGTCGCGCAACTCCAGCACCATGCGCTCGGCAGTCTTCTTGCCGATGCCAGGAATCCGCGTGAGCCGCGCCAGATCATTCCCGCGAATGGCCCGCGTCATCTCATCCGCAGCCATTCCACTCAGGATCGTGATGGCCAGCTTCGGCCCGATGCCGCTCACGGTAATCAGCTTTTCGAACAATTGCTTCTCCGCGAAACGCAGAAAACCATAAAGCGCGATCACGTCCTCCCGCACGTGCGTGTGAATGTGCAGGGCTACCTCTGCGCCATTGGCCGGAAGCTCAGAGAATGTCGGCACGCTGATATTGACTTCATATCCCACGCCGGCCGTCTCAACCACGGCTTGGTTGGGATGCTTGGACAACAGTTTTCCGCGGAGATGCGCAATCATGTTCATGCCATTGTAGCGGCTGGGGCTTGATCTGAGGTGGTCCAGCGTCACTCGACCCTTCAACGGAAGTGACAAGTTACAGGTGATCGGGCGCAAGAAATTGCACTTTGGCGCTGATATCTTGACCTAGATTGTCGCGAAGAAAGCTGCCATTCAATGTTAATCTTCGTCCTGGCTGGGTCACTGGGAGTGAGCGGCGATCTTCGGTCCTTAGCGAACGAGAAGGAGAAGCAAAATGCTCGGTATTCCCGCATTTTCGAGGGGGGTGAGCTTTGCGTGCCTGCTCCTCGCGTGCGCCCTCGCATCGGCGCAGTTCGAAACCCGCGGGAGGTTCGCTGCGGGCCATTGCCGTATTCCGTCGCCGTTGGGGATTTTAATCATGACGGCATCCCCGACTTAGCGGTCGCCGCCGGCTGCTGTCCAAATGGCGGAGTCTCGATTCTTCTGGGGAACGGGGACGGGACGTTTAAATCTGCGGTAAACTATGCCGCCGGAACCGGCCCAACTTCGCTCGTCGCCACCGATTTTAACCATGACGGCAACCTCGACCTTGCCGTGGCTAGCTCGTTGAGCGACTACGTCAGCATCCTCATCGGCAACGGCGACGGCACCTTCCGCCCAGGGCCCCAAAGCCCTGTCCTCATTCATCCTGCGACCCACATTGCGAGCGGCGATTTCAATGGCGATGGCAAGCCGGATCTGGTGACGATCGGAACCAACATAATCAGCGTGATGTTGGGCAACGGCGACGGCACCTTTCAGGACGCTGTGCTCACCGAGCCAAACTTCTATGTCGAAAGCTTTGGCATCGGAGACTTCAATCGTGATGGCAAGCTTGACGTCGTTACGGCCGGTAATTTCACGGTGAATGTTTTTCTGGGCAACGACGACGGCACCTTCGAATATGGCGCAAGCTATCCCAGCGCAGAGTCCCCCGAGTCGATTGCAGTGGCGGACTTCAACGGCGACCACAAGCTCGACCTGGCGATCGCCAACAGTGAGGGGGGCTGCTTCAGCGTACTGCTAGGCAATGGTGATGGAACGTTCGAAGAGCCGGTGAATTATCCCATCGCCTTCGGGGATTGGATTGCCGCAGCCGACTTTAGCGGTGATGGCAAGCTGGACCTCGTGGATGTGAATGATATCAACGTTGGCCGCAAGGCTGCCGGCGGCGCCACCGTGTTCCTGGGCAACGGTGACGGCACCTTTCAGGAGCCCGGCACATTCTATGAGGCCGTCTCCGCAACCAGTTACGTCACTACCGGAGACTTCAACGGCGACGGAAAGCCTGACATCGCGATGACCGACTTTGGCTACAACGATGTGGTGGTGCTGCTCAACACCGGGACGGTCTCGTTCTCGCCCACCACTCCGCTAAGTTTCGGAAAGCAAGCCGTCGGCGCGAAGTCTGCCGCCCAGGTTGTCACCCTAACCAACACCGGTAAAACAGAATTGAAGATTTCATCGATGAAAACCGCCGGTCAGTTCGGCATGACCTCCAACTGCGGCAAGGCCATCACAGCCGGCGCGAACTGCACCATCAGCATCACCTTCTCGCCGAAGTCGCAGGGTGCGAAGTCCGGCACCGTCACCATCAACGACAGCGCGTCATCGAAACCAATGGCGATCGAACTGTCCGGTACCGGCACATAAAAAACGCCCCGCTCTGCGAAGGTCATTCGATCAAGCAAAAACGGCAGGGCCGACCTCCCTGCCGTTCGATATACGATCTCCCGCACTACTTCTTGTTCACCGCTTTCTTCAACTCGGCCCCGGGGGTAAACTTCGCCACTTTGCGCGCGGCGATTTTGATAGTGGCGCCGGTCTGCGGATTGCGCCCGTTCCGCGCCTTTCTCTGCGAAATCGAGAAAGTTCCGAAACCTATCAAAGCCACTCGATCTCCCTTTTTCAACGCGCCCGTAATGCTGCTGACGGCTGTGTCAATGGCAGTTGTTGCCTGCGCCTTGCTGATTTCGCATGCGCCCGCGATCTTATCGACCAGATCGGCCTTGTTCATAGTTTGTTTCTCCTCGCAGGTTTCTTTCGTTTGCATACCCAGCACAAATTCCGGGAGGATATAAGCTCTTGTCTGAGTTGGGAAACCTGACGCAACGTATTTTCCTCTCTCTGCGGCGAATGTCAACTGTGAAAATCCGCGCCGGAAGCCTGTTTCGCAACACCCGGTCCCGGATTGGGGCCAAGGGAGCGGTTTTCGAGCGTGGGCAGGCGGCTTTTCCTCATCCCTCCACAAGCGGTATTGCACCTCCACAGGTTGTACACAGGAGTGAGGCCGTTGCCACTTGCAGGACGAAGGGCATTGGGTGCAAAGTCAGTTGATGGAATTTTCCACGGGCGGAGCTGTCCGGTTGAAAGCGACCAATTCGGTCGAGGAGGTTTGCCCTCTGTGCGAGGGCACGGGCTGGAAAGCGCTTCCGGGGAAGCCTGGTGCGGTCAAGGACCGGCGCGTTACACGTTGCGATTGCCAACTGAGAGCGCGCGGACAGACTCTTCTGGCCGCAGCTCGTATTCCCAAGCGATATGAGCATTGCGAACTCGCCAGCTATACCACCGACTTCCCCGGGGCGAATACTACCTTGGCTCTCGCGCACCTCAGTGCCACAAAATTCGCCCATGAATACGACCCGCGGGATGGTACCGGGCTTTTGATCATTGGCAAAATCGGCACAGGCAAGACCCACCTCGCTGTCGGGATCACAAAAGAACTGATCCTGCACAAAGGCGTCGCGTGCATGTTTTATGACTATCGCGAACTGTTGAAAGAGATCCAGAATTCGTACAACAGCACAGTTCAGACAACCGAACTCGATGTTCTCCGTCCCATCTTCGAAACCGAAGTCTTGGTTCTTGACGAACTCGGCGCGGTGAAGCCCACCGAGTGGGTTTGGGACACCGTCAGCCTAATTCTGAACACTCGCTACAACGACAACCGGACAACCATTATTACGACGAATTTCGAAGATCAGCCCGCCGCAGGTGCGAATGGCGCGGGGTCCGCGGTACGGGCGGCTACGCGATCTGAGACGCTGGGCGATCGCATCGGAGAGCGCATGCGCTCCCGGCTTCACGAGATGTGCCGCGTTATCAAGATGGAAGGTGAAGACTTCCGCCAGAAGTTCCGCAGCGCCAGCTTCCGCTAAGTATTCACCCTGGTCCAACGGAGTAACGGGCCTGCTGCGGCACGGTCTTCAATCAGGAAGGAGCACCAATGCGCTGGTACCACTACATATCTTACTTCTTCGGGGGCGTATTTCTCGCGAACGCCTTGCCCCACCTCGGTAACGGGATTTCAGGACATGCCTTCCAGAGCCCCTTTGCATCGCCACCTGGGGTGGGCTTGTCCTCCTCGGTAGTCAATGTGGTATGGGGCCTCTTCAACCTTGCCGTCGGATACCTCCTGATTTGTCGTGTCGGCAGCTTCGATCTGCGCAAGACCGCGCACGTGCTGGTGCTCGGGGCGGGCATCCTGATCATGTCGCTGAATCTTGCCCACTATTTCGGAAGGCTCCACGGAGGGCTGTGATCCAGCCTTTGCGACTAAATCATTCACGGCCAGCAGAGCGCGTTGATTCAGTTTCCCTGTCCCCCGCATCGGAATACTTGCTTACAATGGCTGAGTGCTGACCGAACGGCTAGAATTCGCGCCTGAACGCGATTCAGAAGTCTTTTCCGCAGTCCCGGCTGGGTCAGCAGTATTTCTGCTGCGAGGCGAAGATGCGCAAGCCGAGCCTTACGTCACTAAGACCGCGAATCTCCGCCGCCGCCTGCAACGCCTGCTGGGCGCGCCTGAAGAACGCAGCAGAAAACTCAACTTGCGCGACCGCGTTCGCTCGATTGAATACTCAGCAACCGGGTCGGATTTCGAATCCGGATTTCTTCTCTACAAGCTCTTGCGCTCCGAGTTTCCCAAGACCTATTCGAATCGGCTCCGGTTCCGCTTCGCGCCGCTAATCAAACTGCATCTCGAAAATGAATATCCCCGGGCGTCTGTGACCACACGCTTGGGACGGCTCAATGGTCGCAATCTGTATTATGGTCCGTTCCCCTCTCGTCTCGCGGCCGAAAAGTTCATGAACGACTCGCTGGATTTCTTCAAGATGCGCCGCTGCGTGGATGATCTGCATCCCGATCCCAAATTTCCCGGCTGCATTTATTCGGAAATGAAGATGTGCCTTGCGCCGTGCTTCAAGGGTTGTAGCGACGAAGAATATTCCGCGGAAGTGGCGCGCGTACAAGCCTATTTCGATTCCGGGGGAGAATCTCTAGCGCGCGAATGGTCGGCCCAGCGCGACGCGGCATCAGGAAATCTTCAATTTGAAGAGGCCGCCGCGATTCACGTGCGCCTGGAGAAGCTAAAGCCGGTGCTGGGCGAACTTCCCGAGATTGTGCGGCGCATCGATCGCCTTTCAGCGTTGATGATCCAACCCTCCCATTTGGCAGACTCGGTTTCATTCCTTCGCATCGCAAATGGAGCGATCAACGGCCCGCTGGCCTTTTGCATCCAAAGTGGCGAGCATACAAAGTCGCAATCGATGGAATCGCGCGTGCTTTCCGTTCTCGAATCTTTGCCTGCGATGAAAACTCCGGCCGCATCCGAGACCATGGAGCACCTTGCTCTCCTTAAGCGCTGGTACTATCGCGGCCACCGCGTGGGAGAGATTTTTCTCGCCGACGAAAAAGGCGTGCTGCCCATGCGCCGCATTGTGCGTGGCATCGGGCGCGTTCTTCGCGGCGAAAAACCGGAGAACGACTTACTCGAGCAGAGTAAAGTTCGAAAGGGAATCATCGAATTCCAGGCCGAAAAAGGAAGCCAGCAATGACGACCAGCAAAATGAAAGTCAAAATCGCCAAAGCCAAAATTAAAATTAAAGATCCGCACGGCCAACAACTTCGCGAGCATTTGATTTTCCTACTTGACGGCGGCGGCGCTCACGCCAAATTTGACGAGGTTGTGAAAGGCATGCCCGAGAAGTTGCGTGGCGTGAAACCCGAAGGACTGCCACACTCCGCCTGGATGCTGCTGGAGCACTTGCGGCTGGCGCAGTGGGACATTCTCGAATTCAGCCGCAATGCGAAGTACAAACCCATGAACTGGCCAGGCGATTATTGGCCGAAGAGCGAAGTGCCACCGAGCGGAGAGGCTTGGGACAAGAGCATTCAACAATTTCGCAAAGATCTGAAGGCCATGCAGGATTTGGTTTCAAATCCGAAAACCGATCTCTACTCTCAAATTGCGTGGGGAGATGGCCAGACCATTCTGCGCGAAGCCCTGCTCTTGGCCGACCACAACGGCTACCATCTGGGGCAATTTGTCGATCTGCGAAGACTATTGGGCGCGTGGAATAGCTGACGCCGATTCTATTTGCCAGAAGTCCTTCTAAAAAGTGAGCCGGCCCTTTCGAGCCGGCTCCATTGCTCCAAACTTAACAGCTCTTCAAGGCGCAACCGTTATAGTGACGGGTATCTCGTTAGTGAGCGAGCCCGAAGTCCCGATCAACTCAAACGTAGTTGACCCGGTAGGCGCGCGCCTGGTGGCAGTCCACGTAATGGTCACCTTCGTGCTTCCATTTGCTGGAGGCGTCACGGGGTTGGCCGAGGCCGTCGCCGAAACGTCAGTGGGGAATTCGTTCACGCTCAACGTTACAGCAGAATGGAATCCATTCACGCTGGTAACGGTGAGCGTAGTGGATACGCTGCCATTGTCATCGATCGTGAAAGAAGACGGCGACAGGGATAAGGTGAAGTTCGGCGTTCCTGAAGAAGCATTCACCGTCAAGCTGATCGTCGTGCTGTGGCTGGTCGAGCCCGAAGTTCCGGTGATCGTCACCGTAGCCGTGCCAACTGTGGCACTCGCGGATGCAGTCAGCGTGAGAGTTGATGTCGCGCTGCCATTCGCTGGCGGGGTGACTGGGTTGGTGGAGAACGTTGCGGTCACGCCCGAAGGCAGGCCGGACGCGCTCAGAGTGGTGGCGGAATTAAAGCCGCCCGTGCTGGTCACGGTAATCGTACTTGTTCCGCTGCTGCCCTGAGTTACGGTTACTGACGTAGGCGAGGCACTGACGCTGAAGGTCGGTGTCGCCGACGAATTGACGGTCAGCGAAACCGTTGTGGTAGCGGTCAGGCTACCAGAGGTTCCGGTGATCGTCACCGTGGACGTTCCCGTGGTAGCCGTCGCGCTCGCCGTCAGCGTCAGCACACTGGTCCCGGTTGTGGGGTTGGTGCCGAAAGTCGCAGTTACGCCGCTCGGCAGGCCGGACGCGGCAAGCGTCACGCTGCCGCTAAATCCGTTGACATCGGTCACCGTAATGGTGCTGGTGCCGCTGCTGCCTTGCGTAATCGTCAGGCTGCTCGGCGAATCCGAAAGCGTGAAGCTCGGCGTCGCAGACCCAGCCAACAGGTTGATGATCCCCGTCGTATTCGGGCTTCCCCAGCCGGTGCACAGATCGTAGCCGGTTATGCCCGAATAGGTGCCGCAACTGCCGCTCGTAATGTCGTGGAAATAGGTGCCATAGCTTGAGGTCAGGGCCGCCGGGTAAATGATCGGATTGATAAACCCGATCGTATCGCCGTTTGTCGCCGCCTGTTGATTAGCCAGAGCCAGGTAGCCGGCCCACATGGGCGCCGCAAAGCTGGTTCCGCCAAACTCATTGGCTGTACAAGTGGTTTGGTCGGCGCAGACGTAAAAGCTAAAATTCGCGTTGGCCGACACGTCTGGGCCATTCCGCAACGTCGTGGATCCCTTGTTGGTAGAGGTGATTACGCCCGAGAGCTTCTGCCAGGAGGGGATCGGGATTGAATCCGGAGAGATGCCGCCGCCGCTGTCTGCCCAGGCAGTTTCCGATTTCCAGGGGCCAGCCGCGCTGGAGGTGGTCAGGTCCGTGCCTCCGACCGAGACGATATTCGCATCGTCCGCAGGCCACGCCTCGTTCGACGCAGACCAAGCCGAACTGTCGCCAGACGCGGCAAAGAAGTTCTGGCCTTGCGACGCCATCTGCTCAAAGTACGGATCCAGCGTGCTGGGGTCCGCCGGTGTCCAGCCCCAAGAGCAACTGATCTGCTTGGAGATTGGAGCGTCCGTATTGGAAACCATCGCGCTGATGCAGGCAGTGTCGCTGATACTCGACGCGCTTCCGCAAACGTACATGTAGAGCATTGTGGAGCCCGGAGCCATCCCCATCGCCTGCGTCATGTCGAGGGTCTGCTCGGTGTCATCGCATCCGCTGCTCTCGGTGCAACTTGTGCTATACCCGCCGGTTGAGATGAGAGTAGGAGTGTAAGGTTTGGTTTGCCCTACGTTGCTGTAATACGTGTTCAAATCGGCCAAATCGGTGCCCAGGAATTCGAACAGGCCGATCGTCTGGCCGCTGCCGGTGAGCGCCGTGCCGCCGTAGTAGGCCGCCCGCATGTCGCTGCCTAAGAAAGAAGCCGACGGGCCGGAGCCGGTAGTTGCATTCGATACAACTTTGTCCGGATCGATCCCATGCGCCTTGGCGTAGTCGCTCTTCTTCACATAAAGCGGATGTGGCCTGGAATCGTTATCCAAACCGCTGATGTGCCAAAGCTGGAAGGGAAGGTCCACGGTGGGCTCGCGATCCACCGCGAAGAATGTGCGGTCTTCGGTGAGGTCCTTATAGGTCCCCAGGGTCACATGGAAGGCCTTCTCGATGTTTGCCACCGTGCCGGTGAGCCTGAGATCCCTGCCTTCAAGGTCTCCGCTGATGATCTGAAAGCCGCTCGCTTTCGCGAAAGCCACCACGGCGTCCCAATCTTCCTGGCTGGGACCGAACCGCACGGTAAACTCCTGCGGCGTAAGGAATTGGTGGTAGGAGGGGCTGGTGGGATCCTGGAGTTCCAGCAGGAAATTTTGCAAGCCGGCGCGGTCGCGCAGTGGCAGAACAATGTCGAAGCGCAGGGTCTGGTTTGCCGGGAGCTGCCCGACGAGTTGCGCCCGCCCATTGGCAACCTCGTCGCGCACATGGCGCGTCAATAATTGCTGGGACTGGGCTTGTCCTGGGATTGTGAACAACAAGAGCATTGTCGCGTAGAAAAGCGCAAGCAATGCCGATAAGGGGAAGGCATTTTTCTTCATTTTATTGTCCTCGTTGATTGGCTCTTAAGAACGATCGGCGGTGAAGCCGATCCACAGATGCGCGGCATCTTATTCCACAATCGGCCAGAATATTCAGAATTCCTTAAGTTGTTACGAAAAACGGAACGCCATGATTGGAATAGTGTTTAGGCCGTAAGCGCAGGGACGATATTGCAGCCTGAGTGACGATGTTTTCGGAATACAACCTTCACCCCCTCGCGCCAGCGTTCGTCAATCCCCACAAATTCCCATTCGATCTCCGGCGAAATGTAGCGGAGCAGCGTATCGGTGGCCGGATGAACGTGCAGCGCCGGGGCCACTAGAAACAGTAGCGGCTTCTCAGCAGACAATTCGCGGCCTTCGAAATATCCGAAGCGGGCAAATTCGCCGCGCGCATGATGCCATTCCACCCGCGACCAGTAATCGAGCCCCTGCAGTGGCAGATGGATGTCTTCGTCGGCTTTCAGTTCGACGACAGCCAACCGCCCAGCATGCGTCACCGCGAGCACATCGATCATGGCCCGATCCGAGGCCGAGAATGCCGGCAGCTGCGAACACTGGCAGGAGGCATCAAGCCGCTCATCCACCATGCTCACATCCCGCACCACCAGCGACTCCAGCCATCGTTCGGGACGCAGTCGCCACAAAGGATGATGGCGCGGCCCGTAAGGATGACGCACATCGCGCAGGCAGTGCAGGAGATCGATAAATGCAGACTCGTTTCTCTCCTCCAATATTCTCTCCTCCGAGCCGATGCCGAACACGATTTCCTCGGTGCTGCGAAACGATCCCGGGACCACTCCCAGACGTACTTTGGCAAATTCCAAACCGCGCCATCGGAAAGCCACTTCTGCAGCCGAGAGGACTACGACCTCGCAATTTGGCAGAATCTCCTGAATTCTCCCAATCGCATCTTTGAACCGGTCGCGAGCCGCGGCTTCGTCCGCAGCGTGCACCAGCCGCGTGAAAACATTGCCGCGATCGGAGCAATCGATCTCCGTCAGCGCGTCGTGACGTTCGTCCAGTTCAAACAGGTGCCACTTGGCGGCATCGGGGTTCAGGTTCACCATGCGCTCGCGTACCAGGGCGGAAGTTCCATGCGGCACGAATAGCTTGAGGCCCTCGACCAGCACATTTGCGGCCTGCGTTTGCCGGCAAACATCGAGCCACAGAATGCCGAACGTCAGCGCCGCGTCGATCGACGATTGCGTTTCCTGCTCGTTGACCCCGAGGAAAGCGAAGGCCGTTCGTCCTCTTCTGATAAGGCCGC
This sequence comes from Candidatus Sulfotelmatobacter sp., assembly GCA_050015215.1. Lineage (GTDB taxonomy): Bacteria > Acidobacteriota > Terriglobia > Terriglobales > Acidobacteriaceae > Sulfotelmatobacter. The sequence goes on from JBEKBW010000063.1 coordinate 23,550, forward strand.
GTGTATAAACCGGCCCGAAGGATTTTTCCAGATCGACTCCACTGGTAAGCCGCACAACTTTGAAGTCGGGAAAGTGTCGTTCGAGAGTTCGGCGAAGTTTCGTCTCATAGGCCGTGCGCGCGAGCCGTCGCGCCGAAGGCGAGCGGCGATCGCGTTCGCGGCAGATCTCTAACTTGGAAGGTCTCGCCTGACCCAAACGCTGCACCGCCAGCCGGAGCGTTCCATTCTTGACCTCTGCCTCCAGCACGCGCCTCACAGCGTTTCGTTCGGTTGACCAAAGATGCAGCAGGCAGCGGTTGTACTCGCCCGAAATCGAGTACTTGGACTGAGCCAGGTCAAACATAACCGAGCCGTTTTCAAGCACCACCGCCGCGGAGGCCTCGCTCAAGAAATCCTGCACGGTGCGGCTCAAGACTTGCGGCGTAACAGTCTGCATCGGCATCTCCGAATTGGCATTTTCCAATCGAGAACCGGCTCCAGTCTGTGACATGTAACCATCGTCACGGCGCAGCCTGTGCCCTCAGGCGACCTTCCGAACCCCCTGTGGGATAATGAAGACACCCGCTCAACTGAGTCTGCTCGTAGTGTGGCGGCATCTAACTTCTTGTGAGCAAAAGCTTGGACAATCAAATTCTTACGGATAGGCAGCGGTTCTTCTTCGATCACTATGGCGTAACCGAAAACGATCTCGAACGCTACCTGGCAGCCGCGCTTTCCGCCGGCGGCGACTATGCCGATCTTTACTTCGAATACCTGTCGTCCACAGCGCTGATGGTCGATGAGTCGATGGTAAAGTCCGCCTCGCAAGGCATCTCTGCAGGTTGCGGCATCCGAGTAGTTTCCGGCGAGCGCACCGGATATGCCTACACCGACGATCTCTCCGCCAGCCGAATCTTGCACGCCGCACGCACCGCGGCTTTGATTGCCAGCGCTCCCGCAAAAACGCCTGTGGCGGGTTTTCAAAAGAAGGCGGCGCGCAGCTTGTATCCCATGACGCTGCCCTCGGTGGATGCCGAAATCACCGCGAAAGTTGAGCTGGTAATGCGCGCCGACAAAGCCGCGCGCTCTTCTGACCCGCGCATACAAGAGGTTCGGGCCAGCTATATGGACGAATTGCGGAATATTCTAGTCGTCGGCTCGGACGGCACCTTCGCGGAAGATTCCCAGCCGCTAGCCCGCATGAACGTCTCCTGCATCGCCAAAACCGAAGGCAATTCGGCACGCGGCGGCTCCGGCGGCGGTGGACGAGTTGCACTCGACTTTTTCTTCGGAGACAAGAATCCCGAGTATTTTGCCAAGGAAGCGGCCCGCCAGGCGATTCTTCAGCTGGATGCCCGCGAAGCCCCGGCGGGCGAAATGGAAGTTGTGTTAGGCCCCGGCTGGCCCGGTGTGTTGCTGCACGAGGCGGTTGGTCACGGTCTGGAAGCCGATTTCAATCGCAAAAAAACCTCCGCCTTCGCCGGGCTGATAGGCAAACGCGTAGCCAGCGAAGGCTGCACCGTCATCGATAACGGAACCATGCCGTGGCGGCGCGGTTCGCTGAATGTGGACGACGAAGGCGAGCCCACGCAGGAAACCGTGCTGATTGAAAAAGGAATTTTGAAGGGATATTTGAGCGATAAGCTGTCGTCACGGCTGATGGGCATCGCCGACACCGGCAACGGACGCCGCGAAAGCTACGAGCACATCCCCATGCCGCGCATGACGAACACTTATATGCTGGCTGGACAGGATAATCCCGAGGATATTATTCGCTCGGTGAAGCGCGGCATCTACGCCGTAAACTTCGGCGGCGGCCAGGTCGACATTACGAACGGCAAGTTCGTCTTCGGAGCATCCGAAGCGTACATGATTGAAGACGGCCAGATCACCGCGCCGATCAAAGGCGCTACTCTGATTGGCAACGGCCCAGATGTTCTGACCAGGGTCTCGATGGTAGGCAATGATTTGAAATTAGATGAAGGCGTTGGCACCTGCGGCAAAGATGGGCAGGCAGTGCCCGTAGGTGTGGGGATTCCGACCATCAAAATCGATCGCCTGACCGTCGGCGGCACCGCGAAGAAAGATCCGGGCGGCTTCATGCAATAAAGCCCGAAACGGCTTGTCATCCTGAGCGAAGCGGAGAACCTATGCAACTTCTCTGTATCCTCGGCGCCTTCTGCGGTCAAAAGATCTTATGTCCTCTACTCAACTAGAAACTCCGAAGCTTGAAACCGATCTCCGCTCCCTAGCCCAGGACATCGTCCGCCGCGCCATGAGCGGCGGCGCAACCGCCGCCGAATGCGTAGTCCGCGAAGGCGACGAATTCTCGGCACTGGTCCGCCTGGGCCAGGTCGAAACGCTGAAGGAATCCGGATCGAGATCGATCGGCGTGCGAGTCTTCAATGGACAGCGCGCAGCCAGCACCCATTCCAGCGATTTCTCCCCCGCCAGCCTTGACCGCATGGTCAAGTCCGCCCTTGAGCTTTCCAAGATCACATCCGAAGATCCATTCGGGGGGATTCCCGACGCGTCTCAACTCGGCTCGCTCAAAGGCGATCTCGACCTTTACCACGAAGACGTGTATTCCTTGCCCGGCCCAGATCGAATCGACTACGCCCGCCGCGCCGAAAAAGCTGCACTCGATTTCGATCCCCGCATCAAGAATTCCGAAGGCGGATCGTTCGACGCCGCCACCGGCCACAAGATTCTCGCCAACTCGCACGGTTTCGTCGGCGAATATCGCCGGTCTTACTGCTCGGTTGCCGCGGTTCCCATTGCGCAAGACGAAGACGGCGCGATGCAGAGAGATTATTGGTTCTCCGTAGCGCGCACTCTGAGCAGGTTGGAATCCCCCGAACAGGTGGGCAGGGTAGCCGCCGAGCGCACGCTCCGCCGTTTGGGCGCGCGCAAGACGAAGACCGCGCACGTGCCAGTGATCTTCGATCCGATGGTCGCTACATCCATCCTCGAGCACATTTTTGAAGGCGTGAATGGCGATTCCGTCTATCGCGGCGCATCGTTCCTCGCGGGCAAGCTGGGACAGAAAATCGCAGGCGACAACGTGACCATTATCGACGACGGCACGCTCGCCGGTGGTTTCGGAACCAGTCCCTTCGATGGCGAAGGCGTGCCGACGCGTAGAACCGTCGTGATCGAAAAAGGCGTTCTCGCGTCCTATCTGCTGAACACGTACACGGCAAAGAAGCTCGGACTTGCGACCACGGGCAACGCTTCACGCGGCCTGGCAGGAACTCCCGGCATAGGCCCGGGAAATTATTTTCTGCGGCCCGGACCGCGATCGCCCAAGCAGTTGATTGCGGATGTCAAAGAGGG
>JBEKBW010000064.1:0-38582 GCA_050015215.1 Candidatus Sulfotelmatobacter sp.
GGATCGATGGTCATTGTGTATGTTTATGGTGCGCATCATGCTCCGCGCTACTGGCAAAATCCGGAGAATTTCGATACGGAGCGTTTCACTAAAGCAAATGAGAAGCTGCGCACACCCTTCACCTTCCTTCCCTTCGGTGCCGGACCACGAGGCTGTATTGGCGGAAATTACGCGATGCTGCAGATCCTCATGATTTTGCGCGGTCTGCTCAAAACGTACGATTTTCAGTTGGCTCCGGGCCAAACGATCGAAGCTCGCCCGATGGTGATCCTACGGCCGAAACACGGAATCCGCATGATGTTCACCAATACCATCGCGCCTGCCCCGTGCGTCGCATAGAACGCGATCCGGGCGGACGTACCGAATGACGAGGAATCCGAAAGCTGTGCTGTAAGGAATCGGCATCCGCAACGCAACAGGCAACGATTCCGCAAGTGATGCGCAAGAGGAGTACGCGATTGCGGGGTGCGGGCAGCCGCTAGCCATCCCGGCATTGGTTTGACCCGAACATTCGCAGACCATCATGAGGGCACAATACCGCAAGCCTTCGGGGTATTTGGATTCGTTTGGAGGAATTGACTTCGCGGGGAATCTGGTGACCCTTTGCGGACTTGCGACCACTAAATAACAAAAGTAATGGCGGAGAGGGAGGGATTCGAACCCCCGGTACCCTTTCGGGCACGCCGGTTTTCAAGACCGGAGCCATCAACCACTCGGCCACCTCTCCGTGGCTACTTCATTTTTACTACAAAACGCTGGGAATGGCAGTGCGTCCGGTTTGAAAATCCGGCGTAGCCTAAGGCATTTCCATTCCGCTTTCGCCCGGTGATACCATATGCTGCTTCAAGGTTGCAGAGCGCGGAATCGCCATGTCTAAAGCCTCAGTAGCATCTCCTCACGTTGTCTGTATTGAAGATTTCCGTCCTATCGCACGCCAGAGAATACCGAAATCAGTGTTCGACTATCTGGATGGCGGGGCCGAAGGCGAAGTGACTCTTCGTGAAAACTGCCGGGTATTTAATGACGTTACGTTTCGTCCCCGGCACGCGGTCGCCATGGACAAGTGCAATTTGTGCACGCGCGTGCTGGGGTTCGATCTTAGGCTTCCGTTCATGCTTGCCCCGGTTGGTTACAGTCGTCTTATGCATCCGGGAGGTGAAGTCGCTGCCGCTCGCGCAGCTGGGAACGCCGGCACAGGCTATATTCTCTCGACTATCTCAGGACACAAGCTGGAAAACGTGCGGGCTGGTTCGGCCGGTCCGGTTTTTTATCAGCTGTACCTTATGGGAGGCCGCGGGGCGGCAGAGGCTGCGATAGACCGGGCGCGGGTCGCCGGATTTTCTGGGCTTGTGGTCACTATTGATACTCCGGTGGCGGGAATTCGCGAGCGCGACTATCGCAATGGCATGAAGGAATTGATCAGCGGCGGGCCGCTGGCGAAGATTCCCTTTTTGCCGCAGATACTGTCGCGCCCCGGCTGGCTTGCGAATTACTTGTTGGACGGCGGATTACCTGGCTTGCCGAATGTGATCGTGCCGGGTAAAGGGCAGTTGCCGCTGGTCGATATCAATGCAGCGCTGGCGGAATCGGCGGTGACTTGGGCGGACCTGAGTTGGATCAGGAAGCATTGGGGTGGTCCGATTGTAGTTAAGGGTGTCCTCACTGCGGAGGATGCGCGGCGTTCTGTTGACGAAGGGGCGGCCGCGATCTCGGTTTCGAACCATGGAGGCCGGCAACTGGATGGCGTTCCAGCTTCTTTCCGGGCGCTGCCGGAAGTTGTGAAAGCGGTGAACGGACAGATTGAAGTGTGGATGGACGGAGGCATCAGGCGTGGAACGGACATCGCCAAAGCGCTTTGTATGGGAGCGCACGCCGTGTTGTGCGGGCGCGCTTATGCTTACGGCTTGGCCGCGGCCGGCGAAGATGGCGTGAACCGGGCGATTGAAATCCTACGAGCGGATTTGGAACGCACGCTGCGGCTGCTGGGATGCCCGTCGGTTTCGGATTTGGATCGTTCTTACGTCAACGTGCCGAAAGAGTGGGACGCGGATTGAGTTGCTGGGAAGAGTGACGACTCGAAGCGTGCCGATTGTAATTCTTCTTAAGGGCGCAATCCGAATGCCTGGGACTCGAACTCCATTACTTCCTCAAAATGGGAGAGGAAATAGGTGAGGCTATGATCTCCGGGGTACGGGCGATAGTCGTGCTTCACTCCTTCTTTTTTCAGCTGCTCATTTAACGCGGCTGCGCCTTTTTCAAAGCCGTAGTTGTCATCTTGTCCGCAGTTGAAATAGATACGCATATTGCGCAAGGCTGAGCCGTTTTTCTGCGCGAGTACGAAAGGACTGTTGTCGCTCCAATGGCGGACGTCGATCGGATCCCCGAAAACATTTGCGAGAAGTTTTCCCAGCTGAGATCCGGAACGGATACCAATGTCGAGTTCCTGCGGCGACTCGGTAATCAAAGCCGCACTCTGCGCGCTGATGGAAGAAAACATTTCCGGATGGCTGAAGGCAAATCGGAGGGCGCCGTAACCCCCCATGGAGATCCCCGTGACCCCGCGATTGCTGCGGCCTTTGCCGATGCGATATTTCGCTTCGATCAGCGGAATGAATTCCTGCAGAAAGAAATCGCTGTAACGAACCCGCCCATCTGCGGAGTTAATGTAAAACGTTCGCCCACCTTCAGGAGCAGCAATTAGGAATTCGCCGACTTTATGTTGGCGGCGAAGATCGTCGAGCAGCGTCCATCCGCCGCTATTGAACAGAGTTTGTTCGTTATCCCCGAGGCCGTGCAGAAAATAGAGTACTGGGTAGCGTTCGGGTGGCTGTTTTGCCGCGCCAGCGTCATAGCTTGCGGGGATATAAACGCAATAGTGGACGGAATGTTTGAGAATGCGGCTATTCATCGCATTGCAGTCGATGCGGCTCTGCGCTTGAGCGGCGACTGAGAGAGCAAGGACGGCGAGAACAGTCACTGTGGCGCAACAGCGAGGCATTCGATTCAGTTTACTCGTAGCGCAGCGCCTGCACGGGGTCGAGTCGGGCGGCGCGTCCCGCGGGGTAAAGGCCGGCGGCGAGGCTGACGAGGAAAGAAAATAAAATGGCGAATCCCGCTAGCCATAGTGGCACAGACCAGAAGTGCTCTGCCGGGAACGACTGACGCGCCAGGTAAATGTTGGTGACGAAGTTAATGATCTGTCCGATGGCCCAGCCCAAGATGACCCCCACAATGCCGCCGAGAATTCCCATCGCGCCGGCCTCGGCAAAGAAGAGCTTCCTGACGTCACCGTCGCTGGCGCCGATTGCTTTCATGATTCCGATCTCGCGCCGGCGCTCGAGAATCGCCATTACCAGCGTGTTCACAATGCCAACGAATGCAACTGCGAGAGCGAGGCTTCCGAAAATCAGGAGAAACAGATCCAACACCCTGAAGAACTGCTGAATGCTGCGGCTTGCATCAAGTATGGAAAAAGTATTAAAGCCCATCTTCTTGATTGCGCTCTCAACCTCCTGCACGCCGCTGGGATTTTTAACGCGAACATTCACTGAGGAATAGACCTGCTGGCCGCTAGTCGCGCGAGCGATCTCGCGCAAGTCTGTGGGCTGCATTACCTGCAGGCTTTCGGCCAGTCTGAGCGGGAGAAACACGCGCGCGCGCGTGGGTCCACGCATGCTTTCGGGATCGAGGTCGGCAACACCTACGATCTTCAGCTTTTGCTCGCGCGAGACAACCGAGTAAGCAGCGGCCGAAAAATCATCGTCATCGTCCTCATCATCTTCATCATCGGGGTCCGCTGTGCTTGGGGCTGCCGGAGCTTGCGATGCCTGCCGCCGGGCGTAGCGCATCGTCAACTCTTTTCCCAACAGCGGAGCGGCTAGCTGCGACACATTCGTATCGTCTACTCCGGGCTTCGGCGTTTTGCCCAGTAACTCTTCGGCAAAGCTTTTCTGAATCACCGCCTCTGGCGCGGTGTCGGAGGAGAAGAAATGCCCTTGCATCGAGTCAAACGCATCATTCGATTTCGCAGAGGATGGCAGGGCCGCGACCATGGTCATGTGCGGTTTGTCGCCGTAGCGCAGTTCCGTGATGAACCGTATGTCAGGATAGGCTTCGAGGACATTCGGCATGCGCTCGATTTCCTGCCGGGCGGATTCATCGAGAATGCGGCTCTCGCCGGGAGTTGGACCATTGCGCTCTTCTTCGTGGCCGAAGTTTCGCAAGTCGCGCCTTGAGCTGACGACGACAGTGTCGAATAATCCAGACTTCATCAGGCGGCGCGATGCGAGTTGCTGCAATCCGATGCCGAGCGAGAGCATGGCGACCAGCGATGCGACTCCCACCGAAATACCGATCGTCGTTAGAGAATTCCGCAGAACGGATTCGCGGAGATTGCGCATTGCGAGTTCGGCGAGATCGGGGAGTTTCACTGCCGCGCTCCTTGTACACTCGCGGCTGCAACGACCGCGGTGGTCTCCTCGCCGACTACCTTGCCGTCTGCGAGGAAGATGAGGCGTTGCGCGTAGCGTTCTGCCAAAGCTCTTTCGTGGGTGACCATCACGACTGTCATTCCTAATTGCTGGTTGAACTCGCAAACCATTTTCATGATTTCAGTTCCCGTTCGGCTGTCGAGATTGCCGGTAGGCTCGTCGGCGAGCAGGAGTTGAGGACGGTTAATGAGCGCGCGGGCGAGAGCGGCGCGCTGCTGTTCTCCGCCCGAGAGTTCGCTGGGACGGTGATTCATGCGGGCCTGCAGGCCAACTCGCGTAAGCGCTTCGCGCACCAGGCCGTCTCGTTTTCCGCGATCGACCTCCGCAAAGCGCATCGGCAGTTCTACGTTCTCGGTCACGGTCATGCTCGCAATCAGGTTGAAGGATTGAAATACCATTCCGACCGTGTGGAGGCGATAATGCGCCAACTCTTCGCGCGTGAGTTGTGAAAGATCGCTTCCGTGAACAACCACGCTGCCAGAGGTCGGGCGATCGAGGCCGGCGATCAGGTTCAGAACCGAAGATTTTCCAGACCCAGAACTTCCAAGAAGAGCTACGAACTCGCCGGCGCGCACCTTGAGAGTCACGCCGTCAACGGCGCGGATTAAGGTCTCGCCCATGGGGTAATGGCGGCAAAGCGATTGCACGTGTATTGCGGAGTCGGCAGGCAAGACGACTTGCTGATGGCAGTTTCCAGAGCTGCTCATGCGCTAGCGAACTTCTCCCTTCAGCACGCTCAATGCATCCGCCGTCTTGCCATTCCTCGGCCCTGAATTTCCATTTGCTGGCGAGTCCAGCACAGACAGATCACCTTCGCCGGGCGCAAGGAATAAATTGTTTTCCACGCCGTGCTGGCGCGTATAAAGATCGTAATAGCGCCCGCGCGCGGCGTAGAGTTCGTCGTGCGTACCGCGTTCGAGGATCTGGCCCTGCTCCATCACGAGAATCTGATCGGCGCGGCGGATGGTCGAAAGCCGGTGCGCAATCACGAAAGTCGTGCGCCCCTTCATGAGATAAGAAAGTCCCTGCTGGATCATCTGCTCGGATTCGGAGTCGAGGCTCGAGGTTGCCTCGTCGAGGATGAGGATGCGGGGTTCGGCCAGGATTGCGCGCGCAATCGAAATTCTTTGCCGCTGGCCGCCGGAGAGCTTCACGCCGCGTTCTCCGACAACCGTGTCGTACTTATCCGCAAACGACTCGGCGAACTCATCGACGCGCGCGATGCGGCAGGCGCGCAGAAGTTCTTCCTCGCTCGCATCCGGGCGCGAAAAGGAAACGTTCTCTCGAATCGTTCCGTCGAAAAGAAAAGACTCCTGCAGCACAACACCGAGGCGAGTGCGGTAGGAATCGAGGCGAACCGTGCTCAGATCGACGCCGTCGAGAAGAATTTTTCCTTTTGATGGTTTGTAAAAAGCCGAGATTAAGCCAATGGTGGTCGATTTGCCCGATCCGGAAGAGCCAACCAGCGCGGTTACAGTTCCCGGCTCGGCAACAAACGAAATATCGCGCAGGACTTCGTGAATTCCGTCATATGTGAAACTCACGTTCTTAAATTCGATGCGTCCCACGATGTCGCGAAGCGCCACGGAGCGGGTAGGATCCTGATCTTCCGGCCGCTCGCGCATGATCTCCTGCGTTCTTTCGAGTCCGGCTAGGGCTTCGGTGAGTTGCGTGCCGATGGAAACGATCTGCATGATGGGCGCTACTAAAAAACCTAACAGCAACGTATAAGAGACGAACCCGCCAACCGTGAGTGTGCCGGAAGAAATCTGATGCGCGCCCACGTACATTGTGACGGCGCCGACCACACCGAGAAGAACGCTTGCGGAGAGGCTCATGACTGAAGTGGCGGTGAGCGTGCGCATCACGTTCTCGAGCAGCCGTCGAACACCTGTGGCGAAAATTGCCTCCTCGCGCTGTTCGGCGTGATAGCCCTTGATCACACGGACGCCGCCCAGAGACTCGGTGAGCCGGCCGGTCACTTCGGCATTGATCTTGCCTCGCTCGCGAAAAATCGGGCGGATGGTTGCGAACGCCTTATTGAGCGCGAAACCAAAACATACGAGCGAACCCACGGCGATCAAAGTCATCTGCACGCTGGTGCGAAGCAACAACACCAGAGCAATGCTCGAGGTGACCAGGCCTCCGGCGAAGTCCACGAGACCTGTACCAAGGAGATTGCGTACGCCTTCCACATCGCTCATGATTCGCGATACCAACGACCCGGTCTTGTTGGCATCGTAAAAAGAAACAGGCAGGCGGGAGATATGAGCCTGCACCTGCTGGCGCAATTCCGTAATTAGCCGCTGCGCGGCTTTTGAGAGCGATTGCGTGAGCGAAAACGAGGTGATGCCTTGAACTACAGTCGCTCCCAGAACAGACAATACCAACGGCTGCAGCCAATCCATGCGGTGCTTGCCGATGACAGTGTCGATCAGGAACTTGCTCGAATACGGCAGCACCAATGCTGCGACGCGGTTGATGACCATCAACCCGAATCCCAAAGCCAGCAGCCCGCGGCGGGGTCGCATCAGCTTCCAGACTTCCGGAAGAACAGCGCGAAGCCGCTCGACTTTAGGTTTCTTTGGAGCTTCTTTGGGATCGGTACTCAATCTATTCTTGGACTCCGCCCAGCATCGATTCGCTTCATTATTACTGATTGTGACACGGCGCGGGCCGGCGTTGTATGCTCGGGGCGTGGCACGTCCGCCTTCGCCGGAGCACTCTCCAACCCCAGGCCTTTTGCTCGGCCTCATCGTCACCTTAGCGGCGGTTGTGGCTTACTCGGCTTATATCACGTGGCAAGTCGCTGGCCTGCGCAAACTTCAATCCGGCCTCATCGATCGCAATCGTAAAGACTCTCTTCAGTTGCTGCGGATCCAGAACGACCTGAACCTGCTTGCCGTCGCCATGCGCGACATGATTGACAACGACGAGCCTTACCCGCTCACCGCGTGGTCGGCGCAGTTTCAGCGTATCCGTACCGATTTGGAGGATGCCATGCGGCTGGAGGGCGGCTTGGCTCCGACCATCCGCACGCCGGAGCAGAGCGCGGCATTGATGAGTTCGTTCACTCAATTCTGGGATGCCGTGGATCGCGTGTTTGGTCTCGCAGGTTCGGGCGATGAAAAAGGCGCGCGGCAGCAGATTCAACTGTCGCTGCAGGCGCGGCAGGCGGCCCTGAGCACGACCGTTGCGCGTTTCCTCGTGCAGAACAGCGAGAATGAGGAGCAGGCGGCGCAACGTATCATCCAGGTTTACGACCGCGTCCAGCGGCAGGTATACGTATTCCTCGCAGCAACCCTGGCTGCGGTGGTGCTGACTGGGCTTTCCATTATCCGCTGGAATCGCAGATTGTTTGCCCGCATGGCGGATCTCTCCGAACGCCGCAGTGAGCTGGCGCAGAAATTAATCGCCACACAGGAATCTACTCTTCGCTATATCTCGCGCGAATTGCACGATGAGTTCGGCCAGATTCTCACCGCGATGGGGGCGATGCTGGCACGCGCCAGCGCACATGCTCCAGAGGGATCGTCACTGCGCACCGATTTGTTGGAAGTTCGCCAAATCGCGCAGGAAACCCTGGAACGAGTGCGGAGTTTGTCACAATCGCTGCATCCTGTGATGCTCGACGAGGCCGGGCTGGAGATGACGCTCGACTGGTACATACCCACCGTAGAAAGACAGAACGGAATTACCATATCCTATGAGAAGCGGGGCCAGCCCTTCGAAGTGAATGGCGGCGCGGCGATAGAGATTTACCGCGTGGTGCAAGAAGCGCTTAATAACATGGCGCGGCACTCGGGTGCTGAGAAGGCGTGGTTGCGGCTGCACTTTCTGCCGACTACGCTGGAGGTCGAAGTCGAAGATCATGGGGTGGGATTCAATCCGGAGACCGCAAGGCTGGGAATTGGGCTGGTCGCGATGCGTGAGCGCGCAGAGTTGTTGGGCGCTCGGATTGCGTTCTCCACGCCCGACACGGGAGGCGCGCGGGTGCATCTGACGATCCCGCGCGAAAAGATTGAAGCGATGGAGGAGGCGGAGATTGCTCTCGATGACAAAAAAGATCAGGGTATTGCTGGTAGATGACCACGGGTTGGTGAGGCGCGGCTTCCGCCGCATGCTCGAAGACGAGCCGGATATCGAAGTGGCCGGGGAAGCTGGCGATGGAGAAGAAGCGGTTCGATTGGCGCAGGAATTGTCACCGCAGGTCGTGGTGATGGACTGCGCATTGCCCAAAATGAACGGCCTTGATGCGACCCGGAAGATTCTCGAGCACTCGCCGGATACAGCCGTACTGATGTTGAGCATGCATTCGGAGAGTACGTGGGTGAAGCAGGCGATCGAGGCTGGCGCTAAAGGATACATTCTGAAGAATGCGATGAACCTGGAACTGGGTCCAGCAGTCAGGCGCGTCGCCAGCGGAGAAACGATTTTTGATCCGCAGGTGGAGAAGCAGTCGACGCTCAAAGGCGAGCGCAACAGCGGACTCACTCCTCGCGAGCTGGAAGTGTTGCAGATGATCGTGAGCGGCAGGTCGAACAAGGAAATCGCCTCGGAACTTGATCTCAGCGCTAACACAGTTGCGGTTCATCGTGCCAATATCATGAACGCGCTGGGCATTCACAAAACCGCAGAGCTGGTGGTTTACGCGATTCGCGCGGGATTGGTAAACGTTCCGTGAATCGCAGATCGTTTCTGCGTTCCCTGGTTGGAGTGGCCTCGATTTCGCAGATGTCGCTGCTTCGGGCTCTGGGCGAGACAGTTGAGGCGAACGCTTCGCCCGGCTTTCGATTTGTGGATGTAACCTCCAGCGCGGGAATTCAATTCCAACACAATAGCGGCGGCTATGGCGGAAAGCTTCTCCCGGAGACGATGGGTTCCGGCTGCGCCTTTCTGGATTACGACAGCGATGGCTGGCAGGACATTCTCCTGATCAATGGGATGGATTGGCCGGGACACAGGCAACGCCGAACAACCTTGCAGCTTTATCGCAATAACCGGAACGGAAGGTTCACCGATGTCACTTCACGCGCCGGGTTGGATGTTGAGCTTTACGGCATGGGTGTGGCCGTCGGAGACTATGACAACGATGGCTTCCCTGATATCTACGTGACCTGTGTCGGGCAGAATCGATTGTTCCACAATACTGGCAAAGGGACGTTCATCGATGTGACCAATACGAGCGGACTGGGCAAGCGGCAAGCTTTCAGCAGCTCTGCGTTGTGGTTCGACTACGATCGCGACGGACTGCTTGATCTTTTTGTCTGCAACTATGTAAAGTGGTCGCCCGGGCGCGACGTTTTCTGCAGCCTGGACGGCAAGCACAAGTCGTATTGCACGCCGGAGGCCTATCGCGGCGAGACTTGCTGGCTATTTCATAATCGCGGCAACGGCACATTTGAAGACGTGACGGCGTCGAGTGGCATTTTCGATGGTAGTTCGAAATCCCTTGGCGTTGCCATGCTCGATGATGACCGCGATGGCTGGCCCGATTTATTGGTCGCGAATGACACCCAGCCGAATAAGCTTTACCGCAACCAGCACAACGGCACTTTCAAGGATGTTGCCGTGGAAGCGGGGCTAGCGTTTAGCTCAGACGGCAGAGCTCGCGCAGGCATGGGTGTGGACATCGGGGATTTCACGAATTTGGGACGGCCGGGGGCCGCTATTACGAACTTCGACAATGAGATGACCGGACTCTATGAATTTTCCGGAAAGAGCTACGAAGACATTGCAGCGCGGGCGGGAGTCGGAATGGCTTCCAAGAACAGCCTGGGTTTTGGATGCGCTTTCTTCGATGCGAATCTCGATGGCTGGCTCGACCTCGCCGTGGCCAACGGGCACATTGACGACACCGTGCGAAACATACGCGGCAATGTAGGATACGCGCAGCCGCCACACTTATTTCTTAACAATGGCAAGGGAAGTTTTAACGACGTTGCTGCTGAGATTGGCGGAGGGTTTGAACATGCGAAGGTTGGACGCGGGCTGGCCTATGGAGACTTCGATCGCGACGGCGATCTTGATCTTCTGCTGACCACGAACAACGGCCCTGCATACCTCTACCGCAACGATCAGCTCGCGGGAAATCACAGCATACGTTTTCAACTCAGGGGAACGAAATCGAACCGCGACGGGATCGGTGCGACTGTCCGCATTGAATCTGGCGGGATGAGCGAGTCGCGCATGGTGAAGAGCGGATCCAGCTACTTGTCGCAGTCGGAACTTCCCATCACGTTTGGATTGGAGAAACGCGATCGCGTAAACCGGGTGGAGATAAGCTGGCCCAGCGGAAGGAACGAAGAGTTCAGGAATCTCGCTTCGGGACGATGCTACGAATGCACCGAAGGTAAGGGAATCCAGCAGCTCGATGGATTCTGATTCTCAACCGGCCCCATCAATTCGAACGCCGCACCAGAGTGCCGGAAGCCGTCACATCAATGTCGACGGACTCGCTGACCCGCAAAAATAACGTGCTCGGGTTTTTCATTCCCCAACTCGCGTAGGGCACCGCAAAGTGCAGCGTGGCTTTCCATCGATCCGGAGACATCTCTACTTCGGCAGGCACTGTCAGTTCGTGATCCAAACCATGGATGTTGAAAATTCCGTGAATTCGCAAAGAAGAGTGCCCGTCCAGTAATAATGTTCCATCGACCCGATCAGGGCGGAATGCGATCGCCGGATAGCGCTCAGTATCCAGCACCTCGCGCTGCATCTTGCGGTCGCGCATTCCATTGCCGCTTTGGCCGCTTTTGGCATCGACCACGATTTCGCCGCTTAACTTGGAGGAGCCGGTATCGAACTGAAGCCTGCCTTTCTGCAGTTGGAAAGTTCCGCGAACGTTATGGAGGACATCGCCGAGTGTGAAACTGATGGTAGTTTGCTGAGGATCTAACTCAAGCGCCAAGTTCTGCGCCACGGCTGCAGCACAGAAAAAGAAAAACAGGAGGCAGGCCAGCAAAAATCGTGACGCACTGGAGGTTAGAGATGGCGCAGCTCTCTTATTCATTGCGCTAGGCAGTCAGCAGTCCCCACCCCAAAGTAAGACCATCGACGGCCAGACGCGTGGCCGGAAGCGCTCCCACGTGAAATGCCAGCAGACGGCGAAAAACCTCCGGCCGCCGGTTAAAAACCTGAAGGGTCCTTCGCTGAAGCCAAGGGCGTCCATCGAGCATCAGCATCATTCGCGCCATTATCAGCGGGCGAAGCGATAATCGACGGTGCGCCGCCTGATAAGCCGGAAGGGTTCCTGCCTTCAGGCAGCGTGCCAGCGCGGTCGCCTGATTGAAGGCGAGGTCCAATCATTCCCCTGTAATCGCGTCTAGATCGCTCCTCGCTCGATCGAGGTTGTTTCCGCACCGCGAAGGCGCGCATTCAGCTCGGGAAATTCTGGAAGAGATTTATCCAGGCGAAATTTCGGATCGCGAGAGGCCACCGCTGCGCAGACCTCCTGATCGCCAATACCCGTCATATACCCCTGAGCCTTTTTGCCCCAATAAATCTCCATGCAATCAGTCCAGGGGCGTACACGATAGTGGCGCCGGAAGGAATAACGGTGAGCCGAACTTGACTTCGATTCCAAATTCGCCCACCCTCGCACACGTGAGTTGGCGCCATCGGCACCAATGATCCAACGCGCGCGAATAGTATGCTCTCCGAGTCGAACTGCCTCCCCTGAAATTCCGGTCACCACCTGCTGCCATCGCAGATCGATGTTCAGCTCAGCAGCCCGTTCGATCAGGATGCGATGCAGCGTGGTACGCCGCACGGAGAGGACACGGAGTGCAGGTGGAAGAGCCGCCTCGGCTGACGATCCGGAACTGTGAAAACGCACACCATGAACGGGGAACGACTCTCTGGGGGGAATGCTGATTCCGAAATTCTCTAAAGCTCCCAGGGCATCCGGCATTAGAACTTCGCCGCAGGCCTTATCGATTGGCGGCTTGGCGCCATCGGCAACCATTACGCTAAGTCCTTGCTGCCGCGCAGCAATCGCGGCGGCAAGTCCCGCCGGTCCGCCACCAATCACGAACACATCGATCGAATTGGACAATTACAAAAACCTCACCATTCGAGTAGAACAAGTTCGGAACAGAATCCAGGCCCCATCGCCGCCAGCAAACCAAGCGTGCCCGGTTCGGGACGGCGGTTCCTCATCACGTCTTCCAGCACGACCAGCACCGACGCCGAAGAGAGATTGCCGACCTTCCGCAAACAATCCCAGGAGGCATCCAACTCGCCGTTATGCAAGTCCAGCGCAGCAGCCGACGCTTCCAACACCTTGGGTCCGCCGGTGTGCAGGACGAAGCTCTTGAGATCGCACCGCTGCAAGCCTTCATCCGCAAGAAATTCGTCGACACCGCGCCCCAGATTTTCCCGAATCAAAGTCGGCACCTCGGTCGACAGCAAAATTCGGAAACCTTTCTCTGAAATCTTCCAGCCCATCATGTCTTCAGTATCGGGATAGAAGATTGAACGCGTAGCCCGAATCCGGGGTCCGCTGGGCTGATGGTCAGGCGAAACGAAGTCTTCGCCGGTCACGATCACTGCGGCGGCGCCATCCGCGAAAAGACCGGAGGAGATGAGATTTGCGACCGACAAGTCCTCGCGCTGCAAAGTGAGTGAGCACAATTCCACCGATACCAGCGCGGCGGCCTGATTGGGATAGGCCCGAACATAATCCGCGGCGCGCGCGATTCCGGCGGCGCCAGCTACGCATCCCAACCCAAAAATCGGCGTGCGCCGGATGTTCGTGGGAAGACCCATGCAATTGATCAGTAGAGCGTCGATGGAGGGGCTGGCTACGCCAGTCACAGTCGTGAACAGCAGAGCCCCCAAATCCTCAGGACGGATTCCCGCGTTGTGCAAGGCCAGGCAGAGCGCTTTTTCGCCTAACTCCTTGGCTGTCTTGATCCAGATATCGTTGGCTTGCCCCCAGGTTCTGATATCCAAATATTGTTCCGCGGGAACCGCAAGATAGCGGCCCTCCACCGTAACGTTGCGATGGAGGCGTTCCAGCAATTGTGGGTTCCGGAGTTCGTCTCCCCAGTAGTCCTGAAGGCGTTGCAACAGCTCTTTCTGAGAGTAATAATGCTTAGGAAACGCGCTCGCCGCGCTGGCAATTTTCATGGGTTCGGGTCCTCATTGGTTTCGCTACGGAACCCGCCCCCTAAAGCCGACCCAATCGGATAACCTATTCCTCATTAGATGGCGGGATTCCCGCACTGGTTGTAACGCGAGGCCTCGTGCCGCTTCACGTATTGTTGCAAGTCGCGCCAGCCTGTTTGTCAAAGGCTCGTAAAGGGGCGTGCAGGGTCGCCCTCGGATTGTACTCCGAGTTGCGGGGCTGAATCTCTTCAGATTAGAAGTTTCTTTTATTGCAATATGACAATCGAACTGGGAGTGTTTCCCACAGAATAACTGGCAATCGTGTTCAAGCTGCCCGCGCTCACCCCGAACGCCTGGACGCCAGCGTTCGACGCCTGATTCCCCACAAACAAATAGGGGCCGGTCGGATCCAGCACGACAAAGCTGGATTCACTCTCGCTGGCGAAAGGAGAATCCGTAACGGCGGCGGGAAATCCTGTGCTGGACGAAATCGAAAAGCTTGCGATGTTGCTGGATCCCCCAGTTGTCCCTTGGCTTGTCCCTTGATCGGCCACGTAGAGGTAGGCACCTTTCGGATCCACCGTTACGGCGACCGGATGCTGGAAGTTCGCAGACAGTGGAGATCCGGTAACCGGAGTTAACGCGCCGGATGAACCGATGCTGTAGATGGAGACCGAGTTCGCGGTGGAGTTTGCGGTGTAAAGGTATGACCCGTTCGGGGAAACGGCCAGGCCAGAGGGATCATTGTCTGCAGTACTGGTGAGGCTAACGAAGGCAGGCACACCTGCGGTCAAGCTGAATGTTGCCACCAGTCCCGTAACCTGGCTGGGGGCGCTGATAAACAGAAACTTCCCCGAAGGCGATATCTGCATGTTTTTCGGAGACAAGTTGATCGTGAAAGGAGAGTTGCCAAGCGGAGTTAGCGAACCACTGGAACTAATCGAAAAAACCGAGAGGCTGTTCGACAACACATTGGCGCAATAGAGAAAGGCTCCGCCCGGATCCATGGCCAACAAGAAAGGCAAGGTGCCAGTCGCGGTCCTCGGTGTTACCTCAGTGATGGTGCCGTCGCTGTTGATGTCAAAAAGCGAAATATCATTCTCGCCCTGTCCGGCATTGGAAACGTATAGATACTTCCCGGATGGGTGAAGCGCAGCCGATTGCGGCCCGCTGCCCACGTTGTACGGGCTCTCCGACAGTTGCGTGAGCACGCCCGAGTAGGGATCTTCACGAAAAACCGCTATTTGATTCGTGGCAGGGATGGTCGCGTAAAGAAAGTGATTTCCTGTCTTGCCACAGCTCAGAACACAGGCGAAACTCGCAACAACCAAGACCACGACTGCCAGCTTTTGAAGCATCCGCTACTCCAGAAAGAATTTGAATGTCAGACGAAACAACCATAATACCGGGACTGCGGAAAATCCGCATGGAAGCACCGCAGTTTTCCATCATACGGGCAATAAGGAAAAGGGCGCCGCGCCTGACCGATCTGAAAAGAATTTGCCCTTACCGTGCGATGCCTTTGTTTGCAGATGAGGTTGCACGGACGGTTCCGGTCATCATGGTCCGGGCGTTTCCGAGATCAAAGATTAGTCTGCCGAGTGGGCGGGGCTCACGGTGCCTGGCAAAGCCACATCTGCGCCGCCGCGCAAAACCAGGCGCAGGCGGTCAAGATAAACGTAAACGACGGGAGTGGTGAACAGTGTCAGGGCCTGGCTCATAATCAATCCACCGACAATGGTGATGCCCAGAGGACGATGCAATTCGGAGCCGGTGCCGGAACCCAGCGCAAGCGGAAGGCCGCCCAGTAGCGCCGCCATCGTCGTCATCATAATGGGCCGGAAGCGCAGCAAGCAGGCTTCGTAGATGGCATCGATCGGCTTCTTGCCTTGCGTCCGCTCTACCTCGAGCGCCACGTCGATCATCATGATTGCGTTCTTCTTAACCAGTCCGATCAACAGAATGATGCCAATCATTCCAATCACGTTGAGTTCGTTGTGGGTCAGCAGCAAGGCCAATAGTGCTCCTACGCCGGCGGAGGGAATCGTGGAGAGGATCGTGATGGGATGAATGTAGCTCTCGTACAACATGCCCAACACGATGTAAACCGCCAGCAGTGCCGTGAGAATGAGGGTCGACTCGCTGGAGAGCGAATCCTTGAACGCAGCTGCCGTGCCTTGGAAGCTTGCCTGAATCGTCGAAGGGAAATTGATGGAGCGTTGAACTTTGTCGATGGCCAGAGTGGCCTGTCCCAGAGCAACGCCAGGGGCCAGGTTGAATGAAATCGTAACTGACGGGAACTGGCTCTGGTGATTCACCGCCAAGGGTATGTTGGAAGGGACGAAGTGGGTAAACGCTGCTAATGGTATCGGCGCGCCGGCCGCCGATCGAAGATAAATATTTTGCAGGGCTTCCGTGGTTTGCTGGAACTGCGGTGCAACCTCCATTACCACGTGGTACTGGTTCAGCGGCCGGTACATGGTCGAGACTTGCCGTTGTCCGAAGGCATCGTAGAGCGCGTTATCAATGTCCTGCGCGGCCACTCCCAACCGGCTGGCGGTATCGCGGTCAATGACCAACTGCGCCTGCAGTCCTTTATCCTGCTGATCGGTATTTACATCGCGCAACTCCTGCAGGCGGCGCATTTTCTGCAACAATAGCGGACCCCAGTTGTTGAGTTCATTCAAATCCTCGCCCTGCAGCGTGTACTGGTATTGGGCCTGCCCTAAGCGTGGGGTGAGGGTCAGGTCCTGCGCCGATTGCAGGAAGAGCGTAGCTCCCGGAACCGCCGCAAGTTTGCCCCGCAGTCGATTGATCACATCGTCGGCCGTGACGTTTGGGCATGGTTGCCAGTAGTGCCGAGTCTGGCAGTGCCCACGCTGCTCCAGCGGCTTCAGCATTACGAAAAAGCGGCCCTGATTAGTCGCCGAGCCTCCGCCCGCGAAGCCCACCACTGTATCGACGGCTGGGTCCGTCATTACAATCCTCACGAATTGTTCCATCTTGCCGCTCATGGCCTGGAAGGAGATGTCTTGTGCCGCCTGAACCGCCCCCATGAGCCGTCCCGTATCCTGTTGCGGGAAAAATCCTTTGGGTACTTTAGCGTAGAGATACACGCTCAGGCACGCCACGAGGATGGTCACTGCCAGGGTTACGGGCTGGTGCCGCAGCACCCATTGAAGCGTCCGATCGTATGCCCTCAGGAGACTGTCGAAGAACCATTCACTGCCGCGATAGAAAACATTGTGGCGCTGGTTGGGCGGCGGTGGCCGCAGAAATTTTGCGCACATCGTCGGCGTTGTGGTCAGGGAGACGATCAGCGAGACTCCGATGGCAATGCTCAGAGTGACAGCGAACTCGCGGAACAGCCTGCCCACAATTCCACCCATCAGAAGCAAGGGAATGAACACCGCCACCAGTGAAGTGCTCATGGAGAGCACGGTAAATCCAATCTCCGCCGCTCCTTTGAACGCCGCCTGCACCGCGTCCATGCCGTGCTCGACGTAGCGCATGATGTTTTCCAGCACCACGATGGCGTCGTCCACTACAAACCCGGTCGAAATCGCCAGCGCCATGAGCGACAGGTTGTCCAGGCTGTAGCCCAGCAGGTACATGCCGCCGAAAGTCCCCACCAGTGAGAGCGGAACAGCGATGCTGGGAATCACGGTGGCCCGCACCGTGCGCAGGAATACAAATACCACCAGAATTACCAGCACGATCGAAATCAGTAGCGTCTTCTCGATGTCCTTCACCGAGGCGCGAACCGTGACTGTGCGATCCATCACCACATCCAGCTTGATTGCCGGAGAAATCGAGGACTGGAGATAAGGCATCAGAGCGCGCACGCGGTCCACGGTCTCGATGACGTTGGCGCCCGGCTGCCGGAAAATAACCACCAGTACGCCGGGTTTGCCATTGGCCAAGCCGAGGTTGTGTACGTCGGACACCGAGTCCTCCACCTCGGCTACGTCCCCAAGCCGTACCGGCCCGCCGTTGTGGTAAGCGACGATCAGCGGACGGTATTCATCCGCGGTGAAGAGCTGGTCATTGTCCGCGAAAGAATACGAGGTAGCGCTGTTCGAGATTTGTCCTTTGGCTTGATTCGCATTGGCCAGATTCAGCGCGTTTCGCACCGTGTCCAGCCCCACTCCGAGCTTATTGAGCAGCATCGGGTTGACTTCAGCCCTTACTGCGGGCGGCGCCGAACCGTAGGTGAACACCTGGCCCACTCCATCCACTTGCGCTAGCTTCTGCGCCAGAATCGAGTCGGAGGTGTCGTACAAACGCGCCACCGGAAACGTGTCCGAAGTCAGCGCCAGAATCAGGATGGGGGCGTCGGCGGGGTTGATCTTGCGATAGGTTGGATTGCTCGGCAAGTTCGCGGGGAGTTGGCTGCGCGCCGCATTGATCGCGGCCTGCACATCGCGCGCTGCGGCATCGATGTTCCGGTTCAGGTCAAATTGCAGCGCGATCGCGGTCGAACCCAGTTGGCTCGACGAAGTCATCTGGTTCACACCGGAGATGCGTCCAAACTGCCGCTCCAGCGGCGTAGCTACCGCCGAGGCCATCGTCTGCGGGTCGGCGCCCGGCAACTGTGCGCCGATGCTGATCACCGGAAAATCCACGCGCGGCAACGAAGCTACCGGAAGAAAATTGAAGGCAAGAATTCCGGAGAGCAGCAAGGCTGCCGCCAGCAGCGAAGTGCCGATCGGGCGCCGGATAAATGGAGCTGAAATACTCATTGCTAATCGCCGGACGCTTCTCCGGGAGCGGCTTCGCGCGGAATCTCGTTGCCGATTCTGTATTTCGAGAATCGCACCGCCAGCCGGTCGAACCACAAATAAACAACCGGAGTCGTATAGAGCGTGAGCAACTGGCTGAGCAGCAATCCCCCGACGATCGTGATGCCCAGCGGACGCCGCAGTTCCGCACCCGTGCCACTTCCCAGGGCGAGCGGCAAACCGCCGAGCAGCGCTGCCATCGTCGTCATCATGATCGGACGAAAGCGCAGGAGGCACGCCTGATAAATGGCTTCCTCGGGGGGCTTGTGCTCTTCGCGCTCGGCCTCGAGCGCGAAGTCGATCATCATGATGGCGTTCTTCTTCACGATTCCGATCAGAAGAATGATTCCGATCAGCGCGACCACAGTCAGATCGTTGCCGGTGATCTCAAGAGCGAGAATCGCCCCGACACCCGCGGAAGGAAGCGTGGAGAGAATCGTGATGGGGTGAATGTAGCTCTCATACAAAACGCCTAGCACGATGTACACGGTAATGATCGCGGCAAGAATCAGGAAAGGCTCACTCGAAAGCGAATTCTGAAAAGCGGCTGCCGTCCCTTGAAACGAAGCATGAATGCTGGCCGGCAGCTGAATGTCCTTTTCTACTTGTTGAATCGCCTTCGTGGCATCTCCGAGCGAGCCGCCGGGAGCGAGGTTAAAAGAGATTGTGACGACCGGGAATTGTCCCTGATGGTTGACCGCGAGGGGCGTGCTGGTCGAATGCATTTTGGTAAAAGTAGACAGTGGAACCGGATTTCCACTCGTCGCGGCCGAGGCAGCATTCGCGGTTGGCGCCCCCGTAGCCGGGGTTGCGCTGGCGGGACGAACATACATGTCGGCCATAGCTTCCGGCGTTTGCGCAAAGCTCGGCAATACTTCCAGCACGACGTGATATTGGTTTAACTGCGTAAAAATAATCGAAACCAGCCGCTGGCCATAGGCGTCGTAGAGAGTGTTATCGATTGCCGAGGGAAGAATGCCCAGCCGCGAGGCGGTGTCGCGGTCAATCGTGATATTGGTCCTGATCCCACCGTTCAATTGATCAGTGGCCACATCGCGCAATTCGGGCCGCTGGCGAAGTTTCTCGACCAGCTTCGGCGTCCACTGCGCGAGTTCTTGCGCGTCCGCATCTTCAATCGAATATTGGAACTGCGTGCGGCTCACGCGATCTTCCACTGTCAAATCCTGCACTGGCTGCATGTAGAGCGTAATACCATTCACCTTGGCCAAGGCGGGCTGCAGCCGGCGAATAATTGAGGAAGCATCCTCGCTGCGCTCGTCGCGCGGCTTCAAATTGATTTGAATGCGGCCGCTGTTCGGAGTCACATTCGTGCCGTCAACACCAATAAACGATGAAAGACTGTTGACGTCTTTATCCTGCAGGATGACCTTCGCCAACTCCTGTTGCCGTTTCGCCATTGCATCGAAGGAAATATCGTCAGGCGCCTCGGAGATTCCCAGAATCACGCCCGTATCTTGTACTGGGAAGAATCCTTTTGGAACTACTACGTAGAGAACGAGAGTGAGAACCAGAGTTCCAAAAGTCACCAGCAGCGTGGCCGTCTGATGTTTCAGCACCCATTTCACGGTGCGGCCATACGACGCGATCACGCGATTGTAAAAATCTTCTGTTACTTCGTAGAAGCGGCCTTTCTCGCCTTCTTTGCGATGCTTGAGCAGCTTGGCGCACATCATCGGCGTCAAGCTGAGAGAGACTGCGGCGGACACCAATATAGTCACCGACAGCGTGACCGCAAACTCGCGGAACAGACGGCCGACGATATCGCCCATGAACAATAACGGAATTAGTACCGCGATCAGCGACACCGTCAATGAAACGATCGTAAAGCCGATCTGCCCGGATCCCTTCAAAGCCGCTTCCAGCGGGGAATCTCCGGCCTCCAGATAGCGGTCGATGTTCTCGATCATGACGATGGCATCATCGACCACAAAGCCAGTCGAAATCGTCAGCGCCATTAGCGTCAGATTGTTCAGGCTGTACCCCAGCAGGTACATCACACCAAAAGTACCCACAATCGAAAGGGGTACGGCAACGCTGGGAATGAACGTGGCCCGCAGGTTTCGCAAGAAAAAGAAAATAACGATGACCACCAGGACGATGGTCAGCGCCAACTCGAACTCGACATCTTTGACGGAGGCGCGAATGGTGGTGGTTCGATCCGTCAGGATCTGAACCTTCACGGCCGAGGGCAGCGAAGCCTGCAATTGGGGCAGCAGTTTCTTAATACGATCAACGACGCTAATGATGTTTGCGCCCGGCTGCCGCTGAATGTTCACGATGACTGCGGGAGTCATGTTCATCCACGCCGCCAGGCGTATATTTTCCGTGCCATCAATTACATTGGCGACATCCTGAATGCGCACTGCCGCGCCATTGCGGTACGCAATTACAATCGGCTTGTACTGCTCGCTGGAAAACAGTTGGTCGTTGGCTCCGATCGTGTACGACTGCCGTGGCCCATCAATCACACCCTTCGCCTGATCGACGTTGGCCGCCGCCAACGCTGTGCGAACATCTTCAAGACTCAAGCCGTAGGAGGCAAGAGCAGTCGGATTCACCTGAACCCGCACGGCAGGCTTTTGCCCGCCGCTGATCGAAACCAGCCCCACGCCGGGCAACTGCGAAATCTTCTGCGCCAACGCGGTATCGGCCAGATCCTCAACCTTCGACAGCGGCAATGAATCCGAACTCATGGCCAGCGTGAGAATCGGCGCGTCCGCCGGATTCACCTTGTTGTAGATGGGAGGATTGGGCAAATCCGCGGGAAGGTACGTGGACGCGGCGTTCACGGCAGCCTGCACTTGCTGCTCTTCCACGTCGATGTTCTGATCGAGCCCGAACTGCAGCGTGATGACTGAACTCCCGAAGGAACTGGTCGAGGTCATCTGCGTCAGGCCGGGAACCTGGCCGAACTGCCGCTCCAGAGGCGAAGTAACGGACGACGCCATCACATCAGGATCGGCGCCGGGATAGAAGGTTACGACTTGAATGGTTGGATAATCCACCTCCGGCAACGCGGAAACCGGCAGTTGCATGAACGCAACCCAGCCCACCAGCAGCACGCCCACCATCAAAAGCGTCGTCGCCACTGGCCGGAGGATGAATAATCTTGAGGGACTCATGAGCCTGAAATTGGAGAGTTACTCGAGCTGTTGCCGGCAGGCGCCGCGTTCTGGCTGCCGTCGCGCGGCTCGATCGTGCTTCCCGTCTGCAATTTATCCTGGCCGTCGGTCACTACGGTGTCGCCGGGAGCCACTCCACTGGCAATGATGGCGGTATTACCTTGCGTAAGCGAGACGTTGACCGGCCGCGCTTCCACCGTCTTATCCGGCTTCGCCAGATACACAAATGCGCCTTGCGGACCCCGCAGAATAGCGGCGGTCGGCACAACCGTACTGTTCTTGCGCGTTTCCAGCAGCAGGTTTGCATTCACGAACTGGTTCGGCCAGAGCTTGTTGTCCTCGTTGGTGAAAACCGCCTTCAGCTTCGCCGTTCCCGTGGTGGTGTCGATTTGGTTATCGATCGTCTGAAGCTTGCCGGTGGCCAGCTTCGATTGGTTGTCCCGACTGAAAGCATCCACTTCCAATGTGGCGTTCTTCATGTGCTGGGCAACGGTTGGCAGTTGATCTTCGGGAAGAGTGAAGATCACGGCGATCGGCTGCAACTGTGTAAGGATCAGCATGGGATTCGTATCGGCCGCATGCACAATATTCCCCGGGTCAACCTGCCGCAGCCCGACGCGACCGGTGAATGGCGCCGTTATGTTGCAGTAAATGATCTGCAGTTTGGCGTTGTCAATCTGCGCCTGATCGGTGCGCACCTGGCCATCAAGTTGATCGACCAAGGATTTTTGCGTATCCACCTGCTGCTGCGCGATGCTGCCGGAGGGAATCAGAGTGGTATAGCGATCGAGGTTTAATCTCGCATCGCGCAACGTTGCCTGATCTTTGAACAATTGCGCCTGCATTTGCTCGAGCTGTACCTGATAGGGACGCGGGTCAATGACGATCAGCAAATCGCCTTCTTTGACGGTCTGCCCTTCCTGAAAGTTCACCCGCATGATCTGCCCGTCGACGCGGCTTTTTATATTTGCGGTGTAAAACGCGGTCACAGTGCCGAGGCCGACCAGGTAGACGGGAACGTCTTGTTGTTGCACGGCGGCAACCGCGACTGAAACCGAATGCGGCGCTGCGGCTTGCGCCTTGGATTGCTTGGAGTCGGCGCTGCTGCAACCCAGCAATGAAGCGCAAATCGCCAGCGCTAGACTCGGCCCGAGCAGACGACGGCAAGCAGAGGATTTGTGTTCGAGCTGATTAAAGTCACTCATCTTTGAGTCGGATGGATGCGACCTTTCGCAAGATCGGAGTTAACTCTGCCGATGTTAGATGTAATCATTGTAGACTCGGTCGCAGCACCTCCATCCAGAGGGAGCGAGGGCTTCTCCACGCGCTCAAATCATCCCTCCTCTGGAGAGGTTCGGGTAGGAACCAAACGCAGATGCAACGCCAGAGCTGTCCTTACTTAGGATCAACTGCGGCGGGGCACAGGTCAATAGCGGGGCGAGTGTTTTACAAATCTTTACCCCGATTGACCGAGCATTTACGTTTTATGGGCGCGAGGACTGGGGCAGCGGATGTGCCGCTTCGTAACCGGCTATTTCCGCTTCGTATTGCAGCGTGAGCCCGATGTCGTCGAGTCCATTCAACAGGCAGTGACGCACAAATTCATTGATCGGAAATCTGGTGCGGAAGCCTTGATCATCGCGCACTTCACATTTCTCCAGATCGATGGTGAGTTCATATCCTTCGAACTCGCTTGCCCTCCGCATCAACTCTGCGACTTCGCTTTCGCTCAGGCGAACGGTCAGGAAGCCGTTCTTGGTGCTGTTGTTGGCGAAGATGTCCGCGAAGGAGGAAGAGATAACGGCGCGGAAGCCGAAATCACCCAGCGCCCATACCGCATGTTCTCGCGAGGAGCCGCAGCCGAAATTCTTTCCGGCGACAAGAATGCTGGCGGCGGTGTAGCGCCGTAGGTCGAGGACGAATTCCGCATTCTTTTTTCCATCGGAAGAGAAGCGCCAGTCATAGAACAGGAACTGGCCGAAGCCGGTTTTCTCGATCCGCTTCAAGAACTGCTTGGGGATAATTTGGTCGGTGTCGACATTCACTCGATCGAGAGGCGCGACCAATCCTCGATGTGTTCGGAACGGCTTCATCGCATGATCCTCGTGATAGCGGTGCTCATTGGAAGCTCCAGTTGCGAATATCCGTGAAGTGCCCCGCAATCGCCGCCGCCGCCGCCATCATCGGACTCACCAGATGCGTCCGCCCCCCGCGCCCCTGCCGTCCTTCAAAATTTCGATTGCTGGTGGAGGCGCAACGCTCCCCCGGCTGCAGAATGTCGGGATTCATTCCTAAGCACATCGAGCAGCCGGACTCGCGCCATTCAAAACCCGCGTCCAGAAAAATCTGATGTAAGCCTTCCTTTTCAGCTGCGCGCTTCACCGCCTGAGATCCCGGCACCACCATCGCCCGCACCTTCGAACTCACATGGTGTCCCCGCGCTACGCGCGCTGCTGCGCGTAAATCTTCAATACGCGAGTTCGTGCACGAACCGATGAACACACGGTCGATGCCGATGTCTTCAATCCGCTTCCCCGGCTCCAATCCCATGTACTGCAAAGCCAGTTCGGTCGCGCGCTTATCGGAGTCATCCAGCGCGTTCGTCTCCGGTACGCGGCCCGTCACGGGAGCGACCATGCCGGGATTCGTTCCCCAAGTCACAAATGGACAGAGTTGCGCCGCATCCATCTCGATAACTTTGTCGAAAGCTGCCTCGGCGTCGGTCGGCAGGCTCCGCCAATATTCCAACGCTTGCTCCCATTCGCCGTCACGGGGAGCGAATCGTTTTCCCTTCACATACGCGAACGTGACTTCGTCAGGAGCGACCATGCCAGCTCGCGCTCCAGCTTCGATGCTCATATTGCACAGCGTCATGCGGCCTTCCATTGAGAGCGTCCGCACTGCTTCGCCGGCATATTCGATCACGTGTCCGGTGGCGCCGTCGGTACCGATCTGGCCGATGATTCCGAGGGCGAGATCCTTCGCCGTAACGCCTTCCGCCAACCGGCCACGCACGTCAATTTTCATCGTCTTCGGTTTTTGCTGCGCCAGGCATTGCGTCGCAAGAACGTGCTCCACTTCCGATGTGCCTATGCCAAAAGCCAGAGCGCCGAAAGCTCCATGGGTGCTGGTGTGGCTGTCGCCGCATACGATGGTCATTCCCGGCCGGGTCAGCCCTAACTCCGGACCGATAACATGCACAATGCCCTGCTCGGGCGAATCCATGTCGAACAGCGGGACGCCAAATTCCTTGCAGTTTTTTTGCAGAGCCGCAATCTGCGCAGCCGCGATGAGATCAGTGATCGGGGTTCCACGCGGCTCCGTAGGAATGTTGTGATCGACGGTCGCCACGGTCCGAAATGGCTGGCGGACTTTCCGCCCGGAAGCACGCAAGCCGTCGAAAGCCTGCGGCGATGTGACTTCATGCACGAGATGCAGATCGATGTAAATGATCGGCGAACGACCGTCCGGTTGCGCAACTACGTGCGCGTTCCAGATCTTTTCGAAGAGGGTTTGTTTCACAACCATAGGCAGTTCGGGCAAGAATGCAGATTTCAGTTTTTCATAGAGCCGCCGAGGGCTGCAAGCGGCGGAGTCGACGCTCAAATTTGTTCAAAACTTTACTTGACCGCTTGTGCCGCCAATGCCAGAATTTGGCCTCGCCTCAGGTATCATAGATTAAGCGCGCATGATTAATGGCAAAAAGATCGCGGTGGTTATGCCCGCGTACAACGCGGAGAAGACGCTCGACGTCACCGTCGGCGAGCTGCCGGATCTCGTTGATATCCGCATTCTGGTGGATGACCGCAGCTCCGACCGAACCGTTGAAGTGGCGCGTCGTTTGGGCCTCTTAGTTTTCCAGCACGACCGCAATTACGGCTACGGGCGCAACCAGCAAACCTGTTACCGCGAAGCTCTGGCGGCGGGCGCCGATGTGGTGATCATGGTTCATCCCGATTACCAATACACTCCGCTTCTAACCACGGCGATGGCCAGCATGGTTGCCTATGATGTGTATGACGTAGTGCTGGGCTCGCGCATTATCGGCGGCACGGCGCTGCTCGGTGGCATGCCTATCTACAAGTACATTTCCAACCGCCTCCTGACGGCGGTCGAGAATCTTGTGCTGCGCGTAAAGCTTTCGGAGTATCACACGGGGTATCGAGCATTCAGCCGCAAGGTGCTGACCTCTCTTCCCCTGCTGGAAAATTCCGACGACTTCGTCTTCGACAACCAGATGCTGGCGCAATGCGTCCACTTCGGCTTCCGCATTGGGGAGGTTTCCTGCCCGACCAAATACTTTGCCGAAGCCTCGTCCATCAACTTTCGACGCAGCGTTAAGTATGGCCTGGAAGTATTGGCCACCACCTTGCAATTCGGGCTGCAGCGGGCCGGTCTGATTCACCTGCCCCGCTTCAGCGAAAACGGCCGCAAGCTTGAGACGCAATCTCCGGGTTACTACGCGAACCGGACTGAGATCGCAGTGTGACTGGATCCTCTCCGAGTCGAGCCACAGATCAGAATCCCTGTCACTGCGAACCGCAGCATTAACCACCTGAGGGTCAATTATTCGCCCACGCTCCGTCCGCTCACGCAGTCGGACTGGCCGCCGGTGGCTCGAAATGACCGCATCGTGATCCCATACGTTCGCGAAACTTCTCGCGCTCTTCGGGCGTCATCTTCTCCCAGCGCCGGCGGCCGGGTCCGCGGAAGCCGCGGCCACTCACCCCTCCGAACAGAATCCGGCAAAGCGCCAGCAGACCGACGGCCTGCCAAAACGTGATCTGGCGCCAACCGAACAGGGCCGGAAGCAGCCAGTTCCACAGAAGCCGCACCACTTCGCCGCCCAGAGCGGCGAAGGCTACCATCGCCACAATCGCCAGTGGAGCGATAAAGAACCATTTCTTTCTCATCATTGTGTTCCTCACTTTTTAAAAAATTCGTCGTGAACGCTCTGCAATCGCTCGCGCAGATGAAGGACCGCGTAGCGCTTGCGCCCCAGCAGGGTGTTAATGTTTACTCCGCTCTCTGCCGACAACTCCTTGAAGGTGCGTCCTTCCAGTTCATGTGCGACGAAGACTTCGCGCTGCTCGTCGGTCAGTTCCTCGAGTGCAAATTCCAATTCATCGAGCAGCGCATTACGGACGTAGAGCGCTTCCGGCCCGGCGTCCGGCGACGGCAATAAATCTTCAATCTGGAGCAATTCGCCGTCTTCGCCTTCGAGTGCGGCGTCCGCGAAAGACTCTGGCTTCTTCTTGCGAAACAGATCCGTGATGCGGTTGCGTGCAACGCGAAATAGCCAACCGGTCACATGCTCGATCGGCATCAGCAAGCGATTCGCCTCGACCAGTTCGTAGAAGACCTCCTGCAGAAGATCTTCCACGTCGGCCTCATTGGGCACGCGACGGCGGATGAAATTGCGCAGCCGGGGCCGCTCTTCTGCGATCACTTCGGAAATTTGGCGGTCCTGCTCGGCCATGATTCTCTCGGCGATCATCGCTGCGCTCACGGCTCATCCATCCATTCCTGTAGACGAATGGCAGCCGGAAATATTGTAGAGATTGAGACGAAAGACGGCGTCGGGACCGGCAGATTATTGTTCACGCGGACCGGTTTTTGATCGCCCCCAGCCCTTTTTCCGGAGCTCTTTCTAAACCTTTGGTCGTCAGCCGCCCAGTTCGGATCGTGTTTTCGAAACCGTACAGCATCGGCGGAGTAAAGGCCGGGCTATTACCTCAGATATCTTGGCCAGACCATGGCACTGGGATCAAGCTGCGGAAAGCGGTAGAGGATCCGCTTGTGATGAAGATCCGAAGTGTTGAGCAGCCTGAAGTTCGGGATGTTACCGATGTGAAAGCTCATCTAGGCATAATGATGATGAAGTGGCGGAGTCTCGCCTGCGTCTGGCTAGCGATTTGCGGATTGGCTACTGTCTTTTGTACGGGAGTCGCAGCGCAGGCGGCGCCGCCTTTTGAGGTTTCCAATCCAAAACATCTGAATTGGTCCGTGGAAGAAGCGGGGAAGATTTACACATCGGCTTGCGCATTGGTGGCGCGGTCGGTGCGGCCGGAGAAACCTCCGCAGCTGGAGCCCAAGTTTTTGCTGGTGTTAGGGGCCAAGGCAGACCAGGTCGTGCGGGGTGCAGGCAACTCGGAGATTCAGCTGAGAAAGTGGGATCCCGGCAGGTTTGCGGAAGCCATGGTCGTGCTGACGCTGCGCGAGACCGTCAAGAATGAAGAGATTATGCAACTGGCTCGCGATACGCTGAATGCGGCGGAGGCTACGGTATCGGTGAACGAACTGCGCAAGAGACGGTAGCTCACCTTGAAAGCAGGGTCCGGCGACGCGTGTTCGTCATCAGCGAGGCTCGGCCTTCGTCCTTTAACCGGAACTGTTCCGGTTGCGGAATGCGAGATTGTTTTTTCGA
Organism: Candidatus Sulfotelmatobacter sp.; assembly: GCA_050015215.1. Taxonomy (GTDB): domain Bacteria; phylum Acidobacteriota; class Terriglobia; order Terriglobales; family Acidobacteriaceae; genus Sulfotelmatobacter. Next base: position 27,953 of record JBEKBW010000064.1, read on the forward strand.
AACCGATAGCGGGAAAATTACTCAAGGCATTCGGCAACTCGCCGACCTTTCCTAATTAGGAGGGAAAGGAGCGTGTTATGAGTATTTCCATATCTAGTGCGCTATCGACGGCGGCAGTAGCGGCGGCGAACTCTACCTCGAACGCGGCCCCGGCTGCGCGGAATCCGCAGCCCCAGCCGCAGCAGACAAGTAACACCGGGGACACGGTGCAGCTCTCGGAAGCGCAGCAGGTCTATCAGCTTTATAACCAGGGGCAGCAGGTTTCACAAATTGCGACGACGCTTAGTCTCTCTGTAGGCGTGGTAAATACTTACTTGGGGATCACGAGCAGCGGCAGCTAGCGCGACCTCCGGAAGCGTCCATCGGCTGGAAGCAAAATCCCCACCTTTGCCAAAGATGGCAAAGGTGGGCACCCATCGCGATACCTTCGTCAAAAAAAACGACTTTGATTACGCCGCCACCTGCTGCTGGTAGGCAGGCACGAACGTCTGGGCTACGAAAGTTTCGAATGGTGTGGGCGTGGTGTTGCGCGGACTGCGCGGTTCAAGGGTTCGCATGTGTCCTGAGTTGAGTGCCGCAGCCATCTCGATGATTAGCCCGGCAAAATTATCCGACATTCCCATTTGCACCATCGAGCCGCGAATCTGAGCGTCGGGGGCGTGGACGTAGCCCAATTTCGGCCTTCCAATGGCGTTCCCTATGATCGTGGCGGCTTCGTTGTACTCGAGGTCGCGCTGCCCGTGGAGTTCCTGCGTTTGCTTGCCGTTGAATTTGAGTTCGGTGAGAAGGTCGGCGGCGGCGGCCCCAATGTCCTGTGTAGCAATCATGGGGAGCTTGAGGTCGGGACGAAGAGGACCCACGGTGGAGTGCATGGCGCGAATAGCGCCAACCTGCGGCAGCGTGTTTTCCATGAAGTAGCCGGCGCGCAATTGGAGAACGTTTGCGTCGAGCTGATTCAGTTTTTGTTCGAGGTTATGAAGGCCGACGACCGGCCCGGTGCCGGAAGACTTGTCAGCCCCAAAGCTACTTAGGGAGACGATATTTTTTAAGCCTGCGTTTCTTGCGGCGGCGGCGATGGAATCGGTGACCCGCTCCTGATACGCGCGAAAGTCGCTGCTGGTGGGGTTCGGCGGAATCATAACGTAGGCGGAATCGGCTTGATCAAAAGCTTTGGCAAGTGCGGACTCGTCAGTAACGTCGGCGATGAAAATTTCTGCGCCCTGGGCCGCGAGAGGTTGCAGATGAGCTGCGCTTCTGCCGACAGCGCGAACTCTCTTACCACGAGAGAGAAGAGTCTTAGCTACGACGTGTCCGGTGTTGCCGCTTGCTCCGAGAATTACGTACATGGGAACCTCCTTCATTCGTGCTTTGGATGCTGGATGAGGAATTTCGCTTCAACTCGGAAGGACAAGGGGGCTCCATGTGAGTTCAAGAGCCCCACCCTGTCGCAACCAGTGCGGCAAAGGTGGGGCATACCCGGTTTCCTGAACTGAGGTTCTTGAACTCGGCTTTACTGGGCTGGGGTTTCGGTTGGGGTGGACGCAGGATTCGCCTTCGCTTCGGCGCTGACTTCTGCCTGTGCCACTGGATTGATCTTCACCGTGGCCAGGATTTTTTCCAGGTGGTGGAAGACTTGGTTCTGGAGTTCGTTAGGGCCAATCACGTTCGCTGTCGAGTGGGCAGCCTCCGTGGAATCGACCCCACTCGTCGAAACCTTCAGAGCGAACTCATAGCAAGCGCCATTTTGAAATACGTGGTAGTACTTCGACGACTCCTGGCGCGGTCCTTTTTCGGTTTCACCTCCGCTGTCGGTCTCGGTCGATTGCAGTTCCATGTCGCCGATCAGGAGCTTCGAGATTGGCGGCGTGGACAACTGCGCGGTGGCTTGGACCGTCGGATCAGAGGGCGTCGCCGGGGTTGGCGGCGGTACAGAGAATTCTCCGCATTGCTCTGACGTGAGAGTCTTGTTCACGCTGACATTGAAGTAAGCCGACGCGAGATTCGTCTTGGGATAAGCGGACTCGGGAAACAGCACAGCTGCGATCGGGACCCCGCCCGGCTGAGTGAAGTCCATTGGGATGGGATCGGCGGAGATGAGTTCGGTGGCCGCATCGCCGGTTTTGAGCGCATAGGTTCGCGGATACTGGAAGGAGACACCGGTAGCTTTGTCCGCGTAGGTAACAGTGGCAGGGGCCTTGCGCACGACTCGGCGGTGCACGGGCTTGACGCCAGCTTCCTGTACCGGTGCTACGGGAGCGGGCACCGGCGTGGTTGGAATCTGCGGTGTTGGTTGCATGATGGGCTGGTTGGTGGAGCTTGCCGGTTGCGGTGTTTGGCTCGAGCATCCGACGGCCAACGAGCAGGCGATCAGAAGCGCGGCGAAGACGAACGGACTGCCGGTGTCGAGAACGTTTTTTACGAGGTTAGTCTTTCCCCAGGCGACGGAACTTGCAGTGGCCGGGGTGGTGCGAAATAGGTTGATACGGGTCATGGTTGGTCACCTCCTGCTGCTGAGCAGTGGTTAACCAGATTGCAGGGAGGAGGCCATAGCAAGAGGCGCTGATTCGGCGAGGGTTATGGGGATGGACGCAGATGCTGCATGTGAACGCTGCACACGCCGTGGATACCGTGACACGTTGAACTCGCGGTAGCTGGCACGTTCCAAACCTCGCGGCCATTGTTACATGAGCATTAAAAGACAACTGCTCCGAGTGGAAGCAACGGCATGTAGGGTTAGGGACAACAGAAGGAAGAACCCCATGCGACGACTCTCTATTCTTGGACCAGCCTTGATCGCAGTTCTAATCTCCCAGGGCGTGTCACTGGCAGACGGCCAAGCCGCGCCGGCCACACCGACGATCACGGGCACACTGGAAGGAACCCGCGAGGCCGTGTTCCAAACGCCGCAGGATTCTTGTGTGGTCAACGATATTCCGGACGCGATGGCGCGCGCGTTTCGCGACTCTGCAGGAACGGTGCATTTCGTCTCCGCCAGCTCTGACATGTTCCAGAGCCTCGGCCCGACGCTGGAAACTCTGCAGCACAGTTGCGAAGCGGCGTACGTTTCCGCGAGCGATCCGAATCCGGCCGACTTTAACGATCAAGACTGGCTCGATTCTTTTTATACCTTCGACGGGAAGACCATCGCTGCGCTTGCGCACACGGAGTATCACGGCTGGTCGCATCCCGGCGAGTGCCATACGCAGAACGTAAGCGAGTGCGAGTACGATTCGGACACGTTTCACATCTCCGACGACGGTGGATACCACTTCAATTCGCCGAAGGCGCCGGCGAATTTCCTGGCTGGAATTCCGTTCAAGTACGAAATCGATCGTGGGCCGATGGGTTATAGCGTCGACACGAACGTGGTGAACTATGGCGGCTGGTACTACGCGGTGGCTACGGACTGGACATGGCCTCCGAACTGTACTGAACAGATGCAACAGGCAGCGCCGCGCCAGTGTCTTGTGCCGGGCGGTGGCGCGCCCATTCGCACCACCGACATCTTCGACCCTTCATCGTGGCTTGGCTGGAGCGGCAGCGATTTCTCGGTGTCGTTCGTCGATCCTTACCTGGGGACGGTCTCAGATCCCAAGTCCCACGTCTACACTCCTGTGCCTTACATGGGATATGTGAATGGGATCAACATTTATCAGCCGGGGAACATAGTCGTGGCGACGCTATGGGACTACTGGGACGACACGATGGGCCCGCCGGGAATGTATCTCACCACGTCAACGGATCTCGTTCACTGGACCACCCCGACGCTCGTTGTAACTGTGCAGCAGATCGAAGCCAACGATCCGCCCGGCAGCTGGCTGTACGCGTATTTCTCATTGATCGACCCGACCGCGACTGATTTGAATTTCGAGAGCGTCGGCAACGAGCCTTACGTGTATTTTGTTCGCTTGAACACCAACGATGTGTACGAACGCGTGCTGTTCCGGCAGAAGATCAAGCTGACGCTGAATCAGTGAACATAAGGTCAAAGCTAAGCGCACGTTACTTCTTTCGTTCTTCCGCTTCGGCCAGCCAGCCGCGGCGAAGTTTCTCGGCGGGCATGCTGGAAAGATACGGTTTGATATCGAGGATTGGAGTGCCGTGCAGCATGTCGAGGCCGCGCACGTGAAGATCGCCACCGTCGCGGCGAAGCAACTCGACAGTGGTCATGCCGATCGGATTCGGCCGGCGCGGAGAGCGCGTCGCAAAAACTCCATGCGGGCGACTATCGGAGGGTGGAGTGCCCATCAACTCGTAGCCTTGGGAGCGGTCGAACTCCCAGAGAACGATGAGATGCGAGAAGCCTTCGACATCAGTAAGGCCGGGCGCGAACTCGGGGAGAATGTTCAGCACTCCATCGACTTCATGCTTTGCGCCCAGGCCTTTGGGGATTTCGGCGGTCGTTTTGTAGGGACTGGTTACGAAGCCGATCGGCCGGGAGGTGAACATGGAGGCCTCCGTGTTCATAGTAATCGCGTTCATAGAAATCTTCGGCGGGCGACCTAGATAGCCAAAGCCTACGCCGCAGCGATCCGACGGATCAGATCTTCTTGTTGCATTTTGCTTTCGGCCCCGATCGTGAAGGCGTCGAGAATTCCCAGCGACAGCGCATATTTGATCGCCTCATCCTGGCGTGTCGCCAGGTCGCCCTGGCCCAGGACTTTCATTCCTACTACGGCTTTGCCCGCAGCTTTCATCTCGCGGAGAACGGCCACGACGGCTTGCGGATCGGCGTCCATGTGCGAACCGATGGGATTGATGCGTGCGAAATCGACTTCCACCCACGGTGATTTGGCGGCGGCTCGCAGCGCTTCGATGCTGTGACAGGAGCAGCCGTGGGCGCGGATGATTCCCTTCTCTTTCGCTTCGGAAAAAACATCCATTACGCCACGATATTGCGTGGTCCAGTTCGGCTCGGTGAGGCAGTGCATGAGACAAATGTCGAGGTAGTCGGTGCCCAGTTCGCGCCGGAAGCGGTCAAGATCGGCGCGGGCCGTTGCGGGATCGCGAGCCCAGGTTTTCGTTAGGACCGTGACCTTGTCGCGCGGGATGTGCTTGAGTGCTTCGGCCACGTGAGGGTGAGAACCGTAGGAGTCGGCCGCGTCGAAGAAGCGTAGTCCGTGATCGTAGCCGTTGCGCAGAAGATCGGACAGTCCTTTGACTCCGAGCGCGGTTTGGTTGGAGTGATGACCAGAGCCTACGGTGCCGGTGCCCATGGCCAGGCGACTGGTTTTGATTCCGGTGCCGCCCAGCGTAACGGTATCGGTGGCGGAGAACTTTTGCGGCAGCGATTGAGTGGCGATCGCATCGAGGATCGACCTGGCAGAGAGCCTTCTCGAGAACGCTCTCGTCGTGAGGAAAGCGGCTCCGGCGGTGGTGGCGGAGCGGATCAGGAATTCGCGGCGGTGCATGGGGACCTCCTGGAAGCCGGACGCTGGCTGCGATTTATCACTAGGCTACATCAGTTGCATGAACGGGGCTCGATTTTATCTGGCAGACAGAAACAAAACCGGTCCAACACAGGGGACACAGAGGATCACAGGGTCTGACGTGATGCATTATTCGATCTGTTTGCGTAATGCGGCTAGGTGTTCGTGCATCTCGGAGAGTTCTCTTTTCAACTCCGCAACTTCGCCTTCCAGATTCGCCAGCCGATCGGCTACGGATCTGCCTGAAGGCTCGGCTGATGCTGAGAATGACTGCGCCACGTTTTCCGCCATCTCCGGCTGAGCGGAAAACAAATGCATGTAACGCGACTCTTTTGTTCCGGGCTGGCGCGGCAAGACGGCGGTGAGCGGCGGCTGGCGTAGCGCCAAACGGTCGAGAGTAGAGATTACGTCATCGAGGGCTTCGAAATGGTACATGCGCTCGGTGCGGCCGCGGAGTTCACCGGGCGTCTGCGGCCCGCGAAGCAGTAGAACGCACAGAACGGCGATTTCGCGGCGATCGAAGTTGAACGACTCCTGCAGCCGGTGTTCGTATTTGGTGACGCGGCTGTCGGCGCCCCCGGCAGGTCCGGCGAGACGCTTCTCCTGCAATCCGGCCAAGGCATCGGCGACAGAATTTTCGTCGAGGGTCATAACAGGGTCGCGGTTATTTTTCTGATTGCAGGCGTTCACCAGAGCGTTGAGTGACAGCGGGTAATAATCCGGCGTGGTGATGTCTTTTTCGATCAGCGCACCGAGCACGCGGACTTCGTTGGGGGTGAGAACTTCCAAAGATCACCTGAACCGAATAAAGGAAAATTGTACAGTGAATCAAGCGCTTCTCACTCCGCGCAGAAGCCCATTTCTCGCAACGGAAGCGAGAAATGGGGCACCCATGCACTCCACGCCGACCTGTTCCCGCTAGAACAGCGCCGTGCTGCGGCGCTTCCAGGGTTTCCCTTTCTCCGCGGAGACTTTTTCCACGTCATTCACGTAGGCCGCCACTTGCGTAACCAGGTGGTGCAGGTCGTTGCCGATGCTGAAGAAGGTGAAACCTTTGTCCAGAAATTCGCCGACGCGCGCGGTGCCGAATAAAAAGAGGCCGAGGATTACGTTATTTTTGCGGGCGTGTTCGATCAGCTTCTTTGTGGCTGCGTCGAGTTCTGGCGAAGTGTACATATCGGGAAATTTATATTTTTCGAAGAGGCCCATCGACATGCAGAGATCGTTCTGCCCAAGGAAGAGAATGTCGACGCCGGGCACGGCGGCGATTTCGGCGATATTCTCGATGCACGAAGCAGTTTCGACCTGCAGTGCGACGATACCTTCCTTGTTAAAGTTTCCGGCGTAGCCGAGAAGTCCGGCTTTGTTCATGCAACGCTGCGGAAAATAGACGGAGCGCGTACCAACCGTGGGATACTTTGTGCAACTGATGGCTTGGCGCGCTTCCTCGGCGGTGTTGATGTAAGGAACAAGGACGCCGTCGGCACCGAGGTCGAGCGCCTGCTGAATGCCGGGGCGGTCGTCATATGCGCCGACGCGGACGATCGACTTTGCGCCGCCACTGGCGATGCCGCACAGCGTATAGGAAAGTTTCTCGTGGTCCATGGGGCCGTGCTGGGTATCGACCAGCAGCCAGTCGTAGCCGCTATGCGCTAGCTGCTCGGCAACAGTTGGACTATGAGAGTTAAGAAACAAGCCAAGCTTGGGCGTGCCTTGACGCAAGTGCTGTTTGAATTCGGAGCCGCTGAAGGCGGGATCGGACATGAGGAAATTCTCCTTAGACAATTTGAATTGGGTAGTGTATCGCAAGGTAGCGATCCACACGGCGAATTTGACGTGAATTTATTTGCTGTGACCGCGGGACACCACACCGGATTGGTATAGTGTTGCGGAGCGTGAACTCTTAGGAGCTGCACATGCGGATGCTGGTGAGTTGGATATTGAGTGCGCTGGCGGTGTGGATTGTGTCGCGAGTGGTGCCGGGGATCTATGTGAGCGGCCCGGTAGCGGCACTGATTGCGGCGCTGGCGATTGGATTTATTAATGCGACGATTGGGATTGTGCTGAAGATTTTGACATTCCCTCTGACTCTGGTGACATTGGGGTTGTTCTGGCTGATCATCAATGCGCTGATGTTGAAATTCGCTTCGGCGCTTGTGCCGGGGTTCCAGGTGCGCGGGTTCTTTGCGGCCTTTGTTGGCGCTATTGTGCTGAGTCTGGTGAACATGGTGTTGAAGTGGCTGGTATTTTCGGGAGACGAGAAGAGGTAAGCATCGAAAAATCTTTCTTCCCCGAGGGCCTATGGTTTCGGCTTGCGGGGCCTAATTGACTCCCAATCTTTATTCGTCAAACTTCGGCCCAGCGAACTGAACTCACCTGCGCCTTGCAGGAACTCCCCGCCATCCATGCGAATTACTTCGCCGTTGATGTAGCCGCTGCCATCACTGACCAGGAATGCGGCGAGATTGGCAAGTTCTTCTGTTGTGCCGAAGCGACGCATAGGATTGCGTTCGAGTGCGAGTGGTTCCAGCTTAGGGAACGGCAAAACACGCGAGAACGCGCCCTGCGTTGGAATGGGTCCGGGAGCGATGGCATTCAACCGGATGCCGCGATCACCCCACTCGACGGCGAGACTGCGGATTAGAGCCTCGACTCCGGCCTTTGAAACGGCGGACGGAACCACATACGCCGAGCCAACCGGCGCATAAGTCGCGGAAATGCCGAGGACCGTTCCTTGGTGATTAGCTTTGAGCCATCGGCGTCCACAGGCCATGGTGCAGTGAAGCGTGCCCATCAGCACGATGCCGATTACCGACTCCCATGCGCGCGGGGAAAGCTCTTCGGTACGCGCGATGAAATTTCCCGCGGCGTTGTTGACGAGAATGTCGAGCGGTGCCTCTTGCCATATGGCATCGATCACCGCCTCGACGGCGTCGAGATTGCGAACATCGCAGGGAATGGCGTGGATGTCGCCCTTCGTTGCGGCGGCGAGTTCGGCGGCAGCTTGTTCGAGAACTTCTTCGCGGCGGCCGCAGATGTGGACTGTTGCACCGAGTTCGAGGAAGCGCTGGGCCATGGCCTTGCCGAGGCCGGTGCCGCCCCCGGTAATAAGAATGCGCTTGTTGGCGAGAAGATCGTTGCTAAACATGAGTACCCCGATTCAGGCCCGATGGCGGCCAAGACTAAGGTTCAAAGTCTATGTGAGATCGCAAGCGACACGAAATCCGTAGTCAGCGTACTGGAATTTCGGCGGAATGCTGGAGCGCGCGGAGCAGCGTGAGACTTTCACATGGTGCCGCCACGAGCCGCCACGCGAGGCTTTGCGTTTTCCTTCCGCCGGGCCAGCCGGATTGCGCTCCGGGGAGATCGAATAATAATTGGGATCGTACCAGTCGCTGCACCATTCGTGGACGTTATCGCACATGTTGTATAGACCGAATGCGTTGGGAGCGTAACGCGCGACAGGCTCCGGTCCGTTTTGCCAGCGCGTAGCGTAGTCAGACAGAGATTGAGGAGGCGCGCTGCCCCATGGAAAATCGGCCTGCTCAAGATTACCCCGGGCGGCGCGTTCCCATTCGGCTTCAGTGGGAAGCCGATGGCCACGCCCAGTTTGCGACGCGAGCCATTCACAATAACGCTGCGCCTCGAACCAGGAGACTCCTGTGACCGGCTGTTCGGGATGATTGAAGTTCACGTCAGTCAAAAACGGCGGGGGTTGCGATCCGGTTGAACGTAAGAAGCAGGAGTATTCGGCATTTGTCACTTGAGTCGCGGCGAGTTCGAAGGCATCGACCCAAACGCGGTGAATGGGACGTTCGCAATCCTGGCCACAGTCGGAACCCATGAGAAACCAGCCCGCGGGGACGACAATCAGGCGCGGTTCGATGAACTGTACAGGCTCAAGTTGAGTGCGCACTGCCGGCATTCGCGTCTCCGTCAATTGCGCAGTATTCCCATTTTGTTCCCAACTTGCTTGAGCACGGATAGCGCCTGCTCCAGCTCTTCCTTAGTGTGTGTTGCCGTCATGATCGTGCGGATGCGCGCCTTTCCCTCCGGAACGGTAGGGAACGCGATGCCGGTGCCGAGCACGCCCTCCCGGAAGAGCTCGCGGGAGAAGTCCATGGTGAGTTTGCCGTCGCCGATGATGATGGGAGTGATCGGAGTTTCGCTGGCCGGGGTAGCGCGGCCTCCGATGTCAAAACCCAGCAGGCCGAGCTCTTTCTTCCAGAAGCGGGTATTTTCCCAAAGTTTTTCCATGCGCTCGGGTTCATTTTCCAAAACATCGAAAGCTGCGATACACGTTGCCGCCACGGATGGCGGGTGCGAAGTGGAAAAGAGAAACGGCCGTGCACGGTGATAGAGAAAGTCGATAAGATCGCGGGTGCCACAGACGTAGCCGCCGAGTGCTCCGATTGCCTTCGATAAAGTTCCAACCTGAATATCCACGCGACCGTGCATATCGAAATGATCGACTGTGCCGCGACCGTTGCGGCCGAGAACGCCGGAGGCCTGCGCATCGTCGACCATCATAATGGCGCCATATTTTTCTGCCAGATCGCACAGCGCGGGCAACGGCCCGATGTCGCCGTCCATGGAAAATACTCCGTCTGTAATTAAAAGTTTTTTGCCCGGTTCATTCTTCACGCTGGCCAGTTGCTCTTCGGCGTGGGCGATATCTTTGTGGCGAAACACCAGAATTTTTGCTCTCGATAATCTTGCGCCATCGATGATGGAAGCATGGTTCAATGCGTCGGAGACGATGACATCGTCTTTGCCGAGAACGGCTGATACCGTGCCGGCGTTTGCCGCGAATCCGGACTGAAAGACCACGCAAGCCTCAACGTTCTTGAAGCGCGCAATTTTTTCTTCCAGTTCCATGTGGATGCGCATTGTGCCCGCGATGGTGCGTACCGCGCCCGACCCAACGCCGAATTTCCGCGTAGCCTCGAGCGCCGATTCGCGGAGCTTGGGATGCGTGGTCAGGCCGAGGTAATTATTTGACGCAAGGTTGATCACCCTCTTGCCATCGAAGGTGCATACCGGCGCTTGCTCATCCTCAAGCACACGCAATTTGAAATGCGTCCCCTTGTTCTTGAGCTCGTTGAGTTGATCGGTGAGATACGAGAGCGGGTTGGTGCGGGTTGCGGTGGTCATCAGAACCTCGCAGACATTATCGCGAAATGTGGAGCTAAAACCTGATC
>JBEKBW010000065.1:0-26354 GCA_050015215.1 Candidatus Sulfotelmatobacter sp.
ACATTCAACTTCTCCGTGCACTCGCTTTTCAGAGACGATTCGCGTTCTTTTCATGGTCTTCTCCTAATGGTTTTGGAAACCCCAGTAGCTTCAGCACTCAGAAACACAGAATTTCATTCTTGAGCCGAATGAGGTTGGGCACCCCTATCGTGTTTTCCTTCAATCATCCGATCTCGATCGTGACGTCTAGAGATTCACCTGGAGTGGGCAGAGGGGCGGGGACACTAGTCTCGCCTTGGCTCTTGCAGTCGTGGCGACTCGCGCCTTCGGCTTCCACTAGCGGGTCTGCGGTTTGGTAAGTCGTAGATCACCGTTTCGGTATCGAGGTTCGCTTCGTAGATGATCGGTTGGTCGGCATTGGGTAGAGCGCGTGATTTCGCCATCAACCTTGCTGCCGCGTGCGACTCCAAGCTACCAAGTGGCGAGTCAGCGGGTCTGGGCCTTGCTTCCTTCCCTGACTGGGCATCCGCGAACCACGCCGTCAAAGCGCCGTCTCGGGCATAATCCTCCAGTTCCTCGCGCGTCATGCAATCAAACAGCTCATTCAAGTCGACGGTCTCGCTACGATCGATCCCTGGCCCACGGCGTTGATCTTGCTGTAAGCCTGAATTGCGGCGACAACTGATGCGGCTGTGACCTCGACCTCTCCAGCTTTCCCGATAATCCGCTCTAAGGCCACCCGGACGTTGCGCTGCCGCCTGCCGAAAAGGTCGAGAGCATGGGCATGTCTGTGTGTGCTGCTGCCGTCTGACAGGGAATATTCCGCGGCAATCGCCGCCGGACTGCGCCACGATATAAAGTCTGCTTCGATCACGAACACTTCGCGTGGCGACATACTGAGCCCGTCCGCTTGTGGCGACCTAAGCTTGGCTTCGCAGCGATCATAACTCCCTCACGATTTGATGATGGCCGTTCTCAAGTCCCCCGGTCCTCGCCACCTGTCACGACGAAGGTTGCGGTTTCAGTAGTGATTTGTTGTGACGTAATTGTGACGTAAGCGATCAACCCGTTTCACCTAAATCAACATCGCCAGAACTTCCTTCCGTGCGGGCTGAAATTTGTTAAAGTCTTTTGCTGCAACAGACTTAGCTGCTACAGCGGTAGGACCGGACGATAATTCGTAATCGGCAGGTCAGCGGTTCAAGTCCGCTCGTCGGCTCCATCTTTTCAATTACTTACCAGCTTTTCATTGCACTCCTAATTCATTGTGACGCGGCTTGTGACGTAGATCTCTCTGATCCGAACTGTCGGCGTCGGGGGCATCGCGGGAATATTCTGCTCATGTCTACATGGCACTCTGTGCCCGTTGGCGGGCGCAGCGAGTGTGGGTTGTCGGGTGCTGGCGGGTGCGGACGAATCGGTCAGGAAACAGTAATGCGGCTTTCGTTTGACCCCTGCCGTGCTCATGTTAGATATTGGTGACGATGGACGTTGAACGCATCATTGGCGACATCGAGCAGATACAGGAAATGTTCGAAGCGCCGGATATCAGGCCACTCAGCGCAAGCGATATTTCTGCCGCCAATCGAAGGCACGACGAACTGCTCGCGCACAGCCCGTGGTTTCAGCTTTGGCAACGGTATGGGGTCTGCTGCCGAACCGAGTCGCCCGTGCTCCGACTAGGTGAATCGGCCGACTAGACCCGAAATGTAAAGTTTGACTTCGGGCGCAGGGTTATTGCATCTGGGCGCACGGTTTCAATCTAGTCTGCCCCTTTCGTCCGGACACCAACGACCTCGCACCGCGGTTACTAGAAGGTGAACTTCGCCGAAATCTGTAATTGCCGCGGATTGAACATGGTCCTCGGAGTTCCGAAAAGCGCGTTCGGCGCTGGAGCAGTATCCATAAAAACAGTCTTGCCATTGACCACTGCGCTTTGCGGCAAACAGGTGACCTGCGCGCGTTGGATCGCGAGTGAGGCGGCATCCTGGTAGTGCTGAGGAACCGGGCCGTTATAAGGCGTGCTGCCGCCACAGAAGTCAGGCGTGCCGCCGCCGTAGACCGATGTCACCTCATTCACGTTTTGCCGGTTGAACACATTGAAGCCATCGAAGGCCAGATTCAGCCCCATGTGTTCGTGAAAATAGAACGACCGCGACAGGCGAAGATCATAGGAGTAAAGATCGTCGCCCCGGTAAGCATTTCGCGGCGACCATCCCACGCGATCAGTTACCGGGTTCGTGTCGCCGTTCACGTCGTTGCCCACGAACATGGTGAATGGCCGGGGTGACTGCAGGGTCACGATGCTGCTGAACTCCAGGTTGCGAAGGGCAGCAGCACCGCTCTTGCGTGTATCGGCGGTGAAGTTGCCAACGAAACGATGGCGAACATCTTGCACTGAATCGGCCCGTTCCAGATTTCGGTTGTATAGGCTCTCCGGAGTGCTGACGAAAGTGGTGAAGGTGCCATCGTCCTGCGTGTGCGACAAAGTGTAGTTTGCGCTGAAGCGCAAATACTGGCCAAGCTTGTCGGTGACCGAAATCGTACCGCCGTTGTACTCTGCGTTTCCGGAACCATCCAGGTAGTACATCAGGCCGGCATTGTTGTACAAGACGCCGCTGAATGCGGGCTTGCCATCGAGCATTTCGTTGTTCGGGAACGGGCCAGTCGGCGTGGTGGGAGGACCGGGAACATCTTCGGCAGGGGCGCAAATGGTCGCTGTGTTGGCGAGTCCGGCAGAAGGGCAGACGTTCAGATTCTCAGGCCGGATCTGTTTGTGAGCACGCAGGAAGAGGTAGCCGACACTGAGCACCAATCCTTTGCCCATCTGTTGATCGATTTGCAGGCTGGCTTGCTCCGAGTAGGAGATGCGCATATTGCGGTCGAGGCCGCCGCCGCTGTTGGTGACAAACGTCCCGCCTGGGAAACTGGGATTCTGTCCCGGCCCAGGACCCGTGCTGAAGTTGGGTGGATTCTGACCTGTAGTGACCAACTTTGCCGCCGCTTGCGCTGGAGTGGGCACGGTCGATCCGTCGGGATACGGAAGCGGTTGGAAATTGTTCAACGGATTCGGGGCGTCGAAGCTTAACTGGTTGAGGACATAAGTGGCGGTGGAGTTACCCTTCCTCACCCAAGGCTGAGGCGCGTTGGGAATCGTAACTTCCCGCTGCGGCGAAGTCACAAAAAAGAACGTCATGTTGTAATGGTCATCAAACATGCCGAAGCCGGAACGAATAACGGTGGTCTTGGTCGGCGAATAGGCGAAACCTACTCTGGGTTGAAATCCCCGGTAGTCGGGATTGATGTAGTTCGATAAGCCAGCCTCAAAATCGTAACGTAATCCGTAGTTAACCGTGAACTTGGGCGAAACCTTCCACTGATCCTGGAAATATGCGCCGAAGTAGCTGTGGTTGATGTTGACGTAGTAATCCTGCGGATTCACGAAAGCATTCGGCCACGTTCCGTTGCCGGTTGGAATCGCGGGAGGCAGGCTGCCTTGCGCGATGGGTCCCGTTCCAACCGGAGCGCCCCAAAATGCGATGGGTACGCCGTTGAGCGGTTGATCGTTCGGGTTGGGACCGACATCGGTGCCGGAGAAAAAGGGAGGCGCGGCTGTAGGACAAGGTCCGTCGGCGGGATCCTCGGCCACTACCGCAGTCTGGTTCACGAAGCGGGCAAAATCCACCAGACAGTTGAATCCAGGCAACACGATGCGCATGGGCGTGAACCCAGGCCAGATCACAAAATCCCAGACATGATTGAAGTCCGCGCCGAATTTCCAATAGTGATTGCCTTTGATCCATGCCAAGTTGTCGGAAAATTGCACGCGGCTTTCATCGGTGGCGTCGAACGTCCCAAAGTTGTGGCCAAACAAGAGAGTATTTGGAACGTCTAAGTTGGGCTGACCGGTAACTCCGGGAAAATTGTAGTGTCGGCGCGCGTACTGCGCCAAAACGGTGTTCACCAAATCGGGTTTGAGTACCGAATTTACCGAACCGGCCAGGGTCTGATCGCGCAGAAACGTGTTGTGTCCGCTGCTGGGAGCTCCGATTCCGCCCCCGTCCAGAGTGTCGCCGACCAGTACATTCAGGTCTCGTGCGTCCACAGCGCCGTAGTGAACGGCCAGGCGATTATTGGCGTTGAACTGATGGTCAAACCTGGCAAAGCCGTTGTCGTTGTTCAGGGTCTTCAGAATGTTCAAGTTCTCCGGCGGCAATCCCAGCGCCGCTTTTGCCGCGTCCACGAGAGGCAGATTGTCGGGGATGCCGGCGGCTGTATTGCCGACCAGGGTGAAAGGATAAGTGGGCGATTCCGCCAACCGCTGGCCTTCGTAGTTCATGAAGAAAAAAGTTTTGTCTTTGCGAACAGGGCCGCCCAGAGTTCCTCCAAATTGCCCGCGGCGATACGCGTCATAGGGTGCGACTGTCAGCAATGAGTTGGAGTCCGCAACATGGTTCTGAATGTATCCATACACCGACCCATGAAGGTCGTTAGTGCCGCTTTTCGTAACGACGTTGACGATCCCGCCGAGCGCCCGCCCGTACTCCGATCCGAAACTGTTGTTCACGACGCGGAATTCGCTGACCGCTTCCTGCGAGGGAGTAGCGCGCTGCGA
Organism: Candidatus Sulfotelmatobacter sp.; assembly: GCA_050015215.1. Lineage (GTDB taxonomy): Bacteria > Acidobacteriota > Terriglobia > Terriglobales > Acidobacteriaceae > Sulfotelmatobacter. The sequence continues at coordinate 4,556 of JBEKBW010000065.1, forward strand.
GCCCGTGGCTTCGTTGATGTAATCGGCGCCATCGACAGTGACTGCATTGCTTAGGTCCCGCATACCTCCGAACGAGATTCGAGTGACCTCCGGCTCCGTAAAGGTGGATTGCAGGCTCGTCCTGCCAGTCGCGACCCCGGGCGTCAACAAGGCAAAATCCACAAACTGGCGCGTCGAAGTGGGCAGTGCCTGGATCTCGTGAGTGTCAATCACCTGGCTTATCTCGGTTCTGCTTGGCTCGACTGCGGGCGCTTCCGTGCTCACGGTAATCACCTCGCCGGCAGACGCTACTTTTAAAGTAACGTTGACGGTTGCGGTCTGCCCCACCGTCAGCGCGATCCCGCTTTCCACGTACTTACCAAAACCGGGGGATTGCACCGAAAGCTCATACCGTCCAGGTGGAAGATTGGGAGCGATGTAGTATCCCGAAGTGTTGGTGGCGGCGCTGTAGGTCAGGTTCGTGCTCAGGTCCCGCAGAGTTACGTTAGCGTTCACCACCACTCGGCCATTCGTATCCTGAACGGTGCCGTTCAGCTGCGCAAAGCTAAGGCTCGCCTGTCCAAACACCTGAGGGTCAAAACAAACGGCCATTACGGCCACTAAACAAACGTTCAACAGGGAACGCAGTCTCATTGTTTTCTCTTCTCCCTCAAACGCCAGGTTCAACGTGCATCCCGCACTATCGTATTGCCATGCTGCAAACATCGCGGTTGAAGCTAACGAGGTCCCCGGGACGTCCAGCAAGCTCTTAACTCAATCTCACGCCAGCGCAAATGCCCGAGCTTTCTACCGGTATACAGGACGTTCGGGCGTGCGGCCTTTGGTTTTTCGAGAGCATCGTTGGAAACCGGCAAACTGTCCAATACATGTTTGGTTGGAGCCTCATACCTTCCTGGTATGGGGATGACAAGCTGTCCCTCGTACGCCGCCAACACTCGGCAGCACCAGCGCTTGCGGGTTTTCAAAGGTGGGTTTGAACCCACACTTACCAACCCACCCTACGAAAGAATTCCTAAGGTATACCCAGCGGGTATAGAATACGGCCCCGTGGAACTACGTCACGTTCGATACTTCATCGCGGTCGCCGAGTGCCTCAACTTCAGCAAAGCCGCGCAACTGCTGCACATTGCGCAACCGCCCCTAAGCCGCCAGATACGCCAACTCGAAGAGGATCTCGGGGTGGACCTGCTTTTGCGCAACAAGCGTCGCGTCGCCCTGACGAAGGAGGGACAGGTTTTTCTCGAGGAAGCGAGAAAGCTCGTCGCGCAAGCCGCCCATGCAATGGAATCGGCCCGCCGGGCCCAGAACGCAGAACCCTCAATCCTGCGTATCGGAGTCCCCTCGCGTTTGGGTGACGTCTTGAGCAAGGCAATCCTCGAACACAGCAAGAGGTTTCCCGCCGTTGGAATTGAGTGCAAGAATATCTGCTCCGGCCTTCAGAACGAGGCTTTACGCAAGAACGAAATTGATATTGGTTTGTTTCGTCCCCCCATTGACCAGATGCATCTGGACTCCGAGTTGCTCTTTGACCGAGAGACAGCCGTCGTCCTGCCCAGAACTCATCTCTTGGCGAAACGCAAGTCTCTCAGGTTGAAAGATATCGCGGGCGAACCCTTGATCATTTTCGACCGCAGTTTTTCCAGTTGGCTTTACGAAAAGATTCTGGGTTTGTACAGCAAACAGGCTTTGACGCCGCACTTGACGGTTACGCATGTGGAGTCCAATGAAGAAGGCGCTTCGATGGTCGCATCGGGCAAGGCAATTCTCCTGGTGGCGGGCGCGGTGCCCAATCATTCGATCGATCTGGTTTCGGTCAGGCTGAATGAGCCGGAGGCAAAAATCGAACTGTACCTCGCGTGGCGAAAAAACGAGGAGTTGAGTGCGGTGTTCTCCTTCCTGGATAGTGCGCGCCGCACCTTCCGGGACCCGGCAACGAGGTATGTTGCCTAAAGCAGTCTTAGATGTACGAAATATGCTGGAAGTAATACCCGGTGGGATAGGACGGTGCGCCGTGGAGTTACGCCACATTCGGTACTTCATTGCGGTCGCGGAGCATCTCAACTTCAGCAAAGCGGCGCAACAATTGCATATCGCGCAACCGCCTCTGAGCCGGCAAATCCGTCAACTCGAGGAGGCGCTGGGGGTGACGCTATTCATGCGCAACAAGCGGCGCGTCACCCTGACCAGGGCGGGCCAGGTGTTTCTCGAGGAAGCGAGAAAGCTCGTGGTGCAGGCCGGAAATGCGAGGGAAGCGGCACGCCACGCCAAGAACGGCGAATCCGGAATCGTCCGGGTCGGCATTGCTTCCGGCTTGGGCGGCATGATCAGCAGAATGGTGTTCGAGCACCGCAGACAATTCCCCGAAATCGACATGGAGTGCAAAGACATCTTCTCCAGTTTTCAGAATGACGCCCTGTGCAAGGGCGAAATTGATGTTGGCTTCCTGCGCCCTCCGATCGATGAAGTTCACCTGGACGGCGAGGTGCTGTTTGAAGAGGAATTTGCCGCCGTCCTGCCCAAAGCGCACCGCTTGGCGAAACGCAAATCTCTAAGGTTGAGAGACATTGCGGACGAACCTCTGGTCATCTTCGACCGACGCTTTTCCAGCGGGCTCTACGACAAGATCATGGGCTTGTACGACCGGCAGGGATTGACCTGCCACCTGACGGCCACCCATGTTGAACCCCATGAAGAAGCGGGCGCCATCATGGTTGCATCCGGCAAAGGGATTTTTCTGGGAGTAGGCGCCATCGTCAATCGTTCGGTTTCTGGCATCGAATTGGTTTCAGTGCGGCTGAATGAACCGGAGGCGAAGATCGAACTCTATATGGCGTGGCGGAAAAGCGAACAGTCGACTGCGGTATTTTCTTTTCTGGATACCGCACGCCAGGTGCTCCGCGACAAAGCAATTCGCGCAGTTGCTTAGTTCGGAGCGGCTTCTGCGATCCGAGATGTCATCACGGCCCAACCCGCGACTGGAGATGAGACCACTAAGTTGCTCCCGGGCCGGTTGCAGGCCCTTGCAGAAAAAGCGCAGCGAGAAATAGCACGGCGCTCCCGCCCGCCGCCAACCACATCGTCAGACCCAGACCGTGTTTTTCCGCCAGCGCACCAGCCAGCAGCGGTGCCCCGGTGGCGCCCATGATTTCACCGACCAGAGTAGTCAGCCCGATGGATGTAGCACGCAACTCGGCCGGGACGCTCTCCGTCGGAACCAGAACCATGATGAGGCTCGCGATACCTTGACCGGTATTGGTGATGAACACAATCGCCGCAAGCACGAGCGGATACACGTAGAGCGCCGGTACCAGAAAAGCAAGGGGCACCACCGCAGAAAGAGCAGCCATCAGCAGCAGGATCGGCTTGCGTCCGACCCGGTCAGAGAGCGAAGGCAGAAGAAATCCCAGAAAAAAACTCCCCAGTCCGCTGGCGCCGAGCAAGAAACCGGCTGTCGTTGCAGGTTCGTGCGCGACTTGCGTGATGTAGAGCGGGGCGAACACATTCAACGCGAACAACCACGACATGAAACCCGTCGCTCCCAGGCAGCACAACCAGATGTTGCGATAACGCAGAAGCGAAAAATAGTGGGTGAGGGAAGGCTTTGGGTGTCCTGATCCGCCGTTCGACGAAGGCTCTTTCACAAACTTCCAGATCAGCAGACCAGCCAGCAATCCTGGAATCCCGGCAACAAAAAAAGCAGACCGCCAGCCCCAGCGGCTGGCCACTTGAGTAGTCAGCACGGGCGCTGCTGCGAGACCGACGAGCGCAGCGGCGCTCACCACCAACCCAATATTTCGTCCCCGCCGCTTAGCCGACGAAGACTCTTCGATCAACGCCGTCATGATGGACCAGGTCGGTCCTTCGGCCATCCCCATCAGTGCCCGGATCAGCAAAAGTTGATGGAAGCTATGCGCCAGGCCCGACATCCACGACAGTGCCGAGAAGGCGAACACTGCAGGAATCAATACCGGTCTCCGTCCTACGCGGTCTGATAACGCACCGAAAAACAAGGTCGAGGCCGCCCACGTGATTGCCAGAACGGACGCCAACGTCCCGATCTGCTCATGACTGAGATGAAACTCTGGAGCGAAGTAAGGGGCGAGATACAGTTGCGACATGCGGTCGAGGAATACCGTGCCCCAGGTGAAGAACAGAATTGCAACCAACGTATTCTCGTAGCGCTTGGTAGAGTCCATGCGGTCGCATGATAGCAAACGCTGGCGATTCCTCTCCACAATGCGGTTTATTCTTGCTAGTCTTCCTCCATGCAACGGCAAATGTTGAAGCGGTTTTCGATTCTGATTCTTCTCTCGTCGCTTTCCGGAAGTATCGTGTCTCAGAACCTTGCGAAGGATCGCGCGATCGGCCAACTCGAGGTGGTCGCAACTTTTTCCGGGCCCATGCCAACCGGCGTCACGGTTGCAAACAACGGCCGAATCTTCGTGAACTTTCCCAAGTGGGGAGACAATGTTGAGTACACCGTGGCAGAAGTGAAAGACGGCAAGACCCTCCCTTACCCAAACGCGGATATTAATCGATACAAGAATGGCGACGATCAGTCCGACAAGCTAGTCTCGGTGCAGAGCGTAGTAGTCGATCCCACCGGATCGCGGCTCTGGATCCTTGACACCGGCAGCATTGGATTCGGAACTACCAACGTGGGTGGTCCAAAGCTCATCGCCGTGGATCTGAACACCAACAAAGTGGTTAAGAAGATTATTTTTCCACCAGACGTGGCGCTACCCACAACTTATCTGAATGACGTAAGGTTCGACCTGCACCGTGGCGCGGAGGGAATGGCGTTCATTACGGATTCCACGTCGAGCGGGCCGAATGGCATTATCGTGGTCGATCTGGCCACGGGCAAGAGTTGGCGGCGTCTCAACGATCATCCTTCAACGAAACCTGATCCGGAATTTGTCCCTGTCGTAGAAGGCGAAATACTTCAGATGCGGCTTCCAGGACAGCCGCCCGCGCGCTTCGCCGTTGGCTCCGATGGAATTGCGATCAGCCCGGACGGAAAAATTCTCTACTACTGTCCCCTCACCAGCCGACATCTCTACAGCGTGAGCGTGGATGCGCTTTCCGATCAGACGAAGTCCGATGCTGAAGTCGCGTCTACCGTGAAGGATCTTGGCGAAAAGGGAGGAGCGGGCGACGGTCTGGAATCGGACGCGCAAGGGCGAGTCTATCTCAGCGATTACGAGCACGACGCCATCCGACGGCGAAATCCGAATGGCGAAATCGAAACGCTGGTACACGACCCGCGCGCGTTATGGCCGGATACATTGTCGCTGGCCGCAAACGGTTACTTATATTTCACGGCAAACCAAATCGAACGGCAGGGAGTGTTTCATAACGGCCAGGACCTGCGCCAAAAGCCGTATGTGCTCTACCGTGTGAAGATTGATGGGACGAGAATAAAGTAACTGCCGCCAATCGGATCCTCAATGTTCACACGAACAGTTTCTTGTTGACCTTGATGCCGTGCTCCCGGCAATAGCTCAAATAGTGATCGATGAACCAGAAGACATCCAGCGTCTCAATCAGTTTTTCGTGATCGTCGTAGAACTCAAGCGAACCATTGAGCCAGAAAATTGTTTTCATGCCCTCATCGGAGACCAGCGTATGGGTCGCGCCGGGGCTTTCCTGCACGTAGCTGCCGGGCCGGGCGATCCAGTCATATTCCAGGTATCGCCAACTGCCTTCCACCGTGTAGCCGAACACTCTTCCGCGATGGCGATGACGGCCGAGAATCCCGCCTTTGGTTACCCATAGAACATTCACGTACATGTTGCTACGTACGTCGAAAGCCAGATGGCGGATGAACGAACTCTCCTTAAACGGCACCCATGGAGATTCCTCGTCCCCTGCGCCAATGTGGACGTCCGGAAACGCGTATTCGCGGACGACCGATTCGAGACGCGAATTCGTATCGGCGATTGACATAGGCCCTCCCTAGAACGCTAGGACAACGATGAAAAATATCACAAGTTCAGCTGGCACCACAGCGGTTCAATCGGAGCAGGTCTCCGAAATCCACAGGTTTCACGAAGGATCAGTCCAGGAATACTCCAGTCCCTTGACCAATTGCCAGATCGCACGATTCAGCGGAACCGGAACACCGAGTTTTTCTCCCCAGTCGGCGATCGCGCCATTCAGGAAATCCACTTCGGTCGGGCGCCTGGCAAGCACGTCCAGCAACATACTTACATTCCTCTTCGCGGTTGCACTGGCGCCCTCGGCAATCATCTGCCGCGTGTCCCCATAGAGGGGAATGCCGAGCGCCTTTGCCACAGATTCTCCTTCTCGCAACAGCGCTTCATAGAGTGCGCCCGTCGGCGCAAAACGCGTAGCTGCGCCATGGTGGAGCTGAGTGAGCGCGTCTACGGGGTTTACTGCCGCGTTGAAAATCAGCTTGGTCCACTGCGCCCCGCGCGCGTCTTGCAGCGGAACTACGCGCAGTCCGGCGCGTTTCAGCAATTCCGCCAACTGCTCAACGCGCGCATAAGGAGTGCCCGTGGGCTCGAAGGGACCGATCCAGAGGTCGCTGTAGAATTCAAACCCCGCACGGCCGGGCCCGATCATGTGCGCGGCCATCGTGGTCGCCCCTCGGATCACATGCCTCACACGTTCGGCAATGATCTCCTCATTACCAAGGCCATTCTGCACTGAACACACCGCGCCGGAGCTTCCGAAAATATGCGCAGTCTGTTCGATAGCGGTGCGCGTATGCAAGCTCTTGGTGGCAAAGATGCCGAACTCGCAAGGCGGAATTGTTTGGGCATCCGAAGTCGCATGGAACCGGGCAATGAATTGTAAGGCCCCGCTGATTTGTAATCCGCGTTCGACGATCGCGCGCACATGTTCCTCGGAGACGTCGTATGCATAGACCTCGACATCATCGAGGCGCGCCAGATGCGCGGCAAACACGCTTCCCAGAGCGCCGCAGCCGACAATGCAGATCTTCACAGTCATAGCAATCCACCACGCTTTTCTGTATCGCCTGCGCGGCTCTGAGAACCGCGAGAGGTAGTGACGATACCATCCTGCGGAAGACCAGTTCAACCATCGCGGTGCGATCAGCATTTGACTCCGTCTTCAAATGAGGTGATATAACTTCCGCAGCCCAAGCTTGGTACTCGGTCAAATCGTTACGCAACGGCGGGAGCGGCATGAGCACAGTCCGAGAAGTCACATATCAACTTTTGCGCGACCTCGGAATGACGGTCATCTTCGGTAACCCAGGATCGACAGAACTGCCTTTCCTGCGTGACATGCCACCCGACTTCAAATATGTTTTGGCATTGCACGAACGATCCGCGGCGGGCATGGCGCTAGGTTATGCGATGGCGCGGGGCAAAGCCGCGTTCGTAAATTTGCATTCCATCGCCAGCGTCGGCAACGGACTTTCCGCACTCATCGATGCCTTTTACTGTCACGCTCCTCTCGTAGTCACAACGGGACAACAAGATCGCCGCCAGGTACTGGCAGAACCGTTTTTGGTGAGCCGGGCAGTGGACGTGGTCAAACCTTATGTGAAATGGGCCTACGAGCCGCTTCGCTCAGAGGACGTTCCGGCGGCGATTGCCCGAGGTTATTACCTTGCGATGCAACCGCCCATGGGACCTGTCTTCATCTCCATTCCGATGGACGATTGGAGCCATGAATGCCCGCCCGTAGTCGCTCGCGAAATAACTCAAACTGTGCTGCCCGATCCCGCGGCGTTAGATGAAGTAGTCCGAGCGCTCGACTTGAGCCGCAACCCCGTCATCGTCGCGGGTTCTCAGATCGAAGAAGACCGGGGTTGGCACGAAGCAGTTGCCCTCGCCGAGCACCTCAACGCGGATGTTTATCAGCAGCCGATCCCGCCGCGCTGGACGTTTCCCAGAACGCACCGCCTGTTTCGCGGAGGCTTGCTGCCTGCACAACAGCCACTGGCGGAGCAGTTATCCGGCTATGACACGGTATTGGTATTGGGCGCACCGGTTTTTCTTTACTACGCGTACGTGCCGGGCAATGTAATCGAGCCCGGAACCAGGCTTTTTCAAATCACGAACTCGCCTCTAGACGCCTCCGCTGCATTAGCCGGAAGCAGCATTGTGGGCAATCTTTCTGTCGCGGCAAAATTTCTTCGCACTCACGCAACGGGCAAAAAGCCTAACGCTATTCGGCAACGAACCGAACCAATTGAACCAAAACCTGAATATCCGATCACATCCGCTTTTTTGTTCAGCGTGCTGAACCGGGTGATGCCGCACAATGCAGTCATCTCCGAAGAGTGTCCGTCGTCGAAAGGAGATCTTGACCGCCATCTCATGCTCGACGAACCATGCTCCTTCTACTCTGTGCCGAACGGCATCCTGGGGTTTGGCTTGCCGGCGGCTGTGGGACTTCAAATGGCGCATCCCGAGCGGCGAGTCGTGTGCCCCATCGGAGACGGTTCTATCCAATACTCGATCCAAACCCTTTGGACTGCCGCTCAGCACAACCTTCCCGTCGTCGTCATCGTCCTGCGAAATGCCGACTACTCTGCGTTGAAGGCTTTTTGCGACTTCACTCAGGTTGGCCGCAATGTTGCCGGAATGGACCTACCCGGCATCGACATGGTGAAAATAGCTCAGGGCTATGGTATGCACACGCGGGAAGTGGACCAACCCGAGGATCTCGAGCCAGCGTTGAAAGAAGCGTTTGCTTCGCAGCAGCCCCGTCTGATCAGCGTGAACGTTGCGCCCGGCGGAGAGAAGTGCATGGGCATGGATCGCTCGGTCAATCCACCAAACTATCGCTGAAAAGTCGAGGCCAGATTCAGAGCGCGATGGTGTTGTCCGCTGCTGTTTCCGCTCCCAGCCCCGTGTTCGCGCGAACCGCGAACTCGTTAAATTTCGCCTCTGAGCCAGGTTCATGGGTCAGCAGAGTGCCGGCAATCGCCGCCAGAAATCCGAGCGGCACGCTCACGATACCGGCGTTCTCCAAGGGAAACCAGGCCTTCGCTTGAATTAAGTGGTGCACAGCTCCCGTTGCGTTAGATGGATCGATACCCATGAAATTCGGGCTCGCGAGGATAAGTCCAATCGAGGCCAGCAGACCAACCGACAAACCTGCGATGGCTCCTGCAGTATTGAAGCGGCGCCAGAAGATCGAGAGCGCGATGACGGGAAAGTTTGCGGAGGCGGCCACCGCCATCCCGAGCGTCGCCAGAATCCCGGCATTGGACGCCGGTCCCAGCACGATCGCGATCATAATTGCAATCGCCCCCACCGCCAGCGCCGCAATCCGCGCCACCAGCACCGTCTCGCCAGACTTACGCTCCGCTCCGCGGTGGATCACGTTCATCCAGAAATCGTGAGCGAACGATGTCGACGCACTGATCGTCAAGCCCGCCACCACGGCGAGAATGGTCGCGAAGGCAACGGCTGACACCAAAGCCAGAAAAACGTCTCCCGCCACGGCTTGTGCCAACAGCGGACCGCTCATGTTGGTTCCACCATGAGTGAGAATGTAGTCCGGGCCCACAATAATCGCGGCGCCGAGCCCGAGGACCGAGGTCATCACATAGAAACTGCCGATCAGGATCATCGCCCACACCACGCTTTTCCGCGCTGTTCTCGCATCCGGCACGGTGTAGAACTTCACAAGAATGTGCGGCAGCCCTGCCGTCCCACAAATGAATACCAGACTCAAGGAAATCAAGTCGAGCGGCCCATAGGGCGGTTTGTAGCGCAGTCCGGGTTGGAGAAAATCTCTGACTACCAGTTGATTCTTTTGGTGATATGCGACCTGGCTGGCGGCCGCAAAGAATTCGCCAGGACGAAAATGAAAATGCGCAAAAACGAAAACCGACAGGGCGAGAGCGCACGCCGATAACATCATGGCTTTGATGATTTGAACCCACGTGGTCGCCAGCATACCGCCGAAAACCACGTAGACCATCATCAGGATGCCCACTCCGGTCACCGCCATGTTGTAGCTGATGCCGGAATTCGTCAGCAGCAGCGTGACCAGCGCTCCCGCGCCAACCATTTGCGCGATCATGTAAAACAGAATCGTCACCAGCGTGCTGAGCGCAGCCAGCGCCCGCACCGGCCGCGGCCGCAAGCGGTAGGCCAGGACATCTCCCATGGTGTATTTTCCGGTGTTGCGAAGCGGTTCCGCGACCAACAGAAGGATCGTCACAAAGGCAACGAAACCCCCAACCGCATACAAGAATCCGTCGAACCCCTGCAGTGCAATCAGACCAACGATCCCCAGAAACGATGCCGCACTCATGAAATCGCCCGCCACAGCAAATCCATTTTGCCAGGCGGTGATGCGACGGCCAGCGGCGAAGTAGGCGCTGGCTTCGCGGGAGCGCTTTGCAGCCCAATATGTGATGCCAAGAGTAGCGGCGACGAATGCGAAGAAAACATCTACGGACACCGGCACTCACTTTCCCCCTTCGGAGGTATTTGCTCTCATAAGATCCTCAACGACCTTGTCGAACTTAGCGGAGGCCCTCAGGTATAACCCAGCAATGACCCACCCAACCAGAAACTGGGAGAGCGCGAACAGATAAGCCAGAGTTACGCTTCCGAACACTCGGCTAGACATAAGGGTTGGTGCACACCCTACGAGAATGGGAAGAAGAAGGTAGTACACAAGAAAAAACAGAAAGGCTGGACGGATGAAGGCCTTTTTCCTGGCCATCAAGTCTTGAAATCGTGCGCTGGTGGCAATGCGATCCCACTGTGCTGGATCCGGTAAGTTCCGCGACCTATTCGCCTTGCTTTCGAACACGGCTGATCGCCTCGATGAGATACCCGTTGATACGACTCACTTGTGCAGAACTTAAACTCTGTTGTCAGCTGCGCAAAGTTCCACCCTTCTCAAAGCAAAGATCAGAAGCAGTTTCAGAAGTTGGCTGCTGCTGTGCGTACTTTGTCGAACCGGTCTTTCTACATGCACTTTCAGCACGTGAATTCTATTCCATTCGACGGCAATCTCTTCAATGGTTCGACCGTGAGCCTGATTTCCCCGAAGCCTACTTCTGGATAGTTTCCGATTTCCCGACTGTGCACCCGGGCAAAATCACCAACTGCCGTGTCGTTTGTGGTTAATATGCCTTCGCGGTCACTGCCGCGCCGTCGACTGTTCAATTGTCGATCCCAACCGAGCACACGGGGACCTAAGGAAGTCGCCCACCTGACCTCGCTGGCTTTCGTTCACTCCCCATTCGCACAGAGTCCGCTTGCTTCGCAAAATCGTCCCTAGCATTCGCTTGAGGAGTGAATCCTCGCAAGGCCGGCTCTGGTCAAGGTCCGCGTATCAAGGAATGCGTTCTTTATTTACCACGGCTGAAAATGGTGTTGGCCGAGTTTCGGCCTTATTTTTGTAACGGCGATCAAGATCAGGGCGGCAACGCCTAGCGTCGCCAATAGGAAGTAGACGTCTATGTAGGAGAGCAGACGGCTCTGCGTGATTACATTGTTTTGGAAGAGTTGCAGTGCACCGAGCGTGGGAACGCTGGTGGCACCGCCATTGCGGTGAATTAGATCGGTATATTGCAGGAGGGTAGAGCGAGTGGTGGCGTCCAGACGATTGGAGACGTCCAGGAGTCGCGAGGAATGCAGGGTCATTCGGCGATCGAACAGGACCGTCGCCGCAGTGACGCCAAAAGTGTTTCCGAGCTGGCGGACAAAGAAATAAGTCGTGGAAATATCGTTGACGTCGGCTATGGGCGCACTGCTGGTGACAATGTTGCCGGCCGCGATTAGAAGGGGCGAGATGCAAAAGCCTTGAAAGAAAATTGCCGGGGCCAGGACCACCGTGGGAGTGGTGGGCGTCCAGATGTAGAAAATCGTGACGTATGTCGCGATCAAGAGCAGCAACCCAAAGACCAGAGTGCGGAGCGGCCCCAAGCGGGGCATGATTACGTGCAAAGTGAGCTGGAGTCCCAACCCGAGGCCGAGGGTGAACATCGAAATAAATCCACCAGCCTGCAAGGCGCAGTAATCCTGGACGAAGCGAAGGTATTGCGGGACGACATAAAGCCCGGCACCGAAAAACGCTCCCACGATCATGATCACGAAGAAGAAGGAGCGCAGGGAAGCATGACGAATGATCATGCGCAAATGCAATACCGGCGATGCGTTCACCTTTGTCTGGGGAATAACTGCAATCCGTGAGGCTGACCTGCGCGCCATTGTCCGCACACCGATGAGTTGTCGGGTTCGGTTTGATGCCGTCAGACAAGTGACATCGTAGGTCAACTCGTGTGTCTGTGTTCCCTCTGCCCATCCCTTTATGATCTGAATTTTTGGCAGGTTCGCGCCGTCCGGATCCTTGGTTGCCCACAAAACAAACCGGGGTGATTTTGCACTGTCGGGCTTCGAGGGAAGATTCGCCGCCCATGGGCACACCGTTCTTGTAGCCGATTTCAACCAGATCGCGCCGCTTGTTGAGATCGGTCGGATAGTTCCAACCGCCGAAAAAGCGCACGCGAATGCGTCCTCCGCTTGTGGCAAAGGACTCGCGCCGCTTCATCGCATTGAAGATGGATTCGCGGGTATTTTCCTCGGCCCACACCGCTGCCAGGCCGCCGGGATTGATTCCTGGACTGGCGCTGGCGGTTTTACCCGCACGGCCGAGAATTAAAGGCTAACCATATTCGGACAACAATCGTTCGCAATGGCTTCAATGACTGGAGATGAAGTAGGCCGCTGTGGCAGTTGGTAGCTCCCCGTTTCCGCCAGCAAATTTCATCCGGCCGATGGGAGACCCAGGCCCTCGATTCGGCCGGCCGGGTCAACTAGACTAGGTAATACAGCGGCTGCTGGTCGGTTCCTGCGAACTCTGCCTGCAGGCAATGGTCACAGGGATTGTCTTCCAGCAGCTCGTACACATGGCGAACGGCCTTGAGAGTGGCAGAAAACTTTTCTGGCTCTTCCGGAAATACACGGTCGTTAGGCAGCCAATCTTGAAAGTGCAGGTTTGCCATGGTCTTCGCCAATGCGGGCCGAACCCCACAAAGCAGAACGGTTACTCCTCGCCCTTCCATGTCGTGCAGAAAATGGTCAAAGCGTTCGAGTGAAACCATGTCGGGATTGCGAGTGCGCTTAACCCGCAACACGACGAACCGAATGTCTTCGGCCTCGGTGCGGCGCTTCAGGTGATCAAAACAGCGGTCAAGTTCCGGTGCTGCGCCAAAGAACAATTCTCCTTCCAAATCGTAGAGAATCATGGCAGTGCAAGGCCGGTCCTCCGGAAGACGTTCCCGGACCACGCGGTCGCTGCTGACTACCAACTCGTTCCAGCGCAGGAGTGAGGCGCGGGGGACAAACATCAGAATCGATAAAGCCACCCCGATCAGGATGGAGAATTCAACGCTGATGAAAATCGCTGAGAAGGCCGTGACCAGAACCAGTGCGGCATCGTAGCGCGAGGCTCGCATGGCATAGCTCAACCTTTTCCAATCCACCAGCCGGACAGCTGTGACTAGGAGAAGACCAGCCAGAGCGGATTTCGGAATGTAGCGGGCGAAGGGTGCGAGTGCAACCACGACAAGGGCGACCGTTCCCGCTGCGAAGATTCCCGACATTCGGCTCACAGCGCCGGCTTGAAAATTAATGGCAGAGCGCGTCAAAGAGCCCGAACCGGGCAGGCATTGGAAAAATCCTCCGGTGAGATTGGCCAAACCCTCCGCAAGACACTGCCGGTTGTAGTCGAGCGACTGGCGCGTGGTGTTGGCAATCGATTTTGCGATCGCCAATGCTTCTAGGAGTCCAAGAAAAGCAATGGCCAACGCGCTTCCCGACATTTGCTTTACCCACCAGAACTGAATGTGGGGGATATGCGGCATGGGTAAATTGCGTGGGACGCTCCCCACGACATAGATAGCCGTTGCTCCAGTGAGCGACGGCTTAGACCAGCCAAAGGCCGCGGCCACCAAAGCTGCAACGATCAAGGCCATCAGCATGTCGAATTGCGGCAGGCGATATTTGCGCGCCAACCTTCTGAGTACGACCACGAGAACAATGGTTCCTACTCCAATGCCAAGGGCTCGTGGATTCACGTGGCCGCTGCTGAGCGTCAGCCAGATGCGGTAAAGCACATGCTGCTGGCCCGTTCCGCGATCATGCAAGCCGGTCAGGTTGCCCAATTGGGTTATTCCTACCAAAGTGCCCGCCCCGGCCATGAAACCGATGACCACTGATTCCGAGATGTAGCGGGTTAAGTCTCCGAGTTTGAATATGGCGATCAGGATCTGGATGCAGCCGATCATGATTCCCAGCAGGAACATGGCCTGGTAGGCGTCGAGCCGGGCGTCGGAATTGAAGAAGCCGAGAGCGCTGAAAACTACAAGCGAAATCGCGTTCGTGGGGCCGTTGATCAGGTGCTTCGACGAACCGAAGATCGAAGCCACGAGCGTGACCACGATGGCGGAATATAGCCCAAAGCGCGGGTCTACGCCCGCGATGAGAGCGTAAGCCATAGCCTGAGGCAACGAGATGGCGGCGACAGTCACGCCGGCGAGCAAATCGTTGCGCGTTTTTCCCCAGGAGTAGTTGAACTTCATTCCGATTCACCTCGCCCTTCGTGCGAGAACGACACATTCGGCCCGCGCGCGATAGCGGCTACGGGCTTATCGCATTTGTCCGATACGAGTGCCAGGGGGAGGAACAGATTAAAGTCGTGCCAAAATCGGGCGGCTTTACCCAATGCTCTGACTTCTACTTCAACTTTCGTCAGTATACTATATAGTTGATGGAAGTACTAGAGATAGGGAGATTAGCTCATGATGGCTGCCAGCTGTGTTAAGCCCCCGCGTTCGTGCATTTGGATTCCGCAACGCGAATGGCAAGACTTGCCTTGCAATTTGCACGATATCCAACAGAAAATAAGAAATTATCCGCCGCTCTTCACATGTACAATCTGGCGCTCGAAGCGAATCCCCGCCTGGAAGAAACTCCGTCGCGCATACACAACCTGAACCTGGCGAGCGTCTCTCTTCCAGAGAAGCGGATGAATCCGCGTGAAGAGTTGGCCTCAATGCGTACCATTATCCTTCCCACGATTACTAAGACAGATGCGAGTGCCGACTTCGATGTCCTTCTCGCCGCCAACAAAATAGAGAAGGCGAATTTCGTGCGCGGCTCCGACGCGCTTCGTGGTGCGGGAATGAACCCCGAGAAGGCCCTGTTCGAAGAAAAATTCCGCCCGCCTCTACGGCGCGCCTGGTCAGAAAAGGAATTCTTCCCTGCTCTTATGTTGGCTGCAGTTTCGTGTTCTATCCGCTCTCGGCGGCTGCGAGCACAAACTGACTCTCTCGACGAAGAAAAAGACCGCTCCAGTTCGCAGTCTGCGCGGAATCCGCGCAGATTCCCCGAGGCATGCTGAGCAGCAAGTCCTGCTCTCCACAGGTTGGGCTTACGTCCACCGGGAGTCGCCTTCCCGGATTGTGATATAGCGATCAATGGGAAGATCGGTGAGCCGCTGCTTCAAACCACTTGGCGACGGCCAACTGATTTCAAGCCAATCGATTTTCGATCGCCCGCCGATTCCCAGCACGAGTCGTGGATCGTGCGAAGAGAGAAAGCTGCCGCCGCCGACTTTCATGCGGCTGCGCTTTAGATCGCCCGCCTGGTAGGTGACCCGAGCCCCCACGGCGTCGGGATTCGATTTCTTGCCCACGAGTTTGATGCCGAGCCAATGATTTCGCGAGCCGATTTGATTTCGCAACAAAAGCGGGGCGTCGTCATTGACACTGATCAATACATCGAGCCCGCCATCGTTATCGAAATCTCCGATGGCGAGGCCGCGTGCGGAGAAGCTTCTGGCGAAAACCGGGCCGCTTTCAGCACTGACGTTGTCGAATCGCCGACCAGCCTTGCCTGAGTTGTGAAATAAAAGAAGAGGCTCCCGGTAGCCGACCTGATGCTGCGTCAGACTCTCGATCAGATCGTCGGGGTTGCCGTTGGCGAGGATCAGATCGAGATCGCCATCGTTGTCGTAGTCGAAAAACTTCAATCCCCAGCCGCTCATCAGGCGAGTGGGGCCGCCGATGCCGGAGGTGAGGGCGAGATCGTCGAAGGTTTCGTCATGATTATTGCGGTAGAGCGAGTAGACTTCGTGATCGATGTTGGCCACTAAAAGGTCCATCCACCCGTCGTTGTCGAAATCGGCCGAGTCGAGCCCCATGCCGGAGCGCGGCCTGCCGTCAGCGCTGTACGCGACTCCGGCGGGAGTCGCGATTTCTTCAAACCGTCCGTTACCGCGATTCACAAACAAAAAGTTCGCCACCGTATCGTTGGCCACGAATAAATCCATCAGGCCGTCGTTGTTAATATCCGTGGCGACGACGCCCCAGGCCTTACCCAACGAAGCGGCAATGCCGCTTGATTTGCTGACATCCGTGAACGTGCCGTCGCCGTTGTTGTGAAAAAGCCAGTTCGGCGTGGGTTTGTAGAGATGCGGAATACAGTAGCCGCGGAGCGCGTCCTCACCAGCGTGACAATCCTTGCTTTTGAGTTTGTCGAATTCCACAAACTGGCAAACAAAGAGATCGAGGCGGCCGTCGTTGTCGTAATCGAACCACACCGCGCTTGAGGACCAACCGGGCGCGGTTACTCCTGCTTTCTGCGTGACGTCGGTGAAAGTGCCGTCACCGTTGTTGTGGTAAAGAATGCTGCGGCCATATTGCGTGACGTAGATGTCGGGGAAACCGTCGCTGTCGTAGTCACCGACTGCGACGCCTTGTCCGTAGCCACCCGCCGCCACCCCAGCTTTCTCGGTTACGTCGGTGAAGGTACCATCGCGATTATTGCGGTAGAGCGCGTTGCGCAACGGCGGACTCGGATCATAGAAATCGCACTTGCCGCTGTTGACGAGATAGATGTCCATCCAACCATCGTTGTCGTAGTCGAGGAAGGCGCAGCCGGCGCCGGTAGTTTCCGGCAAATATTTTTGCGGAGAGTGGCCGGCGGTGTGTTTCCAGGTAATGCTACTGACGGTTGGAGACACTTCTGCGAACGGATACCGCGGAGGCGCGAGAGCGGCGGCATAGCGGGCGAATGGTGAGAAGGCAAGCGCGCCTGAGATTCGCCGGATAAAGTCGCGGCGCCCGCTGACGCGCGTCAGGAAGCTAGGGAGCACAGACTTCCTTCTCGCGGAGAACCGGCTCGCAGAGAACTGGGCGCGCGGCTTCGCGGAGGGACATGCTTATTTGCTCTCCTCAGTGGTGGGCGCCCGCGGCGCATCGCCACCCGTACCGATAATTTGCTTATGGATGGCGAATTCTCTTTCGCCGTCTTGTTTGCGTCCGGCGCGAGTGTAGGCCATTGCCAGGCTGTAGTGCGCATCAGGATTGCGCGGTTCGAGTTTCACTGCAGTTTCGAGCGGCGCAATCGCATCGGCGAATTGCTTTTCTGAAACCAGCGAAGCGCCAAGACCGAAGAACGCTTCGCCGAATTGCGGATCGAGCCTGGAGGCGCGGGAGAAATGTTTAACAGCTTCATCCCATTGCTGGCTTTGCCGCGCCAGTTCGCCGAGAACGTATTCAGCTCCGGCGTTCGTAGGATCGATCTGCAATTCCTGTTCGAACTCCCGTTTGGCTTGTTCTGCGAGTTCAGGCGCAGGATTCGGCGTGGAGAGCATGGCGCGGCCCAGACGGAAGTGAATGCCGGGCAGGTTCTGGTCCTGCTTCAGGATGGCCCGATACTCTTTTTCCGCATCATCCCATTTACCCTGCGTCTCGAAGGATTCGGCTAATAGTTCGTGGGCCTGATAAGAAGATGGCGCGCTGCGAGCCAGTTGCTGCGAGGCTTGCGTGGACAAATCTGAATAGGCGTGGATTGCGACATAGAGAGAATCAGGGTCGTTGGGAAAATCACGAGTCAGCACGCGAAGGAACTCCAGCGCTGAATCGCTCTGATGAAGAGACATGGCGCAACGCACGCCATCCAATGCAATCTTGAGCTTCAGGTCCCGGTCTTTGAGTTGCCCTACGCTTTTCTTGAGAGCCGGCAAGGCTTCGCCGCAACGGCCGCTATCGGCAAGAGTGACAGCTTTGCGTGCGATTGCAGAGGCATCGGGCCCACTCTTGCTGGCCGATTGAGACGTGGCAGTTTCCGCCGCAAGAAGCGTCAGCAGGGTTATGCAAAGCAGCGTTTGCGGCGGGAACATATGCTTGCGATCTTAAATGAAAATGGCAGGCAGCCAAAGGGCGCCTGCCATGGTTATGTCGCCATGTCAGAAGTAGAACTTCAGGGCAAACTGCATTTCGCGTGCGTCTTGCGACGTGCTAAGGCGCCCGAAATTGGCATCCCCAAAGCTGGTATCTGGCGCGTTATAGTTTGTGTGGTTAAAGAGGTTGAAGAAGTCCACCCGGAACTGCACTTTCATGGCTTCTGTGACCGGGACGTTTTTCTGCAAGCTCAAGTCAGTATCGACATACCCAGGCCCAATGACCGGACCCTGTGAGGGGCAGTTCCCGAATGACCCAGGCGCGGGATTCGAGAATGGCGTTGGATCGAACCACTGAAGTCCTACTCCGGCAACGGGCGATTTCGGATAGGAAACCGAGCCGTTGCAGTTGGGACGGGGCGAGAAAATATCGCCGGTCCCGGATTCGTCGCTGCCTCGCAGATTCAGCGGGAACCCACCGTGCCACGAAACGATGGGATTGAGCGCCCAATTGCCAACCACGGCGTTCACGCCGGTCGGAAGATTGTGTCCGAACTGTTTTCCCTTGCCAAACGGGAGATCGTAAACGGCGTAGGCGCTTAAGACATGTTTCGTATCCCAGTAGCATTGCGCATAATCGCCGTTGGGATTGAAGATGTTTTGCCAGTAGCTATCGGCGTTTTGAGACTGCCCACCCCAGCTTCCATAGTAGCCGGCGCTGTTGGCCATACACTTTTGGTAAGTATAGGAAACCTGAGCTTCCAGGCCGTGGCTGGCGCGCTTCTGCAAAACCGCCTGCAGAGAGTTGTAGTTCATGTTGCCGACCGAAGCGCTCTCCTTGACCAGACCCAGTCCGTTTGGCCCGTAGGTCGGCGCCGTTGTAGCTATGCCGTCGATGACCGTCCCCACTGGATTCAGGCCGCCGATGAAAGGATAGGTAATCGACCCGTCCGCGTGGAGGTCCCCCTGATCCAGGTCGATGGGGACCATCAAGTGGGTGGTGCGCTGGCCCACATAGCCAATCTGGAACGTGGTATTGCGCGCAAGCTCCTGCTGAATGGTAAGGTTCCACTGATCGGCCACAGCAGGTTTGACATTCCACCAGGTCAGCATTGTCGAATTAATGAAGGGATCGCCGGCGGGAGGTGCAGCAGCCGCGAACGCGCTCTCGATGTTGAATGCTGCGGCGGTTGTAGTCGTGAGCCCGCTGGACGTATTCGTTGCCGCCGACTGCGACGGAGTGAAAGGCGGATTCTGCGTCGGGCGCAAGTTGGTCCCGGTGCCTTCCAGATAAGATGAAATCGCGAACCCACCGCGGATAACAGTTTTGCCTTGCCATAGCGCCGGACTCCAGGCGAAACCGAGTCGAGGTTCGAAGTCCAGCAGCCCGTTGGTGGTGGGATAAAGCCCATTCGAGAATCCGTTAGTGCCTACAACTCCGGTGGGTACCGCGTCGCTTCCCGGGAATTGCAGCGCTCCGGTGAAGATATTCACGTTGACCTGGCGATTGTGAAGCTCGGTCCATGGAGTTCGATTTTCGTAGCGCAGGCCTATGTTGAAGGTCAGGTCGTTCGTTACCCGCCAGTCGTCCTGAACAAACCCCGCGAAGAGCCAGTCACGCGCATGCCATCCACCTGTGCTCACGCCGCGCCCGACGCTCTCTGGGAGGCCGAGGGCGAAGTCGGCAGATGGATCTCCCAGACCTGTTGCGCTGCCGTTGCCGGAATAATTTCCTCCCGCGCCAAGTCCAAAGACCTCAGCTCCTAACTCGCCGGCGTTGCCCGGATAAAAAACATTCAGGTTATAACGCTGCAACTGGAAGCCGGCCTTGATCGCGTGACGGCCGCGAGTATAGATCAGCGATTCGTCGAACTGCGTTACCGTGGAGGAAAAGTGTTGCGGATTAACGATCGATCCCAGGAGCGTAAGCGCACCCTGCTGGCCCACTGAACTAGCCGTACCGCCGTCGAAACCAAACTCGGGCAGCCCCGCAATGCCGGCGGGATTTCCGTCCAGAATGCCGATCTTGGTCGCCAAGTTGCCCACGGAAGGATCGAAGGTGATGGTGGGAGCAATCAGCTTGATGCCGTTCTTCCCAAAGCGTACTTCATTCAGCAGGTTGTTGGAGAAAGAATGGGTCCAGTTGACGGTTCCATTGTTCAACCACGCTTCGCTGAGGGAATTTCCCAGCAACGGTTGAGAATTGAAGCCGGGATCGAATTCGTCGGCTTTCGAATACCGCGCGTTGATGTGGTCCCGGTTGGAAATGATGTAGTCGACTTTGATATCGCCCTGGTCGGTATTGAACCGCTGGTTCGTGGTGTTCACTGCAGCCCCAAAGCCATTCGATAAAGTGGTTACCGCCTGCGGGTAAAGCGGGCTCGTGACCAGAGCCGTAAATGCCGGATCAAGGTTCGCCGGGGAAATAATGTTACCGGCGAATGCAGCTCTCGCGCTTGGGGCCAGGATGTTGCAGGCGGTGCCAGAGGTTCCCCCGGTACCGGCAGCGCACGGGTTATAGAGCTGCGTAGGCAGAGCGCCGAAGTTTCCACCTATTTCGTCAGCGGTCAGAACGCTGATTTGGCTTGAACTCGCCGGAAGATCACGCCGCACGCCCTGGTAATCCCCGAAGAAGAATAGCTTGTTCTTAATGATTGGGCCGCCGAATGTGCCGCCGAATATATTCCAGCGCAGCTTCGGAGTAGGCAGGCCACCCGGAATCCCAGACACGTAAGGACTGTTCTCCCATTTGTTGGCATTGAAGAAATCGTTTCGCAGAAATTCAAACACATCGCCATGGTAGTTGTTGGTTCCGGACTTGATGGTTGCGTTGATAATTCCGCCGGCGTAGTTGCCGAACTCCGACGAGGCATTCTGGGTAATCAGGTTGAACTCCCCGATCGCATCGGGCGACGGCGTGTAGCCCGTCAGGTTATCGGATGCCTGATTATTATCGACGCCATCCAACAGGAAGTTGTTATCTTCTTCGCGATTTCCGTTGATGTAGGGGCGTCCGCCGCCGTTCAAAGATCCTTGCGTGGTCTGCGAACCGTAGTTAAACGTGGAGGGATCGGTCGTAACCACTCCGGGAGACAGCAAGGTCAACTGGATGTAGTTGCGGCTCTCCAGCGCCAAGCCGGTGACGCTGGCGGAATCCATGATGGTGCCGACCTCGGCGTTCTCGGTTTGCAGCACCGGGGCCGCGGCCGAAACCTCTACCGTCTCGCTGATTTTGCCGACCTTCAACTGGGCGTTGATGCGCGCCGTCTGATTGAGCACGAGCGTGAAGGGAGGCCATTCGGTGGTATCGAAGCCGGGAGCCGAAACTCTGACGCCATAAGTTCCGACCGGCAGACGCAGCAGGTTATAAGCGCCGCTGTCATTGGTTTCCGCGCTCCACACGGTGCCGCGTTCAGTGTCCGTGGCCTTGACGCTCGCGCCTTTGATCGGAGCGCCGCTGGGGTCGGTGACCGTGCCAACGATGGCGGCCGTTACCTCCTGGCCAGTGAGCGGGATCGCCACTCCCGCGATTGCAGCCATGGTAGCCAGAACTACAAATAAGCACGCTAGTTTCTTCATCACAGAACCTCCTGAGAGCGCTATCTGCCTGGGTGTTACAAAGCAGCCCCTAATACAATCG
>JBEKBW010000066.1:0-34450 GCA_050015215.1 Candidatus Sulfotelmatobacter sp.
GAAATAGGCAGCACTCGCGGCACGGCCAACGAACCGCTGTTGTTAACGTTCAAGGGGATGAGTCTGTGCGCGCAAGGAAAAATCAAAGCTTCCCAATCGGTTTGGCAGCAGGCGCAGTCTGCAGACCTGCACTTTGGCGATAAAGACTCCGCCGCCAACGTGCTTAGCCTGGAGGCGGAGTGCCACGCCCTCGTGGGATTGCCCGAGGACGCGCGGGCCAATCTTTCTCAAGCCTTGCAGACCTCGCCAAGCCGGGATGTAGTTGCTTTGGCCGCCGCGGTTTTTGCCATCATCGGCGACGCGGCTAAGTCGTCCGCTCTGATTGCCGACCTCGGGCGTGACTATCCGGAGAATCGCCTCCTCCAGTTGGTGAGCGTTCCGGAAGCTCGCGCGGCGCAAGCCCTGAATAAAAATCGGCCGGCGGAGGCCGTCACCGCATTGGAGCCGATCCGCCCGACTGAGTTCGGCAGCGGCCCGCAGGGAACCGGCTTCGAGCCCGACTTTCTGCGGGGGCAGGCTTATTTGAAGTTGGGGGATGCGGCCAAGGCCGCCGCTGAATTCCAGAGCATTCTTGATCATCCCGGTGTCAGCGCGGTGGATCCGGAATTGTCGCTGGCGCATTTGTATCTTGGACGCTCCTATGCCTTGCAAGGTGACGCCGCAAAAGCCCGAACCGCCTACCAGGATTTCTTCGCGCTTTGGAAAGACGCCGATCCTGATGTTCCCCTCCTGAAGCAAGCTAAAGCCGAATACGAAAAGCTGAAATAAGACTCTCGCACGCCGGTTATCTTTGATCCTTGTGAACGTCTGATATCTTTTAGCTTCCCCGTTCTTCGCTCACATGAAGAAAGCTCAGACCCCAAGCCGGTTTGCGGTGATTCTCGCCTTCGGCCTCGTCTATTTATTTTGGGGATCGACCTATCTCGCCATCGACATCGCCGTGCAGAGCATCCCTCCGGCATTGATGTGCGCCCTGCGATTTTCGATTGCCGGAGTAGTCATGCTCGCGGTCTGCGCCGCAACCGGGCGCACCATATGGTATTCGGCAAAACAGATCGCCCTGGCCTCGGTAGTCGGAATCCTCTTGCTGATGGGCGGCAACCTGACGCTCTCCTGGGCGGAGTTGACGGTGCCGTCGGGCTTAGCAGCCCTGATCGTAGCCGTTACCCCGCTATGGTTTTTGGTGCTCGATTCACTGCTGCTGGGTCATCATCGCATTTCATGGCGCGGCAAAGCAGGACTTGCCCTGGGCATCGGGGGACTGCTCGTCCTCTTCTGGCCAGAGCTACATTCGAGCTCCGCACTGGGCCAGCGCGAGTTCCGCGCGTCGGTCGCCTTACTCGGCGGCTCGTTTTCCTGGGCGCTCGGGTCAGTCCTATCCAAGCGCTGGCAGTCAGGCATGGACGTCTTTAGCGCAACCGCATGGCAGGTGACCGCGGCAGGCGTGGCCAATCTTATATTTGCGCTATTGCTGGGAGATTTCTCGCGGGCTGCCTGGACCATCCGCGGCATCAGCGCCGTTCTCTATTTGGTAGTTTGCGGCTCCTGGATCGGTTACACGGCCTACATCTGGCTGCTGGAGCACGTTCCCACCTCGAAGGTGTCCACCTACGCCTATGTAAATCCGGTTGTGGCTGTCTTTTTAGGCTGGCTCATTCTCCACGAGCGAGTAGATCGCTTTATTGCCATGGGAAGCGCGATCGTGATTCTGGCGGTGATCCTGGTTACCAGCGCAGAAGTAAAAGAGAAGATCGCTGTCGAGCCTCCCGCCGTCGACGCCACGGGAGATTGACGGCCCTTTGGAAACCGGCCTATTTCGCTACCGTGACGCTTCTTCGTCATCCTCGTCCTCAGAAACTAGATCTGCAGCATGGCCCCGAATAGCAAAGGTCTGTTTTGCGCCGTTTGGCGGATCGAAAGTGACTCGCACAGGAGCGCGTTGCCATTCGGGAACTGGGCAGGCGACATCGGGCGCAGCGTTTGTCGCTTCTCCCTCACCCATGCTCACACTTTCGAAAGCCTTCTTCAACACCGCCTTGCGCCGGTTAAGCTGGGCTACCACGGCGTGAACCTTCTTGCCATCGTCCGATACTCCGCAATACGCCGCATAGTCGCGATACCAACTCACCGCCGAATGGAGCACGTCAAAATCCGGCAAATTGATCGCGGACACGTGCCCGCTAACCCGGTCCACCAGCAGCCATCCGCCCTCTTGCCATTGCCAGCGCGGCAAGGACTCGGATTCTTGCGGAAGGCTGTCATTGATGCGGAATGCGCGCTGCACAACGAACAGTCGCTCCGTGACATCGTGCGCCGGGCCGACTGTAAATTCCTTGACCCGTGCGTCAACGAGCAGAGCTCGAACCTTCAGAGTGTGCGGTTTATCGCCTGCGCCGGAATCGGGGAACCATTGCACGGAAGTCCATTTGCCGAAGACTACGACATGCGGCTTCGAAACAGAAAAAGCCGCAGAAGTCAGGACGAGCACAACGATGGCAAGAGTGACTGCTCCGCGGCGATGAATTATGCGAACCAACCAACGAGACTTAGCAGGAAGCTTTTCGATGAACAAGTTCAGATGTCACACGCTTGCGAAAAGCTTTGCACTAAATTCGATATAGCGAAGCTCTAAGTATCCTAAAACTTATGTCCTACAAGCAGATACCTTGTTTGCCATTGAAGTAGAATGAAAAAGATGGGATATTCGCGATTATGAGTCTGCCTCGGCACTCCCGCCCGCCATCCAGCGGTGATTCCCGGACAACTTCCACGCAGCTAAAAGCTTCTGATCATGGCATGGTCCAGATGTTGCCCAGCCGCAAAGCTGCGCGGATTCTGGTGGTCGATGACAATCCCGGCATCGCGGCGCTGATGAGCCAATTGCTCACCATGCGGGGCTATGAGGTTGTAATTGCCAGCGATGCACAGGAAGCGGAGGCTGAGATAAGGCGCGAAGCGCCCGATCTGATTCTCTCCGACGTTCGCATGCCCGGCAAATCGGGCTACGAATTATGCCGCGATCTCAAAGATAATCCAGTGACCCGTCTCATTCCCTTCGTGCTGATCACGGGCCTAAGCGACAGCACCGATAAAGTCCGTGGAATCGAAGCGGGAGCCGACGATTTCCTAAACAAGCCGGTGTTGGCCGAAGAATTGACCGCCCGGGTGAAATCTCTGCTGCGGGTGAAGGAATTCACCGACGAACTGGAGACGGCAGATTCGGTGCTATGCACTCTCGGTCTAGCCGTCGAAAGCCGCGACCCTTATACCGAAGGCCATTGTGAGCGCCTGGCCCTGAATGCCACTGATCTTGGCCGCCACTTAGGACTGGACGAAGATTCCATCCGAGCCTTACGCAGGGGAGGATACCTCCATGACTTGGGCAAGATCGCCGTGCCCGACGAAATCCTGAAAAAAGGCAGCGACTTGACCCCGGAAGAATGGGAGATCATGCGCCAGCATCCCGTCACTGGAGAATCGATCTGCAAACCCCTGAAGTCGCTGCGCCTCGTGTTGCCCATCATTCGCCATCATCACGAGCATCCCGATGGCTCCGGCTATCCTGACGGATTGCGTGGCACCGAAATCCCGCTGCTGCCGCGAATTCTGCAGGTCGTGGATGTGTATGACGCCCTCCGCACCGCCCGCCCCTATAAACCGGCAATCGGACACGATCAATCCGCGCAAACCATGCGCGATAAGGTCCAGCAGGGTTTGCTCGACGGCGATCTGGTGGATGAGTTTTTCGGCATGCTAGTCCAACAGCGGCGCGTTGCCTGAATTGCAGCCGGGGTTGACTTCTAATGTTTCAGCCTTCCATTCCAGACGTACAATGGGAGATCGCTTTCCCCCGGCAACAGCTTTGAGGTTGGCGACATCTTAAGTAATTCCGGGTGCGAGGCCGGATTTACTTGAGCCATTATCAAGACATGACTTTCAGCATCGTCATCCCGGCTTACAACGAAAGCCAGCGGCTGGGGGCAACCCTGGAGAAAGTCCTGGCCTACATCCGCCAGCAAGGGTGGGATGCGGAAGTTATCGTCGTGAACGACGGCTCTCGAGACAACACCGCGGACATCGTGCGCGACTTTGCCAGCAAAAATCCCATTGTCCGGCTCGTGGAAAACCCCGGTAATCGCGGCAAAGGCTTTAGCGTTCGCCACGGAATCCTGAGCTCGCGCGGCGATATCGTTGTATTCAGCGATGCGGATTTATCCTCGCCGATCGAAGAAATGCCGAAGCTTCTGCAGGCGCTGGCTTCCGGCGCGGATGTCGCCATCGGCTCGCGCTGGCTGCGCGCCGAACTGCAAACCCAGCGTCAATCGCTGCACCGCCAGCTTTTTGGAAGAATCTTCAACCTGTTACTGCGAGCAACTCTCGGCTTGCAATTCGCAGACACACAATGCGGCTTCAAAGCCTTCACGCGCCGCGCCGCGGAAAAAATCCTCCCTCTGCAGCGCATCGAGCGCTGGGGCTTCGATCCTGAAATTCTCTTCCTCGCCCGCATGTTCGGTTTTCGGGTAGACGAAGTGCCCGTGCGCTGGGGTCACGTCGGAGGAACGCGAATCAATCCCCTGATCGATGGCGCGCGTATGTTTCAGGAGATGCTGCGAATACGGTGGTACAGCATGACCGGAAAGTACGATGGCGGAGCGGCTGTGGCGCCTCAGCCCGCGACGAAGACGGTTCCGGGAAGGCCAGGACCGAGAATTTGAATTGCGCGTGTTCGTGCTACGTCCGCTGAACCGCTCCTAATTCCTGAGCTACCTTGCTTCCCATCTCGGACGTCTTAACTGGACTTTGTCCGGGGCGAGCCAAATCCGCGGTCCGCAAACCGTCGTTCAAAACACTTTCAACCGCGCCCTCGATGCACACCGCTTCCCGCTCCAGCCGGAACGAATGCCGCAGCAACATCGCAACCGAAAGAATCGCGCCCAAAGGATTCGCAACCCCTTTCCCCGCAATATCGGGCGCCGAACCATGCACCGGCTCGTACAATCCCACCGGTCCGCCGATACTGGCCGACGCTAACAATCCCAGTGAACCAACCACTCCGCCAGCTTGATCCGACAGAATATCCCCGAACATATTCTCGGTAAGCACCACATCGAAATCCCGTGGCCGCTGCACCAGCGACATCGCCGCCGAATCCACATACATGTGAGAAAGCTGAACGTCCGGATATTCCTTCGCACAGCGAATGACGACTTCACGCCATAATCGGGAGCACTCCAGAACATTGGCCTTATCGACGGAGAGCACCTTCTTGCGCCGGCTTCGAGCCAGTTCGAACGCGACGCGCGCAATCCGCTCGATCGCCAGCTCGTCATAGGTCATCGTATTCAAAGCCACGCGCTTGCCGGCATCGCCCGTGATCGACCGCGGTTCGCCGAAATACAAGCCACCGAGCAGCTCCCGCACGATCATGATGTCGGTCCCGCGAACCGTCTCGGAGCGCAACGGCGAGCAATCTTCCAGTGTCGGAAAACAAATCGCAGGACGCAGATTTGCATAAGCTCCAAGCTCCCGCCGCAGCCGCAGCAACCCCGCTTCCGGCCGAAGATGATTCGGATAATGATCGAACGCAGGATTGCCCACCGCGCCCATCAACACCGCGCCAGATGCGAGGCAGGCCTGTAGCGTGTCCGGCGGCAAAGGGTCTTCGACCGCAGCCAACGCCGCACCGCCAATGTTTTTGTACTGTAGTTGAAGTTGATGTCCGAAGGACTCTGCGACTGCGCCAAGAACGAGAACCGCTTGCTCGGTGACCTCGGGGCCGATGCCGTCGCCGGGAAGGATCGTAAGGTTTAGTGGCATGGAGAAATAGTTTAACGCGACTCCCCCCGTCGGCATGCGCGAAGAGAGTTAACGGCAGAGCTAATAAGAAGGCCGCCTTTACTTCAAAGCGAGTGCCTTCAACACTGCATCGTCCACCACAGTCTTCCCATCTTTCTTGGTGACAACTCCGAATGATCCAGAATAATCCCACATCGTCCAGCCAATCCCGTTCTTCTCCAAAGCGATTCGCACATCGTGCAGCCAGGCCTCGCGATATTGCGGCTCAGCGTAGGCCCGGTAAACTCCAAACTCGTTGCACACCAGCGGAACGCCCCGTCGGCGCGCCCATCCGGCGGCCTCTTCCATCTCGGCCTCGATCCGCTCGGCATCCCAATGATCGAGTCCGTACCGGATCACCGGCAAACGATTTACATCGTCCGGTTCGAGCGCCGCCGCCTGCGCCGCCGCCTCTTTGGTCGAGGGATACGGCAACCCCCGCAGCCAATGCCAGTAATAAGAGCCCCAATTAGCGCCCTGATGCGTGAAAATGTGCGGCTCATAAAAATGAAAGTTGTAAATCACATTAGAATCGTGCAGCGGCTCTTGAAACAGCAACTCATCATCGTTCGACCATCGCGCCCCCGCCGCAATAATCGTGTGCGCCGGGGCGCCTTCGCGAATCGCTACCGCGAGCTTTGCCTGCACCCCCAGCCAGCGATAGCGGTCGGTGAACTCCGGTTCATTCAGCACTTCAAAGAACACGCGATCCGCATCCCACGTCGAATAATGCTGCGCGAGTGCCCGCCAGAAATCGGCAAACTCTTCGACAAAATCATCGTCTTTCGTCAAACGCGCTTTAAAGTCGCTCTCCGGATGCATGTCGATCACCACCGCCAGCCCATGATCCAGAATCATCTTCACCGCTGCATCCAGATATTCCAGATATTCCGGCGAAAGTTTATTCGGCTCCCGCTCGTTGAACATCGGCTGAGGATTCACGCTCAGCCGCACATGATCGAAGCCCATTGATTTGATCAGCGCAATGTCCTCCGCCGTCGTCCACGCCTGAAAATGCTCCCGTGTATATCCGCGCTTGTCATACACCTGGGCAAACCACTCGCTAGCATTGATTCCATGCTGCAAATACTTCACCCGCGCGAATACCGCTGACGTCTGAACTGTTTGGGAAACCGCAAAGGAAGATCCAACCGGCAGAACGGCCAGCAAAAGAAGCACCCGCAGCAAACTCTTCACCTCGCCTTTTGTTCTGCGATCCACTTGTCCGTCCGGGCCTCAAGCATATCGAGCGGAAGCGTCCCGCCGTCCAGCATCTCATCGTGAAATTTGCGGATGTCGAATTTCGCCCCCAGCTCCGTCCGCGACCGCTCGCGCAACTCGCGAATCTTGAGCTGCCCCAGCTTGTAACTGAGGGCCTGCGCCGGCCATGCGATATAGCGATCTGTCTCGGACTGAATCGTAGGCTCGTCAACCGCGCCTGACTTGCGGAAAAACTCCACGACTTGCTCGCGCGACCATCCCTTCGCATGAATCCCCGTATCCACCACCAACCGCACCGCGCGAAAAAGCTCCGAAGATAATCGGCCGTAATCGGAAACCGGGTCCTGATAGAAACCGACCTCCTTACCCAACTCTTCGGCGTATAGCGCCCAACCTTCGATGTAAGCGTTGAACCCAAGCCCATGCAGACGAAACTTCGGCAAGCCGGTGAGCTGTTGCTGCACCGAAAGCTGCATGTGATGCCCCGGAATCCCTTCATGGTAAGCAATCGCTTCATCGTCGATCAGCGACCGCTCGGCGAAGTTCGAAGTAGCAACCACCACGCGCCCCGGCCGCTTGCCGTCTGGCGTTCCCGTGACGTAATGCGTCGCCGCCGCAGCCTGGAATGCCGGTATCGCTTCCACGGTAACTGGTGACTTAGGAAGCAGCGTGAACAACTCCGGCAGCTTCGGTTCCATCTGCGCAATGTAATGCCGGAAGTCGTCAAGGATCTGCTCGGCGGACGTCGGAATGTATTTAGGATTGGTCTTCAGCGAAGCGCGAAAAGAAGCAAGATCGGCAAATCCCTCTTTCTTGGCGATAACCAGCATCTCCGCTTCAATGCGGTTCATCTCGCGCAACCCCAACTTGTGAATCTCCTCGGGAGTCATGTGCGTGGTAGTCCGCGCGTAGATATCATTTTCGTAACGCCTTTCCCCGTCGGGAAGCGAGGTAACCGAAAGCGCGGTACGCCCCTGCGGCGCATACTCATTGCGCAGGAATGCGGCAAAAGTCTTATAAGCAGGAATCACGTCGCTATTGATCGCGTCCGTAATCTCCCGCGTCAATCGTTTTTGATCATCTGCGGAAATGCTCGCCGGGAACTTTTTGGTCGGCTGCAGAAAAGGATCAGCCTCAATAATCCCATCACACTGCACCGGAAGCTTCTCCAACAGAAACCGCACCGGCATCAGCTTGTCTTTCATGCCGGCCCGCATCACCTCGGTAGTCTGGTTGAGCACCCGCGGAATCTGATGCAATCGCGAGACGTAGTCTTCGTAGTGCTTCACAGAATCAAACGGCACCGAGAGCGGCAAATCGGCAAGGCCAGTATGAATACCGTTCTGCTGGTTGACCGGCATCTCATATTCCTTTAAGTCAAAGTCGGCAATGCGCAACTGCAGCACCCGCGCCAGCAGATCGTGAGAAAGCTGATCCTGATCCGTGAAGCCCGTAGTCGGGATCGCCTCCAGCCGCGCAAGAAATTCATGGTTCGTCTTGTTGCGCTGGAAAATCGCGTCGAGCGAATAATCCGCGAGCTTATCGTTGTAGCGATAGTCGCCGAAAGCAGTCGCGCGCTCAGGAAAATTCCGCAGATCGGATTCATACTGCTCTTCGAAGAGCGCATCCTGCGCAGCAACGCGCTCCGCCACTTGCTTCGAGTTTTGTGCGAAGAGCAAGGCGGATGAAACCAGGGCAAGAAAAAGAAGAGTATGTTGAAGGCGCATGGCATAGCAGCGTACCAGAACAAGGCCCGATCCGCTTCAGAAAATGCGAGTCGCGAAAAACACGATTCCTACACGATTCGCATCAGGATTCGCACAGGGGTTCGTATCAGGGCACGGCTTCAGCCGTGCCGCCAGGCCACCGCTCGAAGAAAAAGGCTTTAGCCCCTGAGGTCTCGCCCCGCACTCGGCCTCGAACCAACCAATCGCTACCTCTTGCCAGGGTCAGGAAGCGCATGCGCCGCTGCCCCTTCTGCATCCTCGGCAACGGCAATCCTCTTCGCCTTCCGGTAAACATTCGCCACCGCCAGTGTCCACAAAGGGACCAGATCGACCGCCGGCACCAGCTTGGCGAAAAACGAGGGCAGAAACTCCCAATGCCAGCCCAGGAGTTTCACCATCACTGCGGCGATGCCGAGGTCAAGCACGTCATCCGCCGGAGACACAGCCCCCGCAGCGAACACGGGAAGCAATATGATCTGTAAAGCATCCGCAAGAATTGCCACCAGCATGGCCGTACGAAATTGCGTGCCGGGCGAGATCGTAAGATCGTCCTGAGACATATACTGCTCCTTATTGCAAGAACCTCTATTCTATTGCCGGGCAGATCAAGCAGTTCTGAATATATTGGATGCACGAACGAAACCGCATGACCAACGAATCCACAATCCCCGCGTTTATTTACGGAACCGCATGGAAAGAAGACCGCACTCCGGCTTTGGTGGAACTCGCCATCCGCACTGGATTTCGCGCCATCGACACCGCCAACCAGCGCCGCCACTACTTTGAGGCCGGAGTCGGCGAAGGCCTTGCAGCCGCCTATCGCCAGGGCCTAGTCACCCGCGGCGATCTTTTTCTCCAAACCAAATTCACCTACCGCCCCGGCCAGGACCATCGCCTGCCTTACGATCCCTCCGCAAGTCTCTCGACGCAAGTCGCGCAGTCGATGGCCAGTTCGCTCGAACACCTCGGCACCGACTACGTCGACAGCTTCGTTCTGCACGGCCCAGCCTCGAGCTACGGCTGGAGCGAAGCCGACGCCGAAGTTTGGGAGGCAATGAAAAAAGAGCGCGACGCAGGCCACACGCGCATGCTAGGAGTGAGCAACGTTTCTCTAGACCATTTCGAGCAGATGATCGCGTCCCAAAAAGAGGCTCCTTACTTCGTTCAAAACCGCTGCTATGCCCAACTCGGCTGGGATCGCGAAATCCGGCAATTCTGCCGCACCCATAAGATCATTTATCAGGGATTCTCCCTGCTCACCGCGAATGCAGAAATCCTGCACCACCCGTTTGTGGCGCACATTGCGAAGGACTCCAGCGCCACCCCGGCGCAAATCATATTCGCCTTCGCTCGCGCTGTGGGCATGTTGCCGATGACCGGTACATCAAGCCCCGAGCACATGCAGCAGGATCTCGCCAGCTTGTCGCTCGATCTCCCGCCCAATGCGATCCGTACAATCGAAACACTCGCGGGATAAAACCGACACCGAGCTACTTAAGCCCCGTGACCACGTACGCCTCCGACAACGTGCTCCCATAAACGTAGGCATAAGCCCGGCGATCCTCGGAGAACAAAGGCGCGCCCGCGCCGCTCATCCCGGGAGTCATCTCCCCAAACGTTCTCCATAGCTCCATCTTGCCGCTGGCAACGTTGACCACATACACCTTCGCCACCTTGTCCGACATTTTGCCGGAGGCCACATACACCGATCCTCCATCGGGAGTCCAACCTCTTGCATAGTAGCTTCCATCCAGCCCCGGAATCGCACGCAGCCCGCTTCCGTCCATCGGCCAGATCCCCAACTTGCCGTCTTTCCCAAACGCAATCATCTTCGTTCCGTCCGGCGAGAGCTGTGTTCCGTTGATCCCCTCCGGCGTAATCGGCTTCGAGTCGCCGGTGGCCAGGTCGATCATGTAGGTGCGGCTGCCGTGCCCCGCTTCAATGCCAACCGCAAGCAGATGCTTGCCGTCAGGCATCCACCGAACCGTTCCATAAGTCACAGCGTCGTGGGTAAGCTGCCGGGTCTCGCCCGCACCGGTCGGCACCAGCTTGAGCGGGCCGCCTTTCGGAAGCCGCGTCGCCACCCACTTTCCGTCGGGAGAAATGCCGAAGCACAATCCTTCGCCGATGCGCGCCGGAGGCGAACCATCCGTGTCCCGCAGATACACCGTATAGTTCGACCCGCCGCCGTTCCCCTCTTCTTCGAAAACAATCTTGTGCCCGTCCGGCGTCATCCCGCGCAAAATCGACCAGCCGAACCAGCCCAGTTCGTGTTCCTCTTTTCCGCCCGGAGCCACGCCCCGAATCCCCACGCGCTCGCGATGCGTAACCGCCAACACGTCGCCGGCTCTTCGATCCTGCAACCACACGCCTCCCGGAGTATTGGTGACGCTCCGAATTTTCCCGTTGAGGGTGACTGCGCTCGGATTCGTCGCGCTGCCGGTTCTCCCTGACGTGAACCAAATCTCGTTGCCGCTGGGGGACCAGAGAATTCCCTCCACCGAAATCCAGCCGGAAGAAAGTCTTTTCTCTTTTCCGCTGCCGTCCGCGGCAATCACCGCCACCGAGCCCTGATCGTCGCCGCCCGGCACTTCGTGATCCGCAAAAGCAACCCATTTCCCGTCCGGTGAAATTTTCGGATGGCTGAGCCAGCCGGTGCTCTCAAACAGCACCTTGCCCACCGGATACTCCAGCCGCCAGTGCAATGTCTCCGGCACCAGCCGGATAACCGCCAGATTTTCGCCATCGGGAGCCCAGTCCGCGTCCTGAACATTCTCCAGCACCTCGCGCGGCGTGCCGCCGCTCAACGGCATCCGCGCCAGCGTTCCCGAGCGTGCATAGCCGCCTACGTTCACCGAGTTCAAGCGCAGCGCCAGCTCTCCATTTTTCGAGATGGAAAGCAGTTCGGCGTTTTTCAGGCTCAACTCGCGCGCTCCCGGTTCGTCGGTGCGCGCCAGGTACAATTCATCCTCTCCGCCGTCCCATGCTGCGCTGTACACCACGCTGCCATCGGGCGTGAAGCGTGCATTGCCGATGGTTCCCGTGCGAAATGTGATCTGCTTATACTCCGCCACTGGCACGCGAACGCTGTTTCTCCCCGCCCACCAGCCCGCCGCCAGCACCACCAAAGCCACAACCACCCCGCCAATGATCGCCGGCGCCAACCCAATCTTCGGCCGCACCACCGGAATCGGCGTGAGCCTCGAGCTAGTGCTTGATGCTCCCGACACATGCTCCAGATCGAACGCAATATCGCTGGCCGAGTGAAACCGCTGCTCCGGATTTTTTTCCAAACAATGATGAACAATCCGCTCCAGCGCCGGAGACACGTTGCGATTCGTCTCGCTCAGGTCGCCCGGTTCTTCCTTCAGAATCGCGCTCATCGTATCCGCAGGAGTGTCCCGGTGAAACGCCCGCTTGCCGGAAATCATCTCGTATAAAATCGCGCCGAAGCTGAAAATATCGGAGCGTGGATCGACTGCCGTCCCGCGCACCTGCTCGGGCGACATATACCCCGCAGTTCCCATCACCACGCCTGCCTCGGTGGCGTGCGTCATCGTCGGCAGGGAAGTGTGACTTCCGCTGGGATCAGGCTGTGTAAGCTTGGCGAGACCGAAATCCAGAATTTTTACGCGGCCATCTTTCGTGATGAAGAGATTTTCCGGCTTGAGGTCGCGATGAATAATCCCCTTCTCGTGCGCCGCCGCCAGGCCGTGGGCGATTTGCAATGCGTAATCCAGAGCTTTTCGCAGCGGAACCGCTCCGTTGCGCAAGCGGTCGCGAAGTGTCTCACCCTCCAGCAACTCGGAGACGACATAAGGCGCACCATCGTAGCTGCCAATATCGAACACTGCAAGAATGTTCGGATGATTCAGCGCGGCGGTAGCCAGCGCCTCCTGCTCAAAACGCCGCAAACGGTCGGCGTCCAGAGAGAGCGCCTTCGGCAAGACTTTGACGGCCACTTCGCGCTTCAGGCGCGAGTCGCGGGCGCGATACACCTCGCCCATTCCTCCCGCGCCCAGCAGATTGACGATTTCGTAAGGTCCCAGCTTTGTGCCCGCAGTCAGGTTCATCGGTGGGCGATTATAACTCAGAGTTAGATTTCGGCGGACGTAAATGGCGGGCCGATAGCAGAGGTCATCGAGCACGAACGCCTATGCAAGACTTCCGATTGGTTAAATGTCAGTTAATTTCGCAACCTCTCAGTAAACCCTTACCACAGCTTTCACCTCAAAGTACGCAAGATTTTTCCGAGCCCCGCTATGCCGATCCCAATATTGATCGCAGATGATAATCCGTCAGTCAGGGCGGCAATGCGCGATGTGCTGCAGAGCAGCGGCGACTGGGAGATCATTGAAGCCGAAAATGGGGAGCAGGCGGTCGCCAAAGCGGGAGAGTTCAAGCCACGTTTGATTATCCTCGACCTCGCCATGCCCGGAAAGGACGGGCTGACGGCCGCACGAGAGATCAACAAGCTGCTGCCCGAGACTCCCATCCTCATGCACACTTTGTACTACTCTTCACAAATCCAAATCGAAGCCGCCAAGATGGGAGTGCGGAAGGTCGTGCCTAAGTCGGAATCGTCGGCGTTGGTTTCCGCGGTTCACGAAGCGCTGACGTCCGACTCCACTAACTCCCCGGAATCCGACCCGGCTACTTCATCCCAGCAAAGCGAGTCGATGCATCGCCGAATCGAAGACAGGATTCGCGACCTGTGCGCGCAGATAATCACGACAGGGGACGATCCAGCACTGGAAGCAAAGCTGGCGGAACTCAGGGAAGGTTTGCATCAGCACATTGAGTACTTCCGCGCTAGGCTCGCGGAGTACCCCGGCATAAAGGAGCGGCGCATCAGAAATTCGGCTACCCCTTTGCCTGCACCCGGACCGCAGTCGAAAGAAAGCTCCGCCGTTGCTGAAGGGTCGGGGACAACCGCGGATACGCCGAGGATTAATCCTGCATCGGAACAGCAAACGAAAGCGCTGGACGAATGTTAACTGTAAAGAACATCCGCGCCGCCGTCCGCTCTGCTTATGAGCGTGCGCCGTTGCGCGGCGCCTTTGAAACAGCCCCACCTAACGTCAGCCCGCAAAGACCTTCCACAAACGCAGGCGTCAAATCATCGTGCCGAATAAGAAATCTCATGTAGATCGGCCCGTAAAGCGAGTCGAGCAGCAAGTCCATATCCACATTTTTTTTTAACTGCCCGCGCTTGATGGCGCGCCGCAGCGTGGCGTACGCCTCCTGCCGGCGAGGCATCATGAAGCGTTCACGAAATGCCGTAATCAGGCTCCGGTCGCTTTGTCCCGCTCCCAGCATTGCAGAAACGATCTTTCCACGGCGGCTGCGAAAGACCTTGATCAGCTGCTGCATTTGTTGACTCATATCCGTTCGCAGCGAACCTGTATCGGGGAAATGGAGCTTGCGAGTTGTATTGCTGGCAAAAGCATCCGCGATTAAAGCCGCCTTATCCGGCCACCAGCGATATACGGTCGCTTTGCCCACGCCCGCATGCGCCGCAACCGCCTCAATTGTGAATTCGGGGAAGCCCTTTTTTGCCAGCAATTTCAATGCGCTGCGCAGGATCGATAGGCGCGCCTCTTCGCTCCGCGGCCGCCCGGGAGCGCGCTTACTTTCGTTTTCGTGGCCGTTGCGATGGCCCCGAAGTTTTTGGCGCATGGCCTTACACTACCATATAATCAAGCGTGGGATTCAGAATCCGATACGTACCGTATCGAATCTAAGTTTACCGGGATTGGCTGGGCTTGTCCCCCCGAAGGCAGCCTTTCCTGAATCTCGCTTTAAGCTTTAGCTCAACAGCCGGGTGGTGCCCGTTCGATGTGGATTGTAGCGTTAGCTCTTCGGCGTCCTTATACGTTCGTGGTGATGGCGCTGGTCATCATCATCATGTTTTTCGTGACCGTGGCCCGCACGCCGGTTGATATTTTTCCCAACATCGATATTCCAGTCGTATCGGTCGTTTGGTTTTACGGCGGCATGTCGCCGCAGGATATGGCTGACCGCATCGTGGCCAACTCCGAGCGCGGCATCACTACCACGGTCAACGACATCGAGCACATGGAATCCCAGTCCGTCTATGGGATGGGCGTTATCAAAGTTTTTTTCCGCCCCGGAACCAACGTGCAAGGCGCCATCGCGCAGATCACTGCCATCGCACAGACCACCGTGCGCAGCCTTCCTCCCGGCACGACGCCGCCGCTGGTTATTTCCTACAGCGCTTCCACCACGCCGATTATCCAGCTTGGCCTCAGCAGCAAGACATTGCCTGAGCAGCAGCTTTTCGATTTGGGCCAGAATTTTCTCCGGAACTATCTCGCCACCGTTCCCGGCGCGGCTACACCGTATCCCTACGGCGGAAAAGTTCGCCAGATTCAGGTCGATCTCGATCTTGCCAAACTGCAACAGTATGGCCTGCAGCCGAACGACATCGTCAATGCGGTCAACGCGCAAAACATCATTCTTCCCTCCGGCACCATCAAGATGGGCCAGCTCGAATACAACGTCGAGATGAACGGCACTCCGCAAACCATCCCGGAGTTAAACGATCTCCCCGTCAAGACCGTCAACGGCTCAACTTTGTATATGCGCGATGTCGCGCACATCCGCGACGGCTTCTCGCCGCAAACTAACATTGTCCGCCAGGATGGAAACCGCGGCGCACTCATGTCGATTTACAAAATCGGCGGCGCGTCCACTCTCGATATCGTCAAAGGAATTAAGAACATCGTGGTGCAGGCGCAGCAGGCGCTGCCGCCGGCACTCAAAGTCACCGCGCTCTTCGACCAGTCTCTTTTCGTCCGAGCGTCGATCTATGGTGTGATTCGCGAGGGCGCGATCGCCGCCATCCTCACCGCCATTATGATCCTCATCTTTCTTGGGGACTGGCGGCCCACCATCGTCATCTTGATCTCCATCCCTCTCTCGGTGTTTGTTTCGATCATCGTGCTCGGAGCAATTGGCCAAAGCATCAACATCATGACGCTAGGCGGATTGGCGCTCGCCGTCGGCATTCTCGTCGACGACGCCACCGTCGAAATCGAAAACATCGAGCGCAACCTCGCTCTGGGCAAAGAAATGCGCCAGGCCATTCTAGACGGCGCGCAGCAGATCGCCGTCCCTGCCTTCGTCTCCACTCTTAGCATCTGCATCGTGTTCGTGCCCATGTTCTTTCTTTCGGGCGTGGCAAAATTCCTATTCGTTCCTCTCGCCGAAGCCGTCAGCTTCGCCATGCTAGCCAGTTACTTCCTTTCGCGAACGCTAATTCCCACGCTGGTGATGTACATCATGCGCGGCCACGAGCATCGGTCGGAAACAGGGAAGTCGTTCCTCGGCCGCTTCCAGCGCGGCTTCGAACGGAAGTTCGAGGATTTCCGCCGCGGCTACGAAGCCGTCCTCGAAACTACGATCGCCAATCGCAACGTCTTCGCCATCGGCTTTCTCGCTTTTTGCATTCTTTCGCTCGGCCTGTTTTTCTTCCTCGGCCAGGATTTCTTTCCCCAAGTTGACGCCGGCCTGATCCGTCTGCATGTACGTGGCCGCGCCGGTTTACGCGTGGAAGAAACCGCTCGCTTGTGCGACGAAGTGGAAGATGTCATCCGCCGGGAAATCCCTCAGGGACAGCTGCAGACCGTTCTCGACAATATCGGCCTGCCCAACTCCGGCATTAACTTGTCTTACGCTTCGAACGGGACCATGGGCACCAGCGACTCCGAAATCCTGATCGCACTCGACCCCGAGCACCATCCGCCCACCGCAGCTCTTACCCGCCATTTGCGCGAAGTCCTGCCCCGCGAATTTCCCGGCGTGGAGTTCTTCTTCCAGCCCGCCGATATCGTTACGCAAATCCTCAACTTCGGGCTTCCCGCGCCCATCGACGTGCAGATTATCGGCGCGGATATGTACAGCAATTACGATATCGCGCAGCATATTGCTAATAGGATGCGGCACATCCCCGGCACCGCCGACGTGCACGTTCAGCAATTGCTCTCCTTGCCCACCCTGCACATGGATATCGAACGCACTCGAGTCACCCAGGTCGGCCTCACCGCGCGCGACGTTGCCACCAGCGCCTTGGTTTCCCTGAGCGGCAGCTTTCAGACCTCGCCCAACTTCTGGCTCAGTCCCAAGAACGAGGTTACCTATCAGGTGGCCGTGCAGTCACCGCAATATCGCATGACCAACATGCAGGACCTGCTGAATATTCCCGTGACCTCCCAGCAAGGCCCGCAGCTGATGGGCAACCTGGTGCAGTTGACACCGACCACCCGCGCTGCCTCCGTAAATCACTACAACATTCAATCCGTCATCGATGTGTATGCCAGCACCCAGGATCGCGACCTCGGCGCGGTCGCCGCCGACACGGATAAAATCGTTAACCAATTTAGAAAAGGCCCCCTCCCGCGCGGTACGCAAATTGTCATTCGCGGACAGGTCACAACCATGCGCTCGTCCTTCATCGGGCTGGGCCTCGGTCTTGTCGGCGCGATCGTGCTGGTCTACCTGCTCATCGTGGTGAACTTCCAGTCGTGGCTCGATCCCTTCATCATCATCATGGCGCTGCCCGGCGCGCTCGCCGGTATCTGCTGGTTCCTGCTGCTCACGCACACCACGCTCAGCGTCCCGTCGCTTACCGGCGCTGTGATGTGTATGGGCGTCGCCACCGCCAACTCCATCCTGATGGTCAGTTTCGCCCGCGAGCAAATGGATGAGGGAATAGAAGCAGTGAAAGCCGCGGTAACCGCCGGTTACACGCGTGTGCGCCCGGTTCTGATGACTGCTCTTGCCATGATCATCGGCATGGTCCCCATGGCCCTCGGCTTCGGCGAAGGCGGCGAGCAAAATGCGCCGCTCGGCCGCGCGGTCATTGGAGGCCTGCTCTTCGCCACCGTGGCAACATTATTCTTTGTGCCCAGCGTCTTCGCTATCGTGCACGGCCGCCGGGAAAAGAAACGCGCCAATGCATCGGCATGAACGTGGGCAGAAGAATTTGAGCAATGAATTTAGGCGACTTGAATCTTGGAAGAGGTTGTATTTGAGAATTAAGACAGTTTTAGTTGAAGTAACGATTTTCGTTGAAACAATAGGGAGAGTGGGAGCCAGTGGAGCGAAGCATGACTGAAGAGACAAAACCAAGATACACGATCGAGGTACAGAAGTCGAACTCAGGCACGGATGGCAATCGACCGGATGATAAACAGTTGGACGGCAACCAACAGCCAACGGTCGCGCCCGAGGAGCACCATGCTCTCAGCGAACAGGCCCGGCGCGATGAGGAAATCGAAGAAATTCAGAAACGCTCCAAGCATCACACCGTCACAGTTCAGAGAGCCCCCGAACTCCCGCCCGCGCCACCACGCAAGGCTCTGACCATCGTCGGAGTCCTGCTGCTGATCCTGCTGGCCGCCGGTGCTATCACCATGCTGAGCCGGGCAAGCCACGACCGCGCCCTCGCCAAAGAGACCGAGCGCGAAACCGTTCCGACCGTAGCCGTCGTTAAGCCGCTCGCCGAGAAGCAGGACGAAGAACTGGTGCTTCCCGGCTCCTTATTAGCCTATGAAGAATCTCCCATCTACGCTCGCACTAGCGGGTATCTGGTCAAGTGGTATAAGGACATGGGCAGTCGCATAAAAAAGGGTGAGTTGCTCGCCAAAATCGACACTCCCGAAGTCGATCAGGAGCTCGATCAGACGCGCGCCGCGCGCCAGCAAATCGTCGCCCAACTGGATCTCGCCAAAATCAGCGCCGACCGCTGGGAAGCTTTACGCAAGACCGACTCCGTCTCCGCGCAGGAAGCCGACCAGCAGAGCAGCGGTTACAAACAGGCGCAGGCAAATCTCGCAGCAGCCGATGCTAATGTCCGCCGCCTGGAGCAACTCGAAGGCTTCAAAGACGTCTATGCGCCCTTTGACGGCATGCTCACCCGCCGTAATGTCGATCCTGGCGCGCTCATCAACGCCG
Organism: Candidatus Sulfotelmatobacter sp.; assembly: GCA_050015215.1. Classification (GTDB taxonomy): domain Bacteria; phylum Acidobacteriota; class Terriglobia; order Terriglobales; family Acidobacteriaceae; genus Sulfotelmatobacter. Next base: position 18,762 of record JBEKBW010000066.1, read on the forward strand.
GTGCAGGCGCGGCCGGACGCGAGCTTTTTGATCTCGCCCGCGTTGATCCGCTTCGCGTCTTCACCAGCGTGCCGCAGGCTTATGCGCCGTTCATCAAGGTCGGCGGTAAAACCGTCATCACTTTGCAAGAATTCCCCGGCGAAAAATTTGTAGCCACCATCGCGCGCACCGCCGAATCCATCGATCCCAATACTCGTACATTGTTGACCGAGGTCGACGTTCCCAACAAAAACGGACGCCTCTTGCCCGGCTCATTCGGGGAAGTTCACTTCGCCGTCGGCAACAACGTAAACAAAGTTACCGTTCCGGTGAACACGATGCTGTTCCGCTCCCAGGGCCCGCAAGTCGCCGTGGTTGGTGCCGACAATAAAATCCAGTTGCGGCCAATCAACATCGGCCGCGATTACGGCACAAGCCTCGAAATCCTCGGCGGCGTTTCCCCCGACGACCAAATCGTAGTCAATCCGCCGGATTCGCTCGAAAATGGCCAGCAGGTAAACGTGGCACAATCTGCGCCCAGCCAGCAGCAAAACGGCCAGAAAGGCAACACGCAGTGAAGCGAGTTCCATCCTTCGCCCTCATCGGACTGCTCGCCTTCAGCACCGCATGCACCGTCGGGCCGAGATACAGCCGTCCTGCCGCTCCCACCCCGGCGCCTGACGCCTGGAAGACGCAGCCGCCATGGGAGCAAGCCGCGCCAAAAGACGCCATTCCAAAAGGTGTGTGGTGGCAGGTGTACAACGACCCGACTCTGAACAGTTATGAGCAACAACTACTGAAAGCCAATCAATCGCTCGTGGCCGCGCAAGATCGTCTGAATCAGGCGCGATCCCTGGCCCGCGTCGCCACCGCCGATTATTTTCCGCAACTCTCCGCCGATCCCGGTGCCGTTCGCCAGCGCGGCTCCGGGAATCGGCCGCTAAACGGCTCTTCGCCTCCGGTTGTGAACGGCGTAGTGCAGCCGATCGTTCCGTACACGCAAAGCGTCTACACAATTCCATTTTCGCTCAGCTACGAAGCCGACCTCTTCGGCCGCGTGCGCCGCAACGTGGAAGCCGCCAACGCATCTCTGCAAGCCAGCGCAGCTGATCTTCAGAATGTCCAGCTGGTCCTCACCGCAGAACTTGCCGCTGACTACTTTTCCTTGCGCGAGCTCGATGCAGAGTTCAACGTGGTGCAGGAATCCGTCGGCTATCAGCGTAAGGGTCTCGATCTGGTGGAGAACCGCCACAACGGCGGCATTGCCAACGGGCTCGAAGTCGCGCAGCAGGCGACGGTTCTCGATTCCACCATCTCGCAGCTATCGTTGGTGCAACAGTCACGTGCGCAGTATGAGCATGCCATCGCCGTTCTCATCGGCCAGTCCGCGTCAAACTTCACGATTCCGGCCCTGCCGTTGAACGCCACCCCGCCGCCAGTACCACTCGGCGTGCCCTCCGACGTGTTAGAGCGCCGTCCCGACATCGCCACCGCCGAACGCCAGATGGCCTATGAAAACGCCGAAGTCGGACTGGCCCGCACCGCATTCTACCCGCATATAACCATCAGCGGCTCCGGCGGCTGGCAAAGTACATCAATCGCAAATCTCCTCAATGCGCCGAGCTTATTCTGGTCGATTGGCGCGGACGCGCTGCAACCCATCGTTGAAGGCGGACGAAACCGCGCCAACTACGCCGCCGCACGAGCCGCCTACGATCAGTCTGTCGCCAACTATCGCCAATCGGTGCTCACGGCGTTTCAGCAGGTGGAAGACGGCATCAGCAATCTCAGCACGCTGTCGCAAGCGTTGGCCACGCAAGCCGCCGCAGTCGCAGACGCCCGCCGCGCCCTCGATATCGCCAACAATCGCTACGTAGGCGGCGTCACCAATTATCTCGACGTAATCACCGCGCAAACCACGCTGCTAAGCAGTCAGCGCCTGGAGACGCAATTGTTAGGCCAGCAAATGGTCAGCTCCGTTTATCTAGTGAAGGCCTTGGGCGGCGCATGGGACGCAAGCGAAATCCAGAAAGAACAAGTTCACCCTTACGCAGGACAAATCGTCCAGCCGTAATAGAAATGCGGCCGTGAAAACGTGATCCTCAGTAGGGGGGACCGTCGGCTGTCGGGGAGATTTCCTACGAGCGAGGGTTTTCCTGCCAGTATCCTATTGCTGCGACACTATAAAGCAGAAAAGCGACGAGAAGCAGAGCTCGCAGACCGAAAACGAGTGAAAGATTTTCCAGCAGTCCACCGGCGACAGCCCCAATCACGTTTGAGCACAATGCCGCGCTGGGCGAAAGCGCTTTTCTGAATTCGGATGAAAACAGGATTCCAGCGAAGACCACTGGAACGGAGAAGACCCCGACCGCGATCATCCCAACCCATGTAGGCGACGCCGGGATTCGGGCAAACGGAAACCAATAAGCGATAGCCAGGGAAGCAAGCAGTCCGCCCCACATTGGCAACTTGGGCACTGCTCTCATTTTTTCGACGACTGCGTTGGCCAGCAACAGAGCCAACAGCAGGGCCGTAACAACGATAGCGTTAACCTGCCAAATCGTCCCAAAGAAGAGAGCGAGGCGGCTGATGATCTGCGTCTCCAGAAGTAGAAACCCCGCACCCATGCTGAAAAAGAACAGGGAAAACGAAAACCTCGCATCGATAAGTTGTGTGCGCCGCACTCGAATGTACAGAACAATCGCAGTCAGAATTACGAGAATGCTGACGGAATAAAAGGCGAGCGGTATTCTGCGATTCTTTTGATACAAGTATGGCCAGTCGTCGGTTGTTGCCGGAACCACGCCTGCCTCGGGCGATATCTGATTCTCGACAACCAACGTGGCGAGCGGAAGGTCAGCCGCTAAAGCTTCTTCAACGCGATCGCTGCGAGACGCCACAAAACAGGACGAGGAGGCGGTATAAGTGGAGTTGGCCCTGAACACGACGGGCGAAGAGCCGACCGCCTGACGCAAGAGGCCGATCAGACGATTCGCAATCCACGGTCGATCGACTTGAAATTTTACGAATATGATTCCATTGGGAGTAAGATGCCGGACGGCCTCCCGGAACGCCTCTTCGGTATATACAAAATTGTCGATCCGCATGTTCGCGTAATCGGAGAATTGGGTGTGGGAGTCAAGCAGTCCAAACAAAATCAAGTCGTATTGCTGGTTGGTGCGCTTTAGAAAATTCCTCGCATCTCCGAGATAAACGGCCACCTTCGGCGAGTCGTATGGACGCTCCGGATGCTCGCGCTTTCCAAGTTCCAAGATGGCCGGGTCAATTTCCACAGCATCCACTCGGCGGCTATTATGGCGCAACGCTGCCGCGACATCGTTTCCTGTTCCGGAGCCGACCACCAGCACGGTAGGCGACGAAACCGTAAACCGAAACGGCAGATTATACGGATCGTAATCCGCTTGCTTCTGGATGGCGGGGTGGCGCGCAAGAAATTCGGGAGAGAGGTTGACGATGCTCTGATAGAAGGTGTGGTTCACCTGCAGGATTCCTCCCCACGCATCGCCAGCCCGCGTATACCGGCGTGTGTACAGAACTTCCTGGTAGGGCGTCCAGAGGATTTGGGTATTGGGCTGGGCTGCATCGTGCAGCAACAGAGCCAGAGGGACAACTAAGCTGGCAACCAGCATGGCATCTCGGCGTGTGTTTTGCAGGAGGGCAAACCCGAGAAGAACGACTCCCATCCACACTGAAGGCGGAAACATCAGCCGGCTAACCGCGAAGAAGGCCGCTATCCCGACGACGCTGCCGAACAGATTCCACGAATAGGCGCGCAACGAACTGCAGGCGCGATCCATCTGCTGGCTGACGACCTGCCCCAGCGGAACAAATACCGATACGATCAACAAGAAGAGGCAGCCTGAGAGTGCGGCAGCCGCCAGAAAAGATCTCCAGTCTGTATATGCAGGCGTTTCCCAAATGCTAACGTCGCCCGCCCCGCCCAGGCGTTGGGACAAGTTTTCGAACAAACCGTCCGTCCGATGCGGAATCCGAACCATCAGAACCAGCGCAAGAAAAGATTGCAGAGCGGCCAGCCAACGTGTTCTTTGCGTGACTAGGGCGCATCCCACTCCGAAGCCCAGAAAGCAGAGAACGAGCGCCAGGTTCTTGAAGTAAGCGAAGACCCTCACTTCTACGGCGATCCAGCGAATGAAGGCCATTTCTGCAAACAGAGTCAGAAAGCTGGCTAGCCAGAGTCGGCGGGGGCTCCAGCCAGACGACTCTCGTGGTCTAGCCGAAAAAAAGGCGTTGCCCCTTCTTTTGGCAGTCCACAGTAGAACTTGTGCCGCAACCAGCATTGCGGCGGCAACAATGAAGGTGACCAGGGAGATCACTTTGGGGAGTATACGGGCCGCTCCAGCAAAATGGCGACCGCATTGCCGCGATGTTCCTATTTGTTCAATCTTTCGGCATCTCAGACGTGGGCTTTATCGCCGCGATTAGTGGATCGTATCGGGGCACGTCTTTAGACGTGCCGAAAGATCCTCCCGTTAAGAGAGGCGCCTTAGCCCCAGCGTCCGCCGCTCGCTATTCGGCTTCGACCCACTCAGCGCAAAAAACAAAATGTAGAGATAACAAACCACCGGCAAGAAAAACGCATGATGAATTCCGATCCGGTCGGCAATCGCCCCCTGCGCCAGGGGAATAATCGCGCCGCCCACAATCGCCATAATCAGCAGCCCAGAACCATCTCCAGTCAGCGGCCCCAGTTCAGCCACCCCGAGAGTAAAAATACTGGGGAACATGATGGAATTGAAAAATCCCACGAGAATAATGCTCCACATGGCCAGATGCCCGCTGGTTAACATCGAAGTAGCGACCAACAGAGCCGCGCAGACTGCACAAATGCCCAATAAGTTTCCAGTCTTCATCTTCTGAAGCAGCCCGGATCCGATAAACCGCCCCACCATCGCCCCGCCCCAATAAAACGCGACGAAGCTGGCTGCCACTTTTTCCGTAAATCCGCCAATCTCCGGCTGGCTGAAGTAATTCACCAGAAAACTTCCGATCGCGACCTCAGCCCCAACATAAACAAAAATCCCAATCGCCCCAAGAACCAAATTCGGATGTTTCCAAATCGAGTCGTTAACCTTTTCGCCGATCCGATGTTGCGCCTGGGGAATCTTTGGCAACTTGAAGCTGCCAATAACAACTGCCAACAAGACGAGCGCAATGCCCAAACCCACATAAGGCATCTTCACGGTAGCCGCTTCGTGCAAACGGTAAGCATGCAGCGCTTCCGGCATGAGCGCGCGTATTTCCTCCATCGTCTTCGGCACAGTGCTCAAAATCAGCAGGCTGCCGAAGAAAGGAGCCAGAAAAGTTCCCAGCGAGTTAAACGCCTGCGTCAAATTCAAGCGGCTCGAAGCGGTCTCTGGTTTTCCCAACACAGTCACATAAGGATTGGCCGCGACTTGCAGGCAAGTAATCCCCGCCGCCAGCACAATCAGCGCAACCAAAAATAACGGATACGAAGGAGCACTCGCCGCCGGCACAAAAAGAAACGCTCCCAGCCCCATCGTCACGAGGCCCAGAACCATCGAGCGTTGATAGCCCATCGAATCGATAATCTTCGCCGACGGAATCGAAAAGATAAAATACGCGCCGAAGAATGCAAACTGAACCAGCATCACTTCCGCATAATTCAAATCGAAAATCGCCTTCAGGTGCGGAACCAGAATATCGTTCAGGCAGGTGAGAAATCCCCACATGAAAAACAAAGTGGTAACGACCGCCAGTGGGCCGCCATAAGAAGATTGGTTTTGTGAACCGGCAGTTGGAGCGGGGCTGCTGCTCGGGGCTCCGATGGGCATGATTCCTGGCACACTCCGTGTGCAGATTTTAATTGGACCGCACCGGAATCATAGCACCCGAAAGGACTTCCTTCGTGTTCCTTAGTATCCTTGGTGTTGGAAATTTCTCCTACCCACTAACCTGCAACTTCACCAGCCAATTCGCCGGCTCCGGCAGGATCGCGAACCTAGGCAGCTTGCCTTTCACCATTGCCACTTCATCGCATCGATGAAACCGAGGACAAACATGGCAATCCTTGTAAATCTTGTCCGGCAGATCCTCCCGCTGCGCAATCGAAAATCCCTGGCGCGCAAAAAACTCCGGCGCCCGCGTGAACAGGCAAATGCAATCCACGCGATGCCGCCTAGCCTCCGCCATCAAAGCCTTCATCAGCAGGCTGCCGCCGCCCTTGCCCTTAACCTGAGCCGTAACGGTAATCGAGCGAATCTCCGCCAGGTGCGTGCCATAAAGATGCAGCGCGCCGCATCCGATGATGCGCCCTTCGTTCTCCAGCACCACAAAATCGCGAACGTTCTCGCAAATCTCCGGCAAAGTCCGCGGCAACAAAGTCCCGTCTCCGGAATACGCCGAAATGAGCGCATGAATGTGCTCCGCATCCGGCAAAATCGCTTTACGCGTGCGCATGAATCCTGACCTCCTCGCGCAGAGATTCCACTCTGTTCCTCGCGGCCGCAATCCCATGCCGCACGCGGCCCGGCGCCGTCCCGCCAACCACATCGTGAATCGCCAGGACCGACTCGAGCTTTAGGCAATCGTAAAAGCTCTCATCGAATGCCGGACTCAGCGTGCGCAACTCATCGAGCGCGAGATCCCGCAATTCACAGTTCCTGTCCAAAGCAAGCTTTACCGCCTTTCCAATCTGCTCATGCGCCATCCGCGAAGGCACTCCGCGCTTCACCAGATGAGTCGCCGCCGCCCACGCATTCATAAACCCCGACTGCGCCGCGTCGTTCATGCGCTCGTGATCGAACTCCACGGCCCTCATGAACCCGGGAACCAGCGGCAACAGCGCCAGCATCGTTTCCGCGGAATCAAATAGGGGTTCCTGCGTCTCCTGCAAATCCTTGTTGTACGCCAGCGGCAAACCTTTCAGCGTGACGCTCAGCGCAGTAGCGTTTCCAATCATGCGTCCGGCCTTGCCCCGCACTAATTCCAACAGATCGGGATTCTTCTTCTGCGGCATGGCGCTACTGCCAGTCGAGTAAGCCTCGGGCAACTGCACAAAATCAAACTCCTGCGAAGAGAAAATAATCATCTCCTCGGCCCATCGGCTAAGGTGCAGACTCAACATCGAGAGCGCATTCACAAATTCAAGAACGAAGTCACGATCGCTCATGGCGTCGATGCTGTTGGCAGTGGGCCCATCGAACTCAAGCTCACCCGCCATGAAAGCCCGATCCAGCGGCAAAGTGGCGCCCGCCACAGCCCCCGAACCCAGCGGGCACAAGTTCAATCGCACACGGCAATCGGCCAGCCGGACAGCATCGCGCAAAAACATCTCCACATATGCCAGCAGCCAATGCCCCACCAGAACCGGCTCCGCACGCTGCAAATGCGTGTAAGCCGGCATCGCCGCGCCTCCGGCCTGTTCAGCGCGTTCAACGAACGAAGCGCACACCTCCGCCAACTCCGCACGCAGTTGATCGATAGCAGCCCTCACATACAACCGCAGATCAGTAGCAATCTGCTCATTTCGGCTGCGCCCGCTATGCATGCTTTTCCACAAAGTGATGCACATCCTCAGCATAGTCGTCGCGAGGTTCACTGGGGTGCCCCACGTCTCGCATCTCTTGCGAGACGTGGGAATTCTCACCAATCTTCTCCAATCCCTCCAGAACGGTGATCAACTCATCCGCAGACAGAATTCCAGCATTCTTCAGCGCCCGAGCGTGAGCCGCGCTAGCCGCCAGCTCATAACCCAGCAGCCGCCGGTCGAACTCAAACGACCGCTGCCAGCGCTCGAACTCCGCATCCAGCGCCTGGCGAAAGCGCCCCGACCACATCTTCATCGTGAAACCTCAATGCGGGTGCGCGCCCGCGTGCGCGATGGCAACCCGAGAATGCGAATGAATCCCTCCGCATCCTTCTGGTCATACTCCTCACCCATCGTGAACGAAGAAAGATCGGTTCGATAAAGCGAGTGCTCCGACTTCCGGCTCACTACGGAAACGTTTCCTTTATATAAGGAGAGCGTCACGCTGCCGGTCATCTCCTTCTGTGTGCTGTCGACAAAAGCATCCAGCGCCTCGCGCAGTGGAGTGAACCACAGTCCGAAGTAAACCAGCTCGGCATACTTCAGCCCGACGTGCTGCTTGAAGTGCGCAACCTCGCGCTCCAGGCACAGCGCCTCCAACTCCCGATGCGCCGCCACCAGCAAAGTCCCGCCCGGCGTCTCATAACACCCGCGTGACTTGATTCCCACAAAGCGGTTCTCTACCAGATCCACCCGCCCAATCCCATTGCGTGCGCCAATCTCGTTCAGCAACTCGACCAGCGACACCGGATCGCTCTTCATCCCTCCAACCGAAACCGGCGTGCCTTTCTCAAACCCAATCGTGATCTGCTCGTCTTTATCCGGCGCCTCCTGCGGCGAGCGCGTCATCTGCCAAGTCGTTGCCAGCGGCGCATTCCCCGCATCCTCCAACTCGCCACCTTCGTGGCTCAAGTGCCACAAATTCCGGTCCCGGCTGTGGATCTTCTCCCGGCTGGCCGCAACCGGAATCCCATGCTGCTCCGCATAATCGATGCAATCCTCGCGCGACTTCAATGTCCACTCCCGCCATGGCGCAATCACCTTTAGCTCCGGTGCCAGCGCCTGATACGCCAGCTCAAACCGAACCTGATCGTTGCCTTTCCCGGTGCACCCGTGCGCAACCGCACTCGCACCTTCACGCAACGCAACTTCCACCTGATGCTTAGCAATCACAGGCCGCGCCAGCGATGTTCCGAGCAAATACTTATGCTCATACACCGCGCCCGCGCGAAGCGCCGGAAAAACATATCCCGTCAAAAACTCCTCTCGCAGATCCTCGACCACCACTTTACTCGCGCCCGTGGCATAAGCCTTTTCGATTACGGCCTCAATGTCATCGCCCTGGCCAACGTCGGCAACCATCGCAATCACGTTGCAGGAATAATTCTCTTTGAGCCACGGAATGATGATCGAAGTATCGAGACCCCCGGAATAAGCAAGCACAATTTTTTCAGGCATGAGCGCTCCTAGCGGGCAGTCGATCTCCACCACCCAGCAACAAATAAAGAATGGCCTTCTGCACGTGCAGCCGGTTCTCCGCTTGTTCAAAGATCACCGATTGCTCCCCATCCATCACTTCGTCAGTGACTTCCAACCCCCGATGCGCCGGCAGGCAGTGCATGAACACCGCATGGGGCGCGGCTTCCGCCATCAGCTTAGCATTCACCTGATACGGCGGGAAGATCTTCTCCCGCTTCGCTTCTTCACGCTCTTGCCCCATGCTCGTCCACGCATCCGTGTAAATCGCATCGGCGCCTGCAACGGCTTCATGAGGATCATTCATCAACTCGACGCGCGCGCCAGTCTCCTCAGCGATTTCGATCGCATCGGCCACGATCTGCGCATCCGGCTCATAGCCCTTCGGAGTCGCAATTCGAATTGACGACCCCAAACAAGCTGCCGTAAGCAGAAGAGAGTGCGCAACGTTATTTCCGTCCCCGACATAAGCCAGGCAACGACTCTCCATATCTCCGAACCGCTCCGTCAGCGTGAGATAGTCCGCTAAAGCCTGGCAAGGATGCTCCAAATCGCTAAGCGCGTTGATCACTGGCACTCGCGCGTGCTGCGCCATGCCTTCAATCGTCAATTGCGAGTAAGTGCGTAACACGATCACGTCGACCCAGCGCTCGAGATTGTGCGCGACATCGCTCAGCTTCTCCCGCGCATCCAGCCGCTCATGCGTCTGATCGACAAACATCGCCGTCCCGCCGAGCGCAACCATCCCAGCCTCAAACGTCAAGCGTGTCCGCAGCGACGGCTTCTCGAAGAACATCACCATCTGTTTGCCGGCGAGGGCGCGCCGAAAATCCGCAGCTCGCGCCTTCATCACGCCCGCCAGATTCAAAACAGCCTCAACGCCCGCCGAACCAAGCTCGCGGGTAGAAATCAGATCGTGACAAGCGAACGTGGGCGCCCCATTGCCTGCCCTGAGCTTGCCGAAGGGTCTCGCATCTTTTGCGAGACGTGGGGATGTTCTAGCTACAATTGCCGAACTCATGAACAGGTAACCTCCGTTCCAAACGTCAATTTCGTCAAATAAAACTGCGGCAAAGCCTCGGCTTCGCTAGCCGGAAGAATTCGCACTCGCCCCACTCCTTGCTTCAGCGCCTGCCCACAGGCGTGAAGTTTGGGCAGCATTCCACCGCTGATCACGGCGCTCGCCGCCAACTCCCCGATCTGTCTCGTGGTCAGCCACGGCATAACGCTGCCCGCGGCATCCTTCACACCCGGCACATCGGTAAGAAATATCAGCGTGTCCGCGTGGCAAGCCGCCGCGCAAGACGCAGCCATCTCATCGGCATTCACGTTGTAGTACTCGCCATCCGCGCCTAACGCGATGGATGCCAGCACCGGAATTCCTCCCCGCTCCCACAACGCCTCGATCCAACACGGCTCCGCAAAACAAATCTCGCCCACAAATCCCAAATCCCGGCCGCGAACATATTTCTTCCGCGCGCGAAACGTCATCCCATCGCCACCACTGAATCCGATCGCTGGCATCCCCGCAGCCTGAATCGCCGCCACCAGCTTCTTGTTCACCAACCCACCCAACACCATCAAAGCCGCATCGCGAGTCTCCCCATCAGTAACGCGCAATCCATCGACAAACTCGCTTTTCTTCCCAAGGCGCTCCAACATCTGCGTTAGCGCACCACCGCCGCCATGCACCACAGCCACTCGATGCCCATCGCGCGCCAGTTCGGCAATCGCCCGCGCACACTTGCGCAATATCGCGGTATCCTCAATCGCTCTTCCGCCGATCTTCACCACAATCGTCACTGCAACCCCTCCCGCTCTTCCCACCCGTACATCAGATTCATGTTCTGCACCGCCTGTCCTGCAGCACCTTTCATCAGGTTGTCTAAGCATGAAACCAGCACCAGCCGCCGCCCATCCTCGGCCAGGCAAAATCCCAGATCGCAATAATTCGTGTGCAGCGAAAACTGCAACTCCGGCAGCTGCGGATTCGCAAACACCCGTACCCAATGTTTGCCCGCATAAAAATCGCGCAGGCAACCCTCCACCTCCGCCCACGTCATCGCTCGCGTCAATTGCACGTAGATCGTCGACAAAATCCCGCGCGGAATCGGCAACAGATGCGGCGTAAAAGTCAGCTCAGCGTCGTCGATCCCCAACTGCTCCACCATCTCTCCCAAATGCCGGTGACTAAACACCGAATAAGCCGAAAGATTGTCCGCCACCGAAACAAAATGCGTGCGCGAGGTCGGAGCCTTTCCCGCCCCCGAAACTCCCGACTTCGAATCCGAAATAATCCCGCGATCGCGGTCAACCAATCCTGCCCTCAGCAGCGGCGCCAGCCCCAGGATCACCGAAGTCGCATAACACCCCGGATTCGCGACCAACTGCGCTGAGGCGATGCGATCGCCATTCAGTTCCGGCAAACCGTACACTGCCTTCTCCGTCAACTCAGCGGCTGCCACATCGTCAGCATCCGAGAACGAATAAATCGCCCTATGCCGCTCCTGCTTCAATCTCCACGCCCCGCTCAAATCGATCACGCGCAGTCCGTGCGCAACGGCTTCGGGAACCAAAGATCGAGACGCCTCATGCGGCGTCGCCAGAAAAAGCAACTCCACACCCTGCCGCTTCAACTCTGGCCACGAAAACGCGCGCAAAGGATAGCTTCCGTTCCCCGACAACTCCGGAAATATCTCAGCCAGGTCCCTGGCTCCATCGCTGCCTTCGCGCCGCAACAGCACAGGCCTCTCCAACCGAGGATGCCGCTCCAGAATCCGCGTCAACTCCAGCCCGGAATATCCGCTCGCGCCCAGCACCGCGGTTTGCAACTTCGCAGCCATCAGCCGAGCATCTCCTCGATCCGCGCCGCCACCTTCTTGGCATTCTCCTTGTCCGGGCAAACAATCAAGATCGTGTCGTCTCCGGCAATTGTTCCCACCGTCTCTTCCCACTCCTGCTCATCCAGCGCTGCCGCCACCGGCTGCGCGCTGCCCACAATCGTTTTCACCACCAGCAAATTCTGCGCCAGCCGCACATCCAGCACAAACTCCCGAACCAACCGTTGCACCGGCGGCAACGCCAGGCCTGCCGTGCCTTCCCCCTGCGGCAGCGTGTATCCATCCGCCGTCTTGCTCAGGTTCAGGTCGCGAATGTCCCGTGACAGCGTCGCCTGCCCCACCTTGAATCCCCGCTTCCGCAAGGCCCGCTGCAAATCTTCCTGGCTGGCGATGGGCCCCTGCCGCAACGCTTCCAATTCAGCTCTCTGCCGCAGGGCTTTATTCATGATGAATATTTATTCACAAGAGTGAATAAATATTCTCCTATCTTACAGCCCTCGCCCCCAGTGTCAAGAAAAAATCGAACCGCAGTTTGCACATCGAGTTACCGCAGAGACGACACCAGTTCGCACGCACCGTTGAACGCCCTCCCGCAAACCTTGCTAGACTACTGGCGGCCTACAGGAAACTCTGCAGAGGAGAATGATGCCCCAGCGGTCCACGCTGCCCGCAGAACTGATCGCCGAGTTCCTCGGCACCTTCGTCCTCATGCTCTTCGGCATCGGCGTAGTCGCCATGGTGGTTCTCTTTCCCTCGCGCGACCCGGGCGCCACCGTTCACGGTGGCTACACCAACATCACGCTAGGATGGGGCCTCGCCGTAACTATGGGCATCTACCTCGCAGGCAAAATCTCCGGAGGCCATCTCAATCCGGCAGTCACCCTTACTTTGGCAACGTTTCGCGGATTTCCCTGGAGGAAGGTTGTGCCTTATTCCCTGGCCCAAACAGCCGGAGCCTTTCTCGCCGCCGCGCTCGTCTACCGGAACTACCTGCCGGCCTTTCATCAGTTTGATCCGCAACTGGAAAAAACCGCGGGCGTCTTCACAACCTTTCCCGCATTTCCCGCGCAGCCCCAGACCGGATTTCTCGATCAAGTCATCGGAACCGCTCTGCTACTACTCATGGTCCTGGCCATCACCGACGAACTGAACCTTCCGCCCGGAGCCAATCTCGCACCTCTAATGATCGGACTCGTAGTCGTGGCCATCGGCATGAGCTTCGGCGGAATGCATGGATACGCCATTAACCCCGCTCGCGACTTCGGCCCGCGCCTGTTTACCGCCGTCGCAGGATTCAAAAACAACGGCCTCACCGACGGCTCCCGCGTGTGGTGGGTGCCAGTATTCGGCCCTCTGTTGGGAGGGCTGATCGGAGCCGCAGTCTACGATTTTGGCATTCGCCGGTTTCTGCGCAAGTCGCAACCTGCGCCGTAAGTTTTGCGAAGCGACCTCGAGGAGGTAAGTTGCGCTATATCCTGGCTCTCGATCAGGGCACAACCAGTTCGCGCGCCCTCCTGTTCGATCACGAAGGGCGCGTCTGCTCCGTAGCCCAGCGCGAGTTCAAGCAAATTTTCCCCCAGCCCGGATGGGTCGAGCACGATCCCGAAGAAATCGCCTCATCGCAAATCGCCGTCGCGCTCGAAGCCCTGAATCATGCGAAAACACAGCCCAGCGACGTCGCGGCCATCGGCATCACCAACCAGCGGGAAACCACGATCCTCTGGGACCGCTCCACCGGCAAAGCAATCTACAACGCCATAGTCTGGCAAGATCGCCGCACCGCCGCCTTTTGCGAGCAACTGAAGGCTCAAGGCCATGAAAGCCTCATCCAACAGCGCACCGGCCTGTTGATCGATGCCTATTTCTCCGCCAGCAAAATTTCCTGGATTCTCGATCACGTTCCAAATGCACGCAAGCTAGCGGAGACCGGCCGTCTGGCCTTCGGCACCGTCGACTCGTGGCTAATCTGGAAACTAACCGCCGGCCGCGTTCACATCACGGACGCCAGCAATGCCTCCCGCACCATGCTATTCAACATTCATTCCGGAAGCTGGGACGAAGATTTGCTCGACCTCTTCCAAATCCCCGCATCGATCCTGCCCACAGTTCGCCCCTCCAGCGAAGTCTACGCAGAAGTGAGTTCCATCCCTGGCCTCAACGGCATTCCCATCGCCGGTATCGCGGGCGATCAGCAAGCCGCGCTCTTCGGACAACGATGCACCACTCCCGGCCTAACCAAGAACACCTACGGCACCGGCTGTTTCATGTTGCAAAGCACCGGCAACCGTCCCGTACCATCTCGCCATCGCCTGGTAACAACGGTTGCCTGGAAAATCGGCGACCGAACAGACTACGCAATCGAAGGCAGCGTCTTCGTCGGTGGCGCCGTAGTACAGTGGCTTCGCGACGCGCTAGGGATCATTCGCACTTCGGTCGAAGTCGAATCCCTGGCGAACTCAGTCGCCGATAATGGCGGAGTCTATTTCGTCCCCGCATTCGTAGGTCTGGGCGCTCCGCATTGGGACTCCTATGCCCGCGGCGCAATCTTAGGCCTGACTCGAGGCAGCAACGCGGGTCACATCGCCCGCGCAGCGCTAGAAAGCATCGCCTACCAAGTCGCGGATCTGATGGACGCTGTACAAACTGACACGCACACCCCGCTCCTCGAACTGCGCGTCGATGGCGGCGCATCCGCCAACGATGCTCTTATGCAATTCCAGGCAGACATTCTAGGTGTCCCTATGGTCCGCCCCTCGATGAAGGAAACCACCGCTCTCGGCACCGCGCTCCTGGCCGGACTAGGCACAGGATTCTGGAAGGAATTAAACGCGTACTCTGATGCGCCGCGCCAGCAGCGACGTTTCGAGCCACAAATGCCCCAAGCGAAGGCAAAAGAAATGCGCGAAAGATGGAGCGAGGCTGTCCATCGCTCCAGAAACTGGCAGCGCAACGATGTTGATAAACATTACGGCAACTAGGAGTTCCTGCAAAAGCACCTAACGAATCGCTGCCGCTTCCGCGACTCCCACGTTCGCATCGGCCCCGCCGTAATAAAACAAAAACCGCTCGCCCCGCCGCACCATGCCTTCTACAAATACGACGTTCGGAACCTGTCCAACTCTCTCCCATGACTTCTCCGGCTCAAAAATCGGCACCTCCGTCCGCGCAATCAGCTTGCGCGGATCGTTCCGGTCAAACATCGCCACGCCGGTGCGGTAAACAAGTTTGTCGTCAGCCCCGTTGTAGATCAAAACAATCCCCTTCGCCGTCACAATGGGCGCAGGGCCCGGTTCGGCAACGCGAGAGTCAAACTTTCCCGCGCGCACCGGCAACACTGGCTCGTCCGTCTCTTCGGTCCAGTGCAGCAAATCGGTAGAAGAGGCCAGCCCAACCTGATCGTTCTTATCCGCCGTCGTCCCTAGAAAATACATCCAATACTTTCCGCCAATCCGCTCCGGCACGATCGCTCCCGACTTCGTCCAGCGAACATTCCACCTCCCTTTGTAGGCTGGGAGAACCACACCCTTACGCTGCCAATGAATCAAATCCTTCGAAGTCGCCAGGCAAAGTTGCGCATCTTTCTTGTTGTAACCGGTGTAAGTCAGATAATAAGTATCGCCAAACAGCACCAGCCGCGGATCCTCCACGCCGCCATCTTTTTCGTAGTCCATCTCCGGGGAAAGCACCGGCTCGCTCCGTCGCGTAAAGTGCACTCCGTCCGCACTCTCGGCGTAACCCAGGCGCGATGTCCCGTTCTTATCCTGCGCGCGATACAGCATCACAATCTTCCCATCCCGCACCACCAC
>JBEKBW010000067.1:0-25461 GCA_050015215.1 Candidatus Sulfotelmatobacter sp.
GCCGTCCTGGATATTAACGAGCAAACAACCCAGCACTACGCCGAGATCACGCTCGATCTAAGCCGCAAGGCCAGGCCAATTCCCACCAACGATCTCTGGATCGCAGCCCTCTGCCGCCAGCACTCGCTCCCGCTGTTGAGCCGTGATCGCCACTTCGATCAGGTGACGGGAATGAAACGGATGGGGTGGTGAAGTCGCCGACTCATCCAACGCGGGACGCCCCGCGAAACAATTCCACAAGCCCATGTGACATCTAGCCTTGTTCACACCGATCCAACTCGTTCAGAATGAATCCAAATAGCTAGATCGCTCCTTGACAACCGAAAAACCGGCGCAAAACGCGCTAAGTAGAAGAAAGCAAGGATTTTGCGAGCAAATTATTTTGGCTCAATACTTTAGCAGGATTTTTTCAGGCCGCCCGCCAGCAAGCCGCCTCTTATGAAATATTTAGCGGCTTGATCCGAATTTTTTTTCATCGGGATATTAAGCCGCAGGCAGCCAGCGACAACGCCACCGTCCGAAAAAATTTAACTCACGCCGGCTGCGAAGCCGGTGCGTAGTACAACTCCTCCACCGCCTTCTGCACCCTAGCCGAAAGCGCCTCCAAATCGCGCATCGTAAGCCCCGTCGTCGAAATCGGCTTCCCCACCCGCATTTCCAGCGGACGGCATTTAATGTGGTAAGTATCCATCGGCAGCAGTTCGTACATTCCCACTAGCGCGATGGGAACAACATCCACCTGAGCCTTGATCGCCAGGAAGAACGCCCCTGGAAGAAAAGGTTTGATCTCCCCATCCGGCGTTCGCCCGCCTTCCGGATAAATCACCAGCGGCATTCCAGCTTTCAAACTCTTCACGGCAGACCGGATCGCGGCAATCGAATTCGTCGGCTTCTGCTGATCGATGCAAACCTGCCCCGAGCGCTTCAACTGCCAGCCCACAACCGGATAAATCAGCAACTCTTTCTTAAAAACGATGCGGAACTGAAATGGCAGATGGACATAAAGCATCGGAATGTCCATCGCCGAAGCGTGATTCACTGCGTAGACGTGGGGCTTTGAGGTATCGATCTTATCGAGTCCCGTAACTTTCACCGGCGAACAGATCGTCTTCATGATCAGCCACGACCAGGTGCGAGAAAACCAATGCAGCCGTCGTCCGCCGCGGTCGAACATACCGCCGGGCAGCGCGATGATTCCCAGAACAAGGGTGTACAGCCAGATTAAGGGGTCAAGAATTAACACGGATCGAAGCAAGCTGAGCCAGCCGTATCGCTTCCCGGGAATCGCGTGCGGGCTCTGCCGTGGAGCAGAAACGGGCGGCGCGGAAACCGGCGCGCTCTCTTCTGTACGGCTAACTTCCACCGATGAATTTACTTCCTGCACTTTTCTATTCTAGGGGAAAACGGATCGGCTTCATACTTTCACCCCAAGGCAGCGCATCGCTTCCCCGACAAGATAAATAGACCCGGTTATCACGACTACACCTCCCTCGGCGAGAAACCGAGCCCGTTCGAGAGCTCCCGGCACGCCTTCCAGCGTTTCCACCTGCGCCCCGGTTCGTGCGGCACCCTGCCGAATCTCATCGGGCGATGCGGCTCGTGGATTCTCTGGCCGCGTAGCGATCACATGATCAGCCAAAGGAAACAAAATCTCCGCCATTTCTGAGATTGCCTTATCCCGCAGCGCGCCAAAAACAAAAATCAGCCGACGGTCGGGATAGCGCTCTGAAAGGGCCGAACGCAACGCCCAGGCTCCCGCAGGATTATGCGCAACGTCGATAACTATTTCGGGCCATCCTGCACGCGCCGGAATGACTTGAAAGCGTCCCGGCCAGTGGGTTTGGCGGATGCCGATTTCAATACTCTTGGCGGTGATGCCGTCGAATCCCTGATGGGACAGCTCCTCCGCCGCCGCGATAGCAAGCGCCACATTGCGCAACTGGTGGCGCCCAACCAGCGGCGTTTCCACCAAAATCCGCTCTCCCATAACCTCGAGAGGATAGCGATACACAAATCCGGTTTCGCCTGGCCCATCGGTCAACGTCAGGTATTGAGAACTTCCCGGCGAAACCGGCGGCACATACGCAACCGCATTCACGGCCCGCGCTCCCGAGTCGAGGATCGCGTTGCCAATCACATCGTTGGCCTCCGGCTGCTGCGGCAATGTCACCACCGCACGGCCCGCACGAATAATCCCTGCCTTCTCCCGCGCAATCTCGGCCACGGTGTTTCCCAGAAACTTCTGATGATCCAGCGAAATGTCAGTGATCACGCTTACCCGCGGATCAACCACATTGGTGGCGTCGAGACGCCCTCCCATGCCCACCTCGAGGACGGCAAGATCCACGTTTTCGCGGGCAAAATAAACGAATGCGATCGCCGTCATCATCTCGAAAAAACTGGGATGCCACGGCAAGCTTCCGCGCTCAACTAGTTTCTGCGCAACCTGATCCACCTCACCGTGCACGGAGGCAAAATCCGAGTCGCTGATTTCTTCGCCGTTCACTCGAATTCGCTCGTTGATCCGAATCAGGTGCGGCGAGGTATACAGCCCCGTTTTCAACCCGGATGCCCGCAAAATGGAAGCCAGCGTTGCCGCCGTCGATCCCTTGCCGTTGGTGCCGGCAATCAATACGCTGGGGAAGCGCTTCTCCGGATGGGCAAGCGCTTCTAGAAGCACTCGCATGTGCGCAAGATCGAACTTGTGCGTGGGAGTTTGCGCCAGTTCGTGCCCCAGCGCAAACATGCGTGCGACTGCTGTCTCGTAGGACATGTGGGAAAAGACTACGGAAGTCCGACCGCTACCGGCCGCGGACTCGCAGCCGCTCCACTCGTGAAGTCCAGAGCCCGCGCAATATAAGGCTTCAGTTCTTTGCGCGGCACTACAGCATCCAGCATGCCGTGCTCCAACAGAAACTCGCTGCGCTGAAAGCCGGCCGGTAATTTCTGACGGATCGTCTGCTCGATCACTCGGGGCCCGGCAAATCCGATCAGTGCCCCTGGCTCGGCAATATTCAGATCGCCCAGCATGGCAAACGATGCCGTCACGCCGCCAGTCGTGGGATCGGTCAACAGCGAAATGAACGGGACTTTTGCCTTGTCCAGCCGAGCCAGAGCCGCCGAGATTTTCGCCAATTGCATCAGGCTGATCACACCCTCCATCATCCGCGCCCCGCCGGAAGCGGAGACGATGACGATGGGTATCTTGGCCTCAAGCGCTCTTTCGACTGCGCGCGTGATCATCTCGCCGACCACCGCGCCCATGCTGCCGCCAATAAACGCATACTCCATCGCGCTGACTACCACGGGCCGTCCCAACAGTTTGCCTTGCGCGTTAATTACCGCATCTTTCAGTCCCGTATCGTGCTGCGCCTGTTTCAACCGCGATGAATACGGCTTCAGATCGACAAATTTCAGCGGATCGGTCGACGACAGATTCGCGTCAAAAGTCTCGTACTGATTTTCGTCCAGCAACTGAGCGAGGCGCGTCCGCGCGTCGATGCGGAAATGCTTTTGGCACTTGGGGCAAACGTTCAGATTGTCTTCGAGATCTTTCTTCCAGATGATCTGCCGACACCCTTCACACTTTACCCACAAGCCTTCCGTGCGAACGGTCTTCTTGCCCGAAGTATCAAGCTCTCCGGATTCTCGTTTGAACCAAGCCATAGAAATTCAGTAATTGAGTCGTTTGGTAATTGCGTAAATTGA
The DNA here is from genome assembly GCA_050015215.1 of Candidatus Sulfotelmatobacter sp. GTDB lineage: Bacteria > Acidobacteriota > Terriglobia > Terriglobales > Acidobacteriaceae > Sulfotelmatobacter. Next base: position 3,709 of record JBEKBW010000067.1, read on the forward strand.
AAACTAAACCGGCCCAGGGCCCGCTGAGATTTCGAATCTCCCAATTACTCGATTCAACAGTTCCTCAATCAGTATTCGATTCCCCTCTGCGCCATCACGCCCTTCTCGTAGGCGTGCTTAACCTGTCGCATCTCGGTTACGGTATCGGCCGCTTCCACGATTGTGGGGTGGGCATTCCTTCCAGTCAATATTACATGCACCATTTCCGGTTTCTTCTTCAAACCCTCAACCACTTTGGCGGGGTCCAGCATTCCATAACTGATCGCGTAGTTGATCTCGTCCAGCACCACCAGATCCCACTCTCCCGACTGGATCGCCTGCTCGGCCTCAATCCACGCTTCTTCGACCATTCTCACATCTTCCGGATCAGGCTTCTCCGTCCCGATTTTCACAAATCCGCGTCCCATCTGCTTCATTACGAATTTATCGCCAAACGCTTGTACAGCATCGAGTTCTCCGTAATGCCACGAGCCTTTTAGGAATTGCAGCATTAACACCTTCATCCCCTGGCCGACGGCACGCAAAGCCGTCCCCATGGCCGCAGTCGTCTTTCCCTTTCCCGGACCGGTGTTCACAATAATCAGACCGCGGCGGACGTCTGTCATGACTGGAATCTCGATTCTACTAGAACAGCGTTACTTAGGACCGGAGAAGCGGTTGTTATAGAGTGGTGTCGCGGATTTCGAAAAGCTTGAATTCTTCGGGGAACAACCGCATCCAAAACCGCGTATCCGAATGCAAGTTGATCTCTGTCCCTGGCAGAAAGCGGAGGTCTTGCTGATGAACATTTGTTGTCTGTTATTGTTTGGCGCACTCGCGCTTACGCCCGCATTTTCTGCGCAGCACGTCGCCATGCATCCCCGGCCGAACTCGCAGCCTACGGAAGACGAGACGATCCGCCAAATTGTCGACATGGAACGGCAATCGAAGGATGCTAGCCTCCGCCGCGACTCCGATTTCCCCTCGCGCACCCTGGCCGACGACTATGTGGCCATCACTCCGCTGGGTCAGGTAACCACCAAGAAAGATACCATTTCCGCCCGCCGCAGCGGTCAGCTGCGATACGAGGCGATGAACATCACAGATATGGTGGTGCGAGTGTACGGAGACATGGCGGTGGTTACCGCTCGCGCCGACGTGAAAGGACATCAACTCGGCGAAGACTTCAGCGGACCTTATCGCTACACCCGCGTCTGGGTCCGCCGCAACGGCCAATGGCAGGTAGTGAGCTACCAAGCCACGGTTACGCAGTGAGTGGCCAACTCCCCATGCCCCGAAAAAGACGGTTAGGAATCAGCCCAGAAGCCCCGTGCCTTTGAAAGTTCCCGCCCCCGGCGGCACAAGCGGATCCTCCTCTGCACGAAGCAGCGGCAAAGCAATGCGAAGTGCCTCGATTTGCCGTTTAACCTTCAATAACTCTTCCTCTTTCGCATGCAGCAGTTCCATTACATCTCGCATCAGTGATCCCCTTTTGTCTTCCTCTCAGACGCTTGTGTGACTGAATGAGTTGGCTCTAGCGAAATGTAGGAGCTGTCGAGCTCAAGAGCAACTCACGAAGGTGCATTAGAGAAGTGAGCCTCGCACAAGCTTCCCAATTCAAAGTTCAATGCCCGGAATGATAAGGATGACCTTTCAAAATGGTGAACGCCCGGTAAATTTGTTCCAGCAGCACCACTCGCGCCAGTTCGTGTGCGATCGTAATTTTGCCCAAAGAGAAAGTATGCTGAGCCACGGAACGAGTCGCATCACTGAATCCATCGGCCGGCCCTACGGCAAAAACCAGCAGCAGCGGATTGCGGTCCTGATAATCCCCCAGGAAGCGCGCAAACTCATCCGACGATAACTGCTTTCCACGCGAATCGAGAAGAATCAACGTCGCCTTGGCGCCGGATCGTTTTCCGCTCTTTCCGGCCAACTCCAACAGCGCGGCCTCATCGCGAAGCGCAAGCCCTTCGGCGGGAACATATCGCGAAATTCGCTTCAGGTATTCGTCGGTAAGCGACTGGATCGCCGCTTCCTTCGTCTTGCCAATCCATGCAATCTTGATTTTCACGGGCTCGACGCACCACGCCCAATACTCTAACCGCCTCGCATCAGGCACCGCTTCAGCCGTGCCGCCAACGTATCATTGAAGCAAACGGGCTTTAGCCCCTGAGGTTCGGGAACTGACTTTTATCGGAGCGTCGTTAGGCGTGTTTCTGTCGCGCAGCTGCCGTCGCAGCGCGCTTGCGCGGCGCTCCGGTCTTCGTTTTCGAAGACACTATCCGCTTCGGCTCCGCCTTCAACTCCGAAGGCTCAAGCCGCTTGGCCGTTTTCCAGAGGCGCTCCAAATCGTAATACTTGCGCGCCTTTTCGGAAAAAACGTGCACCACGAAATCAACGTAATCAACCAATATCCACTCAGCCTGCCTATAACCTTCAACCTGCGTGGGCCGCAATCCAGCCGTCTTTAGCCGCAACTCGACCTCATCCGCAATGGCCTGCACTTGGCGCGGATTTGTGCCGCTGCATAAAACAAAGTAGTCGGTGAATGCTCCCGACCCTTTTTCCATTTCCAGGATGGAAAGTTCTTCGGCCTTTTTGTCGAGACAGGCCTGAATGGCTGCCGCTACCTGGCGCTTCAAATCACTTTTCTTCATGCAGAAAGTTCGTTCGTGCTTTTCATTAATTGGTCCTCAGCAATTGTAAATGCAGGAGGCCCGGGTGCTTACGTTATTCCTGTGGAAAGCCCGGTTGGTACAAACCAATTTTTTTAATGTAGTCGGCGACCGCGGGCTCAACGAAACGCCCCAGCGATTTTGCGCCTGCTGCCGCTTGCCGGATCGCGGTCGAGGAAACCGGCTGGTAGACCCCATCGAGCAAATGAATCGTCACCCCGCTAAGCACCAAATCACCGGTGGCAGCCTGTTTTGCAAACGGCTTCGTGGCCTCCGCGCGCGGACGAAGACTTTCCGGCAAAGCATTCGCCACGTCGGCGAGGGAATAACCCGGCCTGCTTGCCACCACAAACTCGCACTCACGAAACAAAGCCTCCGCCTGATGCCACTTGGCAATATCGGCAAAGGCGTCAATGCCAATCAGCAAAAAGAGGCGGTCTGCCTTCTTGAAGGACTGCTTTAGTCGCTTCACCGAGTCGATAGTATAGTTCGGCTTAGCTTCCGCTTTTTTCGCAAGCGGACTACTCGCATCCAAGTCCTGCGGCGCTTCGAGCAACGAGGGCACAAAATCTTTCTCCGGCCCGGTGGCCAGAGCAATCATCGCGTAGCGGTGTGCGAACTCGGACAGAGGTTGCTGTTGCTTGTGCGGAGGAACATTTGCGGGCACAAAGAGAATTCGTCCCAGCTTGTAACGCTCGCGCGCCGCACGCGCCAGCGCAAGATGCCCGCGATGAATCGGATCAAACGTCCCGCCAAAGAGTCCAATGTTCATGCGCCGTTAGTGTCGTTGTTTGCAGCCTTCGTTGGCAAGCGCAATGTGGGAGCGAACCCGGCTATGGGCCTCGGCACGATCAGAAGCATCGCGGCACTGGCCGATCGACCATTGCTCGCACTGTCCGTGTGGCCCGGAGGAATCTGAAAAGGAAACAAGGTTCCCTGGAATTTGGAATGAACTCTTGTAATCTCGCGCATCTAAGGAATAGAAATTAGCATCCTCTCATGCGGTTCACCCTCCCCCTACTCCGCATTAAACCTGCCCGTGCGCCCATTCTGCGTTATGGCGTCGCCGTCCTCAGCACAACCCTGGCGCTAATTCCTGCGGTTCTGCTTCCTAATATCACCGAAAGCCGCCTGGCAGTGTTCGCCGTCGCCGTCATGGTAAGCGCATGGTACGGCGGCTGGAAGCCAGGATTGGTCGCCACATCCTTCGCACTCACGGTAAGCGCCTATTTCTCTTTCTCCGGAGAACAGACGCCGGCGCAATTCCGCGCGACCATGGTTCGCCTCACTCTTTTTGTGGTTCTGGCCGGGCTGATCTGCTGGTTCAATGCCGCCCTGCGAGCCGCTCAAGAGAGCCTGCGCCGCTCGGAAATCAACTTTCGATCACTGGTCACGAACGCTCCTTACGGCATCTGCCGCTGCAACTCCGCCGGCCAGATTCTGGATGTGAATCCGGCGTTTGTCTCCGTCCTCGGATATTCCTCGGCAAAGGAATTGTTGGGAAAGCACCTCGGGGAGCTGTATGCGGACACCAATCACTGGTTCGAACTCGCCGACTACTTGCGCTCCACGGCATCCTTCAACGGGTTAATTGCCGAATGGAAGCGGAAAGACGGAATCACCACAGCGGTTCGCGTTTCCGGCCGCACCGTTTCGAACGGAAAGAACGGCAAGAAAGGAACCACATTCGAGCTCTTCGCAGAAGATGTCACCGAGCGGCGCGCTCTCGAGCAGCAACTCCGGCAGTCGCAAAAAATGGAAGCTGTAGGCAGGCTCGCAGGCGGCATCGCGCACGACTTTAACAATCTCCTCATGGTGATCTCCGGTTATTCCGAATTCCTGCTCGACCGCTTAGGCCCGGATCCCGCCCTCCGCGCCCCCGCACAAGAGATTGCCAGCGCCTCCCAACGTGCCTCATCCCTTACTCGTCAGCTTCTCGCCTTCAGCCGCAAGCAGATGATGGCGCCGAAAATTCTAGATCTCAACGCTCTTGTTACAGAGAATTTGAAGATGTTGACGCGAGTGATCGGCGAAGATATTGACCTGGTAATGGTTCCTGCACCTACGCTGGGAGCGGTGCGAGCAGATGCCGGCCAAGTCGATCAGGTCGTGATGAACCTCGCCGTCAACGCCCGGGATGCCATGCCCTCCGGCGGCAAACTCACCATCGAAACCTCAAACGTCACCCTCGACGAAGAATACGCTCGCCTGCATGCTCCACTCAGTCCGGGAGAGTACGTCATGCTGGCCATCAGCGACACCGGTCTGGGCATGGATTCAGAAACTCAATCCCACATCTTCGAGCCGTTCTTCACCACCAAAGGCCCGAAAGGAACAGGCCTTGGCCTCTCGACCGTTTACGGAATCGTGAAGCAAAGCGGCGGCTTCGTCTGGGTTTACAGCGAGGTAGGGAAAGGCACAACGTTCAAGATTTATTTTCCCCGCGTCCCGCAAATTGCGGAAACTCCCGCGCTGGCCATACCGGCAGAGGAAGTCGCTGCGACCGAACCGGGAACCGAAACCATTTTGCTGGCCGAGGATGAAGCCAACCTCCGCTACCTGGCGCGGCAGTTCCTGGAGAAGCAAGGCTACAAGGTTCTCGAAGCGGCCGATGGCGCAGCCGCGATGCAGATTGCCGTCGCGCACGAAGGAGTCATTCACCTGCTGCTGACCGACGTGATCATGCCCGGCATGAACGGACGCGAACTCGCACAGCGAATTTCAGAAATCCGTCCGCAGACGAAAGTCCTGTACATGTCCGGCTACACAGAAAATGTGATCGGCCACAACGGCACTCTTGATGCTGGTGTAAGGCTGCTGCAGAAGCCGTTTACGTTGCGCGATCTCAAGAGTAAAGTGCGCGAAGTCTTGGATACCAAGCCCTCCACCGAGGCCGATGTCTCGCTCCAAACAGCAGGCGCTCCTGCAGCCCGAGCCTCACAAGCGTCGGTACTCACGCGCGCGCCGCGTTTTCAGCTTAGCCTGCCGTTAAAGTATCGCCGCTTGGACGAAGAAAAATGGCACGAGGGCGAAACGAGAAACATCAGCCGCTCAGGATTGCTCTTTCAAGCCGAGGATCTGCTGCAACCAAGTGTGCAGCTAGAAATCAATCTGGTATTGCCCGCGGAAATTGCCGGCCTGTCGCCAACAGAAGTGATTTGTCGAGGAGAAATTGTACGCACGGTAACCGAACAGGTGCCGCCGTCCCTGGCAGCCAAGATTCTTCAATACCACTTCCAGCACGGATCACAGTTGCCTCAGGCTTGATTCTCGCTCACGTGCCTGATAGCTCCGTGTGAGTCGCAGCCTCCTGTAGAGCCTCTTGCCGGAGCGCATCCACTTTCTCGGCAACCGCGTATTTCAACTCTTCGATCCCTTTGCCCGTCACCGCTGAGATCTCGTAAAGCTTAAGCTTGTGTTTCTTGCAATAGCGCTTGAACGCCGCCACTTTGTCTTTATTAGCGACATCGATCTTCGAAGCGACCATTATCATCGGCTTCTCGTCCAAATGCGCACCGAAGTTCGACAGCTCGCCAAGGATGACCTCCACATCTTTCACCACGTCCGAACGCCCGCTCCCGTCTGAAACATCGACGAGATGCACCAGCAATCGCGTTCGCTCGATGTGCCGCAAAAATTGCGTGCCCAACCCCGAACCGGTATGCGCACCTTCAATCAAGCCAGGAATGTCGGCAACGACGAAGCTGATTTCATTCTTAGCATCTCCCACGGCGACCACGCCGAGGTTCGGCTCTAAAGTAGTGAAAGGATAATCGGCAATCTTCGGCCGCGCCGCCGAAATCCGCGAGATCAGCGTAGATTTGCCAACGTTGGGGTAACCGACCAGCCCGACATCCGCCAGCAACTTCAATTCAAGCCGGTAATTATGCTCTTCCCCCGGACGTCCCGGCTCATGCTCGCGCGGAGCTTGATGCACCGAAGTAGCGAAGCGCGCATTGCCGCGTCCACCCCGTCCGCCACGGGCAATCACCATGCGCTGATCGGGACCAGAGAAATCGAAGACCTTTTCGCCGGTCGCCTCGTCATACACAATCGTGCCAACGGGAACTTTGAGAACAACATCCTCGCCTTCGCGTCCGGTTTTGTTCGAGCCTTCGCCGTGGCGTCCGCGCTCAGCTTTGTATTCCGGATTGAAACGGAAGTGAACCAGCGTGTTGTGCCGCTCGCTCGACTCCATGATTACATCTCCGCCCTTACCCCCGTCGCCACCGGAGGGCCCGCCGCGCGGAACAAATTTCTCGCGCCGAAAGGCCATGCAGCCATTGCCGCCGTCGCCAGCCTTCACCCGAATTTTGGCTTCATCGATAAACATTGTGCAAAAGGAAAAGCCTCGTCCCGAAGGCGAGGCGTGTGGCGCGGGCGCCCTCGCCCGCGACTTGTCGATCAAGAGAAACTAACTACTCAGCAACTTCCACAGGCTCGACCATAACAAACTTGCCCATCGAACCCTTGTTCAGGAACTTGATGCGTCCTGTAATCTTGGCAAAAAGCGTGTCGTCTTTGCCCCGGCCAACATTCAGTCCCGGCTTCACGCGCGTGCCCCGCTGTCGAATGATGATTGTGCCGCCGGGCACAAGTTGGCCGCCGAAAGCCTTGAATCCAAGCCGCTGAGCATTCGAATCGCGGCCATTCCTTGATGTTCCCTGTCCTTTTTTATGCGCCATAACTTGCTCTCACTCTCAATTTTAGCTACCGCTAGAACAACTGCCGCTCCGAACTTCCAAGATAACTGTCGTCGTTCCGAACCGCCAGGACAACTATTGTCATTCCGAACGCGCGCGAAGCGCGGGAGAGGAACCCGCTTTTCCTGGGCTACGATAAAACGCTTCTACTACTTTTTCTTGGCCGCCTTCTTCGCCGCTTTCTTCGGAGCCGCTTTCTTCTTCGCGCGTTTCTTAGTAGCAGCGGATGCCTCAGGCTCGTGCTCGTCTGTAGCCACCGGCTTCTTCACCTTGGGCTCCTTCTTCGCGACGTCTGGAGCCTTGAAGCTCTGCCCATCGAAGGCGATCTCGCTGATCCGCACTGCGGTGAAGTCCTGCCGGTGTCCGCGCAGCTTCTTGTACTGCTTCTTCCGCTTGTAGTGGAAAACCAAAATCTTCGCGCCGCGGCCTTCCTCCACCACTTGGCCGACTACGCGCGCATCCGACTGAGGCTTGGCAATCTGCCCGGCCTCGCCCGAAACCGCCAACACCTCGGGAAATTCCACCCGGCCGCCAGTGCCTGTGGCCAGTTTCTCTACTCGAATCACATCTCCGGGCGCCACCCGGTACTGCTTTCCACCGGCGCGGATAACCGCGTACATACGTCTGCCTCCATCAAAATGTCTTGAGTCAGTTCCTCAGGCGCGACTCGCGCACGCGGGTACAAGCTGGGAACCCGCTGAACTCTCTGCCGAAAATCCTCTTCTGGAGAATCTTCTTGTGAACTTCCCTATTTGCTTGCTGTGTTTTCCGCCTCGGCGCTTCGGCAGCCATGGCAGGCGTCCCAAGAACGGGCCGACGAGTACAGGCAAACTCAACCATTTTAACGTGCGCCGCCGAAATCGGTCAATGTGAGGTTTGCCAAATCGTACACCGAGCCGAGCCTTTAATATAGGCGGTTACATCTGTAACGTCTTCTAACCCCTCCCAGGTTGCAGAAACAAGTCTTCTGCGAGAGTGTTATTAGAAGATATTTGGGGGAATCCTCATGCGCAATCGAATAGCTTTCTTCTTTTCTCTCTTTCTGCTCGCCAGCATTGCGTGGAGCCAGCAACCGTCCGGCAACTCTCAGCCCAGCAGCCAGCCCATGCCCGGAATGGACATGCCCTCGCACGACATGTCCAACATGCAGATGAAAGACATGCCGGGAATGGAAAAAGATGACAAGGACAAAGAAAGCGACGCCGGCATTCACGCCATGAACTCCATGGAGGGCCACATGGACATGGGCCCGCACATGAAGATGACGGCGCTGCGCCCGGCAAAACCTGGGGATGCCGATCGCGCCAGGCAAGTGGCCGAAGCCGCACGCAAGGCTTCGGAAAAATATCTGGACTACCACGTTGCGCTGGCCGATGGCTTCAAGATTTTCCTTCCCAACATCCCGCAAAAAATCTATCACTTCACCAACTACAAATATGGATTCGAAGCGGCGTTCAGCTTCAACCCTGAGCATCCTACCTCGCTGCTTTATGAAAAGCACGGCGACGATTACAAACTCGTAGGCGTAATGTACACCGCTCCAAAACGCTTCAACGAAGATCAACTCGACGAGCGCATTCCACTAAGCATCGCGCAGTGGCATGAGCACGTAAATTTCTGCACCGCACCAGCAGGCAGAAAGGGCGAGTACTTCGGCCCACATCCGCTCTTCGGACTGAAAGGATCGATCACTACGCAGGAAGCCTGTGACGCCGCAGGCGGAACATTTCATCCGGTCGTCTTCAACTGGATGGTCCACGTTTATCCGTTTGAAAAAGATCAGGCAAATACCTGGTCGGTAGATCGTCAACACGGCGACGCGGACTAAGGGTACCGCCGTTTCCAGTCTGTTTTTCCCGTATCGAAATTACATTTCCATCATCATTCATTTCTAGCGTGCATCCACCGCGCGCCACAGGTTATTGTTAGCTCTCCAGACAAGACATACGGCCGCTGTGCAAACAAAAACTGCGGCCGCACTGCTAACGGCGGTACAAACCTCGCGTCAAACCAACGTTAACTGAGTTTCGAAACCATTGAACTTTTTGAATTGGCGTTACGTACCGGATAAAAGAGGGCGATCAGCCGGGATAGATTCAGGCGGGTTGCAATCGTAAATTTTTCTGCGGGGTTAGGGGATTCTCTCACTTTCGGTTTGGCGGCCCAGGTGAGAAAACCCCCAATGCGGAGGCAGGCCTTGCGGCTTGCCTGCTTAACCCCAACGGCTGCATTGTAGGCGATTCGCGGCAAAACACCAAGGTTTTCTCGCGTACGTCGTGAGCCGGGCCGCCCCAACCGTTTCCCGACGCGATTTCGGGAAAGAAAAGGAGCAGTCATGAAGTTCGCGACCGTATCGAAGAGCGTGGTAATGGGGTTAGCATTGCTGTTGGCCTCGAGTGCGTTTGCTGCAACCAAAGGCAGCTTGCAATTGACCAATCCGGTCACCGTTAACGGAACAACCCTCAAGCCCGGTGATTACAAAGTGCAGTGGGAGGGGACCGGCCCGAATGTGGAACTGAGCATTATGCAGGGCAAGAATGTGGTGGCGAAAGTTCCAGCGCACACAGTAGAACTGCAGTCGGCGCCTTCGGACGACGCCGCCGTAACCCGCCAGAACGATAGCGGCCCGAGCACCCTGGCCGGAATCCGTTTCCACGGCCAGAAGACCGCGTTCGAAATCGGCGATTCCAGCGATGGTATGCAAGCCGGTGGTTCCAGCAAGTAGGTCGAAGTAAATACCGGCCAACAACAACGGGAGCACGGAGGGTGCTCCCGTTTGTTTTTTCTGACCACACCTCTAGTGCGCAGAAAGGGTTTTCACAGTGCCCCGCTTCGCATCAGGGGTCGGCTTCGTATCAGGGCACGCCTTCAGGCGTGCCGCGAAGCCTATTCCTAAAGAAACGGGCTTTAGCCCCTGACGAGCAGAAAGACTGCTCCCGTTACGCTTTTCGGCGCGCGCCGCACTAATTCGTAGGAATCTTTTCCAGCTCTGCGTTAAGACGCACGCTGCTGCCAGCGCTCACTTTCAGCGTGCGTTGCCAGTCTTTGAAGCCCGACTTCTTCACCGAAACTGTGTGATCCCCCTCCCCAACCTGCACATCCGAAGGAGTATTGCCAACGAAACTGCCGTCGATTTCGATATCTGCACCTGCGGGATCGGAACTCAGTTGCAGCTTCGCCTGCGGCGCGGTGTTCCCGCTTGGACTGTTCGCATCCTCACTTCCGGCAACGTCGTTCATAGGCGCCGCCGGCTGGAACTTTGCGATATCGAGCTTCACATCCCCATTGACGTAAGCAGTAATCTCTGCCCCTTTCGGAATACTTATGTCTTTGCCGTGCATAAAAAGAAAGAAAGGTGCAGCCGGGAAGAACACGATGCTCGTCGCTACCATCCCTCCGACCATCGCTCCGGTATGCCCGCCTCCCTTCAGGTCTTTCACGGCTCGCAGGGCAGCCCTGTCCCCGCTCACCAGCTTGACGTAGTCGATATTAATGTCGAGTTTCCCACCCCGCGCCATTCTCCTCTTGGCCTGAGCTTCGGTCACCGTTGCAAACGCCAACCCTCCCTTCGGAATCACAAGCGTCCCATTCACTGTGATGTCGTCCAGCGTCTCAAAATCAAGAGTGTCGCCCACATGCGCATCAGCGGAAGATATGGTTCGATTTAAGCGCAGCCTAACGGGGGTTTCGTCCTCTAGCACGAATCCTTTCTTCGAAACGAAATCGGTTTGTGTCGCTTGCGCGGTGGGAAGCTGTTGAGCCGGGGGCGCAGCCTGCGATTGCGCGGCGGATGGCAAAACTTGGAACAACACCAGGGACAAGAAAATGACGATGACGCGTTTCATGGAGTCCTCGTGAGCATGGATTTGGTAGGGGCCCCGGTCGCGCAGCTCGGCCAGCCGCGAACGTTAGGGGTTCCAAGGGGGACAGTTTGGATGGGCCGAAAGCGCGAACACGCAATTATCGCCCCTAGCGGGGAGATGTCAAGCAGTACCTTCGTACCCGACGTTAGCGCCCCACAATTGCGGGTCGGTATCAGGACAGGTTGGCGCCAGGGCTGGTTCGTATCGGGGCAGGAATCGTATCGGGGCAGGAATCGTATCAGTGCAGGTTTCGTATCAGTGCAAGTTTCGTATCAGGGCCGGGGTCGTATCAGGGCACGCCTTCAGGCGTGCCGCAAAAGCCCCTTTTGAAGAATGGGCTTTAGCCCCTGCGGCTTCGTTCCGCGCTGCCCGCCCCGCAGCGGCTGAAGCCTGCTCCGATTTTCTACGCCTAAGGCATCGCTGAACGATGCCCTGATACACCCCATATCCACGCCACCGCATCCCGCCGCCGCCGTTCCAGATTGGAGCAACGAAGAAACAAGAATCCGCCACACGTGACATCCGTCACATCGAGCCTACGTGCCTGCCGAGTAAAGATTCGTATCAGGGCACGCCTTTGAGGCGCGCCACATAAAGGATCACTGAAAGAGAATCCGGCTTTAGCCGCTGCTTATGTCCATCCCCGTTCGAAACTACAACTCAGCGAAAGTCATCGCCAGCGCACGCACGTTTTTCGTCACCTCATCGATATGGGAAAAACGAAATCTCCTGCAATCGGATCGCGCAGCGAAACTGTTCGTCGCCGTCCTCTACGACTACCGCGCCCAAGGAAAATTTCGCCTGCACGAATTCGTGGCCATGCCCGATCACTTTCATGTGTTGCTCACAGTCTGCAGCGAACTCACAATCGAAAGAGCTACACAATTCATAAAGGGAGGGTTCGCGTATCGCGCGGGGCGAGAGTTAGGGTTTAGCGCCCCTGTTTGGCAGAAAGGATTTTCGGAAGTACGGATTCTCGACGCCGAGGCGTACGCGCGAACCAGACAATACATCCGGAACAATCCGGTGGCTCGCCATCTTGTTTCAAGAGCAGAGGATTTCACTTATTCCTCGGCGAGTCCGGGATACGAACTCGACGCCGTCCCTCAGGGGCTAAAGCCCATCTCGATTCTGGTTTCCAGCGGCATGGCTGAAGCCATGCCCTGATACGAATCCACCGATCTCGACGGCCTTCCCCGGCAAATGGCGACTGCCCTTCAATACTTCGGCACCTTCGGATCCACCCGATCCGACCACGCCGTGATCCCACCGGCCAGATTCGTCACCTTCTTGAATCCCGCCTTCTGCAAAAACTCCACCGCCTTAGCACTGCGTCCACCCATCTTGCAATGAACCACAATCTCGCGGCTCGAATCCAGCTCGTTCACGCGTTTCGGCAAATCATTCAGCGGAATCAAATGTCCGCCGAGGTTACAGATCTGGTACTCGTGCGGTTCGCGCACATCGAGGACGAATAGATTCTCTTTCGCATCCAGCCGCCGCTTCAACTCTTCCACTTGAATTTCGGGAACTCCATTCGACACAGCTTTTTCCTCCCCGCGAATTCCGCAAAACTCGTTGTAGTCTATCAGCTTCGTAACCGAGGGATGCGTGCCGCAAATCGGGCAATCCGGATTCTTCCTCAGCTTCAACTCGCGGAACTTCATCCCGAGCGCGTCCACCAGCAGCAGTCGACCGACCAGCGAATCGCCCGCACCGAGGATCAGCTTGATCACTTCGGTCGCCTGAATTATGCCGACGAGACCCGGAAGAATGCCTAGCACACCGCCCTCCGCGCAGGACGGCACCAGCCCCGGCGGTGGCGGCTCAGGATAAAGGCAGCGATAGCACGGCCCATCCTCGGTCGCAAATACGCTCGCCTGCCCTTCGAAGCGGAAGATCGATCCGTAGACGTTCGGCTTTCCGCTGAGTACACACGCGTCGTTGACTAAATATCGCGTGGGGAAATTATCGGTACCATCGGCGATGATGTCGAAGTCTTGAAAGATTTCAAGCGCATTCTCGCTGCTCAACCGCGTGTCAAAAGTACGAAGATTCAAGAATGGATTGATCCCTATTAGCTTGTCCGCCGCAGAATCCAGCTTCTTCCGTCCCACGTCTGCGGTCGAGTGAATGATCTGCCGCTGAAGGTTTGTGTAATCGACCACATCGAAATCCACCAAGCCAAGCGTGCCCACGCCAGCCGCAGCCAGGTACAAAGCCAGCGGTGAGCCCAATCCTCCCGTGCCAATGCAAAGCACGCGCGCCGCCTTCAGCTTCAACTGCCCATCCATGCCGACCTCGGGCATGATCAGATGCCGCGAGTAGCGCAGGATTTCATCCTTGTTCAGCGTTACTGGAATTTCGGTTGTGGTGGTAGCCATAAAGTCCTCGATTGAAATTGTGGATTTGGAGGCGGCGCAGACTGCTGCGCTAACAACAGGAGAGGCGACAACAACAGCGGCGGTTTGTGGCGAAGGCTTTCAATCCCTTAATTCTCGATCGCGAATCCGAGATCAGACCGCGCCCCCGGCAATGGAAGGCACGATAGAAATGTTATCACCATCCTTCACCGCAGTCTGTTCTTTCTGCAAATAGCGAATGTCCTCGTCATTCAAGTAAAGATTGACGAAGGCGCGCAGTTTTCCATCTTCTGCATACAAATGGCGGCGCAGTTCAGGATGTTGCGACAGCAAATCGCTCATCGCTTCGGCCACGGTGGCGCCCTTAACGTCTACGATGGGTTGCTTTCCAACATATTGTCGAAGGGGCGTAGGGATATGAATCTTGCTCATAGTTCTAAGCATAAAGGATGCTCGCGGAATGGGGAAGATTCAGGCCGTTGCAAGTTCGGCTCCAGGGCAGCCACTTACGCACTCGATCAGATCAGCCTAGAATCAGCACGGGGGACACTACTATGACGATCTTTGATCCGGCTCGAGGCAGAGTGATTGATGGCGGCGGCGGTCCCGGTTTCGGCGGATTGCTGCGCCTGATCGGAGTTGCGCTGGCCGCACTTCTTCTGCTGATTTTAGTTTTCAGTTCTGTCACTAAGGTGGGCACCGGGCACGTCGGCGTTCTAACGCTCTTTGGAAAAGTTACCGGCGAAACTCTTGGCGAAGGCATTCATTTCATCAACCCGCTAAAAACGAATAACGAAATGTCGGTTCAAACCCAGACTGTGAAGGAATCGGCCAGCGTGCCCTCTAGCGAAGGGCTAATGATGAGCCTCGACACTTCCCTCATCTATCATCTCAACCCGGACCACGCCGCTGACGTCTTCCAAAAGATTGGCGCCGATTACGAAAATATAGTGGTTGAACCAACCCTTCGCTCTGCCATCCGTGAATCTACAGCCTCGCATACGGCTAACGCCCTCTATACCGGCGAACGCGAAATGGTGGCCAAGCAGATTTACGATCAGGTCACTTCTGAGTTGAACAAGCGCGGCCTGATCGTGGAGAACGTTCTCCTGCGCGACATCCAACTTCCAGCCACCCTGAAGGCCGCAATTGAAGCCAAGCAGCAGGCCGAGCAGGAATCTCTGGCCATGAATTTCCGTCTACAAAAGGAAACGCAGGAAGCCCAGCGCAAGCGCATCGAGGCCGCCGGAGTCCGCGACTTCCAGCAGATCGTGGCGCAGGGCATCACGCCATCTTTATTGGAATGGAAAGGCATCGAAGCCACCGAGAACCTGGCCAAGAGTGCGAATTCCAAAGTGGTGGTGATCGGCAACAGCAAGAACGGCCTGCCCCTGATTCTGGGTCAGTAGAGCCACGCTGTTACCATAAAATCGTGACACCGCTTCTGCAGGTTCACGACTTGGGCATTGCTTTTCCTCGTGCCGCAACCCACGGCGCGCCAAATGCGCCTGACTCCGCGTCCCCACTGCAGGCGGTCCGCGACCTCAACTTTTCCATCGCTCCCGGCGAAGTTCTCGGCCTGGTTGGCGAATCCGGCTCCGGAAAGTCTCTGACCTCACTCGCCATCATGCGACTGCTTCCGCCGCAAGCCCGTGTGTCGGGTGTAATCGACTTCGCCGATAACGACGGCCAGCGGAGTCTGACCGCGCTTTCAGCCGAATCGATGCGCGAACTGCGTGGGTCTCGCATCGCCATGATTTTCCAGGAGCCGATGACCGCCCTGAACCCGGTCATGCGCGTGGGCGATCAGATTGCGGAAGCAGTCCTGGCGCACAATCGCATGCCCAAGAAGCAAGCTTGGCAGCGCGCCGTCGATGCCATGAATGAGGTTGCGATTGCCGAGCCCCAACATCGAGCCCGTGACTATCCCCATCAACTCTCAGGCGGCATGCGGCAGCGGGTTATGATAGCCATGGCCATCGTGAATCGTCCACAGCTGCTCATAGCTGACGAACCGACGACCGCGCTCGATGTCACCATCCAGGCGCAAATCCTCGACCTGCTCGCGCAACTTCGCTCAAAGTTCGGTTTGGCCATGCTCTTCATCTCGCACGATCTCGCGGTCGTTTCTCTTGTGGCCGACCGCGTGGCCGTGATGTATGCAGGCAGCATTGTCGAACTGGGCAGCAAGCACGATATCTTTCGCGCCCCAGCTCATCCTTATACTCGCGGCCTGTTGCAGGCTGTGCCCGACCTCAAAACCCCGCGCGACCGAGCTCTCGGCAGCATCGACGGCTCCGTCCCCCCGTTGCATGCCATGCCGCCCGGCTGCGCCTTCGAGCCGCGCTGCGGCTTCCGCGTCACCGAGTGTTCGCGGATTTTCCCTCCTCTCGACGAAATCGCCCCCGCACATTGGGCGCGCTGCCCGGTGGTAAATTCGAAATAGTGGTTGGGCCGGCACATCCGCCCTGTATCCTCTTAGGCCGAATCGTTCTATAATCGCCATCCGTCTGGTGATCTTTGCGCATACTGCTCCTTAGTGACATTCACGCCAACCTGGAAGCATTGGAAGCCTGCCTCGCGGCAGCTCCCGCTTATGACTTCGTTGCCAATCTCGGCGACGTGGTCGGCTACGGAGCTTCGCCGAACGAAGTAGTAGATCGCTCCCGCGAACTAGGCAGGATTTTCGTTCGCGGCAATCACGACAAAGCCGCCACCGGCCTGCTCGAACTGGAAGACTTCAATCCCATGGCCGCCGCCGCCGCCATCTGGACTCGCGACCAGCTCACCCCAGAGCATTACGAATGGCTGCGCGCCCTGCCGCAAGGTCCGATACCGCTGGAAAAATTTCCTGAGGTGCAATTGGTTCACGGCTCGCCCGGCGATGAAGACGCCTATGTGGTCTCGATCGGCGATGCCCTGGTTCCACTAATCACACTGACTACGCCGATCACTTTCTTCGGCCACACCCACCTGCAAGGCGGATTTTTCGCCAATGGTTCCAGCGCCGACGGCTTCCGTCCCGAATACCGCACCGTCGGCCAAGCCGAGTCGGTTTCCCTGCAACTCAAATCCCAAACGCGTTACATGATCAATCCCGGCTCCGTCGGGCAGCCCCGCGACGGAGATTGGCGCGCCGCCTTCGCGTTGTTCGATACCGAAGCTCAGGTCGTCCATTTTCACCGCACTCCATACAATTTGAAAGGCGCGCAGGATCGCATCTTTGCCGCCGAACTGCCCGCCCGTCTAGCCACAAGGCTCGCCGCGGGCCGCTAGCCTTCGTTGTAAACTCGGACATGCCTTACCCTCAGCGCTCCATCAATAAATCTCTCTTCCCGCGCAGCGAAGATCCAATCCGCGAAAATGCCCCCGAACACCACCTGGTTGCCCACAGCGACGGCGGCGCACGCGGCAATCCTGGTCCCGCCGGCTTCGGAGTAGTGATCGAGGATCAATCCGGACGCAAAGTCGGCGAACTCAGCGAATACCTGGGCCACCAGACCAATAATTTCGCCGAGTATCAAGGATTGATCGCTGCCCTAGAATACGCCCTGCAACACGGCCCGAAAGCGCTCAAGCTCGTCAGCGACTCCGAACTCCTAGTGCGCCAGATCAAAGGCATCTACAAGGTAAAGAATCCCACGCTGCAGGATCTTCACGCCCGCGCCAAACAATTAATCTCTCAACTGGAATGGTTCTCCATAGGCCACGCGCTGCGCGAACACAATCAGGAAGCCGATCGTCTGGCGAACGAAGCGATGGACAGAGGAACAAAGCGAGGATCCGCCGCAACCCATGGAGCCACGGACGCCTCGTCCGTGCGCCCTGCTCCGAATGCTATTCACCAAGAGTTGGAAGGCATAATCCGGAACGGCGTAGTCGAATTGCTGAACGGAAAACTGCCGGAAGGCACGCGGGTTCAAGTCCGCGCCAGAAAGTAAAAAGAAAACGGGCCATCCCACCAGGAGGACGAGGATGGCCCGCGGCCCGCCGAAAAGCCGAAAAACTAGCTCGCCACCTGCCGAATGCAATTCTCCAAAACATCCAGAGCAACATCCGCCTCTTCTTTGCTGACCACAAGCGGCGGACACAACCGGATCGTGCTCGGCCCGCAACCCAAAAAGAGAACGCCGCTCTCGAACGATTTCTCGATGATCAAGTCGCGCTCGGCGGCGGCATATTCCTTAGTCGCCTTATCCTTCACGATGTCGACGCCGATCATCAGCCCGCGCCCGCGCACATCGCCAACCAGTTTGAGATTCTTCGGCCAGGCGCTCATACGGCTCATCATGTAGCCACCCACTTCCGCGGAGTGATCGAGAAGATGTTCCTTCTCGATCACATCGAGCGTAGCCAGCGCCGCCGCCACGCAAACGGGGTTTCCACCAAAAGTTGATGCATGCGATCCCGGCACCCAATCCATGATTTCGGCGCGAGTCATCGTGATGCCCAGCGGCATGCCGGATGCAATGCCCTTCGCAATGCAAATCATGTCCGGCTCAACGCCGGTGTGCTCAACCGCCCACCACTTGCCGGTACGGCCAACCCCACTCTGCACTTCGTCGAGCACCAGCAGGATTCCATGCCGGTCGCAGATGCGCCTCAACTCCTGCATAAAGATCGTTGGCGCGACAACGTAGCCGCCCTCACCCTGTACCGGCTCGACAAAAATCGCGGCCACTTCCTCAGGCGGCAAAGTAGTTTTGAAAAGCTTTTCTTCGATGAATCGGGCGCAGCTCAGCGCAAAGGCATCCGGATCCTGCGCCGGATCTTTCTTTCCGCGGTAAACATCGGGATATTGCACATGCGTCACTCCCGGTACAAGCGGCGCAAATCGCCGCCGCTGCTGCGGCTTCGAGGCGGTCAACGACAGCGCTCCCATCGTGCGTCCGTGGAACGCGCCAAAGAATGCGATGATGTTCTGCCGCTTGGTGTGATAGCGCGCCAGCTTCAGCGCGCACTCAATCGCTTCAGCTCCAGAGTTTCCGTAGTAAATTTTGTGCGGTCCCCGCATGGGCGCAATTTTCGAAAGACGCTCCGCCAGCGTCACCATGTTCTCGTAATAAAAATCTGTGCCCGACATGTGGATCAACTCGCCCGCCTGCTTCTGCATGGCGGCGACCACTTCGGGATGGCAATGGCCGGTAGAAGTCACAGCGATGCCTGCGGAAAAATCATAGAACTCGTTGCCGTCGACATCGGTGATAACGATGCCACGGCCGCTCTTGGCAACCAGCGGATAGGAGCGCGTATAGGACGGCGAAATATATTTCTCATCGTTGGCCAGAACTTTCTTTGCCTTCGGCCCGGGCAGCGCCGTCCTGATTCTGGGGCCGGCTGCGGTCGACTTATCTGTTATCTTCTCGCCCATCTTTTCGTTCAGGGGTGCGGTCATGGTCTTGGTAGTCATGGAATCCTCCGAAGCGGCTGTCAGTAAATCAGCCGTCAGTTGTAGGTAAATGCGGCCTCGGAACACGCGGCCCTGGTTAAGGCACACGCAGGCCAAGGCGAATCAGGAGGCAAGATTAACTAGTCGCTACCGAATAGGCTGGGACGAAGACGGGAAGGCAGATTCGCACGATACCGCCGCGGGCACACCAGGCAGTGGAGCCAGCACTCGGGCAGATGCGAATTGGGAGCGTTGTGCAACATGACTATTCATGTCTTCACCGCTATTATACGTGGCGCATGCAAATGGCGTAACCCCCAATTTTTATTAGGCAAGGCAGCGCGTTCAAACTTTGGTGCACTCGACGGCCAGCCACGACGCGGCGGCCACTTTTGACAACCCCCGAAACTCCGCCTAGCATAGCTGACACCCACTGCGGGGCGGCTTCCTGCCTTATCGAATAATGCTCGACCAGACCATCTCTCACTACCGCATCATTGAAAAGCTGGGCGGCGGTGGCATGGGCGTGGTCTATAAAGCCGAGGACACCCGCCTCGGACGCTTCGTCGCGCTGAAATTCTTGCCCGAAGAACTCGCGCAAGACCGGCAAGCCCTGGAACGTTTCCGCCGCGAAGCCAAAGCGGCCTCCGCGCTCAATCATCCCAATATCTGCACCATCTACGACATCGGCGAGGAAAATAACAGCGCCTTCCTGGTCATGGAATTCCTCGATGGCGCTACGCTAAAGCACTTGATTGCCGGCCGTCCGATGGAAGTGGAAACAATCCTCGCCCTAGGCATTGAGATTGCCGACGCCCTCGATGCCGCCCACGCCGAAGGCATAGTTCATCGCGATATCAAGCCGGCAAACATTTTCGTGACTAAGCGCGGACACGCGAAGATTCTCGATTTCGGTCTGGCCAAAGTGAAGTCGAGTCCGTCTTCGTCAACGCCGACTCTCGATGTCACTGCGCCCACGGCGGTCGCCGTGGAAGAGCACTTGACCAGCCCGGGTTCCACGCTCGGCACGGTCGCTTATATGTCTCCCGAGCAGGCCAAGGGCAAGGAACTCGATTCGCGCACCGATCTTTTTTCTTTCGGGGTCGTTTTATACGAGATGTGCACCGGCACGCTGCCCTTTCGCGGAGAGACCTCCGCGTTGATCTTCCAGGGAATCCTGGATCGCGCACCCACGCCACCGATTCGACTAAATCCGGAGCTGCCGCCCAGACTTGAAGATGTGATCAACAAGGCGCTCGAGAAAGATCGGAACCTGCGTTACCAGCATGCCGCCGACATCCGCGCAGATTTGCAACGGCTCAAACGCGATACAGAGAGCGGGCGATCCGCGGTTGCGATTCCCGTCACCAGCGTGGAAGAATCCGGCGCAAGCGCGGCTGTTTCCGGACCCGCAGTTCGAGTATCAAGTTCTGCGCAGGCTATTTCCTCTCCAGCAGTTTCGGCGAGCGCTGCGCAGGTCGCGTCCGCCCCTGCGAAGACAACGAAGAAATCTCCGGTGATGTTGATCGCCGCTGTTCTAATCATCCTGGCAGCGCTGGTCACGGGCGGATTTTACTTTCACTCGCGCCGTTCCGCGAAGCTGACGGAAAAAGACAGCATCCTTCTCGCGGACTTCGTTAACACCACCGGCGATGCAGTTTTCGACGGCACCCTGAAACAGGCGCTGGCAGTGGATCTGGAGCAGTCGCCTTATTTGAATCTCGTCCCGGAGTCGAAGATTCGCGAGGGCCTGCGCTTCATGGGACGCCCGGCCGACGAGCGCGTCACCAACGATGTGGCGCGCGAACTGTGTCTGCGCGAGAACGTCAAAGCCATGTTGAGCGGGACCATTACCAGCCTGGGCAATCACTATGTGATTACGCTGAGTGCGATCAATCCACAGAGCGGCGACGCGCTCGCGCGCGAGCAGGCGGAAGCCGACAGCAAAGAGAATGTTTTGAAGACGCTGGACAAGGCGGCTTCCAGCCTGCGCCAAAAAATGGGTGAGTCTCTCGCCTCGGTAAATCAGTTCGCAACCCCGCTGGAGCAGGCGACCACCTCGTCGCTGGAGGCCTTGCAGGCTTACAGCCAGGGACATGACGAGCACCAAAAGACGAACGACGATGCCGCCATCCCGCACTTGAAGCGGGCGGTGGAACTGGATCCCAACTTTGCCATGGCTTATGCCACGTTGGGGGTCGCCGATTCCAACATGGGGCGCATCACCGATGCCAACAAGGCGCTGAAGCAAGCCTACGATCTACGCGACCGCGCCAGCGAACGCGAAAAACTATATATACAGGCTCATTATTACGACGAAGTGACGGAGGATTTCGAAAAGACGATTCAGGTTTACAACGATTGGAGGCAGACATATCCGCGTGACACCGTTCCGCTGGATAACCTGTCGCTGGTTTACAGCGAGACCGGGCAATACGAGAAAGCGCTCGACGCCAGCAGCCAGGCCTTGCGCGCCGATCCGAAAGATCGCTTCGCATATGCGAACATGATTTTCGCCTATCTCGGCCTAAATCGCTTCGGCGAAGCCAAAAGTCTGCTCGATCAGGCTCTGGCGCAGAATATGAGAGGCCCCAGCATGGAAATCGCCGTCGTTTTTTTGGCCGCGATCCGCCATGATTCGGCGACGTTTGAAAGCGAAATAGGCAGCACTCGCGGCACGGCCAACGAACCGCTGTTGTTAACGTTCAAGGGGATGAGTCTGTGCGCGCAAGGAAAAATCAAAGCTTCCCAATCGGTTTGGCAGCAGGCGCAGTCTGC
>JBEKBW010000068.1:0-25155 GCA_050015215.1 Candidatus Sulfotelmatobacter sp.
CTGAAAATGATAAGGACCGGTTTCCGCCAGAGAAGGCCGCAGATCGAGCATGTGGATTCCGCCCAATTCAATTAGCCGTTCACGCAGAACCACGCCCTCGCCAAGGTCGATGACCACACGAGTCGGGGTGCAAAGTTTTTCCAGCCGAGGCGCGATCTTCTGCACATCGCTCAGGCGAGCGGCAGGCAACGCGATGATGATGTCGTTAATCGAGTTTCCGTTGGAGAATGTGGGAATCTGGTCCAACTCATAGACTGGCCCTTCAACCGCGACCTCCTGATCGGGCAGCCGAATGAATCCCACAACTCGACAAGGGAGCACCTCGCCATGCAATAGCGATGCCGCCACGCGGCGAGCGAAGCGGTCGGTTCCCACAACTAAAATCTTCACTTCATTTCTGCCGTCTTTGCGCAGCAACTCTAAAGAAACCCGGAAGCCGATTCGCAGCAGCGTGGCCAGGACGAACAGGGCGGCAGCGCTGATCCCAATTACGATCCGCGAATAGCTGGCCTGACGGTAAAGAAAACCGGCCGCCATTACCACCGCGTAGGTAAAGGCCATTGCTTCCAGAAGTCGACGGCTTTTCCCTCCGGGAGTGTAAAGCTGCTCGATGTTCCACAGCCCCGACTCTTCCGCAGCAATTGCCCAGATAATGGTGGTCAGCAGGACGATTCCCCAGTATGAGGGCAAACCTCCCAAAGCTGTTCGCAAGACCAACAGATTGAAGCCGAAGCGAATCCGGACGGCGATAAAGTAGGCGCAGGCGGGCAACAACAGCGTGGCGATCCTTAAATACAAACGCGCAAAACTGAGCCGACTACGGATCATGCGACAACTCACCTGCGAAAGAATTGGCTATTAACACTACCGCCGTTGGGAGCCCTGTGGCGCCTTCCTTGCGCCCGTCCCCAATCGGAACTCTTGAGGACGCTAGATGGATTGCCACTTCACAACATGATTAACCCTGCTGCAATTAGATCCACTCGCACACTTGGAATATTTTTTTCATCCACGAACTGTCCCAGCGCATCAGCCTCTTCCGAAGTTTTGCCCCGCCCAAAGCGTGGCTCTATACAAACACTCCCGCAGCGGCCATAACGGCACTGTTTGCCTTCGGTTGAGTCTGGCGTTAACCATAACTGATAAGCCCGCAAACCATCGGATGTCAAGCACTTTCAATTAAATGGATCAAGCCAGCAATCAATTCGGGCCGGGTTCCACATCGCTACCCTCGAACGGCCCGCGGTCTTTTTGAGTGGACTAATCTTCGCCGCTCCACGAACAGGTGGTCAGTGTGAACTCCTTCGCCAAAGCGCCCTGGGCCAGAACGATAATTGAACCGCAGAGGTCACGTTCGACTGTCTCGTGGAGGCGATGACGGGGAAGTTCCACGTCTCATATTGCACCCACGCGGACAAGCTGAAAGTTGAGCTCGGCCAAAACTCTGCGCGAACGTTCGCGTCGCACAGGTTCCCCCCCCCCGGTGTCCCCTTGACTTTGATTAGTTGGTTGCTGTCTTCCTGGTGCCGGAATCCAAATTGGAGCTTGTTGCGCGGGGTAAACCAGTAGGTGGTCCATGCCTGAGCGCCCTGTCCCTGCCGTCCCATCCAACTGCCCATCAGATGTTTGGCATTCTGAAACCCGGTGATCCAGGTGTCGTCCCAGTAAAAAGCGCCGAAGGCAACATCGCTACCACTGCTGGGAGGATCTGTGTAGCCACCTTCGACGCGGAAATCAAGTTTCGGAATCTTGGGTAACCGGGGGATGTAAATCCCCGCGAGCCATGCGGCAACATCGGGACCAAGGATGGGTGTGATCTCGTCATGTTCGGCAAGGCCTTCGGCGTAGAAGGTCGCGTTGTTCCGCAGTCCAGGAATGCGATAGCTAAAATCCATCCCGGATCGGCGCGCCCCCGGCTTTTTTGGGTTGCCGGCTAATGTGTTGCCGGTCGAAAACAAGCTCCGCAGGAATGTATGCAGCGTTAGCGGATACCCAGGACCTCCGTAGTCCGTAGTACGGGAAAGGCCAATTTCGAGGTTGGAGGTTGGCTTAAAGCTGATTCTTTCCCCGTGATCGATCGGCTGCGGATGTAACGACTCGCCATATTGGCCGACGAGCCCCGAGGGTCCGTTCAGGAACTCGTATCCGGAATACTGCCCGATGAAAAACTCCACCCGCATTGGTCCCAGCAGACCCAGAAGGCTCGGGAGGGTAAAAGGCGTGGCCCGATTGATGCGGAACATTCGAAGCGGCTGCGCATTATCGCTGAACATCATGGGCCCGCCCTGCGACGGCCCCCACCACAAGCTCTGGTTTCCGTACGAAAGTTGCCAATCGGACAGATTCAGAGCCACGTAGGTATCGAGAAAACGCGCTTGGTTAAAGGCGGAGGTCGGCGTATCGGGTGGTAAGGGCCCGGAAACTCCACTCTGGCTGAAATCAGCATTGGAGATGGCTTCGCGAGCGGTCAACGGCAGAGCGGGCGCCGATGGGGAATGCTGGAATTCGCCGCGAACATAGCCAGCTAACGGACCATATTCCACCCACCCCGACAATCCGGAAACGTCATTGAATCCCTGTTCCTCCGGGCGGCCGAAATCATTGATCATCGTCTGCCCAAAATGATCGCCGTCGATTAACGGCTTGCCAACGATCTCAGTGCTGCGCTCATAGGTGGATTCCACGCGGACTTCGGCATTCTCGCCGCCATCCAGCAACGCGATCTCCCGTTCAAACTCTCCCTGCAGGGCTTTGTAAAGGCGCTGCACTTCTGGGTTCGTGGCCTCGTCTTCCTCCATGCGATCCGCGGCCTGCTTGACCTGCCGCGCACATTCCAAGCGCGTCCAGGGACGCATATCGGCGAAACCATCGTGAACATACCCGAGCGCGGTCAGGCGATCCATTGCGGGATAAATCCAGCTATCCAACGGAACATACGGCGACCCCATATTCGCCGCCTCGTGGGCGTTGTCATATTCTTCGCTCTTGCTGAACGTTCCCCACTTTGCGATCTCCTCGTCGGTGTAATGAGAGCGAGAGCGATAGACCTGGCGGCCCAGATACCATCCCAGAGCGCCGCCTACCAACAGGTCGCTAAAAAAATGCTGTTGTCCGGCAAATCGGGCGGCGCTGATGCCGCTTGCCATCCCATACGCAAGAAACTGAGTCAGCGGCCCGGGGTATTCGTGGGCGATTACGCTAGCGATGGCCCAACTCGCCGCGGCGTGTTCCGCCGGGAAAGAGGTTCCACCTTGAAAGAACCTCCCGCGCCGATCCCCCGTGAATGGACGCTCTCTCCCGAATATATATTTGAGTGCTTCCACATCCACGGTTGCGTCAATCGCGGCTTCTCCACTGAGAAGTCCTGTCTCGCGGACTTGATCGTTTCCGTTCAGGTGCCCAAGCAGAAACATTCCTCCGCTTACACCAGCCATTGCTGCTAATCCTGCGTTAGAGGCGGTAATGGCGTGCGAAACTGTGCTCGGATTCGTGGGCGCGTGCTTTTCAATGGCGGTATCGCTGGCGATCGATATCGCGCCGACAAAGCCCACGGGTACTGTCCACTCCCAGGCCTGTTGACTCATGTGAAACGGAGTCAGCCAGAAGTTTTTCTGGTCGATGAACAAATTTCGCGGCAACGACTTTAGATCAACTGGAGGCAAAGACTCATCCATCGCCTGCGGGTTCTTCGGGGATGGATCGGAAGGGTTTTGATCTTTTGTAGACGTTTGTGCCTGCGCCGCCAAACTGAGCAGCACGGCCAAAACGCTCAGCAGACGCACTTGCGCACCAAACGTCAACTTGAAGACTATAGCCTTATTGGAGTCAAAACCACCCTCACTCACACTCATCGCGGTCCTTGTTGGTACACAGCGCGTAATGGAATCGGGACTTTTCGTGTATATGCGAATACGATAACAATCGTCTGTATGCTCGAAGATGCTCTTTTTCACACTTTTTTATTTCGATTTTGGCTCCTCCCCAAGCTAGCATAGAAGGAGGCTATGATTGGAAGAGCTACGTCAGGATGCCAAAAACCAGGGCCTGCGGCCTGAAGGCTGATAAAATCGCTTTTACATAAACCGTATTTACTGCATCTCCCGCAAACATGATGACGCCAACAGAACTCCAAGCGGATCCGATTATCAGCAAAAGAACTGAAGATCCCTATCAGAGCGAAGCCGAGGTTTCGTCGCTCGACCTGCTGATTGCTTTGCTCGCGAATAAACGATTTATCGCGCGCTTTGTATTGGCGGGCACTGCGCTTGCGATCATTGTCGCCTTCGTGTTGCCGGTGAAATACGAGGCGAAGGTTGTGCTGCTTCCTCCTGCTCAGAACTCTTCACTCGGCGATGCTCTGCTGGGCCAACTCGGAGGCTCGGGCGCGTTGGGTTCGCTCGCTATGCTGGCGGGCGGGGGGTTCGGCTTGAAAAGCCCGGCCGACATGTATGTCTCTTTGCTGACCAGTCGCACCGTTGAGGACGGAATCATCCAGCGTTTTGGACTTATGGGGGAATACCACGCGAAGCGAATGTCGGACGCCAGGAAGGCGCTGGAGCGCCACACTACGGCTCTCGCGGGCACGAAGGATGGCCTGATCCGCCTTTCCGTCGAGGACCATGACGCGAATCGGGCTGCCGAGATGGCCAATGGATATGTCGAAGAATTTCGAAAACTGTCTGCGTCGCTGGCGATTACCGAGGCTGCCCGCCGACGGCTATTCTTCGAGCGGCAGGTGAAAGAATCGAAGGAGAAGCTCACGGCCGCCGAGGAGGCCATGGCAAAAACGCAGCAATCTACTGGCGTTCTGCAAATAGACAGTCAGGCGCGGGCTTTAATCGAGGCAGCCGCAGTCTTGCGTGGTCAGGTGATGGCGAAGCAGGTGCAGATCGAAGGTATGCGCTCATTCGCGACGGAGGACAACCCAAACCTGGCTCTAGCCAAACAGGAGTTGGCCGCCCTGCAGGGGCAACTGGAACGGATAGCTGGATCTCAGGAAGATGTGGGGTCAGACATCAACCTCTCCAAGGGAAGAGTCACTCAGGCGGGCATGGAGTACCTTCGCCGTTATCGTGATTTGAAGTATGAAGAGACTGTATTCGAGCTGCTCGCAAAAGAATTCGAAATCGCCAAACTCGACGAAGCGAAAGAAGGAGCGATTGTACAGGTGGTTGACCCAGCCATCCCTCCCGATAAGAGGTCCTCGCCGCAGCGGACGTTGATTGTCATTATCGCGGCCATGAGTGCTTTTATTGTTGCGTGTTCGTGGGTAGTCTTCCGCGAGCGTTTAGGGCAGGCTTTCGAGCTACCCGAGAATCGGCAGCGCCTCAGGATCATGAAGGGGCTGTGGAGGGGAAAGGCAAAAAAATAAGCTCGATCTTAACCTCTGCTCGCAGAATCGCCTCACCGCGAGAAAGGCGGGCGCGCGGGACCCTGTTTCCCGTGCCATTCCTCCGGGAGTATCCTTTGCCTACCGTGTCGTTGCTCCTAAAGGTACGGGCCTGCGTCTTGAACAATACTGGCAGCCACGCCCTGCTTTGGTATACTGACACGCATGCGTGTCTTGTTTTTGAATCCACCATTCCATCCTCGCTTTTCTCGTGAACAACGGAGTCCCGCAGTAACCAAGAGCGGGACGCTGTATTACCCAAAATGGCTGGCCACTGCTGCAGGAGTGGCGATCAAAAATGGACACGAGGTGGATTTGGTGGACTCTCCCGCCGCTGGGCAGTCGGTGCAAGGCGTCATCCATCGCATCAATGCTAAAAATATCGAAGCGGTAGTGTGCGATACCAGCACGCCGAGTATCCTCAACGATGTAAGCGTAATGGAGTCGTTGATTGCCGCGAAGCCCTCTCTACAGGTCCTCATGGTCGGTCGTCACGTCTCGTCGCTGCCGCGGGAGACACTGGCTATGTCGCCCGCGCTCGAAGCCGTAGCGATTCGTGAGTACGAATACACAGTGCGCGATTGGCTGGCGGCGAAAGCTTGCGGCGCAGATCTTTCGAATGTCGATGGCCTGGTGTGGCGGAAGATTCCGACCGGTGAAATCGTTGCGAATAAGCCGCGGGCTGCCATCGAGAACCTCGATGAGTTGCCATTCGTTTCCGAGGTCTATAAACGCTTTTTGCACACGCCCGATTACTTCTATGGTCACTCGTTATGGCCTCTCGTAGTCTTCGATTCGAGCCGAGGGTGCCCCTATCATTGCTCGTTCTGCGTGTATCCACAAACTTTCAGCGGTCACAGAATGCGCTATCGCTCGGTGGCAAACGTTGCCGACGAGTTTGATTTCGTCTCGCGGGAAATGCCGGAAATTAAGACCGTGATGTTGGAGGACGACACCTTCATCATCAGCAAGCCGCGGACGATGGAATTGGCACATGAGTTGATCCGGCGCGGCAATAAATTGCCATTTGATGCTAACTGCCGTGCCGATATCGGAGCTGACGGCGAGCTGCTTTCCACGCTGCACCGGGCCGGGGCGCGGTTGTTTTGCGTGGGCTTCGAGAGCGGTGACGTAGAAGTGATCAACGGCATGAAGAAGAATAACGATGACCGGCGCGACAAGAAGTATCACGATGAAGCCCATCGTTTTGTCCGCCGCTGCCGCGAATCGGGGATCATGGTGCATGGCTGCTTCATGGTAGGCAACCTGAACGAAACGCCGGCCAGCATGGAAAAGACGCTCGCCTTTGCCAAGCAGTTGCAGCCCGATACAGCGCAATTCTTCCCGATCATGGTGTACCCGGGCACCACCGCTTATGAAGAGGCGAAGAAACGAAATTACATCCAGATCGAAGACTGGGGCGCGTGGCTCACGAAGGACGGACTGCACAACAGCGTGGTGACCTTGCCGAACATCACGCATGAGCAATTGGTGAGCTTCTGCGATCGCGCACGGCGAAGTTTTTATCTGAGCCCCGGGTATCTCTTTTACAAGACGAAACAATCGCTGAAAGATCGCCGCGAGTTGCAACGCAACCTGAAGGGCTTTATCACGCTCTCGAAGTATCTTCTGCGCGGAAGCCAGCATGAGAAGAACGCCGCAGCACAGCCGCAACACAATGGTCACGGCATATCGGCAGTCGCGAGCCCTCAAGGCGGTGACTAGACCGCAACTTCCACCGCTTTCGTTAGAGCGCCCGGGCTTGAATCATCCTTTTCGTGGTTCGATTTGATTTCCGCGGTAACTTGGGAGAGCCAGGTGCCGCTCCTTCCGTTATGATGGGACCCATCCAACAACTCTTCACTATGATCCAGGGAAACTACCGGTGCTGAAGCCTGGAAGAGATTCCGTTCTCAACCATATATCGGTGTCGGTAATCGTTCCGACATTCAACGGGTCCGCGCGGATTGGGCAGTGTCTTGATGCGTTGCTGAAGCAGAATGGGGGCAGGATACCGGAAATTCTGGTGGTCAACGATGGTTCCAGCGACAGCATCGCGCAGGTCGTCGAGCGCTATGCGGGCGTGCGGTTGATCAACCAAGTCAACGCTGGCCCGGCCTCGGCACGCAATCGGGGCGCGGAAGAAGCCCACGGTTCGATAATTCTGTTTACAGACGATGACTGCGTCCCCACGCCGGATTGGGTAGATGCCATGATCGAGCCGTTTAAAGATCCGGAAATCGTAGGAACGAAGGGAGTCTATCGAACCAAGCAGCGGCGTGTGGTAGCTCGTTTCGTGCAGATCGAGTATGAGGATCGTTATCGCCTAATGTCCGGTTTCCCATATATCGATTTCGTCGACACCTATTCCGCCGGGTTTCGCCGCAATCGTTTCTTGGAGATGAACGGATACGACACTTCTTTTCCGCTGGCGTGTGCCGAGGACGTTGAACTCTCCTACCGCATGTCGGTGCGAGGGTGGAAAATGAAATTTGCTTCCGATGCGGTCGTTTATCATACTCATCCCGACACGCTGTGGCGATACTGCAAGAAAAAATACAAGTTCGCATTTTGGCGTATGCTGGCGGTTCGCAAGAATCCGAGTAAAGGGATTAAGGATACACATACTCCTCAGCTCATGAAGCTGCAGGTTCTATTCATCCCGGTGCTAGTGATGGCCGTGGCGTTTGACCTATGGTTGTCGCATGCGCCATTTTTCTCAGGGCTGGTATTGGCCGCGTTCGTCATCAGTAGTTTTCCGTTTGCTTATCGGGCATTTGTCAAGGATCCGCTCGTCGGACTACTCTCGCCCGTATTTTTGATCGCGCGATCCTTTGCGCAATTGCTGGGTGTAACCGCCGGTTTGTTGCACGCTCGGCGCAAACCTTCGACTGTGACATCGAATTCAGCTGCCTGATGCCCGCCCCACCTCGAGAGGATTAGCATGGCGAAAACCGCGTACTCAAAGGATTTCTTCAACACCATACGGGAGGGCTCGCGGCGGTCGGCTCACGCGGTAGTGCCCGTTGTGCTCGACTTTATCCGCCCCAAGTCGGTCGTGGATGTGGGGTGTGGCGATGGCACATGGCTCTCGGTGTTTCGAGAGTTCGGTGTGAATGACACATTTGGCGTGGATGGAGACTACGTCAGCCGCGAAGCGCTCCGCATCCCGCGCGAGCAATTTATGCCGATCGATTTGTCCTCGCGGTTCGACCTGGGACGCAAGTTTGACCTGGCGGTATCGTTGGAGGTCGCCGAGCATCTTCCGGCGGCATCTGCCGCGGACTTCATCGATTCACTGGTTAAGTTGGCGCCAGTGGTCGTGTTCTCGGCCGCGATCCCTCATCAGGGAGGCACTCATCATGTCAATGAGCAGTGGCCCGATTATTGGGTAGATCATTTTCGGCGCCATGATTACGTGCCGATTGACTGTATCCGAGGTAGGCTCTGGCACGATGACAGCGTGGAGTGGTGGTACGTTCAGAATAGCTTTGTCTTTGTGAGCCCGTCTGCGTTGGCGGAGAATGAAAAGCTTCAAAACGCCTTCCATGCCACGAATCCCGAACAATTGAACATTGTGCACCCCCGATTTTATTTGGCCTTCGCACAGGAGCACTATCGAGTGCGCACCGCTTTAGCAACCCTTTTGCGGGCATTGAAAGATTCGGTTGGCAGACGGCTAAAGAGGCGCCCAGGAAACTTGCCTTAGACTGAGAACTCGGATCTGGTGAGTGAGAAAAGGATAGCCTTGGGAAGGTCCGGCTCTCGAAAATGCTCAACACAATAAGAATTGGGGTGGTGCATCGCTTCGATGTCGCCGAAGTGCGCTCTTTATCCGGGACCCCCTACTTCATGACGAAGGCTCTGGAGAAGCATGTTGGCGAAGTAATTTATATCGGTCCGGACGGGAGCCTATTAACCAGGGCAATCGAGTTTAGCGGAAGAGCATTGAATCGCGCCAGCTTCGCGACAACGGCTCGCCGTGTAATCTCCTCTGATCATCATTGGATTCTCTCGAAACGGTTGGCGCATGTGTTCGCTCCGCGCTTAGCACAAGCCCATTGCGACGTAATTTTTGCGCCGGTTGCGTCGGTCGAGATTGCCCATCTTCCGACGCGGCTTCCAATTGTCTACTTTACCGATCTGAATTGGGCCGACATTGTGGATTACTATCCTGGCCAGTCTGCCCTGCTAAGATTTGCCAAGGAAGAGGGCGAACGGATTGAGGCTGCCGCTATCGCGAAAGCCAGGGCCTTAATTTACCCCTCGGAGTGGGCCGCGAGAACCGCAGTTCGTCATTACGGGGTGGAACCTAAGAGGGTGCACTTCGTGCCGTTTGGAGCGAACTTCGACGAAGCGGATATTCCGTCGCGCGAAACCGCTCTCAGGCATTCGCTAGCGGGGGAGATCGCTTTGCTGTGGGTGGGACTCGATTGGCAGCGCAAAGGTGGTTCGATCGCCTATGATTGCTTGCGGGAGCTACTGAAGAAAGGGATGGATGCGCACTTGACGATTTGTGGCTGCGTTCCCCCGCCCGAGTATTATCATCCCAGAGTTAAACTCGTTCCTTTTCTAAGCAAACAGGACCCAGTGCAGCGTGGCCAGCTCTCGCAGTTATTTCTAGAGGCAAATTTTTTTCTGTTCCCTACAATGGCGGACGCAACCCCGATCGTTCTGTGTGAGGCCAGTGCTCATGGGTTGCCTTCGCTCGTCCGGAACACAGGCGGAGTCGGAGGTGCAGTATCTGACGGCGTTAACGGGTATCTATTGCCCGCGGATGCGACCGGAAGGACCTATTGTGAAAAGATCCTCTCAATTGTGCAAAGCCCACGCGCCTATGAGGAATTGGTGCGCAGCAGTCGCGGCGCATACGAAGATAAGCTAAATTGGGATGCCTGGGGCCGCGCTGTCGCGCCTATTTTTCGTGCAGTCGTGGAGGAAAGCCGGGTTTGAGAGCGCGCTTGATCAAGAATGCTGTTTCGAATCTAGGGCGCGGTGGGGTGGGGGCAATGGTTGCGCTGCTTCTTCCACCGATACTGGTGCGGCATATGCCGACGACATCCTATGCCGTGTGGGTCCTGATTCTCCAGGTTTCCGCCTATATGGGATATCTCGACTTCGGCTTACAGGCTGCAATCGGCCGCTATGTAGCGTTTGCGAACGAAAAAAAAGATTGGAACTTTCGCGATGGCATATTCAGTACCGCCTTTGCTGGTTTGTCGATTGCGGCGACGGCCGGAATGCTGCTGGTTCTGATCGTTGCCTTGGCATCCCACCGCATCTTTCCAAGCGTACCCCCTTCGTTGATCGTGTCAATGCGCCTCTCGATGCTTATTGTTGGAGTTTCTGCAGCTTTGGGGCTCCCCGCGTCAGCTTGGAACGGGGTGTTAGTTGGATTGCAGCGTTTCGACGTCCCTGCCGTCACAACCGGTGCAACAAGAGTTCTTTCGGCAGTGGGGCTGATATTGGCAGTTTTGGGGGGATGGCCTCTCATCGCGATGGCCACTATCTTTGCCGGTGCTAATCTTCTCTCATACGGCCTGCAATTTGCAGCGCTGCGCTGGCTGGCTCCTGACATCCGCTTCCAGAAACGCCTGGTTACGATGCCGATAATTCGGGAGCTGTCGGGATACAGCTTCAGCCTCACAGTGTGGACCCTCTCAATGCTGCTTATTAACGGGCTTGATTTGCTTCTGGTAGGCCGCTTGGAATTCAATGCAGTCACGCCGTATTCCGTGGCGGCGACGCTGATCGTGTTCCTCGGGGGAATCCAAAGTGCAATTTTTGGAGTCATCATGCCGCATGCCGCCCAATTGCACGCGCATCAAGACGCCGCCGCATTGGGCAACCTGTTACTCAAGGCTACGAAGTTGGGCGTGCTGTTGTTGCTGTTGACCGGGTTGCCACTTATTGTCTTTTCTGCGCCCATCATCAGGACTTGGATCGGCTCTCCGTTCCTCCCTCTCGGTGGTCGCGTATTGATGGTACTGGTCACGGCGAATATGATCCGACTCACGGGAATTCCTTTTGCTTCCATTCTTATTGGAACAGGGCAACAAAGGCTTGTGGTTCTCACGCCTTTCGTCGAAGGCGTGACGAATTTCTTCTTTAGTATCGCCTTGGGTTTGAAATATGGCGCAATAGGGGTTGCCTGGGGAACTCTGATTGGAGCCATCGCCGCGGCGCTGGCAAATATCGGTTACAATTTGCCGCGGGTCCGCGGGAGCATTCAGTGTTCGCCGCTTCGGTATCTTTTCGAAGCGATTGTTTTGCCAGCATCGTGTGGGATTCCCGTCTTTCTAGCCTTGCCTGCGACCATCCTCTTTAAATCTGTCGGATCTGGAATCACCACTCCGGCTTGCTTGGTATCATTCTGTGCCTGCGCGTTTGTAATTTGCAGGAACAGCTTTAAAGATTTTCGAACACTGGCCAGCCCCCTGAGATGACCGTGCACAAAAACAGACTTCAAAAATTCTTAGGTCTGCCTTTCTCGGACAAAGTTTTGGTTCCCAGACATGTCTACTGGAGGTTGAAAACGCGAATCTACTATCGCCTGATGTTCAAGAGTCTGGGCCGTCGAAGCGTGATTTACAGACCGATGCTCATTTGTAACGCCGATTGCATCGAAATCGCAGACCGCGTGTGGATATGGGATGGTGTTCGGCTGGAGGTGGTTCGTGATCGGCCAGGAAGAATCCCCTTACTAACAATCGGTTCTAACACGAACATCGAACAAGACGTGCACATCGTATGTCACAACCGGGTGGCAATAGGAAAAGATGTCTCTATCGCTGGCCGATGCGCCATTGTCGATGTCACGCACCCGTACCAGGATATCAATGCTGGTAAAATTGGTGGGCTAATCGCCGATGACGATTCAGCTGTCGAGATCGGAGATGGTGCTTTCCTTGGGTATGGAGCTGTGATTCTACCGAATGTGCGCGTCGGTAAGCGCGCGGTCATTGGAGCGAATTCGGTAGTGACCCACGATATACCAGATTTTTCGGTGGCAGCTGGGCACCCGGCGAAAGTGATTCGCGTTTATTCAGAGAAGTTAAAGCAGTGGGTCAAACCAGCATCTACAGTGGGATAGGAGCGCGGGCTAAAGGAGTGCACACGAGAATGACCCCACAATCAGTGGAGAATCAAAGAGGCGAAATCGAGTTTCGCAAAAAGCTATACCTGCAACAAGTTGAAGGCCAAAAAATCTTCGACGATGAGTTCGATTCCGCCGGGGCCGAGACAGTTCTTAAGCAGAGAATGGACAAAACTCTTGCTCAGATGATCCAGCTGCGCGAGCAAGGAATCCCCTTGTCGCCATACATCGAGATTGGAGCCGAACGAGGCCAGCGGTCGCTCATCATGGAAAACGACCTCGAGGCAAGCGGAGCCGCGGTAGACATCTCTTTCGACCTGCTCAAGAGCTGCCGCTACTATCAAAGGGTATTCGGCAAGATCAAGGCTCCCATGATGGTTTGTTGTGACGTTCACAATTTGCCGTTCAAGGCCGGCTCGATTCCTTTCGTCTTCTGTTATGAGATGCTCCACCATTTCCCGGATCCGACCCCAATCGTAGAAGAGGTACACAAGGTTCTTCGGCCCACGGGGAACTTCTTTTTTGACGAAGAACCCTATAAGAGGGTGCTTCACTTCGATCTGTACAAGGGCAGGAATGAATATTCTTCATGGTCTTTCGGTGGAAGTCTGATCCGCAGGGCGTTCGATCGCTTATTCTCAACCCAAGTCTGCAACGAGGTTGAACACGGGATTATAGAAAACGATAATATTTCCATCGCACAGTGGCGGAGTGCGCTCGGACTCTTTAGCACGAAAAGTGTCCTCCTGAGACCGACGTCGCATCCCCCGATCGAATCCAGCCTGTTCGGTCCGCGCGCTAATTTTAAATATCTGCTCGCATACCTGCTCGGCGGCACGATTTCAGGTATCTGCCGAAAAGGCTCTGCCGGGGAGAACGGCAAACAGCTGTCAATCGAGGGCAGTCTTATTTGTCCTTCGTGCAAGCAAAGCGGCAAGGAAGTTTCGCTGAACCGAGAAGGGTCATCTTTTCGGTGTTCTGGATGTTCGAAGGCCTATCCGGTAGTCGAGGATGTTGTTTTTTTATTTGCCTACGACAAGTTCGCAGAACTCTACCCAGAAGTATTTCAGTCGTATGCATCGGTATAGGGCAGCAGCGAACGATTTTGAGAGTAAGCGTCTGACCAACACACCTGTTCGACAGGCGGGGTCTGTGTTGGAGTGTCGGGATGACTGCAAAAACAGAATTGTCAGCGCCCAAGCGACGTACCCGTGCGGAAGTTCAGCAGTTGGTGGCCGAGTTTGTGAGCAGCGGCATGCGGCGGAGCGAGTTTTGTCAGAGTCGAGGTTTGAGCTTCAGAACACTGGAAAGAAACGGCGTTGGAAAGAAGGGGTAAGCCAATTTCCTCGACCAGTCGTTTGGTGCCGGTGGAGTTGGCGGCCAGGAAATCGCCGAAGCAGCGCGAACCGAGTTGTGGGCTGGCCGTGGTACTGCCGGGCGGGCGTCGGATCGAGGTGCATCCTGATTTTGATACGAGTACGTTTGAACGCCTGGTGAGCATCCTGGAGCAGTCGTAAGCCGTGTTTGGACTGGGCCCAGCTACACGGATCTATCTGGCTGCCGGTGGTCACCGACATGCGCAAGGGGTTAAAGGGGCTGTACGGTCTCGTCCGCGATCGATTGTCGTGTGAGCCTCTGAGCGGGTATATTGTTCGAGCTTGAGCCTGTCATCAGTGAAATGACCGAGCACGCGGCGAGTGAGCACGCGCCAGCGCATCGCTCGACGAAGAAATCCGTCAAGCATCCGGGCCGCCAGGAGTTGCCTGCGAATCTTCCTCGCATAGAGCGGGTTCTGCCTTGAACGCCGGATCAGCGCGTGTGCAAACGCTGCGGTAAAGAAACCGTAGTGTGGAAGAAGCTCACGCACTTCCTGGAGTATCCCGAACTCGAGCTAAGTACTTGGCAGAGAACTCGATGCGTCCCGTGGCACTGGGCAGGAAGAATTGAATACACATTGGCAGTCCACAGGCGGGACCTAGGGTTGCGGCGACCCTTTCGGTCGTCGAAAGCTGCCGCAGACTGAAACTCCCAGTGCGCGACTACTTGGCCGCGATTCTCCCCTGGCTTGCCGATCTCCCGATCCGGCGCCTTCCGGACCTTACTCCCGCTGCGTGGGTCGCCAGACATTCGTCGACTTAAAACGACTGGGT
Organism: Candidatus Sulfotelmatobacter sp.; assembly: GCA_050015215.1. Lineage (GTDB taxonomy): Bacteria > Acidobacteriota > Terriglobia > Terriglobales > Acidobacteriaceae > Sulfotelmatobacter. The sequence continues at coordinate 14,636 of JBEKBW010000068.1, forward strand.
TCTTAACTTTTAGGCCAAAGCTACGACCGGTTCGAGGAAATGCCACCTTAACGGAATCCACCTGGGTCACGGAATGATCCTGAGATGACAATACAAAAAGTTGACCACACAAAAGTTGCCAGGCACTCCGGAATCACCAGCTCCGGTGCTTCAGTTGAGTCATGCCAAGGTTGATCTTCTCATGATCGATCCGCTGATCGACAGGACGGACGGTCCCCAGATGTGACAAAAATCACATACACCGGTGACGCCGGATGCAGCAGACCTCGAATTCCATCGCGATAATGGCCCTCGATTAGAAACCTCTAATTAAGGCAAATACAGGAATGACTAGGATTGCCCGAGCGATGAGGGGATAGGTCGCAGTAGGTTTCTCTGTTTCGTTCTCGTCTTAATGGTGATGGGGCTGGCCGGAAGATGGTCTCGTTTTCTTTGGTCGGTAGGGATGTGGGTAGTTGACGGCCAAAATGTGTTTGTTGATCGGCGGATGAGACATCTCTGGGACAACAATTAACGCCGTTTTTGGGGACAAAATTATGACATTCGAGATAAGAAGAGTGGCGCTCTCTCTACTTGTGGCAGTTCCTATCACGGTTTTGCTTTTTCTTTCCGCGGTGAATCCCCCCCGCGTCGAGGCAGTTCCAAGCTATGCGAGGCAGACGGGATTGGCGTGCAGTGGCTGCCACTATACTCCCCCGGAACTCAATCCTGCGGGACGAAGGTTCAAGCTGCTGGGTTACGTTGATAAAGCGGATGAGACCAAAGTCGTCAAGACGGATGGAGGCAAAAAGCGTGCCGGGCTTGACCTTCTGTCTTCACTTCCACTTTCTGTAATGCTTGAGACCTCATTTACCTCAACCAAGTCTCCAATACAGACAAGCCAGAATGGCAGTTTTGAATTTCCGCAAGACATTTCGCTCTTCCTCTCTGGGGCATGGACAAGCCACGTCGGCAGCTTTCTTCAGGTGACGTACGACAGCCAGGGCGACCATTTCAGCATGGATAACACGGATATTCGTTACGCGAATAAGGCGAAACTGGGAGGAAAGGAGCTCGTATACGGCCTCGACCTCAACAACAACCCAACCTTAGACGACCTGTGGAACAGCACGCCGGCGTGGGGTTACCCGTGGATCGCGAGCGATGTTGCGCCCACTCCGACGGCGGCTGCCATCATCAATGGTCCTTTGGCTCAGGATGTTGCAGGATTCGGCGGCTACGCAATGTGGAACAACCATCTGTACACGGATCTATCGGTCTACCGCTCGGAGCACATAGGCGGTACTCAGCCGAATCCTGGAACTGGTTTTTCGTACAACATCCACGGGGTTGCGCCCTACTGGCGTGTCGCGTGGCAGCAATTGACTGCCAAGACGCAGTATGAAATCGGTACCTATGGTATGCACATGCAGTCCACTCCTAACCAGGTAGTAAATGCCAACGGGGTGACAGGACCGGAGGATGCGTACACGGACTATGCCTTTGACACTCAGATCGACCGGACATTATTTAGGACGGATGTACTTTCGTTTCGAGGCACGTACATCCGCGAAAATGCCAATTTGCTGGCCAGTCTCGCCCAGGGCCTGACAACATTTGGTTCGCACCATTTGAACACCGTGATGGCTAACGCCGAATACCACATCGGCAATCGTTATACGGGCACATTCGGCTGGTTCGACACTGGCGGCACCGTCGATGCCGCCCTGTACCCGCCCGCCGCAGTGAGCGGCAGCGCCAACGGAGACCCACGAGGCGCCGGCTATATCGCGAACGTTTCGTTTTGGCCTTGGCAAAATCTGCAACTGGCGGCGCAATACACGGGCTACACCCGCTTCAACGGCGGCTCGACTAACTACGACGGATCTGGGCGTAACGCAAGCGCTAATAACACGATCTATCTGGACGCGAAGTTCATTTTCTGAAACCCAAATCACTGACAAATGAATTGCAAAATTCAAAGGAGAAAACACGATGAAGTTGAAGGCTTTGATAATGATCGTTGTGATGGCCGGTTTCTGCGCAGCGGCCTGGGCTGGCGACATCGAGGGCAAAGTTACGGGAATGAAAGGGCAGTCGGTAGTTTACGTTGATACCGTCGCCGGCAAGACTTTCCCAGCTCCCAAAGAACATCCCGTAGTGGATCAAAAAGGGCTGATGTTTGTTCCGCACATCATCGCTGTGCAACAGGGCACAACGGTTGAGTTCCTGAACAGCGACAGCGTGCAGCACAACGTCTTCTGGACGGCGATCGGCGCCGACAAGAAAGCGGGACATAATCTGGGGACTTGGCCAAAAGGCGACAAGCGGCCCTTTACGTTTGATAAAGCGGGCGTCGTACCGCTGCTGTGCAATGTACATCCGGAAATGGCGGGATATATTGTCGTCAGCCCAACCCCGTATTTTACCCAAACTGACGAGTCGGGCACCTACAAGATCAAAGATGTTCCCGACGGCACCTACACGCTTACTGTTTGGCACGAAGGCGCGAAGAATCAATCTAAGCCGGTCACTGTTTCCGGCGGCGGCAAAGCGGATTTCACCCTGAGCAAGTAAGGAGTGGGAAGCGGGGAACGACAGCGCCGATTCAAACTGGCTTCGTTTCTCGCATCTCTCTTGCGTCTCAGTTCAGCAATTCCGGTTATCACTCGGTTAGGAACGGTCCGCAATGCTGAAGCGATTCAAGAACAAAAAAGTCGATGGCGATTGGCTGAACAGCAACTTTCCCTGCATGATGGCGTGCCCGGCGCACACCAATGCCGGACGTTATGTGGGCCTGATTGCCGAGGGCCGCTTCGAGGAAGCATACCGGTTGGCACGCGAGCCCAATCCGCTGGCGAGCATCTGCGGACGGGTCTGCGCGCACCCGTGCGAAACTGTATGTCGCCGCGGCGAGATTGACCGCCCGATTTCGATCCGGGCGCTGAAGCGTTTTCTCACCGAGCAATACGGACCGGAGTCGAAACATCCCCTCAACGTCAATGAAGGGCGCGGGCAGAAAAAACTGCCTTATAAGGTCGCGGTTGTGGGGGGTGGGCCGGTTGGGCTATCGGCGGCCCATGACCTCGCACTAATCGGGTACGCGGTTACGATTTTCGAGGCTGCTCCTGTCGCCGGCGGTATGTTGTATCTCGGGATTCCCGAGTACCGTTTGCCTCGCGATGTGGTGGAAGCGCAGGTGCGCGAAATTCTTGGCACTGGCGACATCACCCTCAAACTGAACCAGGCCGCGGGGCGCGACTTCTCTGTTTCCGACCTGCGGCGGCAAGGTTTCGACGCGATTCTAATCGCCGTCGGCGCGCACCGCAGTCGCGATCTCGCCATCCCCGGAGTCGATCTCGACGGCGTATACAAGGGTATTGATTTCCTGCTTAACGTAAACCTCGGCTACAAATTCACCATCGGAAAAAAGGTAATCGTCATCGGCGGCGGCAACGTTGCCATGGACGTGGCGCGTTCGGCCGCGCGCGAAGTTGTCAAGCAACACGCCGCCGGCGTTCAAGAGCTCGAGCCTTCCGCGGAGAACGTTTCGGCGGTCGCCACAAAAGAGATGGTGGACATCTCCCTTTCTGCATTGCGAATGGGCGCGCAGGAAGTGAACCTGGTCTGCCTGGAGCGCCGCAACGAAATGCCGGCTGCTCTCGAAGAGATTGAAGAAGCCGAAGAGGAAGGAATCATCATTCACCCCGGCCTTGGGCCGAAGCGAATCCTCGGCAAAAACGGCAAAGTCACCGCGCTCGAGACCCTCAAGACCAAATGGGTCTTTGATGAAAACAAACGATTCAATCCTGCCTTTTACGAGAACAGCGAGACTCAGATCGAGTGCGACACCCTCATCATGGCGATCGGGCAAGCCCCGCGCCTCGACTTCCTTACGTCCGAAGACAAGGTCGAACTCTCGCCGCGCGGCCTGATCGCGGTCAATCCACAGACTCTGATGACTTCTGCTCCCGGAATTTTTGCCGGGGGTGACTGTGTTTTCGGACCACGACTCATTATCGACAGCGTCGGCGATGGCAAACGCGCGGCCGTGGGCATTGACGAATATCTCCGCGGCGGCAAACATCCCGACCCGATCATCGAGGTGGAAGTGCTCAAGCGTCACGCCATGCCGCTTGGCTTTCTCGATATCAACCGCCAGCCGGTCCCCATGCTTCCGCTGGAACGCCGCACCGGCGTGACTGAGGTCGAGATCGGATATGACGCGCAGAGCGCAGTGGCAGAGGCCCAGCGCTGCCTGCACTGTTGGACTAACACCGTCTTTGAAGGAACTCCCGAAGACGGCAGCATGTGCATTCTATGCGGTGGCTGCGTAGATGTCTGCCCAGAGAAATGTCTGGAACTGGTTTCCCTCGGCCGCATCGCGTTCGAACCGCAGACCATAGAGCATATTCGCGACCACCAGGAATGCTTTGGTGTGGAACTCGACGAAGTAGCCGCGGATGAACTGGGCGTGGTTACCGGTGCCGCGATGCTAAAAGACGAAACGCGGTGCATCCGCTGTGGTCTGTGCGCCATGCGCTGTCCGGTGGGAACCATCACGATGGAGTCATACAACCTGCTGCCCGCCGAGCCGACCGGGTTGATCTCAATTGCTGCGATCGGAGCGGGACTTCAGAAATAGGCAAGGAACTCATGGCAGAAGAACAGCAGAATACGAACTCAGAATCAGCAGCCGACCTCAATCGCCGGCAATTTTTCGCCAAGCTGGGGCTCGGTTCGCTAAGTATCGCGGCGGCGGGCACAGCAGCCTTCACATATCAATATCTCCAACCCAATGTGCTCTATGAGCCGTCGCCCGTAGTGAATCAGGGTAAGCCGGACCGCTATCCGCTGGATTCGGTCACGCTCGACGTGAATGCGGGCATCTACATCATCCACTCGCAAGAAGGGTTCTTCTCGCTCAGCGCGGTGTGTACGCATCTGGGTTGCCTGACCGCATGGAAACCCGAGTTGGGAATCATTGCCTGCCCCTGCCACGGAAGCAAGTTCTATGTTCAAGCCGACGCCAATCATAAGCCGGGAGACAAGATCGAAGGCCCCGCTCCCCGTCCGCTGCCCTGGAAGCGTATATGGCTCAATGACGACGGCGACCTTCTGGTCGATCGTTCCACCGATGTCCCGCCGTTAGCGCGCGACTCTTTTGTGAGGATCTGATATGGCGAAAACCGCAGACCAATACTTCGACGATTTGCGCGCCACCCGCGTGTGGCGATCGATCTTCCGCAGCGGGACCGGGTCCAGCACACTGAAGCGCGCGCTCGCAATTCAGCAGAACGTCTTTCTCCACCTGTTTTCCACCAAGGTGCGCACGCGAATGTTGAGCTTCAGCGCAACCTGGTATCTGGGCACGCTGACGCTGGGCACATTCTTTATCCTCGTCGCGACCGGCATTCCGCTGATGCTCTATTACCATCCGTCGGCGCCGCAGGCCTATAACGACACAAAAGACTTGCAGTTCGTCGTCTCCTCGGGCTTGTTTCTGCGCAATCTTCATCGCTGGTCGGCGCACGCAATGGTCTTCCTGGTGTTCGCGCACATGTTCAAGGTTTTCTATCGCGGGGCGTATCGCACTCCGCGCGAATTCAACTGGGTCATCGGCGTGGTTCTGCTGCTGATCACGCTGCTGCTCAGCTACACCGGCTATCTGCTTCCCTGGGATCAACTGGCTTACTGGGCGATCACCGTGGGATCAAATATTGCCTCGGCTACGCCTCTGATCGGTGACAAGATTCATTTCCTATTGCTGGGCGGCAATTCAGTCAATGCCAATGCATTGCTGCGCTTCTACGTCTTGCATTGCATGATTCTCCCGCTGACGGCAATGTTCTTCGTCGCCATCCACTTCTGGCGCATTCGCAAGGACGGCGGCCTCTACACGCATTCCAGCGAACCTGCAGTGCGTCGCGCCGTTGCCGCAACGAATGAGAAGGAGGCGCGATAATGGCCGAGTCCAAGGATTTTGTCGCAGGCGTCGATTCGAATGCAAAAAAATCTCCCCGCCGCATCGTTTTCATTACGCGCAGAACTTCCGCGCAGGTAAAAGCCGAGACAGAGGACCAGATACAAACTTTTCCCGAGGTGCTGTTCCGCGCCGTGGTTGCCATTCAAGTGCTCGCAATCGCGCTGGTTTGGACGGCCCTGATGTTCAATGCGCCGCTCGAAGGCCTAGCTGATCCTTCGCACACACCGAATCCGGCGAAGGCGCCTTGGTATTTTCTTGGCCTGCAGGAAATGCTGCATTATTTTCCGCCGGTGGTGGCAGGAGTACTGGCCCCGGGACTGGTTGTGATGGCACTTATCGTAATTCCATACTTCAAAGTAAACATCGAGGCCGAGGGCCTGTTTACGAGAGACCGGGCACAGCGCCTTCGCATCTTTTACGTCGTATCAGTCCTATTGATGGCCTTCCTGGCCTGGTTTCATGTGGTGGTGGCACTAATCCCCACGTTGATTATGGTCGGGTTGATGATTCTGGCGTCCCAGAGTTCTGCGCAGTCGCCCTCGGCCTCCCGCCGCTATCTCGCGGCAAGACCGCTTTCTTATTGGGTGATGACCTGGTTCTTATTCGAGCTGGCGGTTCTTACCGCCATCGGCACATTCTTCCGCGGACCGGGCTGGGCCTGGGTCTTGCCGTGGAGGTCCTACTAAGGATGCGACGCATATGAAACAAAAGCTAACGTCGCTGTGGCAAAAATTGTTCGGCGACAGTGTTCGCGCGTTCGGCGTGATAAGCGTGGTGTTTATGTTCTCGATCGCCATTGCTCCGGCAAAAAATCATTTCAGCGAGTGGCGTCATTATCAGCACGGCTATCTTAAGATGATCCGCAACCGCAGCGACGCCAACACTCTGCAACGCCATTTCGAGGGCGGCATCCAGCAGATCTGGCTGCCCGAACTCGGAGTGGTTGATCGCTGCACCAGTTGCCACGTGGGGATGAAGGAGGCGTCACTCTCAGACGTTTCCAGCCAACCCTTCCGCCCGCACCCAGTTATTCCTCACAAGCTCGAGCAATTCGGATGCACCGTGTGTCATCGCGGACAGGGCGCCGCAACGACAGTAGCCGAGGCGCACAACAGCACGCTGGCGTGGGAGCAGCCAATTCTTCCCGCCAAGTACATCGAATCTTCGTGCGGGGAGTGCCACCGCGGCTCGCTGCCCGGAACGCCGGTGTTGAATCAGGGACGCAACCTGTTCTCTCGCTACGGTTGCGTGAACTGCCACATGGTCAAGTTGCCGAACGGCACCACGATGAAAGCGACCGATGACCCACCGTCGCTTTCGCACATCGCCGATAAGAGCACGAGGGAGTGGATCTATGCGTGGTTGAAAGATCCGCAAGCTTACGCCTCCACGGCAACCATGCCGAATTTCAAGCTGACCGACGACGATGCCCGTGACATTTCCGCCTTTCTGATCGCCAACAGCACAACGTTGCCAGGAGACAGTGTCACTCTTTCGGCCAAGCCCTCATCGGATCCAGCCACGGGTGCGAGCCTCTATGGCGAATCCTTCTGCGCTTCCTGTCACGCCGTGCAGAATGCCGCGGGAAATATGGTAGGAGGCAACATTGGACCGGAATTGACAAAAGTCGGCAGCAAGGTCAAGCCGGAATGGCTGCAAGCCTGGTTGCAGAACCCGCACAGCTACGATCCGGGTGCCATCATGCCGCATTACCGCTTCAATGATAGTCAAGTGGCAACCCTTTCCACATTCCTTCTGGCCAAAACCGATTCCGATCTGCTCGCCAACGTCCATCTGGAAGCCGCAACGCCGCAGCAGGTCGCTCACGGCAAACGCCTTGTCTCCGACTACGGTTGCGCCTCGTGCCATGAAATTGCGGGCATCAAGAAGCCCGAGAACTTTGCGCCGGAGCTGAGCCGCATCGGCAGCAAGTCTATTACTCAACTCATTTTCCTTCCCGGAATGCCGCACACACTGCCCGATTACATTGCGGGCAAGATCAAACAACCACGCGCGTTCTCACCGGGTTTGAGAATGCCGCAGTACAACTTCACGCCGGCACAGATTGATTCTCTGACCACGGCGTTGCTTGCATTGAACGAACATTCCACCACGCCTCCCCCATCTTTGGCTGTCCCTGCGATTCCGGAATCGAACTACCAACCGGCTGGCAAAGCCGGAAAGCTGATGTCGGATCTGGCGTGCTTCAGTTGTCATCGCATCAACGGCCACGGCGGTGATATGGCACCCGACCTAACCTGGGAAGGCAGTTCCGCGCAGCGCGAATGGCTGGTGCAGTTCTTCAAGAATCCGGGCACGTTGCGGCCAGCACTGATCCGGCGTATGCCGCGGTTCAACTTGACGGACGCCGAGGCGAACGAACTCACCGACTACATCGTGATGGTCTATCAGAATCCGGCTGTCGACCGCGACTCCATGCCGCTGAGCGGTTATTCGCAAGGCGAGATCGAATTGGGCAAGCAGCTTTTTTACGGCAAGTACGCTTGCCAGGGTTGCCACATCGTGGATACGAAAACAGATAAGGGCTACATCGGCCCCACCTTGACGCAAGTCGGCTCGCGCCTTACCGCCGCATGGATTTATCAGTGGACGAAGAATCCGCAGGCACTACGCCCCGGCACGATCGAACCCAACCGTGCCATGAGTGACGAAGACGCCCGTGCCCTCACCGCGTTCCTGATCTCGCAAAAAGGCGGAGCCACAAAGGAGACCGCGAAGAAATGAATTCCCCCTCCTCGGCCAATTTCATCTTATGCACTGCAGTTCTGGCATCAGCTCTGTCTGCGTCTTGTTCACGCAAGAGCAGTTCCGTGCAGCTACCCAAACCCAGCGCATTCGGCACGGCCATCGTCGAATCCAGCGGTGGAAAGCAGATTGCACAAACGGGAGCCTTGCTGCCGCAGCCCGTGGTCGTCCAAGTCAACGACGAGCAAGGAAGCGCAGTCGCCGGAGCTTTAGTCGAGCTCCAGGCCGCTCCCGGCGTTATTTTCGATCCCGCCAACGGTCTCACCGATTCCAGCGGACAGCTCGCCACCAATGTGTCACTTGGAGGAATGGCAGGACGCTACCAGATCACAGCATCCACAACTGACACATCGCGCAAAAGGGTTGAACTCAAGCTTGAAGAAATCGCACTGGGCTATCAGCAAACGCTCGGGAGCCATCTCAACACCCAATACTGTGGTCGCTGCCACAATCCGGAGTCGACGGTTGAGCGTGTTTCGAACTACGACAACTTGGAGGCAAAACCTCATCCCTTCAGTGAGGGAGACACTTTGAACAAGATGAGCGATGCCGATCTGACCGCGATCATCACTTACGGCGGACCGGCGCTGAACAAATCGGCGCTGATGCCCGCATGGGGAAATACTCTGAGCAAGTCGGATACCCAGGCACTAATTTCCTATATCCGGGCTATATCCGATCCCGCCTCTCGTGCTGCCGGGCCGGTCTATACAAGGAACTGATCCCAAAGAGCAAGCCTGAACCAAAGACACTCGACAATATGTCGAAGAGGGGGAAATTCTGAGCTTCGTCCGCGAAACCCCAAGGAGACTGGCCACGTCATTGGCTCTCAAAGACGGCGGCTGGGCTTCGACTCCTATGCTCGTCGTGCTCTCCGCACGGCGCACCCGTCTCCATTGTGAGATATATGACACATACCTATGAGATTCATCACTGACGCGTTCGAGCCAATGTCATAACATTTCGCCCACTGGTGGGGGTGCAAGATGGTTCATCCTTAGGCTTGGTCCCTGAACACCCGGGTTGCTCGCGAGTTTTAGGTCTCTCAATGTTCTAACGACACAAATGAATAAAGGAGAAGCGCTGAATGAAAGCTGGATATAGTATCGCGGCAACGGCTTCAGCTGTGCTGATTTTCGCAGTTGGATTGTTGAACGCGGGCAAGAAGCGTAAGTGCGGCCGCAGAAGGTCAGATCGCAGGCACAGTCAAACTCGAGGGGCAAGCCCCCCATCAGAAGCCAATTGACTTGTCGAAGGATCCCAGTTGCTCGCAGACTCACAGCGGCGCGCCGGCGGCTGCCGAGAGCGTGGTGGTTGGGCCGAATGGCGGCCTGGCGAATGTCGTTGTGTGCATCTCTCAGGGATTATCCGGAAATGAGCCCGTCGCATCCCAGCCTGTCAAGATGGAACAAAAAGGCTGCCAATATTTTCCGCATGTTGTGGCAATGAACGTGGGCCAGCATTTGACCGTCATCAACGACGATAAAACTGCGCATAACATTCATCCGGAGCCGAAACCCGGCGCCGGCAATATCCCGTGGAATAAATCACAAATGGAAGGCAGCCCGGCCATCGATGTGACGTGGTCCACTCCGGAAGTCGCCATTCCAGTCAAATGCAATATCCATCCTTGGATGCGGGCTTATGTCGCGGTGGTTAAGGGGCCGTTCGGTGTCAGCAATGACTCAGGCTCCTTCAAGCTCGACAATATTCCGCCACCAATGCGCTTGTCGGCACGCTCCTGTTGCCAGTGGAACAGCCACACTGAACCAGTGGATGGAACGATCTT
>JBEKBW010000069.1:0-25098 GCA_050015215.1 Candidatus Sulfotelmatobacter sp.
GCATATGCTTCTGGCACATGCCAATACCTTCGAAAAAGGTCACAGAGCGCCGCGTAAAGGTATTCAAGAACGGGCGCAATCGAGCAGCGCGAATCCCACGCGAATTCGAGTTCGCGGGCGATGAGGCTATTATGCGCAAGGAGGGTAACAAGCTGATCGTCGAGCCTGCTTCGCCAGAATCACTGCTGGAGTTGTTGGCTTCTCTGAAGCCGATCGACGAAGATTTTGCTCCCATCCGCGGTTCACCGCCTGAGTCGGTTGATTCGATATCTGCTGGACACCAACATTGTCTCCGATATGGTTCGAAATCCGCAGGGGAATGTTGCCAGGCGCCTTGCCAAGGTTGGAACATCTCGCGTCTGCACCAGCATCATCGTCGCCGCTGAACTGAGGTACGGCGCAGAGAAGCGGGGCGCCGCACGACTGTCGGCGCAACTCGAAGCGGTGCTCGAACGGCTCGAAATTTTACCTTTTGGAGCGCCAGCTGACGCAACCTACGCTCTCTTGCGTACCGAGCTTGAACAATCTGGAAAGCCGAGGGGGCTAACGATCTGCTCATTGCGGCACACGCTCTCGCATTGGGTTGCGCCATTGTGACCGACAATGAAAAGGAGTTTGCCCGCGTGTCCGGGCTTAGATTGGAGAACTGGTTACGGTAGAAAGGCGAACTAGTGATCTTCGTGCCTGCTACACTTTTCTCGCGGTCACCTCGCGTCCTGAGAACCAATGGAACCACGCCTAATCCTCATCCATCAGCTAATCAAGCTAGGCGTGGCCGCTGCCGTCTCCAGCAGCCTGGTTCGCACGAAGGGATTCAAGTCTCTGCTCTTCCGCGAAGAACGCTCTCCACGGCAAAAGGTTTATTTTGTCCTCTGGATGGCCCTGCCTATCTTGCTGGGCGTCTGGATTCGCCTTTCGGTTCCCAGCTTTCTGGCCGGCGATCTTAGCTTTGAAACCGCGCTTTTGGTAGGCGTTATCGCCGGCCGGTGGGCGGGATCGCTGAGTGGCGTTCTGATGGGCATCCCCGCCATGCTGCACGGCGAGTGGGCTGCGCTCCCTTTCGAAGTGCTATGCGGTTTTATCGCTGGACAACTGCGCGCCATGGCCGTGGACAAAGACGACATCTGGTCGTTCTCTCCATTCATCGATCAAAGCATCTTCCGCCTGATTAAGCGTAACCTTCCGCGGCCGCGCTTGTTCGACTGGCAAGTGATGTTCTTCACCACAGTCGTCGGCTTGCGCTTCGTCCAAACGCAACTAGCTCGGTACTTTCCGCATTCCATCTTCAGCATTGAGAGTCCTGAAAACTGGTGGGTGTGGGGAGCAATCTATGCCGCTTCTGTAACCGCGATTGGCATCGAGCTGAAAATTTTCAACAGCGTGCGCATTCAGATCAAGCTTGAGGAGCAGGAGCGGCTGCTGCTGCACGCTCGCATGGAGGCCCTCCAGAATCAGATTAATCCGCATTTTCTCTTTAATACGCTGAACTCGATCTCTTCATTGGTACGTTTTGATCCGGAGACGGCGCGCGAAGTAATTTCCAAGCTTGCTACCATCCTGCGCCGAATGCTCAACAGCACAGATTCTTTCGTCCCACTCCGCGAGGAAGTGGAATTCATCGACAACTACTTGGATATTGAGGTCGTGCGTTTCGGAGACAAGCTGCGAGTGGTGAAGGATCTCGCGCCGGAGTCGTTGGAGGTGATGGTTCCTGCCATGCTTTTGCAGCCTCTGGTAGAGAACTCGATCAAGCACGGTCTCGCGTCCAAGGTGGAAGGCGGCAGCATCCACTTGCGCAGCCGGTTATCCAATTCCAAGCTCATCATCGAGATCGAAGACGATGGCATTGGCATGGCTCCGACACAGCTGCTCGAAGCCGCCCATGCTCGGCGTTCAGGTATCGGAATGGCGAATGTTTCCGAGCGCCTCGAAGTGCTCTACGGCGATACAGCTCGTATGACGATTGACAGCCGCGAGGGGAAGGGAACGCTGGTGCGGATTCGACTGCCGCTTCTGCAAACTACGGGAGCGGTGCCGGAAGGATTTTACGAAGCGCGCTCGACCACCCGCCGGTAAAAGTTCTCGTATTGCGGCACAATCCTGCTGGAGCAGAAACGCGCCTGTGCGACGGCGCGGGCCGCTTTTGCCATGGTACGAAGAGCGCTCTCATCGTTCAGGAGTTCGATGGCATAGCGGGCCATTGTGTCGACATCGCCAACGTCGGCCAGGTAGCCACTGACGCCATGTTCAATCACTTCGGGCACGCCCCCGGTCCGCGTCGCGATGGGCACAACTTCGCAAGCCATGGCTTCGAGTGCAGCCAGGCCGAACGACTCCAGTTCGCTGGGCATCAGCAAAACGTCGGCTATGCCCAATTTCTCTTCTACACGATCCTGCTTGCCTAGAAACTGCACATCTTCGTGGATGCCTTTTTGAACCGCGAGCCACTCCGCGACAGAGCGGTCTGGGCCGTCGCCAATCAACAATAATTTCGAAGGCACCTTTTTTCTGACGCGATCGAAAATTTCCACCACATCCGTGACGCGTTTTACCGGACGGAAATTGGAAAGGTGTACGAGGATCCGCTCGCCGTTGGGCGCGTATTCACTCCGCAGCTCAGATGAATTCTGGCAGCGGCAATACACATCACAATTGACCGAGTTATAGATGACTTCAATCTCTGTCTTAACGTCGAAGACCCGCAGCGTGCGCTCGCGGAGATAGTTGGAAACCGCCGTGACCCCGTCGCTCTGATTGATGGAATAACGCGTAATGGGAAGGTAAGACCGATCCAGGCCAACCAGGGTGATATCGGTTCCGTGCAGTGTCGTAACGAAGGGAAGGCGGCGACCACGCGGCCCATCGGCAAGCATTTGCCGCGCCAGCAGGGCGCTCACGGAGTGCGGAATGGCGTAGTGAACATGCAGCAGGTCGAGATCGTACAACTGCGAAACCTCTGCCATGCGCGTGGCCAATGCCAGATCGTAAGGCGGGTAATCGAACAACGGGTAACGCGAAACCTCTACCTCGTGATAATGAATATTGGGTTCTTCCCCGCGCAGCCGGATGGGTTGGGCATACGAGATGAAATGAATTTCGTGACCGCGCTGGGCCAGTTCCAATCCGAGTTCCGTAGCCACTACGCCGCTGCCGCCGTAGGTGGGATAGCACGTGATCCCAATCTTCATCCGCGAATCTCCACACTTTTCCGAGAGTCTGTCATTCGATGGTAGCAAACAATAGAAGATGCAGATTCTGCGCGGGTGAGAATATGCAGATGGTAATGAGGCGGCTTGCGATCTATTCGGAGTCGGACGCGTGCCCGGGCGCAGTGAGGCCGGGGTCCATCTTATCGAGGTAAGCCTGAAAACGCGCTTTCGTGTCGTCCGTCATGCCCGTGATCTCAATGCCCATGCCTACGCCAGGATCGCGCGTGCGAACCGCGGCGGAAGCAGAAAGATGTTCCTGGTCAATCCAGAACTCGACCTTCAGCACAGTGCCGATCGGTAGTGGCATGACTGTCTCAACATAACAGCCGTTGCCGCTAATGTCGGTTGCGTTCACGCGCATGGGTGTATTTACGCGCTCGTCACGGAACTCCAGAGGAAACGAAATTTTGTGCCGCTGATATCGTCTGCGGTTGTCGGGAGTAAGCGCCTGAGCGCCGGAGCGAACTTCAGCGGGGAGTTGGGCTAGCCAGGGGCACTCCTGATCGGCGACAAGCTGAACCCCGACCTGAGTTTTCTTCAGTCCGCCGGCATCCATCACCCAGATAACCTTGCAGCGCGCCTTTTTGTTTTCGTACTGGACGCCGATCACGTCACCTACTTTTAGCTCACGCTCCAAGCCCTGAATGCACGCTCCAGTGGCGCTCGCATTTAGGGCGATGGCGTTCTGGTGAAAGGGCTGATTGTCGGCTCCCATGCCCCAAACACGAAGGCGCAGGTCCAAAGTCGCGCGCGGAGCTGCTCCGGAGGCTGGAATAATATTTCCCTCTCAATCAAGAAATGTTAGGCCCGGCTTAATCATACTTCCCACACTAAAGATCGTGAGATTACGAAAGTCATTGAATCGCATCCGCCTTTTGAGGTTGTGCCTAGAAAAAAGGCAGCCTAGTTGTTTGCCATAGAGGCAAAGTCGCGATAGGAAATCAGGTCGATCTCCCGCTGCGCAAGCAGTTCTCGTGCGGCAGGCATGGTCAGGACACGTAACTCGGTTTCACGGGATTCGCGCAAACGCGTATTAGCGCGTTGAAGGTCGGCATCGTTATAGCCGGGATGACAGACGAACTCCCAGGTTCCTGGGGGAATGACGCCGGCGATGGCGCGAAAGAGTTGTTCGTCCAGCGCGCCAGTTGCGACCACGCCGAGCGTCCCGTCTGGAGTCGCGAAGCCCTGCTTCCTCACGGCCTCGCTGAACTTTCCAGAGAGCGCGCGCAGAATCCGGATTTCGGCATAGCGCGTCCACAGGCTTGGCCGTGCCAGCAGTTCGCCGGACTCTAACGGCTTGCGTGGGCCGAACGGATTGCGGATGGCGCGCACCCCGCAAGAATGCGCAGCACGCAGCATGGGCCGCAAAACCGCGGGGAACAAGTGGGTGTGCTTATGAGAATCCAGATGGGAGACCGTGATCCCAGCCGATTGAATCTTGCGGATTTGCGCGGCGGTCTCCGCTTCGATTTCCCCGGCATCCAGGCGTCCTGCTAGAGCTCGGGCTGCAAATGACTTCAGCCCAGCGCCGAACCTTGGTGGAGCGGAGTTTCCGGATGTGATGGAACGCAGGAGGGCTTGATCGAGAACCGGTTCTCCATCGATCAGAACGACATGACAGCCCACACTCAACTTTGGCAACTGCGTCGCCAGGCGCACCGCATCGTTGAAGGCTGGTCCTTTGGCCATCAAAGTGGAAGAAGTTACGATGCCATGGATATGGGCCTCGGCGATGGCGCGGTTTACACCGGGAGTATAGCCAAAATCGTCAGCGTTGACGATCAAACGTCGCACGCAGTAAGTCTAGCAGGGAGCGCCGAGGAAACGATGTCGCGCAATTCCTATTCGAGGGAATCCACCAATCAACTTTACCGGTTGCTTGGCGAATCATCCGCCTCCGGCGGCGGCTGCAAAGGTCTTCGGGGATCTGACATTTGGCGGACCCAATGTCTCAGACGCGAATTCGGAATGCTCGCTCGTCCCAGAGTTCACTGTGAACTGGTTTACCAGACCCTGCAAATCGAGGGCGAGATTCGAGAGATTCGTGCATGCGCTGGCTGTGTGGTTCGCAGCAACAGAGGACTCCTGCACCAGACTCGAAATCTGCGTCATGGCTTGGTTGACTTGCTGAGTCGCGTTCGATTGCTGACTCGCGGCGGAGGTGATTTCAGAAATGACGTCGCCCACCACGGTCGACATTTCGATAATTTCCTGCAAAGCGGCACCCGACGCAGATGTTTTTTCAACTCCGGCGGTCACATCGCGTGTGCCTTGCTCCATGGCGTGTATGGCATTCCTGGTTTCTGTTTGGATGGCCTCGACTGTCGAGGCAATCTCCTTGGTGGCCTGGGTGGTGCGCTCGGCAAGCTTGCGAACCTCGTCGGAGACAACGGCAAAGCCGCGCCCCTGCTCTCCGGCGCGCGCTGCCTCGATGGCCGCGTTCAGTGCCAAAAGATTGGTCTGGTCCGCGATGTCGTCAATCACGCCAACAATATGGCTGATCCGCTCCGAACTTGCACCCAAGGTCTGGATGCTGGCGGCGACGCCCTTTGAGGAATCTGCCACGCTGCGAATGGTGGCCAGCGCTTCCTCGACGACCTGCCCGCCGCGCTGGGCGGCCTGTGCCGCTTTTTGCGAGGAATCCGATGCCGTGGAGGAACTGGCTTGCACCTGTTCCACCTTGGAAGCCATCTCCTGCATGGCCGCGACTACCTGCTGGGTTTGGTCGCTCTGCACTCGGGCATTCTCGGCAGATTGCGCGGCTGAGGAGGAAATCTCCTGGCTGGCGCTCGCTACCTGCTCAGCAGTGGATGCGATGGAGTTGATCAACTCGCCCAGACTATTCTTCATCCCGTTGAGGGCGAGTTCTGCCTGCCCAACTTCGTCGCGACATGCAACATCGAGGTCTGGTTGTGCGAGGTCCTTGCTGGCAATCAGCTGAATCATTTTCAGCATTCTGGACATTCCGAGCGTAATCGAGTGGGCGATGACCGTTGCAATGGCAATGCCCGCCAGCAGTCCACAGACCACCAGAGAGAGCATCATCAGATTCGTACGCGCCTGGGTCTCGTGCTCCACCACCAGAGCGCTTTTAGCCAAAGTATCTTCCCAGTTTTCCAGTTGCAGGGCATCGTCGGACATCGCTTTGATGGCCTGCTCTTCTTTGGGCCCGAATGCCATGTCGGTAGCTTCGTAGTTTCGGCTCTGGCGGCGCAACTCGATTTGCTGGTCGGTGAGGCTGGAGATTTGCTGGACGCTCTCTTGCAGTTTGGCGAGAAGAGCTTTGGCTTTCTCGGAAACCAGCGTCTTGCCAAGATCGCTCATGCCGGTTTCCACGTCTCGCTTGGCCTCGCTATATCTTTGAAGGGAGGCGGCATCGCCGTTGAAAGTGTGATCGTTGGCCGCCTGAATCTGTTTGCGCACAAGGACTTCGGTAAATGTGCACTGCTGTTTTCTGTTTAAAAAGCCGTTCGCGTCTTCTGTAGCGGCGGTTATGCGAAGCAACGAGTAATAGCCGACGCCGCCGAGCAACACCAGCATTGAAAGTAACAGTCCAAACCCGACCGCCAGTTTGGTCCTCAGCCCCAATCGATTCATTCATTCACCTGAAGCTTACGGTTTTCCAGCGCCATTCCGCAGCTTCATCACGAACCATCGACTGATCGCCGCCGAGGCTTTAGCTGCGCTTGGATTAAAGATACGCATAGCGTATTTGACCGCCTTTTCGTGCTCCCATATACTCGCTGAAGCGCGAATCGAGCGATCCCCTCATAAGCGATTCTTCGCGGCGACGGTGCTCCGGGGACGAGAGTGGCAGCCATCTCTCGCAGAGTCGTCGAGGGGCGGTTAGCTCAGCTGGTTAGAGCGCCTGCCTTACAAGCAGGAGGTCGCAGGTTCGAGTCCTGCACTGCCCACCATTCAAATCGTCTGCTTGCACTGCATTAGTCTAGACAACGTGCCTTTCGCACCGTTCACTTCGCCTGAACGGGTTTAAGTGTTGCCGACGGCTAAACGAGGGCAAAACCGCTAATATGCAACTTTCTTCATGTTCGAAGTATTTTCGTCGCGGACCTTGACCCTTCACTAACGCTGCGCTACGATCTCAGCTCAGTTTGTGGTGTCTTCAACTTGTTAGCCTGCCTTTGCGAAGGAATCCCTTTTATGACCTCGTCGCGACTTATTTTCTCCCGCTTCATCCCAGTCTGGGTTCTATTTATGGCAGCGTCGACCTTCAGCAACGCGCAACAGTTTCAGGCTGCGCACAGCTATAAGGTTGGGAGCGCCAACAGCTACCTTGCCAAGGCAGTAACCGGTGACTTTAACGGTGACGGATTTCAGGACGTCGCGGTTACCACGTACCCTCCCAGCGGAAACGGCTCGGTTAGCGTGCTGCTGGCGAACGACAAGGGCGTCTTGAGCGCGCCGGTGAGCTACTCCACCAAGGGCTCGGCAATTGGAATCGGGGTGGGAGATTTCAACCAGGACGGTAAGTTGGACCTCGCCATTGTGGGCAGTTTAGGCGTGAATATCTTGCTGGGGAAGGGCGACGGAACATTTCAACCGGCGGTTTATTATGCGTCCAAGTACTACCTCACGAATGTTGTAGTGGGTGATTTCAGCGGGGATGGCAAACAAGATTTGCTGGTGGCGGCGGAGAACCAAGTTTTCTTTATGGCGGGCAACGGTGACGGCACATTTCAGGCGGGGACCCTGATTGCCAGCAGCGGAAACACTTATACCGGCATTGGTGCAGCTGACTTCAACGGAGATGGAAAGCTCGACTTGGCGGTTGTGGAAGGCAGCCAGTCTGGGCAGGTACTGATTTTCCTGGGAAACGGGAACGGGACATTCCAGTCCGCAGCGAGTTACGCCGTGGGAGACGATCCGACAGCTTTGGCGATTGCTGACTTCAACGGAGATGGCAAGCCGGACATTGCGGTTTCGGAGTGCTCAGTTCTGAAGAATCAGCCCGACTGCTCTATCAGCGGGAGTATCAGCACTCTGCTGGGCAACGGAGACGGCACCTTCCAGCCAGCGAAAACCAAACCCAATTCAACGGACATGGCAGCCAGCAATCTTGTCGCAGCCGACTTTAACGGCGATGGGAAGATGGACCTGGCGGTCGACTGCTCAGGCGGAAGCGATGTAAGTGTGCTTCTAGGAAATGGTGACGGCACCTACGGTCAACCGCAGAACTGGGCCTCGGGCTCAGGGTCAACTTTTGTCGTAGCCGGTGACCTCAACGGCGACGGTGTTCCCGACTTGGTCACACTCGATCCGAACGGGCAGAACATCAGTGTCCTGCTGGGGGCCAAAGGCGGTAAGTTTGGCGCGGCGCACGACTATGAGATTCGGGCCCAGCCCCTGTTTGTGGTTGCCGGCGATTTCAACGGAGATGGTGTGATGGATATTGCCAGCGGGGACGATAACACGTTCGCCGTCACCGTCATGTTGGGAAAAAAGGGCGGAGGGTTCGCCTCTCCGATAACCAATACGATCAATCCCACTGCGGGCGTGTTCACCCAGGACGTGGTTGCTGCCGACCTGGATGGAGACCACAATCTCGACCTCGTAGCGGTTGGGACGGGTGGGGGAATCAATGAGATCGCGGTGATGTTGGGCAACGGCGACGGGACGTTCAAACCGGGTGTACCTTACGCGGCGGGAAATTTTCCCTACTCCGTAGTGGTCGGCGATTTCAATGGTGATGGCGTTCCAGACATCGCTGTCGCTAACCTGGGCTGGAATGTTTATGGAAGTGTGGAGTTGCTGATTGGAAACGGCGACGGCACGTTCAAGCCCGCTGTTAGCGTCAGCGTAGGCAACAATTATCCTTACTGGATCACCGCGGGAGATTTCAACGGCGATGGCAAACTGGACTTGGCCGTGACCGACGGCGGAGACCCCGGAACTATCGGTATCCTTCTGGGTAATGGGGATGGAACTTTCCAGCCACTATTGACCGGCCCCACGGTGGGAACCCAACCCTACTTCATCGCAGCGGCGGACCTGAATGGAGACGGCAAGCTGGACATTGTGGTCTGCGATCAATACGTGACCAAAGACAATGTTCAGGTGGCCCTCGGGAACGGTGATGGAACCTTCAAGACAGCAACCGCTTATACTGCCGGCCAATATGACCAAGCCTTTGCGATAGCGGACTTCAATGGCGATGGAGTTCCCGACATTGCTCTCGCCAACTCAGGCGATGACGCAAGCGGGTCGATCATCCTTCTACTGGGGAAGGGCGACGGCACATTTAAGGCTGGGCCAACTCTTGCCGCGGGTTCGGTGCCCTACGCCATTGTTCAGGCGGACTTCAACGGCGATGGCAAGCCCGATCTGGCGATCGGGAACGTTCAAGGGGACAATATTACGGTTCTGCTCAATATGACGCCGTAGGGAAAGGTATCCGGATAGGAGGCTCCGGTGCGGAATTATATTATCCGAAAAACTCGCTTAAGCGGCCAAATTGCAGCAAAATTATCGTGATGCATCACAACCCTCCCGCTAATGCGGCACTCCAAAGCGTATTGTGAATGTCTCGATCTTTCCTCGCAGCAGCGGAATTCTTCTTCACGTTACCTCTCTGCCGGGTGGGCACGGAATCGGCGATCTGGGAAGTTCAGCACACGAGTTTGTGGAGTTCCTGGCTGATGCCGGGCAAAAAATCTGGCAGGTATTGCCTCTGGGCCCGACCGGATACGGCGATTCTCCTTACCAGTTGTTTTCCGCCTTCGCCGGCAGTCCACTCCTCATCGACCTGCACGCCCTCCGTGAGCAAGGACTGTTGAGTGCCACTGATCTTGCCGCTGGAGATCATCTCAGTGAGGACTATGTTGAATACGGTCGAGTCATCGAAATAAAAAGTTGTTTGCTGGAAAAAGCGGCCTCTGCTTTTTTCGCGAATGCCGACCGACCCGATCGTTGCGATTTCGATACTTTTTGCCGAGGCAATGCGGATTGGCTGGAAGATTACGCGCTCTTTATGGCGTGCAAGAGCTATTACAAGGACGCGGTTTGGACCTATTGGGATGAAGGATTACGCAAAAGGGAAGCGACCTCGCTGAGGCAGTGGCGGGAAAGATTATTCCCACAGATTGAAGTCCACAAGTTTGCTCAATTCGAATTCTTTCGCCAATGGGAACGCGTAAAAGAGCATTGCCGAAGGTGCGGAATCAGCGTTATGGGCGATGTTCCAATTTACGTCGCTCACGATAGCGCGGACGTGTGGGCTCATCAAGAATTATTTCGTTTGGACGATCAGGGCAAAACCACAGCTATGGCGGGCGTCCCGCCGGATTACTTCAGCATCACAGGTCAGTTTTGGGGGAATCCGTTGTATCGCTGGGAAGTATCTGCGGCGTCCAGGCACCGCTGGTGGATCGACCGCTTTCGCGCATCGCTAAAGCTTTTCGATCGCGTGCGACTGGATCACTTCCGCGGTTTCGAAGCCTATTGGGAAATTCCAAGCGACGCGACAACGGCGCAGCAGGGCAAATGGGTGAAGGGACCGGGTCAGGATCTTTTTGCCGCGGTCAAACGTGAATTACAAGAATTGCCGTTTGTGGCTGAAAATCTCGGCGTAATCACCCCGGAAGTCGAAGCGCTGCGCAAGCAGTTTGGATTTCCCGGCATGAGCCTGCTGCAATTTGCTTTCGGCAACGATCCGCAAGGGCCGAGCTTCCGTCCTCATAACTATTCGCGCGAACTGGTTGCTTACACGGGCGGACACGACAACGACACTACCGTGGGTTGGTGGACAAGCGCGGGCATCGGGGAGAGCATTCGCACGCCTGATGACATCCGCAAAGAACGCGCATTCACACGCGCGTATCTTGGTTTTGATGATGAGCCAATTCACTGGGTGTTCATTCGCGCGGTCATGGCCTCTGTGGCCGCAGTGGCCATTGTTCCACTGCAGGATGTCCTCGGTCTGGGTACTGAGGCGCGAATGAATCTACCGGGAACGGTTAGTGGGAACTGGAAGTGGCGTTACCGATCGCAGGCTTTGACGAAGGAACTCAGCGTGCGCTTGCGGGAGATGACGCTGCTTTACGATCGCTGATCCTGGCGATCTACCGAGAAGAGGCCATTACAACGGCGACAGTTCATCCTCGTTCTCCTCTTTCTTCGCACGCACAAATCTTCGTTCCAAGAAACTCTGTGCCAGTTCTCTGCCTCCAATGCCGAACGCGATCGCCAGGCCAAGCATCAGCGCGCCAAACGCGATCCCAAAGGCAACCAGCATCGTTTGCTCGGCTATGCCCAGTTCTTCAAATGCGATGGACAACACGAAAACGATAATGATGCTGCGCACCGCAAGACTGATAACTTTTGGCGACGGTATGTTGGCATTCACCGCGGCCAACAGTGCGGCGCGAGCGAAGAAAGTGGCCGCCAGCAGCCCCACGAACACAATAAACAAAGCTACGAACAGGCGCGGCAGAAAAAAGAAGAATTTTCCCACCTGCTCCTGCAAGCCCAGAATTCCGAGAACGTTGACTCCCAGCAGAATGACCCCCAGTAGCATAATCCAAAACACGAACCGGCTCACAACCTCCGATGCCGGAGGCAGTGCCGCCTTAGCGAGAAGTTGAGAGGCGCCCGCGTTCTCTGAGAGTCGGTCGAAATGAATGAAACGCAGGATGCTTCGCAAGATCATTCGAGCCGCATAGGCGATGGCCCATCCCACAAAGGCGAGGATCAGCATCACAATGAGGCGGGGAAGATAGTGCGCAAAGGCAATCTGCAGATCGTGTAACGCCTGGCTCAATTCGCTGATGATTAAATCTTTCATGTTCCCTCACTCTCTCGCTTTCCACATCTGCACGAGAAACGGCTTCTGTCGCTCGAACTCGATGCACAAGCTTTCGATATTGCTTTCGATCTCTTCCGCGGCTGCGTTCCGGTTTTCGACGAGGAACGTTAATGCCCTGCCGCGAAACAGCGGCGCCAGGGATTGAATGATGTGGTCGCGGCTGATCACAGATTTCCGGTACGACGCTGCGAACTCGTAAACTGTTCTTACCCACAGATCCGCCGGATAGTGAAACTCAGCCTCGTTCAGTGACGCGATTCGCTGGAGTTCCGCCAGGGTCGGGGGTGAAAGAATTTGCTGGAAAACGCCCGCCAATTCCGCCACGCCGCTAGCAAACATCTCACGCAATCGCTTTCGATTGATCCGCAAAGGTTCCATCAGGACTTCGTGATCCGGTCCTTCGGTGGTCACAGACTGCGACCCGTTAGTGGCGCTCCATAGCTTGAAATCCGCATCCATCGCGGAGAAAAGCGTGCCAACGGTTTGCCGCAAGGCCGGCACCAGGTCCGCTCCGCGATGCTCGATGTGCTCCCTATCGCCGAGGAACGTCTGGCAAATGCGGCGATGCCCTGCGATTGCCGCTAACGTAAGCCGGAGTTCGATCCCGCTTTCGTTAGAGCCACCATCCCACGACTGTTGCGCAAGAAAATCGCTGGCGAAATTCCCGGAGAACCCGAAGTCACGCGTGTAGGGCTCGCGAATTCTCAAGCCGTAGAGAGCGCGTGTCATCGGATAGATAAGATTTGTAATGAGAAGCCCTTCGAATTTATGGCGACGGTAGATGGGGGTGACAAAATCGAACCCATCTCCGCGAATCGGGCGAAGAAGTTTCGATATCGAGTCGCTCTCGATTGAGCATTCCGGCGACATTACGACACAGGCCTTGGCTTGGAGTAACTCCGCGGCGGCGAGGATGGTGCGCAGTGCGACCGTTTCGATGGGGCTATTGCCATATCTCGTGCTGATGGAATGCAGCGTCCGCAATGCGGGGAGATTCGCGTCGCGGCGTACATCATCGATCGAGACTCCCGTGATCAGTTCCGGAGTGCCGTCGCGGGAACCGCCATCGGCGTTGATAATGACGGCGCGCTCTCGTGGAAACCAGCGCAGAATGCCGCCCTGAATGGTTTGTACAATGGAGCCAATGGTCTTCGCGTTGTTGTGGGTCGGCAAGCCGATGAGAATATCGACTTCGCCAACGTTGACCAGTTGGCGAAGAAAGTCATCGGTTAGAAAAGTTTCATCCGCCAATTAGTTCTCCGTACGAGGCGCCGTCATAAAGGGCGCAGCCAGTGAAAATCGTTTCCACAATTCAACTCATCAGATACGCCGCAAGCGAAACCAAAAAAACTGGTAAGGCCCCAGCGTCAGCAGATAGGGCAAATCTCCCACTCTCGGAAAGATATTTTTGCCGGACATCTCAATCGGGATATGCCCTTTGTAGCCGCGCAAGTCTAATTCGACAGCCTGCGCCGCACCGGAAAGATTGTTGACCACGAGCACGACTTCATTCCCGAGTCGCCGCACGTAAGCCAGAATTCGGTGATTGGGGGGATGCAGAAACTCGATCGATCCCCGTCCAAACACCACGTTGGACTTGCGCACGTCAATAATGCGGCGCATCCAGTGCAAAAGTGAATGCTCGCTTCCCACTTGCGCCACGACGTTCACTGCTGGATAGCCGTACACCGGATTCTGAATAAGAGGTGCGTACAGCCTATCCGGCTCAGCAGTTGAAAATCCGCCATTCCATCCGCCACTCCACTGCATTGGCGTTCTTACTCCGTTGCGGTCGCCGAGATTGATGTTATCGCCCATTCCAATCTCGTCGCCGTAATAAATGATGGGAGTTCCGGGTAACGACATCAGCATACCGTTCATCAGTTCGATGCGCCTGCGGTCGTTCTCAAGCAACGGCGCAAGACGGCGACGAATACCGAGGTTCAGCCGCATGGTTTTATCGCCGGCGTAGGAGTCGTACATATAATCGCGCTCCATGTCGGTGACCATTTCGAGCGTGAGTTCGTCATGGTTGCGCAGGAACAACGACCACTGACAAGTCGGCGGGATTTCCGGTGTCTGCTGCAGAATCTCGATGATCGGCTTGCGGTCTTCGAGTTTTACGCCCATAAACATCCGCGGCATCAGCGGAAAGTGAAAAGCCATGTGGAACTCGTCGCCGTCGCCAAAATACGGCCGCAGGTCTGCGGGCCATTGATTAGCCTCGGCGAGAAGCATTCGCCCAGGAAATTGTTCGTCCAATCTTCGCCGCAATTCCTTCAGCACCGCGTGAGTCTCCGGCAGGTTCTCGCAATTCGTGCCTTCACGCTCCACCAGGTAGGGCACGGCATCCAGCCGGAACGCATCCACGCCCATCTCCAGCCAGAAGCGCATGACCTCCCACATCTGCTCCCGAACCGCAGGATTGTCATAGTTCAAATCCGGCTGATGGCTGAAAAAGCGGTGCCAGTAGTAAGACCTTGAAACCGGGTCCCACGCCCAATTCGATTTCTCGGTATCCAGAAAAATGATGCGCGTACCCTTGTAACGGTTGTCGGTGTCGCTCCACACGTACCAGTCGCGGCGCGGATTGTCGCGTGAGCTGCGCGACTCCTGAAACCAGGGATGCTGATCGGAAGTGTGATTCAGCACCATCTCGATGATCACACGGATGCCGCGCTCATGCGCAGAATCGAGCAGCTTGCGAAAATCTTCCAGCGTGCCGTAGCTTGAGTGGACGGAATGGTAATCGGCAATATCGTAGCCGTCATCGCGGAGAGGCGACGGAAAAAACGGCATCAGCCAGATCGCGTTGATCCCGAGTTCCTGAAGGTAAGGCAGCTTTTGTTCCAGGCCGACGAAATCGCCGATGCCATCGCCGTTGCTGTCGTTGAAGGTGCGGACGTGCACCTGGTAAATAATCGCGTCTTTATACCAAAGCACATCCTGATTGAGTGGCAAGCCGGCTTCCTCCTGCCTAACGACATGGCAGTCACCTTTCTAGCAGGGTTAACAGAGAGTTTATATGAGGTGAACAGGGTAGTTTCTTTTTGACCACGGGCAACGCAGGAAAGATCGCCTGACATCAATGCGGGTTATGAAAGAACCCGAAAGTAACCCGCGCCCGGCGGTTCTTCTAGCGGTGTCTAATTCATAAGAACTGGCGCGGCTTTTGCCCTGCAAGGAACGGTTGACGCCGCGTTCTATCGCCGAGTACCGATGAGCAGCTGTAGCGGCCGATGACACTCAAGGAGATGCCATGGGAGCTTTCAGTGCGAACAACAGTCCCCCAAAAGTTTGGTTACTCTTCCTCCCGATATTGCTGGCCATTGCAACGGTTATAACTGTCCAACAGTTTCAGGCCGCCAGCGTAGGTCCGGGCGCCAGCGCAATTTATTCGAATGGTTTGCTGAAGCTGTCCCTTCCATACGATGCGAGCCAGGCGGGCTTGGGGCGGTTGAAAATCGAAATTCTTGATCCGGAAGATCGGGTGCTCGGCTCGGCGGAACGCTCTCTCGACGTTGCGGTGGGGAAGGGCGCGTGGCGTGAGGAGATACGACTTTCGAAGCCACTTCCAGTCGATGAACTGATATGGCATCGCGTGCGTTATCGCTTCCAATATGCCGACGACAAGATTTCGAAAATCGAGGGCACGGAGTCGATCTCGCAAATTCTTCGCAGGCCGGTGATTCATATTCTCGGACAGCAGTCGTATTTGAGCGGAGGCGCGGCAGCGGTTCGGCTAATTGTGACCGATTCAAAAAATGAAGTTATCGCGGGGCGAGCCTCGGTGAAGATCGAGTTGCTGGGCCTGGACGAAAACTCCTCTCGCGGAAAACCTCGCGTGTTGTTTACAGGAAAAACCAATCATCGCGGCACCACGGAAGCACAGTTTCGTTTCCCCACCGGCTTTGTGGGAAGTTATCAGCTACGCTACGTGGTCGATACTCCGATTGGTTCGACGGAGTACACACAATCGATTCGTCTCGAAGATAAAGTTTCAATTCTGCTCACTACCGAGAAGCCAATTTACCAGCCAAGCCAGACTATTCACGTACGCGCTTTGGCACTCGATCGAGCGGACCACGAAGCCGCTGCCGGCCGCAAGTTGACTTTTGAACTGGAAGATTCTCGCGGCAACAAAGTCTTCAAGAAGGCGACGCGGACGGACACGTTCGGAATCGCCTCGGCGGAATTTGGGTTGGCCGACGAGGTAAATCTGGGAACCTACCACCTTCGCGCACTGATGGGTGAGGCGGATTCGCCTTCGAACACGGCGGAGATCGCGTTGAACGTGGAGCGCTACGTTTTACCAAAATTCAAAGTTGCGGTCGATTTCGCAGGCAAGGACAATCACGCAAAGCGCGGCTACCGCCCCGGCGACCACGTAACGGGAACCGTTCACGCGAATTATTTTTTTGGCAAGCCGGTGGATGAAGCTGAGATCGGCGTAAAGGCTTCGAGCATGGACGTTGCGATCTTCGAGGCTGGAGCGGCGAAAGGAAAGACCGATCGTGACGGCACATATCACTTCGATTTGAAGTTGCCTGACTTTTTCGCAGGTCGTCCCTTCAACCAAGGTCTAGCTCGAGTTCTTATTGAAGCCACAGTAAGAGACTCTGCCGGCCATTCGGAGACTCGCGGCGAGCCCATCACCGTCAGCGAATCGCCGCTACTTGTCACGGCGATCCCTGAAGGCGGCACCCTGGTTCCGAATCTCGACAATCAGATTTTCATTCTCACGTCGTATCCCGATGGAACCCCGGCGCGATCCAGTTTGAGAGTTCACGTGAAGGGAGTTGCGGACCAGCAGGCGGCGTCTGATGACGGTGGAGTCGCTGTGGTGACGATCAAGCCCGATGCTGACACCTCGTCAGTTCGGATTGAAGCTGACGACAAGGAAGGGAATCACGCGTCGAGCGAGGTGCAGCTACAGGCCCGGCAGGGCGATGAACAGATTCTATTGCGAACTGATCGAGCCATCTATCGTGCCGGAGATCGTGTCACACTCAGCGTGTTTTCCACGAAAGAACGGGGAACGGTGTACGTGGATATCGTCAAGGAAAGGCAAACTGTACTCACGCGCGATGTCGATCTCGATCATGGCCGCGCCGAGCTTGTTTTTACGGCCACGCCCGAACTGGCAGGAACAGTCGACTTCAATGCCTATCTCTTTGGCCGCAATGCCGTGAGCGTGGGCGATCATCGGTTGGTTTTTGTGCAGCCCGCGGATGAACTGAAGATTGAAACGACTGCGGATTCGCCCGTCTATAAACCGGGCGCCGAGGCGCGCATCCGCTTTCGGGTTACGAATTCTCACGGCGAAGGCGTTCACGCGGCCCTAGGGTTGCAGGTGGTGGACGAGGCTGTGTTCGCGCTGGCGGAGAAGCAACCGGGATTCGCCAAAGTATTCTTCTACCTGGAACAGGAAGTGATGAAGCCGCGCTACGAAATTCATTCACTTTCGATGCCAGAGGTCGTCTCGCCGAGAGAAGAGTCGCAGCTCGGACAACAAGACCGGGCGGCGCGCGCTCTATTTTCTGCCACCGAGATGGTGAACACCAATAAATTTGAGACGGAATTCGGTCGAGCCTTACCGACGGAAAAATATCCGGAGTTTGCGGCCCGATATCAAACCCGATTCCGGGACCAAGTCGATCGATTGGCGAAACAGCTGAGCCAGGCTTACCGAGAAAATTCGGAGGGCGGCGATTTGACGAAGGTGTTCGCGAGGGTCAAAGACCCGGACGAATCCGACTCTCATGATGCCTGGGGAACTGAACTGCGTGTTGAACCTGTCGGCTGGTATAGGGACAAAACGCACTACATCGTGCGCAGCGCCGGCGCAGATCAGCGCTTCAATTCCGCTGACGATATTGTCGTATATCTCGAGGTTAGCCAGCGAAGCATCATAGGCGGCTCAAAGCCCGGCTCCTTCGGTGGCTCAATCAATCTCGATATTGAACACGATCGCGGCCCGCTCAACGGCTTGGCACAGATCACCGGAACGGTGACTGATCCCACCGGAGCGGTTGTGGCAGAAGCCGACGTCGAGGTGAGGGAAATATCCAACAGAAAACGGCGCTCCGCCCGGGCCGACGCCTCCGGGCAATTTACGTTATCGGGCTTGCCGCCCGGTGAATATCGAGTTCAAGTGTCCAGCGCTGGTTTCCAGATAGCTTCGCGTGACCTTACTCTGCGCGCCCGCGACCGGGCTGTGCTGGGTGCAAGTCTGGGTATTGGGTCGTCGAGTCAAACGGTCGAAGTTACGGCTGCTACCGTGGAGGTTCAAACGATGACTGCCGGCGTTGCCGGCAGTGTCGGCGCGGGCAGAGGCGGCGGAGTAGCTGGAGGTATTGTCGGGGGCGTTCCGTTTGGTCCCGCGCCTCGCGCCCAGGCGATGGTCATGAACGGCCGCAACCTTGAGCAGTTCGACCGTTTGGAAAATTTTGCAGCCTTGAAAAAAGAAGCGGCTGGCCCGTCTGGACCTGGCGCAGAAGCCCCTCATGTCCGCTCCTACTTCCCCGAAGCGCTCTACATCAATCCAGAAATCATCACCGACCAGAACGGTGTCGCTAGCATCACGATTCCGATGGCCGATTCCATCACCACCTGGCGGATGGCCATGCTCGCTTCCACCACGCACGGTGAGCTGGGCAGCTCAACATCTAGTCTGAAAGTCTTCCAGGATTTTTTTGTCGACCTTGACCTGCCCGTTACGCTTACGCAAGGTGATCGAGTTTCTCTGCCGGTTGCGATCTACAACTACTCGCAGGCTCGCGGCGACGTTAGGCTCAAGCTGCAGCGGGACGACTGGTTTTCGCTCACCAACGATGACGCGGAAAAATCTATCGCCGTAGATGCAGGGCGCGTGGGCGGCTCGCAGTTCACGCTGGAAGCCAGGCGCATCGGCAAATTCAAACTGACCCTTGCCGCCCGGATGAAGGGCGGGGCCGAGCGCGCCGACATCGTGGTACGCGAAATCGAGGTCATTCCGAACGGGCGGGAGCAGAATGTCGTTTTCAATGGCCGCCTGGAAAATACTGTGAAGCACGAACTACTCTTCCCTGCGAACTCCATCCCCGATGCCAGCAAAATCTTCGTCCGGCTCTATCCCGGCCCGCTGAGCCAAGTGATCGAAGGCATGGATAGCATTCTCCGCATGCCCGGCGGTTGCTTCGAGCAAACTTCTTCCAGCACATATCCCAACGTGCTTGCGCTCGACTACATGAAGCGCACAAAAAAGCTCACGCCTGAAGTCCACGCCAAAGCTGAGGGATACATCGCCAATGGCTATCAGCGGCTGCTCACATTCGAAGTTCCCGGCGGTGGTTTCTCCTGGTTCGGCAATGCGCCCGCCAACAAAATACTCACGTCCTACGGACTGATGGAGTTCAGCGACATGTCGAAGGTTTACGACGTTGACCCTAAGCTGATCGCGCGAACCCAACAATGGCTGTCGATTCAGCAGCAGGGCGATGGCAGTTGGAAGCCCGACGCTTCATTCATCAACGAAGGCGCAACCAACCGCTACAACTCTGACGTGCTGCGCATCACGGCTTATATTGCATGGTCGCTTGAGAACACGGGCTATCGCGGTCCTGCGATCGAGAAAGCGAAACAATTCATCGAGTCTCACCTGAGCGGGAAGATCGATACTTACACGCTGGCTGTGGTTGCGAACTTTGCTGCAGACTACAAGAGCGGCGAGAACGGAGGCGATCGCGACTTCACGCGCCAGACGACGCAGCTTCTGCTCGACGCCCACACCGAGAAAGACGAGCAAGCCTGGTGGAGCGCGGAAGAAACCGGAGTCTACGCCAGAGGAGTGAGCGCCAGTATCGAGACCACTGGCCTTGCCGTGCAGGCGCTATTGAAGTGGGGGCAGGCCTCAGGTGTGGCACGCAAGGCCATGAATTACATTGCGGCGAAAAAGGACGCCTCCGGCGCGTGGGGCACAACGCAAGCAACCATCATGGCGCTCCGCGCCCTACTTCTCGCCACCGAAAAGGGATCGGCAGATGTTCGCGGCGCGCTTGAGATTCTGCTTAATGGCAAATCTGTTCAGAAGTTGGTGCTTACTCCAGAAAACAACGATCTGCTGCATCAATTCGTATTCAAGGATGTCAATGACGTCAATATGGGAGGAAACATCGATCCTAGGCATGCCGAGTCCGACAGCGCGGATTTGAAAATCCTTCCTAGGCCGAGGCCGGGTCACGCTAATACGGTCGAGATTCGTTTCGAAGGGAATGGCGGACTCGCCTACCAGATCGTCGGAAACTACTTTATTCCCTGGGACGAGAAGCCTGCGGGCGAAGCGCTGTCGATTGAGGTTGCATACGACCGAACGCACCTCGCGCAGGATGACATTGCGGCGGCAACGGCGACCGTAAAAAGCAACCTGGATAAGACCGCGAACATGGTAATGGTCGACCTGGGCATTCCTCCCGGCTTCGATCTGCTTAGCGAAGATCTGCAGGACTACGTCGAGAAGAGCGGGTCGCAAAAAAGTGGACGCCTGGAAAAGTTCAGCCAGACGGCTACACAGGCCGTTCTCTACTTCAACTCTATTGCCCCGGGCCAGACTGTGTCGATTCGCTTTCGTCTTCGCGCCAAGTACCCTATCCGCGCGCACACTTTCCAGTCGCGAGTTTACGAATACTACGATCCGGATGTAAGCTCGGTGGCGCGGCCCGTGCAGTTGGAGGTTGCCGGGCGCTAGATGGGCGATTGGCTAAATCGTGATCATTGCTTCAGCGGTTTCTAATACGGCTTGACGCGCGCATACATGCACGACAAAACGCCGGCATTCAGTGGAAGACGGGGGTGAAGTCCTTCGGTTTTCAGCCTGGGAGTCATACGGGATGCTGAGAGAATCTCGGCATCCTGCTGACGCTGGGGTTAGGCTGCCGCTTTCTTCTGCGGTTTTTCTGTTCCCTCCTCGGAGGCTTTGCCGAGGAACTTCATCAATTCCGCGTTTACCTCATCCGCGTGGGTCCAAGTGATGCAGTGCGGCCCATCTTTTACCACGACGTACTCCGCCCCTTTAATCAGCTTTGCGGTTCGCTCGCCCGCAGCTGCGATGGGGAGAATTCTGTCCGCATCGCCGTGAAGAACGAGCGTAGGCACGTCGATTTTGGCTAGGTCTTTGCGAAAATCCTCATGCCAGGTTGGAACACAGGCGAGGCTTGCGGTAGCTGAGGTGCTGGCAGCCAGATTCCAACTTGCCTGCACGACCTGTTCGCTGACGCCCTTGCCCAGCAACTGATCGGTGTTGTAGAAATTCTTGAAAAACTCGGTGAAGAAAGCGTAGCGGTCAACGGCGACCGCTTTCTCAATTCCTTCGAACACGCTCGCGTCGATGCCTTCGGGGTTGTCAGAAGTCTTGAGAAGGAACGGAGGAACGCCAGAAATGATTACAGTTTTGGCAATGCCTTTCGACCCGTATTTGCCTATGTAACGCGCCACTTCGCCGCCGCCCATCGAGAAGCCAGCCAGGGTGAGATCGTTGAGTTTGAGCTTGGCAATGATCTTGTGGAGATCCTCGGCAAAGGTGTCGTAGTTGTAGCCAGTTGTGGGCTGGCTGGACTTGCCGAAGCCGCGGCGGTCGTAAGTTACGACCCGATAGCCTGCGTCCAAAAGAATAGGCAACTGCCTCTCCCACGAAGCGCCGCTGAGCGGATATCCGTGGATCAAGACGATGGGCTTACCGGATCCGTGATCTTCGTAATAGAGCTCGATATTGGCTGAGTTTTCTTTACCGACGTTAACGTAGGGCATGGGTTTCTCCTTTGCGTATGTTCAATGGCTGAGATTCTTGCGAGGCGGACGATTGTTGAGATGCCGAGTGCTAAAGGGCGGATTCATTCGGCTCACACGCCATCGGCGGCTGGAGTTTCCGCTCCGTGCCATCACGGTGACTTGTGATCGCGGTCACAGTGTTGTGTTCGTGTTATGGCGAGAATCTAGAGAGTGTCTCCCAGGCACACGTGGCGCGAGGAATGATCCGCGCCGGGTTCCCAGACACGTGTCCGCCCTCCCCAGGAGCAGGTCATGGCAGCGACATCGAATACTACCCCGGAACTGAAAGTCGTCAGCAAGCCCGCGTCGCAAGACAAGATCGGCGAACTGCGGGCGCGAAAAAGAGAGATCGAACAGGGCGGAGGACAACTGCGCCTTGCCAAACAGCATGCCAGTGGAAAACTTTCGGCGCGCGAACGTCTGGAAGGGCTGGTGGACCAGGACAGCTTTCAGGAAGTGGGATTGTTCGCCACACATCGCGCCACCTACTTCGGCATGTCTGGAAAAGAACTGGCCGCGGATGGAGTGATCACAGGATGCGCGGAGATTGACGGCCGCCTGGTGCACATTGCGAGCCAGGATTTTACGGTGGCGGGCGGGGCGGCGGGCGAGGCGCATTGCATCAAGATCGCGGAGATGATGCAGCTTTCGCTGAAGACTGGCACGCCGTTTGTGTTCATTAACGACTCTGGCGGGGCGCGCGTGCAGGAGGGAATCGACAGCCTCGGGGGCTATGCGCGGGTGTTTTACAACAACGTGATGCTTTCGGGCACGGTGCCGCAGATTTCGATTATTTGTGGGCCTTGCGCCGGGGGCGCGGCGTACAGTCCGGCGCTCACGGACTTCATTATTCAAACCAAGCGGGCGCAGATGTTCATCACTGGGCCGCAAGTAATCAAGCAAGTCACGGGCGAGGTTGTGACGGCGGAGGATCTTGGCGGGCCTGCAGCGCAGATGAATCGCGCGGGCGTGGTTCATTTCATCGCCGAAGACGATGCAGGGGCGCTCGCTCTCTGCCGTCGAGTGTTAAGCTTTCTGCCCTCCAACAATTTGGAGGATCCTCCGCGCATGGCGTACGACTTGCCGATCGAGGACGATCCCGCGCTAAACAGCATCGTTCCGGCAGATGCGAAAGTTGCCTACGACGTTCGTAAAGTGATCGAAAGGCTGCTCGATCATCACGACCTGTTTGAAATTCAACCGGGCTTCGCACCGAACGTAGTGACTGGATTTGGGCGGCTTCAGGGCCGGCCTGTGGGCATTGTCGCAAACCAGCCTTGCGTGCTGGCCGGCGTGCTTGATATCAACTCGTCCGACAAAATAGCGTGGTTCGTTCGCTTCTGCAATGCGTTCAACATTCCTTTGCTGACGTTTGTGGATACGCCCGGGTTCCTGCCGGGCGTTGACCAGGAGTACGGTGGCATCATTCGGCACGGGGCAAAAGTGTTGTTTGCCTACTCGGCGGCGACCGTTCCGAAAATCACGGTGGTGCTGCGCAAGGCGTATGGTGGAGGTTACATTGCGATGTGCTCCAAGTACCTTGGGGGAGATCGAGTGGTGGCATGGCCGAGCGCCGAAATTGCGGTGATGGGCGCGGAGAGCGCGGTGGAGATCGTGTTTCGCCATGAGATCGACTCGGCTGAAGATAAAGTTGGCCGGCGTTTGGAATTGATTGAGAGTTATCGCAGCGCTTTTGCCAATCCGTATGTGGCTGCGAGCCGCCAGTTGCTGGATGACGTCATCGAGCCGGCGGAAACCAGAAGGTATTTGGCCAAGGCTCTCGATTCGTTGCATACGAAACGGGAGTTTCGCCCGCATAAGAAGCATGGCTTGATTCCGCTCTAGGAATTGAAGACGCGGAACGCTTTAGACGGAGGTTTTACACTTGGAACAGCCAACGGAACGGCACGCCGTAGCGGCAACATCGACGCCCTCGAGACCTAAACTCGAGATCGTGGCCACGAAGGCTGAGGATGCAAACGCTGCCGCATTGGCTCCTGGGGAGTCCGGGTTGACCCCGCCGGAGATGCATTCTTTGATTGAGGCAACGGTTTCAGCGCATTTGGGACAGAGAGTGCGAATTCGTTCGGTGAAGCTGGTCGAGCAACCGGACGAAGCTGCAAGTTGGGCGACGCAGGGTAGGATCGCGATACACTCTTCGCACACTGGGCGTCCCGCGCGGGATTGATGCGAGCCACGACGCGAGCCACGTTGCTCGCAGTGTGATGTGAACAGGAGCAGCCGTGAAGCTGCGTATTGTAATCGAGGGAAAGACGTACGACGTTGAGTACGAGCCTGCCGACTCCTCGCCCGCTGCACCGTCTGCGATCGACCGCATTCAATCCCTTGTTTTGCCTACGCCGACCGGGCCGGGTTCTGCCGCAGCGCCGGACGTTGACGAATCCAAGATCGGCCGCAGCCCCGTGGCTGGCATTGTGACGCGAGTCCATGTTGAGCCCGGCCAGTCCGTGCAGAGCGGGGATATCCTTCTGGTGGTCGAGGCCATGAAGATGGAGAACAACCTCGCATCCCCGGCCGCGGCGAAAGTTAAGTTGGTGATGGTTAAGGTTGGCGACACGGTGAAGGCCGGCCAGATTCTGATCGAGTTTGAGTGAATGGTGACTCCGGTCACATGGAGATGTGGGCTTTGTCACTGATGGATGTTTGGAATCTCTCTAATCTGGTTGCAGTAGCGGTGAAAAGTCAGTTTTGTAAGGCGATTCGAAGCGTTCCACCGTTCAGACCGGTCCGATGACAAGATATAGCGCGAACTGTCCTTCACGACTGCACAGCTGGAGCGACGGAAAGAAGAATCTCGATGTTGCTGAAACCATTTGTAATCAACCGTCACGGACGCCTCGTTTTCCCCTGTAATTTCTTCCCAGAGCTTGATTTTTCCGTTTTCGAATCGCTCAAACAATTTGCCTCTGTTATCCGCCGCGACTTTGGGGAAAAAGCTCCGACTGAAACCGAGGTTGTTAGTCGGTTGCAGGCCGGGGTTTATCAGAATCGCTACGAAGTGTGCCGCGATCTCGCATTGAACCTTTTCTGGGCGAACCGATACACCTTCACGATGTACGAGAAGCGGCCGACGCGCTGGGCTGACCTGCCCCGGCTGCGCGAGGATGTTTTCCTGCCGATGTTCAAGCCGCGCGATGCCGCGGCAATGATCACGACGATTGAAGCGGGATGCCAGGTGCTGCCGACGATGTGGGACGAAGAGCAGGAAGACAAGATATGGCAGATCTTGCTGAGCGTTTTCCG
>JBEKBW010000070.1:0-28273 GCA_050015215.1 Candidatus Sulfotelmatobacter sp.
GGCCTCGCTCTGTCGTAGCTTCTCCTCAGCCCGCATGCGTTCCGTCACGTCCATCATGGTCCACACGAATTGCACCACATCTCTAGATGCGTTCAAAACTGGATGGCCGACGGTGTGGGTGTATTTGACGGTGCCGTCTGGGAGCAGAATACGGTGATCCACTTCGTAATCCGATTTTTCTCGGATTGCTCGATCTTTTGCCTCTGCCACTTTGGCCCGGTCCTCAGGATGCATGCGCGGCAGCCGGTCGTTCCAAGCCGACAGGCCTTGTTTAGGATCGAAGCCATAGATGCGATACCATTCCTCGGAAAGATACAAGGCGTCTCCTTCTGGTACCCGCCAAGCCCCGCTTCCCGTATGCGTGAGCCTCTGTGCTTCTGCTAAATAGGCCTCGCTCTGCCGCAACCTCTCTTCAGCGCGCTTGCGCTCCGCAATTTCAAGGCTCAGGTCCTCATTGGCCCGAGTCAGCTCTGCGGTTCGCTGTGCGACTTTCACTTCAAGCTCACCGCGGGCGCGGTTCACGCCAGCCATGAGCAGCGCAAAAATCACGAACGCAACGTCGTAAAGGGCTCGGGATGCCACCGCGACCTCAGACCAACGGTATCGGACGATCGAAGCGAGTGCCGCTGCCACTATGCCGGGCACAGTGCCGCCGTACCAAAACGTAATCGCGATCGCGGAGAGCGCGAATGCAGCAAATGGCTGAGGTAAGCGAAAATATAGAAAAATACGTGCCAGACCCATAGCGGCTGCGACCGAGACGAAAGCTAGTCCGTACCGCAACACAACAGATCCTGCCGCGTTCGTAGTCCCTTTTCCTTTGTTCGGGGATATCTCCATGAGCCTCTCTCGTATCGTCGATACGGCCTTTCCACCACCGGAAAGATACACTGCTTTGTGCAAGCAAACGGCTCAGAAGCTATTTCTTATTGGGCGGAAGATCGAGCTTTGCCGCCATTCTCACCAATTCTGCCAGTGATTCAGCCTGCATCTTCCGCATCACATGCCCCCGTTGGATCTTCACGGTAACTTCACTGGTTCCGAGCTCGGAGGCTACTTGCTTATTGAGCATTCCCGAGACCACCAGGCTCATGACCTCACGCTCGCGCGCGGTCAGCGACTCGTGGCGCTTTCGCAAATCGGCAAGCTCACTCTGCTGTTGGCGCGTTATCCGGTCGCGGTCCAAAGCCTGGTAAATCGCATCGAGGAGATCCTGATCGCGAAAAGGCTTGGTAAGGAACTCCACGGCGCCGGATTTCATGGCCCGCACCGACATCGGAATATCTCCGTGGCCGGTGATGAAGATGATCGGAATTCGGATGCCCGCATTCTCCAGTTCCCGCTGAAAGTCCAGACCGCTGACCCCAGGAAGTCGCACGTCCAGAATGAGGCAACTGGGTCCGTCCGGCCGCTTGCTGCCCAGGAATCCTTGTGGTGTGCCAAACGTTTCGGAACGCAAGCCAACCGATTTCAGCATGCCTTGTATCGAGGCACGCACCAAGTCATCGTCATCGACCACAAAAACCGTGGGAGCGTCACCGGCTTTCATTCATTCGCCTCGAACCCGACTCTGGAAATTGGCCCGATGGCACAGCCGCCGGCAAGTTCTAAGACAATCAAACCCGCTCTCGCCAATATGTCTGACCACATAGCTACCGATCAGAAAGATGATAGCGCAGTAACCTCAGTTCTGGGCCACACAGCGAGTCGCTGGAGTGCCCGTATGGTGACCTCCTAACCGGTGAACATGAATTCTCGTGCTTTCGTTTCAACCCTATTTTCTGGAACAGCAATTGCACGTTCCTTTCCAGTATCGGCTGACCGACAGGGCCGAGGCCGATCAAAGGCGACCTGAGGAGTAGTCGCGATTTGTCGGTTGTCGAAATATTGACACTGGAATCAGCCCCAGACGCCCTGAGACCGTCGAGGTTTTTTGGGTCGTGGAGTTTTCGGAATCTTTCGCTTTGGAGAGCAACATGCAGTTTTCTGGACAGCGAGCCGCGACTGATCGGTTGCCAATGACTCAAAGAAGAAAATCCCGGATCCTGTTCGTCAGTGTACAGATCGTTCTCGCAGTCAATAGTTTGGCCCAGACTGCTTCGGCGCCGGATCCGCCTCAGGTCACGGCAAAGAATCGTGTTGTGTCCCTCACCCTTGATGCAGTGAACGAGGACGGCCGAGATGCCTTCGCTTTCAACGGCAAGACGGTAGCTCCAGTCATCCGCGCCTCCCCGGGTGACGTTCTGAAAATCACTTACAATAACAAGCTTCCTTCCAAGTCTGCGGGGTCCTGTGCGGTCAATCCATGCATGGACATGACGAACCTGCATTTTCACGGACTCAGCGTCTCGCCGGATGCCCCGCAAGATGACGTCCTGACAATGCTGGCCAAGCCGGGACAGGCGCTGCACTACGAGGTTCGCATTCCGCGCGATCATCCGCCCGGGTTGTTCTGGTACCACACTCACCCGCATGGCGAGAGTCATCGCCAGGTGTTGGACGGAATGTCAGGAGCTATCGTGATCGAGGGAATGGAACGTTATGTCCCCGAAATAGAACGGCTGCGTGAGCGGGTGATCGTTGTGCGTGGCCGCTCCATCGAGCATGATCCAGATGCAGCTAGGCTCATGCGCGACGTTGCAGTCCCAGCCAAAGGATGCGGGGGAGAAAACGAGGCGGTAGAGGAAGTCTTTACCGTGAACGGCGCGCTTCGACCCGGCATCGAGATCGCGCCTGGAGAACGGCAATTTTGGCGCATCGTAAACGCTTCTGCGGATCGTTATCTGGACCTGCAACTGGATGGCGAGAGCCTCGAAATCGTGGCGCTTGACGGAATGCCGCTCGCGTACCGCGATCCCAAACGTCCGACGATGACCTCCGACCACTTGTTGGTTTCGCCTGCGGGCCGGATCGAAGCAATCGTCACCGGCCCACCACTTGGCGCACCCAGGATGCTCCGTACGCTTTGCGTGAATACCGGCCCGGCTGGAGATCCGAATCCAGGGATGGTGCTCGCGGATCTGGTACTTCCTAGCGCGAAGGCAGCCGCCAAGGAAGCACATGTGATCGACGACCGTCCGCCAGTGTACAAACCAGTTGATGTCGAGTCATTGAAGCAGACAGCACCCGACTTCGTTGTGACCTTCACCGAAGACCAGAAGGGCTTCTACATCAATGGCAAAAAATTCGCGATGGATGCGCCTCCGATGACAACCGCGCGTGTCGGTACGTATCAGCGTTGGCGCATTCTCAACCTAAGCGCCGAACTCCATCCCTTCCATATTCACCAGGTTCACTTCCTTGCTTATGCGGAAAACGGCAAGCCTCTCGCGCAGTCCGCCTGGCTGGATACCGTGAATGTTCCCGTTGCCGGCAACGTCGACGTCATCCTGGACTTCACCGACCCTATCATCAAGGGCATGTCGGTATTTCATTGCCATCTGCTGAATCACGAGGACAAGGGCATGATGGCCAAGATCCTGTTTAAGTAGCAAGCGCACCCGGCAGGCTCAATTGCGGACCACTCTTTGCTGCAATGGACAAACATCAACCACCACAATCGGCGGATCGTTGAATCCTCCCCTCCAACATAAAAAGCCTCCCCAAAGTTAAAAGAGCTGCGTGCACGACCCATGCACGCAGCTGATGTTTTCATTCCTTGAATCATGGCTTTCTCGGCTGGACACTCCGAGAAACTCGCTTGCGATGACCATCCTTACACGAGATATCGCTTCTCCCCCGGGATCTTAGCGGCCAGTTGCTTGTCAATGTTCAGGTGGGCCTTCAACATTTCGCTGGGGACGCGCCTCAGCCACTCATTTAAGGAAACATCCATGAACTGGTCGGCTGCGAACAGCTCCAGGACCACCAGGTCGGTATCCCCCGTGTTTTCGAAGTAGTGAGGTGCGTTGGAGGGAACGTACCCGACATCATTGGTGCTAAAGTCCATGGTGCGGGCATTATCGACGGGATAGAACACGGTCATGCGACCCTTGCCTGAAATCCAGTACTGCCACTCGGAAGCATTCGGGTGCCAGTGCATCTCACGCATGTGTCCCGGCTTGATGATGAGTAAGCCCGCGGCAATATGCTTGGAGACCGGAAAGTTGCGCGAGTCGACGACGCGGGCTTCGCCCGCTTCGCTGGATCTCAGCGGCTCCATCGACCTCATGCGGAAGGTGTACTGATACTTCGACGCAACCTGCTCGCCGCCGATTTCCGCTTTGTCCTGTTCGAGCGAATTGGGTAAGTTGCCGGGGAAAATGTACAGTGGCGCCCCAG
The DNA here is from genome assembly GCA_050015215.1 of Candidatus Sulfotelmatobacter sp. Classification (GTDB taxonomy): domain Bacteria; phylum Acidobacteriota; class Terriglobia; order Terriglobales; family Acidobacteriaceae; genus Sulfotelmatobacter. The sequence continues at coordinate 4,282 of JBEKBW010000070.1, forward strand.
GCGTTTTGTCGAAGACACTTTTATCCAGGCCTGTATTCTTTGCCAACACTTCGGGCGGGGTGTGCGCCACCCACTCCGAGAGCAGCATGGTGCCATCCTCAGAAAAGTCCCCTTGATTGAAGACCAGGAGAAACTCGGTTCCGTCGGGACCAAGCCCTTGAATGGAATGCGGGAAGCCTGCGGGAAAGATCCACAGGTCGCCCTCACTCACGTCGCCGACGAACATGGTTCCGTCAGGATTCATCACCGTGACACGGGCATTGCCATAGAGTACATAAGCCCATTCGTCGGCAGTGTGCCAGTGCAGTTCGCGATAGCTGCCTGCGGTGAGGCGCATTTGGACGCCAGCGATGTCCTTGGAAGAAGGAAGTTCGCGCTGGGTCACCTGGTGGGTCCATCCGCCCTCCTCAACCCGCTTCTTCACCAGATCGAACGAGTACCAGATGGGTCCTACATCGCCATGATCGGTGGGAGGCGGAGTGTTGGAGTTGGGGTTCAAATCCAGAAGAGGCTTGTTCTCCGGGCCGGGGTCGCTCGAGGAGTGGTCGTGCTCCGCCTTCTGCGTGCTCGTCTTCTCTTGAGCGCTGGCGAGGCCGGTAAGAGCCGCGGTTGCCAGAGCAACTGAACTCAGGCCGAGGAAGCTTCGCCGCGAAGGGTGTTCCATCATTGATCTCTCTTTCAGGTGGTCGTTCATTTGTTTGCCTTTCGTCTTTAGTGTGAACTGATCGGCCGATGCGTGAACCGCAAGGCTCGGTACTCAAAAACCTAGACGGAACTGCCCAGCGCCATGCGGATTGCCGACGAGATGCTATTCGTAGAAGCCAGCATCACAACGGCTGACGTGACTACACCGCTCCAGGAGGTAACGAAAAACTGTCCCAGTCTGCGCAAAATTGAACTTGTCTCTTTTCGCCGCTGCGTCCAACTGGGTCTTTGCGCAGGCTGAGTAATCGTCGTGCTCATCGTGTCGGTTGTTGGCGGATCAGAGACAGCCCCGATCGCATCGCTGCGCGTAGCGAAACCGAATGCGACGATAGAGGAGGCTGCGAAGGCTTCGCGCAAAGTTTTCTCGTTCGGGTAAGCGATGACGATGTTTTCGTGACCGGTTTCTGTCTGAAGCACTTCGATCACCGCGTACCATGCATCCGGAATATCAACCACCGCGTTCACGACCGCATCCTCTACTCATTCACGTCGTCTCTCCCAGCTCGAACAGCAACTGGCATGCCAAAATAAGTCCGCCAAGCGGGATGGCTAGGCGGCCGAAACGGGGCAGGAGTATCGATTAACTAACTCGGTCTGAGAGCCCTCTGTGATCGTGTGTGGAATCCGGCTGACAGCTCCTGCTCCCATACTGTGCGCCAGTCCGTCCGACACTTACCCTGGCACTTAAACTCTGTACCTCGGCCTCCCATTGGTCCACCGCATTCAGGGCACACACAATTCAAAATGCCGGACATCAGATCTGCGTTTAGCTTGGCTGCGTTGTCCCGTGAAAACTGCATAGTCCCCTCCAGATGATTGGGGACGATCAGGAGGATCAACCGTCCCCTTCAAAGGTCGAATTGCAAAGTGCAGAATGCATTTCTCGCTCCACAATGCAAAAGAGTGTGCGAAGTAGATTTCAAGAATCGGAAGTGATTTGTGCGAAGAACGCAACAAAGTTGTGGGCCAGCGCATCACAAACCCATGGCAAATCGCCAAGAGCACCGCCCGCCTTCGCAGTCCCGCCTCCCTAAAATCGCCAACACCACTGCGAAGGCGGCGGCTTGCTCCTTGAGCCCCCGTTAGCCGGCGCAAGGCTGTTCGGGTTGCGCCGCCCTCCAAAAGGTGGCGAGCAGGATCCAATTTCCCGCTCAGGAGTCCGGTGTGCCTCGTCGACTCTGGAACCTGTCGAAATACGGACATTCTGTCGGCCACGGGACAACAATCTGACCTTCTTCGGGCGATCCCGAGGTAGCGAAATCGACCTCACCGCAGAAAATACGCAGCTAAATCAGTGGCGCTTGATTGGACCGCGACGTGCCTCATGCTGTTTTGTCAGGAGAAACAACGTGCAACAAGCAGCGGCATATACCGGAAGCGCTCCGCCCGTCGAAGCCTGTAACGGCGAGAGCATAGACGACGAAATCAACCAGGCGGTCTCGCAGCGCCGAGCGTCGTTCTTCAGAAGCGCTTACCGCTTTCTCGGAAATGCAGCGGATGCGGAGGATGCGGTTCAAGAGGCACTCCTCTCCGCCTTCAGGCATGTCGATCAGTTTCGGGGCGAGGCGCAGGTTTCCACATGGTTAACCGCAATTGTCTCGAACTCGGCACGCATGCAATTGCGCCGGCGCACACGCCATATCTGCGTGTCGCTGGATGAACCCGTCGGCGAGGAGGATGAGTTCTCCATGGCAGACCAATTGGCGGACCACCGGCCGAGTCCTGAGGATGAGTGCCGCAACTCGGAACTGCGTGCGCGTCTAAAAGATCTGGTTACCCGGCTCTCGCCTTCATTGCGGAGGACATTCGAGTTGCGGGAACTGGAAGGTTTGTCCACAAACGAAGCAGCGCAAATCCTGGGCGTGGCGGATGGAACAGTGAAGGCGCAACTGGCACGGGCGCGCGCGAAGCTGAAGCGATGGATGGAGCGGGGGCTCGATCCAAAGCATCGTGGACGTCGGATCGACACAGCCCTGCCAGGCATGTCCGGGAGATAGGCTCATTCAGAAAGAAATTCTATGTGGATTGTTCGACTAGCGTTGCGCCGGCCGTACACCTTTGTGGTGTTGTCCATACTCATTGTAATCATGGGTGGACTCGCGATCCTGCGCACTCCAACCGATATCTTCCCGAACATCAACATTCCGGTCGTCAGTATTATCTGGACCTATACCGGTCTCCTCCCGGAAGACATGAGCAATCGCATCGTGAACGTCACTGAGCGAGCCCTTACCACCACGGTGGATAATATCGAGCATATCGAATCCCAATCTTTGTATGGGGTTGCTGTAGTTAAAGTGTTTCTGCAGCCGAATGCGAATATTCAACAAGGCATTGCACAGATTACCGCTATTTCGCAGACGCAACTACACCAGTTGCCCGAAGGAACAACGCCGCCGCTCATTCTTGCTTACAGCGCATCGAGTGTGCCCGTTCTCCAACTGGCCCTTTCCGGCCAAAACCTATCAGAGCAACAGCTGAACGACTATGGTCTGAATTTCATTCGAACCCAACTCATCACAGTGCCCGGAGCGTCGGTCCCGTATCCCTACGGCGGTAAACAACGTCAAGTCCAAGTGGATCTCAACACAACCGCTCTCCAGTCAAAGGGCCTGTCCGCGCTCGATGTTGTGAATGCGATTACCTTACAAAATTTGATTCTGCCCACGGGAACAGCCAAGATCGGCTCGAAGGAATACGACGTTTCCATTCCGAATGCAGCCCCGCAGACGATTGCAGACCTCAACCGCATTCCAATCAAAACAATTGGCAGCACGACCATTTACATGAAGGATGTCGCATGGGTGCGCGACGGCTTCCCCCCTCAGACCAATGTCGTGAAGGTCAACGGGCAGCGCTCCGTATTATTGACGATCCAAAAAGCGGGGAACGCATCAACGCTGGATGTGATTGCGGGCATCAAGTCCCTTTTACCGCAAATAGCGGCGACGGTTCCGCCTCAACTGCAGATGACCCCTCTGGCGGATCAGTCGATTTTTGTGCGTGGTGCGATTAGCGGAGTGGTGAGGGAGACATTGATTGCTGCGTGCCTAACTGCTTTCATGATCCTTACTTTTCTCGGCAGTTGGCGGAGCACAGTAATCATAGCGACCTCCATCCCTTTGGCAATCCTGACCTCGATCATTGCGTTCAGTGCGATTGGCGAAACGATCAACATCATGACGCTCGGTGGGCTCGCTCTGGCGGTCGGCATTCTGGTGGACGACGCAACGGTCGAGGTGGAGAACATCAATCGCAATCGCGAGGCAGAGCCCGACAAAGACATGGACGAAGTTGTTCTCGACAGCGCCTCGCAAATCGCGACCCCCGCGTTTGTTGCCACGCTCTCGATCTGCATTGTGTTTGCTCCGATGTTCTTACTGTCCGGCGTGGCGAGGTATTTGTTTGTGCCCCTCGCCGAGGCCGTAGTGTTCGCCATGCTGGCCTCGTATTTTCTTTCGCGGACCATCGTTCCGACCATGGCCAAGTATTTGTTGCGCGGAGATGAGCACGAGACGGGAGCTGCTCCCAGCCGCAATCCACTGGTGCGGTTTCAGAAGCGCTTTGAGGCAGCCTTCGAGAGATTTCGCCGGAGGTATCGCGGACTGTTGGAACTTTGTCTCCATCACCGGACGGCGTTCCTGATTGCGTTCTTCGTTGCCTGTCTTGGATCCTTGGCGATATTGATTCCCTGGCTTGGCCGCGATTTCTTTCCCAGCGTTGACAGCGGTACTTTCAAGCTTCATATGCGCGCTCCCACTGGAATGCGCATCGAAGAAACCGCCAACCTTTGTGATCTGGTCGAGCGCGCAATTCGGCAGGAGATTCCGGCGGCCGAAGTCCAGAGCGTCATCGATAACATTGGGCTGCCTTACAGCGGCATCAATCTTTCCTACAGCAATTCGGCTCCAGTGGGCACGTCGGACGCCGATATTCTCGTAACGCTCTCGGCCAACCATCATCCCACCGACGACTACATTCACCAACTCAGGCTGGCACTGCCGAAAGAGTTTCCTGGCGTGACATTCGCCTTTTTGCCTGCCGACATGGTCGGGCAAATTCTCAATTTCGGTTTGCCCGCCCCGATCGATGTCCAGGTAGTCGGGAACGATTTGGAGGGAAACCACGTCTATGCAGACAACTTGCTCGCGAAAATGAAGTACGTTTCGGGCGCGACCGATCTGCGGATTCAACAACCCTTCGACGAACCATATCTCCGCATGAGAGTTGAACGCACAAAGGCCGAAGAGTTGGGCTTTAGCGCGCACGACATTGCGCAGAATCTCCTCGTGTCCCTCAGTGGTAGCTTTCAAACTTCTCCAACGTTTTGGGTCGACCCAAAGAATCGCGTCAGCTATCAGATCGCGACGCAGACACCGCAATATCGCACGGACACACTGCAGGACCTTGAGAACGTTCCCATCACAGGGACCGACCCAAATGCTCCCCCGTCGCTCATGGCCAGTCTGGTGTCTACACGCCGCGGGGTTGGAATGGCCGTAGTCTCTGACTATAACGTCGCGCCTGTGATTGATATCTTCGGTTCTGTCGCGGGCCGCGACCTTGGCGGCGTAGCCGGTGACATTAACAAAATCATTGCCGCCACACGCCAACAATTGCCACGCGGGTCTCGAGTCGTTGTCCGCGGGCAGGTTCAGACGATGCGCGCCTCCTACATCGGTCTGTTAAGTGGGCTGGCGTTCTCGATCGTTCTTGTGTATTTGCTGATCGTAGTCAACTTTCAATCCTGGCTGGATCCATTCATCATGATTTCCGCTCTGCCCGCGGCACTCGCCGGGATTGCATGGTTCCTGTTTATCACGCACACGACTCTGAGCGTGCCGGCGCTTATGGGCGCCATTATGTGCATGGGCGTCGCAACCTCGAACAGCATTCTGGTGGTGAGTTTTGCCACAGAAAAAATGGGGGAGGGAATGGATTCGATTGGCGCCGCGCTGGAAGCCGGCTTCACGCGGTTTCGCCCTGTGTTGATGACGGCGCTGGCCATGATCATCGGCATGGTGCCGATGGCTCTCGGTCTCGGTGATGGCGGCGAACAAAACGCTCCGCTGGGCCGGGCAGTCATCGGCGGCCTCCTTTTCGCTACAGTTTCGACGTTGTTCTTTGTCCCGGCATTTTTTAGTGTTCTGCAAGGCTCGCGCCGGCATTCAGCAGAAGAAGGACACTCGGCATGAATTCTGTGGAGTTACTTATGCTGCCTCAAAAAGAAGATAGACCCCCAACTGACGGTCAGACGCCTCCCGGGCATATCGAAGAGCAGCGTTCGTACAAACATTGGCTGGGGCTGACGGTTGCGCTCATCGTGGTCGCCGTACTCTTGATAACCGGCATCTTGTCCCGCGTCAGGGCGCGTACCGCTCTGAATAAGGAGACAGCTCAATCGGCTCTGACGGCGGTGTCGGTAGTGTCGCCAACGCGAACTGCGCCCGCCGACGAGCTTATTCTTCCAGGAAACGTGCAGCCCTACATCACTTCACCCATCTACGCTCGTACGAATGGTTATCTAAAAAAGTGGTACTTCGATATTGGCGCGCATGTGAAGCAGGGCCAACTTCTAGCTGTCATTGAGACGCCCGAGGTCGATCAGCAACTCGAGCAAGCCCGCAGCAACCTGTTGACCGCGCAAGCAAATCTCGCGCTCGCCGCGATCACAAAAACCCGGTATCAAGGGCTTTTGAAGAGCAATGCTGTAGCCCAACAGGATGTGGACAATGCGGTCGGCTCCTACAATGCGAATGCGGCTATTGTTGAAGCCGACAAGGCAGCCGTGGAGCAGTATTCGGCGCTCGTTTCGTTCGAAAAGGTCTACGCGCCTTTCGATGGCGTGATCACCGCGCGCAACACCGACATAGGCGACCTGATCAATTCCGGCAGCAGTTCCGCGCCGAAAACCGATCTTTTTCACATCGCGCAACCGGGAAAGTTGCGCGTTTATGTGAACGTCCCCGAGGAATACTCGAGGGGGATCGAGGTCGGTATGACAGCGGATCTCAGCCTTGCCGAATTTCCTGACCGCAAATTTCAAGGAAAAGTGGTACGCACGGCCGATGACATCAACGTCACAACTCGTACTCTGCTGATTGAAATCGATGTAGACAATCCGACCGGCACCCTCCTCACGGGTTCCTACGCAGAGGTTCATTTGGCGGTTCCGTCGCAGGCGTCTACCTTTTTAATTCCGGTCAATACTCTGCTGTTCCGCACCGAAGGGCTACGCGTCGGAATTGTGAAAGACGGGAAGGTCGTGTTGGCCACGGTTACACCTGGGCACGATTTCGGTGACCAGATCGAGATCGTCTCCGGCCTCAAGGCGGGTGATCAGGTCATCATCAACCCCCCTGACTCAATCGTCTCCGGCCAGGAAATCCAAATTGTTCAGGCAACCTTGCCCGGAGATCCCAAGTGAAGCCGACTCGCAAACGAATTGTCGGGAGCTACCGGGAACCGGCCGCAAGCGTTCTGATCGCGATAGCGGCTTTGCAGTTGACCGGATGCGTGGTCGGCCCAAAGTACCACCCGGCGGCGGTGGAGGCGCCGCCCGCATATAAAGAGGTAGGAGACTGGAAGCCCGCCCAGCCAAATGACCGGAATCTTGGCGGCGAATGGTGGAAGATATTTCAGGATCCCCAACTCGATGCGCTGGAACAGCAGGTTAATGTGTCGAATCAAAATTTGAAGGCAGCAGCGGCGCAGTTCCAGCAGGCACGCGCAGCCCTCCGCTACTATCGGGCTGACTATTATCCAACCGTAACGGTCGGACCCTCCGCGACTCGCACCCTCGTTTCGGCGAACAGCCCGACAACCACAATTTTGCGTGGTACGACTTACAACGATTTTGTGCTGCCGTTCGACGTTTCCTATCAGGCCGACGTCTGGGGAAAGGTTCGAAAAACCGTGGAGTCTTATCGCGAACAGGCGCAAGCGAGTGCGGCAGACCTCGCGACCGTAAATCTGAGCATGCACGCCGATCTCGCGGTCGATTACTTTCAAGCCCGCAGTCTCGATGCCGAGGAACAGCTTCTGAACTCGACGGTCAAGGACTACGAGCAAGCCTTGGAATTAAATGAAAGCCGCTTCCAGGGAGGAATTGCTTCGGAAGTGGACGTCGAGCAGGCGAAGACGATACTTCAGACGACGCGGGCACAAGCGGTGGACGTAGGCGTGGCGCGCGCGCAGTACGAACACGCGGTAGCAATTCTTGTGGGCAAGCCTCCCGCAGCGTTCAGCCTCCCGCCGCTGCCTCTCACCACACCTCCACCGCATGTTCCCATCAACCTGCCTTCAGAACTGCTGGAAAGACGACCGGACATTGCCGCTTCCGAAAGGCTCGTCGCATCTGCCAACGCGCAGATCGGTGTCGCGAAATCGGCCTACTACCCCACCATCAGTCTAGGCGCCTCGGGGGGATTTGAAAGTTCCGCCATCTCGACGCTCATTCAAGGGCCGAGCAGCTTGTGGTCGATTGGACTCTCCGCAGTGGGTACGGTCTTCGATGTGGGAAGACGCCGCGCTCTTACCGACCAGGCGCGGGCGGCGTACGACTATCAAGTCGCCTCCTATCGCGAGAACGTGCTCACAGGATTCCAGCAGGTCGAGGACAATCTGGCCGCCGTCAGAATTCTGGAACACGAGGCGCAGGTCCAGGATGAAGCGGTGAGAGCCGCTCAACGCTCGCTCGCTCTTTCAGTCATTCGCTACAAGGGCGGAGTAACGAGCTACCTTGAGGTTATCACCGCCCAGAGTGCCGCGCTCTCGGATGAAGTCACAGCGGTCAATATCCTGGGACGGCGGATGGGCAACACGGTGTTACTGATTCAGGCGCTGGGCGGCGGATGGGACCGATCGACCCTTCCCGAGAGACCTGAATGTTGCGGCAAGCTCGTTAGCGAAAATGCCCAGCCTTAGGTTTGGCAGGCGGTAAACCTGAGGCAAATCATGCCGATCGCCAAGGTTGGAAAGCGTTCGCAGGTTCTCCAAACCTGATGATCCTCGCTTTTTGGAATTTATTGTCTCCTAGAAGCGATACGTAAAACCGACGTTAGCGGCGATCGGTCCGGCGTTGTAGTTAAGCGTGTTGAAGAAAGTCCCCGGCCTAAAGCCGGCCAGGTTGAATGCGAAAATGACGTGAGGCGCAGGAGACCACCGAATTTCGAGATCTCCCTGATTGCCAAGATAGCGGGCTCGGCTGACATCGCCGGAATCGATCAGCGCTTCGCTTCCAAAAGCATAGACTCCGTCGTGGATTGATTCCCTCCAGTACCAGACCCAGGAAAAGGCGCCGGTGACGTTTGTCCTGAGGCGAAATTGAACCGCCGGGTGCAAATCGATAACGTTCTGATTCCCGAGGAAAGGCACCACCGCTGGGGTGAAGTATGCGCCACGGGGAAAAATCGGGTTGAAGGTGCCGAGGGACTGATTCGCCGGATTACCATCGCCGCTGTATACATCCGCACGCAGCAATAGTCGGGGATCAAAGCGTATGCGGTCAAACGTGAATCCAGTTTCGGTTGACACGCTCCAGGCGCGGATCGCGGCGCTCCCGAAACTGCCCCACTGGAGATTGGGCTCCCAGTTGTAGTCCAAACCCTTCCCGATTGGACGGAACAGTCTTGTTCCGACGGTATGTCGAAGCTCCTGGGCCGTGCCTCTGTTGTAGGTGGCGGACTTCGTGTCCAGCCCGATGTAATAGAAGTCCGCCTGCCCGCGGCTCACGATAGGGGCTGGAACCGTCAGATAACTTCCCCACGCGGTCTCCGCATGATTCGGCACATCGTCGAAAAAGCCGGAATTATTCTGCTCCGGCTTCACTGCGAGTAGATCCAATCTCACGTTCGCACTTTCGGCGATGGCGCGAAATCCGTCGAAGCTCAGCTTCACGTTGGGACCTTCGTTGTTGTCGAATAAGCGCCCAGTACCGAGCACTACTTCCTGGCGTCCCGCCCGGAGACTTATGCCGTGCGGACTGCTGACGTGAGAACCGATCTCGATGAACGCCTGATGCGCATCGCCGCGATCTTCGTCTGTTTGGGGTCGTGGGCCGCCATTCCTCCCATCTTCGTAGTCAAACTCGAATTCGGAGAACAGGCGGAAGTCACTGCCCGTGTGGAGATCGAAATGGGGCATCGCTCGATTAAAGACGTACCCGTTATGATCCTGAGGTCCCTGACCAAACAGGAAGTTATCGTAATACTCGTATTGGATCCGGTATTCGAATCCCAGCGAAAGGTACATCTGTGAGTTGTCGCCAAAAGGAATGTACTTGACCGGATCGAAAGAGTCCGTGCGCTTCGAAGAGTCCGCCAGAAAACTCCAATTCTGCTCTGCGGGAAATGGATTCAGATGTGGACGCGCCGGATCTGGCGCTGGTCCCGGTGGTTGGGGATCGGGAGTCTGGGCCCTCATTGCCGATCCCCAGAACGTGAGGAGAAGGCCAATCAGGATCATTCGAGCTGCCTGTATTTTGCTTTGGGAGTTGCCGTTCAAATGACGGTGCGACGGCGACGAATCCCGATCTTTCCTTTTGCGGCACATCGATCTTTGTAGGAACTCCTCGTAGGAACTCCTCGCAACTACTCTGCGAAACCAGCTCCTCAGGGAATACGCGGCACGGGACGACTCAGATTGTGAGCAAGATCCGCCTCTGAAAAGTGCAGGGCCTCGTCGCTGTCCGACGGAGCAAGCGTGATTCGAATGGATTTAGCGGCGGGCTGATTGCTCTTGGCCGCAACACTGCAGATCGAAATTAAAACATTGGTCTCCGGATAGTATGCCGCGGCGCTCCCGCGGGCAATCGCATAGGGGACAATCGCAAAGCGCGGTGCCTTGCGTACCTCTCCCTCAAAGTGGCTGTATATGTCCACGATCTGGCCGGCTCGGAGATTTCTTGCTTCCATATCCAGTGGATTCAAAAAGAGCACCCGCCTGCCATCAAAGACGCCTCGATAGCGGTCATTCAGTCCATAGACCGTGGAATTAAACTGGTCGTGGCTGCGAATGGTTGTCAAGAGAAATTCGTCAGGCTGGAGGTCATGTTTCGGGATTGGGCAAACGCTTAGCTTCGCCTTCCTGGAGGTTGTTTTGAAAATGCGATGCTTCACTCCATTCGGCAGATAGAAGAATTTTTCTTTTGCAAGCCGCTCGTTGAAGTTTTCAAATCCTGGAATCACCCTCGAAATCGCATCCCGAATCAAGTTATAATTCGCCGCAAAGCCAAGCCAATTCGTCGTCGTTCGAGTTCCTAAAGTGGCATGCGCCAAATTCGCGATGATCGCTACATCGCTCAGCAGGCCCGGTGAAGCGGGTCGAAAGAAGCCTTCAGAAGGATTGATAATTCCCATTGAATCTTCGACCGTGAGGAACTGCTTGCCGGTCGCCTGTAAATCTTCCTCGCTCCGCCCCAGACAAGGAAGGATTAAAGCCCGCTCCCCTGTAATCAGGTGAGAGCGATTCAGTTTCGTCGAGACGTGAGCGGTAAGCTTGCAGCGCTGCATAGCGTGTGCGCTATAGACAGTGTCAGGCACATTCGAAAGGAAATTCCCGCTGATCGCAAAAAACACCTTGACGTCTCCATCGAACATCGCGTGCAGCGTCTCGATCGTGTCATACCCCCACTTCTGGGGCGGTGCAAAGTTGAACTCTTTCCCGAGCGCTTCCAGGAAAGGTTTTGGCGGACGTTCCCACACACCCATGGTGCGGTCACCCTGGACATTCGAGTGTCCGCGCACGCAGACGGTGCCCGCTCCGGGGCGTCCTATGTTCCCGCCAACGAGGAGCAGATTCACAATCATCGAAACATTGTCGACTCCGTTGCGGTGTTGAGTAACCCCTAAGCACCATGCGATTATGGTCTTCTTCGAGGCCGCGTACATGTCAGCCGCGACACGCATTTGATTTCGTGTCAGCCCGCTGTTTTCTTCAATCTCTTCCCAGCTTGCAGCTTCCACGTCGGCCAGCAGCGCTTCGAAACCTTCGGTGTAGGTCTGAATAAACTCACGGTCAATCGCCGAGATCCGTCCCGCTCGCTCACGCTCAAACAGGTCCTTCAGAATGCCTTTGATTGCGGCCACATCTCCATTGACGCGCACGGGAAGATAGAGATCGGCAAGGCCTTGGCCTTTACCAAGCAGCACAAACGGCAACTCTAAAGGATTCGGGTAATCCTGGGGGTTAGGATTAATAACCCTCATCATGCTGACTTCAGGTAGAGGATTAACCACGATGATCTTGGCGCCCTGATCCTTGGCCTTCTGCAACGAGGTCAACATTCGTGGGTGGTTCGTCCCCGGGTTGTTTCCGAAGATGAAGATGAGTTCGCTGCTCTCTATGTCTTCCAGCGTGGCCGCACCCTTGCCTACGCCGAGCGTCTCGACCATTGCCACTCCCGACGACTCGTGGCACATGTTCGAGCAATCCGGAAGATTGTTGGTTCCGAACTGCCGCGCAAACAACTGCAGAAGAAACGCGGGCTCATTGGTTGTCTTGCCTGAGGTGTAGAAGCTAGCCTGGTCGGGCGAATCCAAACCATTCAGCTCCTCCGCGATCATGGCAAAAGCCTCTGGCCAGGCGATCGGCTCATAGTGCGTTGCGTTCGCGTGCCTTACCATTGGCGAAGTCAGACGCCCCTGCTGATTGAGCCAGTAATCGGATTGCGCGGCCAAATCGGCTATCGAATGTTGGGCGAAAAACTCCGGCCCGACACGCTTCTTTGTGGACTCGTCAGAGAGAGCCTTGGCACCGTTTTCGCAAAATTCAAAAATCTTCCGCTTCTTGTCGGGACTCGGCCACGCGCAGCTCTGGCAGTCGAAACCAGTGACATGGTTGATCTTCAAAAAAGCTTCGGTCGCCCGAATCAGGCCCGCTTCACCAATGCCGTAAACCATCGTATTCCAGATGGCAGGAATGCCGGCAGCCTCTTCCGAGGCACGGCCAATCCTGAGTTTGCCCATATCGGTTGGGTTTTGCGCTTGCAGTGAACTCAAGTCGTTCGGATCCAGCCCCGCCGCTGGATTTCCCCCTGTACTGGTCACAGCAATCGTTCGCAGATCCAGCTTGGCCCGATAGTGCCCGTCCCGGCACTGTTCGTCCCCTTGGATTACGTCTGATCTGTCTAGCGTTTTCACGGGTTGCTCTCTTCCGGTCGCCCAATCACGCCTCAAATGGCACCGTCATCATCAAGACGCTCGTGCAGGACTGCGCGAAATTCGCGCGCTTCTTATCCATTCCGCGCCGCTTGACCGGGCAGTGCGCGGAAGCAGCGTTGGTTGCGATCGCGTCGCTGCGATAAACAGCAAGCCGCCCATCATGGCTGTGTTCTTGAAGAAGTTGAGCAACTGTAGACCAAAGACGGCTGTGCCGGACACCTGCCAGAAGGCGTGCGCTGTTAGCGTCGCGGGAAAAAGGAAAGCCAATATTGCCAGGGCTGCCAATCGCGGATAGATACCCAAAGCCAAACTAAAGCCTGCAACTATCTCAATGGTTCTGGCGATCAGCATGAGAAACGGCACGACGCTGGCGGGAGAGCCATGTTCGATGAGTTCTTTTGCCGCAACGGCTTGGTTAATGATACCGAAACCATTAAGCAGAAATACGATTGACATAAGAACACGGGAAAGGGCTAGCACATACCGCTGAAGGGAATTCATTGGAGGTTCCTTTGATTCACAGCCGAAATTGCAGATTGCATGTTCGGACTCTGCCGGTGATGTGTGTATTCACCGGCTACGTGAGCTGAGGACGGATCTTCCGCTTGTACCTTCTTGGTAAGAAACCATCCCCCGGCCTGCTCGCCTAAAACCATCCCCAACAGCCCAACCAGAGCCACAATGGGCGGTGCTGGACTTTTCACTCGAATCAGGCCATATGTAACGCCCACAAGCAGGCCAACCACGAATGAGATGAGCAGTGCTTTCATTTCCAAACTCCCCTCGGCCGTTATGCTGCTTATCCTCATCCAAGATTTTGTGCTGTCTGGTTCGTCACTCGAAACTGAGCACCTGTTTGGTTTTCGCCTGTCCAGCAGCCATCCGGCTGTATGCTTCCACAGCATGCTCAAACGGAATGATCTCGATTGGAGGCGTTTTCAAAGCCCCAGTTTCAAAACCAGCGTGGAGATCGCGAGCGATTTCCGCGATTTGCTGCGGTGTCAGTCCGTAACTGTCAACTCCGAGCAGCCGGGAGAAATTATGATAGAACTCGACGAGGTTGAAAGTGACGACAGGATTTCCCGGGCTTGCGATAACCACCTGTCTCCCCCCGAATGCGAGCGATCGCATCGCCGGCTCGAACAATAGGCCACCCACTGTATTAAAGACAGCGTTTACACCCTTTCCCGCGGTCAGTTCCAAGACTCTCTCGCGAAGATCTTCAGTCTTTGTATTGACCACCGACTCAGTTCCTGGAATCGGATCGGATTTGACGTCCGCGCCAATCACCCGCGCCTTCTTCCAATTCGCAATCTGCGTGGCTGCCTGTCCAACCGCCCCCCCGGCGCCGATAATCAGAAGGGTTTCGCCAGCTTGGATTTGAGCTGCATTTACTATAGACGCCCATGCCGTAATGAAGGGAACTCCGATCGCAGCCGCTTGCGCCATACTCAGCGACTTCGGTTTTGGCGACAGCGTCTCAGTGGGGACGACGACATACTCCGCGTGAGAGCCGTCATGGACGATACCGAGCATCGGCGCACTGCCCCAAACCTCTTCATCTTCCTGCCACTTTCCCTTCACAACAACGCCGGCAAAGTCCCGGCCGGGCGTTCGAGGCAGCGTCGTTTTCTTGAAGCGTCCCGCCACGTTCCCGATGTCACTGGGATTGATGGCTGCCGCTTTCACCCGAACAAGCGCTTCCCCGCCGCCAGGCTCGGGAACCGGAATTTCTTCGATTCGCAATACCGACGGCGGTCCGAATTCAGCAAAACGCAGCGATCTCATCCCGTTGGTACTCGTCGTTTTGATTTGCATTTAGCTTGCCAACTAAATTCCCAGCAAAAATACTGCAGGCGCTCGAGGAATCGGCGTTAAAAACGGAAGCAACTTTTGGCATGAGGCAGTAACATGAGGCAGTAATTTGACTCACGAGGGCTGATTCGGTCCGATTATCTCCGATAGAAACCATGTACGCCGCTCTGTCTCGTCGATCCAGACCTCGATCAAACTGGCGGTGGCAACGTCGTTCTGCCTGTCACAAAGCCCATGGGCAGAGCGCAGAGACTGCGTCAGGTGCTGGTTGTCCTCACAGAGTTCGGAGAGCATATATTGTGGCGCGATCGCCTCGTAGTCGTTGTCTTTTAGTCGCTGGTGACGCGAGATGTCGCCGATTGAGCGGAGCGTGGTTCCTCCCAGCTTCCGCGCCCGTTCCGCGACAGCATCTGTCATCGCGAAGAGTTGCTCGCCCTGCTCGTCCAGCAGCAGATGATAATCTCGAAAATGGCTTCCGCTCATATGCCAATGAAAATTCTTCGTCTTCAGATAGAGCGTGAACACGTCGGCCAGCAAGTGCCGTAATTCGCGCGTAATTTCCGCCACTCCGTCGCGGCCTAGGCCACCCGGTACGTCCTGTCTGGCTGTATTCTGGGCGACTAACTGTGATGCAGAATCCATTGCCACTGCTTAGGTTCTCCTCTCGTACCCGTAGGTTCTTTCCGCCAACTGCGGTTATCAGGCGTTCGCTGAGCGGAAGGGAAAGCGAACCCGAGATCGACTGACGCAACGAACTTGCTTTGCGTGGCCGGTGCTCATTCGCCAACCGGTCCATGAAGATGCATTTCATATGCCAAGTCTGACAACCTCTCAGAGACCGCATAATATCCAGAATTACGAATCATTCAATGTAGATTGAAGTGGCACTCACCGCAGTTCGACCCGGGTCGCCACTGTCCCTATTTCGACAGCCTGTCGGTCCGCGGTCTGGCATGGTCCACTCCTACTCTTCCTATCCGTTCGGGTGGGACGTTCATCTCAGCAGAATGGCGGTTTCCAATGATTTCGCATTTTTGGCGGGTACTCGAGAGGAAACGATGTGGTGTCCCAAATCGATTTCGCGATAGTTGAGCTAGGGAGAAGCGCAAGGCGGATCATCTTGACATAGTGGGCTTTGCAGTTATACAAGTTACTTCGCGAAGTTAATACTTATCTGCCCACGCTATTTGTACTCAATGGCCGTTGCATTCCGGGGCGATCAGGTTCCCGTGGGGGGGGGCCAGATATGGCGCTGGTGCGACAGATATTCAGGAGCACACTAAGAATGACGTCCTGTGCTGCGTTCCGGCTAAAGACGAATTTTGCGCTTCTCGTGGTGCACCTCATCATAGCTGTACCAGCACTTCCACAAACCACGACTTCTTTAGTCGGACGAATCGGCGATGCTTCCGGTGCGGTGATTGAACATGCAGACGTGGTGCTGATTTCGATCGACGATGCAAGCCGTCGCGAAGAAGTTAGCGATGGTCAAGGCGACTATCAATTCCGCCAGTTGAAGCCGGGTAAATATTCCCTGACGGTTACGGCTCAGGGTTTTGCGACGTTTACCAAGGAAAACATTGAATTACTGGTTGCGTCTCCGGCCACCTTGAATGTCACGCTGCAGGTTGGTCACACACTCCAGGTGGAAACAGTGTCCAGCATCCAGCCAATGTTGAATGCCGCTGATGCCACCTTGGGCAATGTCTTCACCTCAGAACAGATCCCGGAGCTTCCGCTCGAAGGGAGGGATGTGCTGCTTCTTTTGAGCCTCCAGCCGGGAGTTAGCTACCTGGGTCCGCAAACGGGCAACAGCTTGAACGATTCGAGGAGTGGCGCGGTGAATGGCGCCCGCTCCGATCAGTCGAACGTTACGCTGGATGGAATTGGAGTAAACGATGAAAACTATGGATATTCATTCGACAGCGTACTTGGCGTAACCCAGGAATCGGTCGCTGAATTCCGCGTGACGACAAGCAATGCTGGCGCGGATGCAGGCCGCAGCTCAGGCGGTGAAATTGCCATGATCACACGAAGCGGCACGAACCAATTTCACGGCGCAGCATACGAGTTCAACCGCACTACGCCGTTCTCGGCGAACGATTGGTTCAACAAGGAAAATCAACTGGCCAACGCTCTGCCGAATCGAGCTACTGAACTGATCCGCAACGTTTTTGGTGTCGCGGTTGGCGGACCGCTCCTGAAGAACCGAATCTTCTTCTTCACCAATTATGAGGGAACGCGAGCGGCACAGTCCGCTTCCTCACCGGAAATCGAAATGGTCCCAAGTGTTGCCTTGCGACAGGGCATCGTTCAATACACGGACGTTAACGGCAACCTGGTTCAACTCACGCCGGCCCAGATTCAGGGCATGGATCCCCAGGGCGTCGGCATTAACCCGGCTGCATTGCAGGTCCTCGGCAGCTATCCGCTTCCTAACAGCAACTTGGCGGGCGACGGCCTGAATTTTTCCGGCTTTCAATTCGTCACTCCACAACACTCATCTTTCGATACTTACATTGCCCGGCTCGATTGGAACGTTACACAGAAGCACTCCGTTTTCTGGCGTGGCAACCTGGTCGACGACGATCAGCCTTCGCCGCCGCAGTTTCCCAGCCAGCCGCCGGCCTCCAGCGTGCTGACAAATAGCAAAGGATACGCAGTCGGATACACAGCAATCCTGCGTCCCAACCTCGTGAATGACATACGTTTCGGATTGACGCGACAGGGCAGCAGCAATTCAGGAATCTCAAACCAACCGCAGATCACGCTCGCCGGTTTGGAATCCCCGACGGCCTATACGCGCAGCAGCAGCTTCATCATTCCAGTCAACAACTTGGTCGATAACATGTCGTGGACCGAGGGTGTACACAGTCTGCAATTCGGAACCAACCTTCGATTTATCGATGATCAGCAAATCAGCACGCAGAATTCGTATCCGAGCGCGAGTGGGGTTATCGGCTGGCTTCATCCGGGAACGATCGCAGGCGGCGATGTTCCGCTGGATCCGGAGTATTCGGGGTATCCCACAGTCTCGAATAATTCACAGTCCTACTATAACGACGCGATTTCCGACGTAGTTGGGCTTCTTACGCAGGGCAACGCGATTTACAACTACACGAAAACAGGCACGGCGTTAGCGCTGGGAGCGCCCGTGAAGCGCGACTACCGCTGGCATGAACTGGAATTCTACGGGCAAGATAGCTGGAAAACTTCAGCGAATCTCACGCTCACCTTTGGCCTGCGATACTCCTACCAGCGAGTGCCTGCCGAGACGAGCGGTGCGCAGGTCGGCCCATGCGTCGTAAGCGGCTCCGTATGCTCCCCGTATTCGCTTACGAAATACCTTGAAGTGAGCGCCATGCAGGGCGCGATCGGCGGCGCGGCTAGCAACCTGCCCGACCTGTCATTCGCTCCGGATGGCCGCTACAACGGAAAGCCGGATTTCTGGACTCCGGACAAGGCAGACTTCTCGCCGCGCCTTGCATTCGCTTATGCACCGCATGCAAGCGAAGGATTTTGGAAAACGATTTTCGGAGATAGCTCTTCAATTCGCGGCGGATATTCGTTGATCTTCGACCATTTCGGGGCTGGAGTAGTCAACGCCTACAACGAATCGGGATCCTTCGGCCTCACCGATCAGGTGGAGAATCCTCCCGGTCAGCTCACCACCACCACCGCGCCCCGATTCGAAAGCCTGACTCAATTTCCCGCGGGACTTCTACCAGCAGCGCCTCCGGGAATATTTCCAGCTACACCAAACCCGTCCGGATTCGCAATCTCTTACAGCCTCGACAGCTCGATTCACACTCCGTACTCGAACCTGTTTGATTTCTCGATCCAGCGGCAGTTGAACGCATCGAATCTGCTCGAAGTCGCTTACGTGGGCCGCTTCGCACATCGGCTGCTGGAGCAAGAGGACGTCGCCGCTCCGCTCAATCTAGTTGTGAATGGCCAGAGCTATTACGATGCCGCCACGCAACTATCCATGCTCGCCAGGCAAAAAACGCCTGCTGCCGCCGTGCCACAGATTGCCTACTGGCAAACTCTTTTCGGAGCTTTGCAAGGCGTAAACACTGGATTCGGCCCGCTGTCGGCGACGCAAAATGTATACCAGCAATTCTTGCTAAATGTGCTGGATGAAACTTCCGCGCTGAATGTGCTCGATGAGCCGAACGGCGGATTGGGCGCCGGAACGCTTTATCCGGCCTATCGCTTCTTTCACAGCCAGTATTCGTCGCTGTATGGATATCGATCGATCGGGCAGTCTTATTACAACGGTCTGCAGATTATCTTTCACCATCGCGCCTCTCACGGCCTGCAGGCCGATTTCAACTACACCTATTCAAGGGCGATCGATTGGACTTCTCAAGCCGAGCGACTGGGCAACGGCGGCCTCTTCAACCTGGCGCACATCGTCAACACATGGGAGCCGGGCCAATTGCGCGGCGTCTCTGACTTCAACATGACGCACCAAATCAATAGCAATTACGTTTGGGATATTCCCGTGGGACGCGGAAGAGAATTTTATTCCAGCGCCGGAAGGTTGGTCGATGCCGCGATCGGAGGCTGGCAATTCACCGGTATCGTGCGCTGGACCAGCGGCCTGCCGTTTGGAGTGGCGAATGGTCCGAACTTCCCGACGAACTGGAACATCGCAGGATTCGCTACTTTGGACCAGCCCATTCCTTCCTCAGCCTTGGCCCGCGGACAAGGCAACCAGCGCTTCGCCGATCCTGCGGCTGTTGTCAGCAGCTTCGAGAGCGCATTTCCCGGGCAGTCGGGCTCGCGCAACCCACTGCTCGGTGAAGGCTACTTCGGATGGGATGCGGGACTGAATAAATTCTTTTCGCTGACTGAGCGCGTAAAGATGCAGCTTCGTTGGGAAGTTTTCAACGTAACTAATAGCGTCCGCTTCGATCCGCAATCGATTAGCGCCAACTATGGACGCCAGGCGCTTTTTGGAGAAGCTACCGCCGAACTAACGACCCCGCGCGATATGCAAATCGCGGCCAGAATTTCATTCTAAGTAAGAGCACGCTTGCGAGGCAGGATTTACTTCGCTGAGTGGACACAAGTAAAGTTCGCTGCTTCGTTCGTGCTGCCGCTTCCTTTCCAGTTCGCAACTTGAGGATACGGGCATAGTGGGCGGGTCATATCGGTGACACCATCCCTCGTCTGATGGCTCGCGATAATTTTGTCCGGCGCCACGTGATGCTCGACCCATTCTTCAATCGCGCCGATCTTGTCGAACTCATCCGGACCTGTACCGCCCTGACAATGCCCCATGTTGGGAACCATGAATAGCCGCACGAAATCATCGGTCGGCGCTGCGCCTCCCACAGCCGTCACAACACTCTCGTAATAATTGACGGTATTCATCGGGCTGATATGAGGGTCACTCCATCCGTGGTACAGGATGAGCTTTCCACCATGCGCTTGGAACGCTTTGAGATCCGGATCTGTCGCGTTAAGAACGGCCGCCGTTTGGTCGGCGAGTGTGACGTCGGAGTCGAAGTTGAGAGTTTGCCACTTCCAGTCCGGGTTTCTGAACAATACGTAGCGAAAGAAATTTAGCGGATGATCAGGAGGCGCCCCTGTGGCCTGTTCAAGTGGGCTCCCCGGTTCGAGGCCTGGAAAGATCTGCTCACCAGTCCGCGAATTCTTCACCCCTGCGTAGATCTGCCGGACCGCGCGCACTTGCGGCGGTGTAAGACACTCGGGGCCGTCGGGCCCCTTACACGCGAGCGTTTCGGGGTTGAAGTGGCATTGTTCGGGATCATTGATGATGCCATCTTCCACGCCGTCGAGAGCGTCGCAGGCTTTCATCACCGCCTGGTGAATGACCGCATACTTTTCGTCAGGAATGTTTGCCGCCGGATCTTTCAGCGTTGCAATCGCCGGCCAAATATTTCCAAACATCAGATGCGTAAAGAAATTGGCGGGAGCACCAGCGACGATGCCGTCGTAATCATCGGGATACCGTTGCGCCTCGGTGAGCGCCTGTTTACCGCCTGTGGAGCAGCCATCCCAGTACGAGTAGCTTCGCATTCATTGACATGAGATGAACTGATCTGTACCCGAAGTCAATTAACTTTTCCGGGTGACCGAGCGCGAAGCTGGCGTCACCGGATTTTCCAGTGTGGCCGGTGTCGGTGGAAGCTGCCGCAAAACCCTGCCCAAGGGCCGTGAACAGTGCGGGATACGCGATCGATCCGCCCCATCCTCCGTTCCCTAAGCCCATAAATCTTCCATTCCATCCGGAGATCGGCATCCAAACTTCAATTTTGATATCTGAGTCTTTGGTCGGCCGAATTGTAGCCGCGACGCGACAGAACGCGGGCAATTTGCCGAATGCCTGACGGGCCTTCGCCGCTGTACCCTCAGGAAGAATTCCATCAGGCAGTTCGAACTTAGCGGCAGCCACGGATTGTGCGAGCGTGATTACCGTATCCGCGACCGGTAGTTCCTTCAGCTTTTCGCAGGACGCAGCATATAGAGGAGTTGCAAGCAAGCCGGCCGCAGCGAACAGCTCGGCCAACCAGAGGATGTGTATCCCTCGACCGCCAAAGCCATGCGTGCAATAGTACGGCATCACTCGTGACAATTGGGTAGCAACGAGCCTCGAACCGCGCTTCAACGCGAAGAGCGAAGGATTCTAATTTCGCTTCCGGATATCGATCCCATTCCCGCTGAGCGTGAACCGCGAATCCTGGTTGGTGGCATGAATCAGCGCAAGCGCGCGTTGGCTATTGCCGACCAACTTCTCCAGGACTTCGCACAATCGTTGGAATTCGCCGCGCGAATCGAGCTCGAAAAATATGTCGTTAATCTGCTGCAACAACGGAAACAACGAGTTCAGCGCCGTTTGCCCCTTGGGCGCAATGGAAAGGAGCGAAAATCGCTTATCCGCCACGTCTGGACGCTTCTTTAAGAAACCCTTCTTGAACAGCTTTCCCGACTCTGCCGTAACGAAGGTGCCCGTAACATGCAAATAGTTGGCCACACGGCTCACGTTGGCTCCATCGGCTCCCTGAAGTTCGGCGACGGCCATCATCAGGCTGTATTGGGGTCCAGTAAGGCCGACCTTCTTGCCGAGATGCCGCCGCACATCTTCCAAGCGCGCCCCAACCGTGAAAAAGTCGTATAGCAATTTTCGCAGGGAATGATCGGACCGCCCGGAAGTGAGAATCGGGCTGGTGGCGGTGACTGGAAAAACGAAGCCTGAGGATTGCTTAGACTGCGACATGGCAGTTGGGCTCCGGTAGGCAAAGCTCAGTCCGAACTTGTGTTGGATTGCGAATCGTCTTGAAGGCCTCTCGATTGCGGTAGAAGAACTATACAAGGTCGTTGTACCGGCGAGCAAGAACAGAACAAGGTAAAATGCCCGATTTTTGCTTGACACATTACTCGCAATATTATACAAGTTACTTCGCTAATATAATGTGGTAGCGGGGGGCTACGCGCTGAAACCTCCCTTTCGCACTAATAACACCATGAAGCAAGTCGAAGAGGATTTGTTATGCGGGGAAAAAAGAGTTCTGCTGGTTTAGGTGCCGTATCGGCGATCTTTGCCGCGAGTTTGCTGATGACAGGCAGGTGTGCGACTGCCCAAACTGAGAAGGTCCTGTTTAATTTCCATGCGAGAGAGGGCAACAAGCCCTACGCCGGCCTAATCTTCGATGCCTCCGGCAATCTTTATGGCACAACCTCAAGCGGCGGCGCGGACGGGTACGGAGTTGTGTTCGAGTTGTCGCCTGCAACAGGAGGAACTTGGGCGGAGACAGTGCTCCACAGCTTCAGCGGGGGCGAGGATGGGCGCACGCCATACGCCGGGCTTGCTATGGATGCTGCTGGCAATCTGTACGGTACAACCTATGACGGCGGCGCGGGCGCTTCGTGTACTTACAAGATCGGTTGCGGCACGGTGTTCGAGTTGACGCGGACGACGGGTGGCGTTTGGACCGAAAAGGTGCTGCACGCCTTCGGAGACGGTACCGACGACGGAGTGCGTCCCTACGCCAACCTGATCTTCGACTCAGCCGGCAATCTCTACGGCACAACGTTTGCTGGGGGCAGCTTCAAGTCATGCTCTGCTGTCGGCGTGGATTCGGGTCATTACGGCTGCGGCACGGTTTTCGAACTGTCGCCCACGGCGAACGGGTGGACAGAACAAATTCTGTATAACTTCGACGAGGGCACAAACGGACAGAATCCCTATGCGGGGCTGATCTTCGATTCTTCGGGAAGGCTATACGGAACCACTGAGTACGGTGGCACAGATCTTGGCTGCGGAGGAGAGGGGTATGCGGATACCTGCGGCACTGCATTCCTACTCACGCCGAAAGCCGGGGTCTGGAGCGAGTCGTTGCTCCCCGCCCCGGTATATGGCTTCATCACGAACCTGACAATTGATGCCACTGGGAACGTCTATGGCACCAACGCTTACGGCGGTGGCCCTTGCTTGGAATCGGATTACGCAGGTTGTGGAGTTGTCTACGAGCTTTCACCAACCGCTGGCGGAAATTGGTCCTCGGAGTGGCTATGGAGTTTCGCCTCCAGAGCCTTCACTCCGGACGGTGCTTGGCCGTCGTCCGGACCGACCTTGGATGCCGAAGGTAATTTATATGGCTCAACCTCAGGATACGTGAACGAGAATGGCGTCGGCGAGTATGGCGGTACCGTGTACCGGCTGTCGCCCACCGCAGGTGGGTGGGCCGAAACATTGCTGTATGTCTTAAGCGCTGGATCTTGGCCTTCGGGGGGGTTGGTGTTCGACGTCGAAGGCAACGTTTACGGCACAACCCGGGAGGGCGGTACATACAACCAGGGGACGGTGTTCGAGATTACGCCCTAGTCGAGAACGCGGCGAATTCGCGCTACTTTGGTCTGCCTTCAGAGCAAAGTAGCCCAATCAACTTCTAAATTTTCCCGGCCCGAATTCGGTAACGGATCCTAGCGCGTGCGCGATGGGCACGACCTTACTCGTGAGGCAAATCGCGCAAAATCGGCAACGGCTTTTAGCTGCTGAGGCGGTGCCCGGCCAAAGAAGAATTCAGCAGCGTGATTAGCGTGATTAAGGACCGCAAAACGCGATGAAGACAAAATTTTTCATTCTCATCGTGGGTTTATGTCTCTGCCTCACCGCATGCAGCAACAGTAACAGTAACAGTAGTCCCAACCTAACCCTCGGCGGTAAGGTCAGCGGTCTCGCAGGCTCAGGCCTGGTCTTGCAGAATAATCACATGGGCTACCTCGCGGTTCCGGCAAACGGCCCCTTCACCTTCGTCAATACGCTTTCCAGCGGGGAA
>JBEKBW010000071.1:0-24912 GCA_050015215.1 Candidatus Sulfotelmatobacter sp.
ACAAAGACAGCCACTACCGCACGGTATACTTTCACAACTCTGGACCGGCAGCCGAACAGGCATATCACAAATATTGGAATTCCATTGCCAATGCCGTGGACGCGTTTCGCAAAAAGAAAAACGTGTTCGTAATCCTGGCGGCCACGGAGCGCCTCGATGCGCGGCCCGCAAATAAAATTGCCGAGAAACTAGGCGGCGTCCCCGTCTTCACCTCCGACCAATACAACATGTACGAACTGGTAAGCATCCTGCGCGCCTGCCACATGATGGCCTCTTCGCGTTATCACGGCATCGTTACGTCGATGCCGGGCCTCGTGCCCTCCGCCGGAATCACGATGGATGAGCGCATTCGAAATCTCATGCGCGAGCGTGGACATCAAGATTTGCTTATGACAGTGGACGATCCGGAGCTTGAAGGAAAATTGCTGGCAGCACTGGAAAAGCTAAACTCGGAAGGCGAGGCCATCGCTGCCGGCATCGCGCAGACAGTAGTGAAGAACCTGAAAGTCATGGCGCGCATGGGCGTTTACTTCGAAGAGGAAGTGCAGCGGAGATATCCCGAGTTCGAAACGCGTCGCGGCGAGTGGAGTTGGGAAGACTACCTGCCGCCGATGAACCAGAACTTGCGGGAACTCGTGGCGGCATACGGCTAAGTGTGTTCAAAGATTCGTATCAGGGCATCGCTTTAGCGATGCCGCAACGACCGCGACGACAACAAAAATTGAACCGGCTTTAGCCGCTGGGTGTGGTAAGCCACATTTGGCCGGGATCTTGCGCGAAACGCTGTGGTCTGAAACATATAACGATTTTCAATTGAAGCAATGACATCGCCCATCCCATTCATCGGGGAAATATTCTCGCAACTGCGCGAGGCCGCTGGCACGCGCATCGCCGAAATCCGCGACGGCCAAATCACCGGCGTAACCGGCGGCGAATTGTTGGAACTTATTCGCAAAGCAAGAACTTTTATCGCCTCGAAGGGATTCAACAAAGGCGACCGCTGCGGGCTGCTGGCGGCGAACAGCATTCGCTGGGTCGCGATGGATCTGGCTTTGATGGCCGAAGGTCTGATCGTCGTCCCCCTATACTCGCGCCAAGCCCCCGCCGAACTCGTCTCGATGATGAAAGACAGCACACCCGCACTTGTCTGTTGCGGCGATGCAGCGCTCCGCGAGGGAATCATGCAAGCGTGGCACCAAGCCCCGCCACAGTTCCTATTTGACGAAATCTTCGCCGGGGTCGAGGGCATACAGTTGGATCGGCCGCAGGTGGGCAACGACAGTCCGGTCACCATCATCTACACCTCCGGTACTTCGGGCGAAGCGAAAGGCGTGGTCCTTACCGCGGCCAACGTCGGCTTTATGCTGGAGCGCACGGCAGAGCGATTGGATCAACTGATGTCCGGCTCGACGGGGCAGGATCGCATTTTTCATTATCTGCCATTCACCTTCGCCGCATCCTGGATCGCTCTGCTAACGTTTCTGAAACGACGAAGCCTGGTTACAATCAACACCGATCTCGCGAAGATTTCGGCCGACATGCGCACCGTCGCGCCGGATTATTTCCTCAACGTTCCGCAGTTGCTCGAGCGCATGCGGCGCGCTGTCGACGAACAACTATGGCAGACCGGCGGAGTGGTACAGGCAATCTATTCGCGGGCAAAAGCCGCGTCGGTGCGCAAGCAAGAGCATCAATCGAAGGCGACCGACGCATTCTGGTTGGGTCTAGCGAACAGCCTCGTCTTTCCAGCGATCCGAAAGAAGATGATAGGCAAAAATCTCAGGGCCCTCATTTGCGGATCGGCTCCGCTCACTACAGAAACCCAAGTTTATTTCATGATGCTGGGAATTCGTGTGCTGCAAGTTTATGGACTCACGGAAACCACCGCCATCTGTACGATGGACGACCCCAACCGTGTGGAAGTCGGACGCGTTGGACCTGCAATTCCGGGTATGGAGATGAGGCTCGGCGAGAATGATGAAATGCTCGTGCGCGGCCCCAATGTTTTTTCTGGCTACTGGAATCGGCCCGAGCAAACGGCAGAAGCGTTGCGTGATGGCTGGTTCCACACTGGCGATCAGGGCGAGGTGAATGAAGCAGGGAACTGGCGAATCGCCGGGCGAATCAAGAATCTGATTGTCCTGGGATCCGGCCACAAAATTTCGCCCGAACCCATCGAGAGCGTGATCGCGAAAGCACTGCCGGAAGCGCAGCAAGTAGTCGTCGTCGGTAACGGGCGAGGATACCTGTCGGCAATCGTCACGGGCCCGGTAACGGCAGAAAAGGTGCAGGCGGCGCTGGATGCGGTGAATCCCGATCTGCCGCATTACAAACAGGTGCGCGCGTTTGTCGTGCACCCGGAAGCGTTCTCCATCGAGAACGGGGCGCTAACGGTAAATGGAAAGCTGAAACGGGATGTGATTTCAGCGCGCATGAAAGCCGAGATCGAAGACATGTACCGCGTCAAGCAGGCGGTATAGCTGAAACAATGATGGAAACCACCAAGGACACGAAGGTACACGAAGGGACAGCCGAAGCTCCTGGCCGCGCGTTGTCCTGGGTGCTCAGCGAAGGCGTGATCGAGTTAGCGCTGCATCGCGCGCCCTGCAACGAATTGGGGTCGGAATCGCTTGCGGACTTGGAACAGTTCGGGACCTTCCTGCAGCAAAGTCAAAACGAGGCACACGCGCTGATCATTTACAGCGAAATGGCTTCCGGCTTCTGCGCCGGCGCCGACTTGCGCGAACTCTACCAGCGTTCGCAAGGTATGGAAAAAGCTGCCGCCCTCAGGGGTGTACGCGATTTCCTAGAGCGCATACACCGCGTTCTGAACCAGATCGACGCCTGTCCTCTGACCACGATTGCCGCAGTTCACGGTGTAACGTTTGGCGGGGGGTTTGAACTCGCCCTAACCTGTGACCTGATCATTGCCGATAAGATGGCGCGCTTCTGCTTCCCCGAACTTCGCCTGGGCCTGATTCCCGGATTCGGCGGAATCCCACGCCTGAAGCGCGATTTGGGCAATGCCGTAGTCCGCGATCTACTGCTCACCGGCCGCAGCTTCAACGCCACTAAAGCCCAGCAGATCGGACTCGTGAGCCAGGTGGTAAGTGAAGGTGAGGGTCTCCGCGCCGCCCGCGCCACAGTAGCGCAACTCAAAAAATTCGATCGCACGACAGCCGTGGAAGCGAAAAGGTTCATCAAACCGATTCCGCACGAGGAACTAAAGCGGGAGATTGATTTGTTTTGCGAGTTGTTTGCCCGTCCCGCGGTGGAGGCCGGATTGCGAAAATTTGTCGAGAGCACAGATGCACAGCCGTATCTGCCATAACTCGTTACGCTCAGAAAATATGAAGACAGCCGACCAAACTCTCGATGAAATACTCAACCTCGCGGCCGCGCACTTTAACGTGCCGAGAGAAAAGCTCTCACCCGACGACGACTTTTTCAAGACGCTCGGCATCGACAGCTTGCAGACCCTCGATCTGCTGACCAAGCTCGAAAATCATTTTCGAGTCGAGTTGCCCGATTACGAACTGCAAGGGGTGTCGGATTTCCGCACGCTGGCGGGAAAAGTTCAGATGCGGCTTTAGCATCGAGAGCGGGTAGCCAACTCATAAACATGGTATTCTCCGTGTCCTCGCTGCTCTGTGGTGAAATATTTCTTTAATGCTCGATCTCCAAAAATATAGCTGTCTGGGAGCTGCCCTGCGCGATGCCCTGGACCGCTTTTCGTCAGAGACCTGCCTGATCGAAGCCGACCGCGACCGCGAAAAGACGCGCCTTACTTACTCCGATTTTAAAGAAATCAGTCTGCCTTTAGCTCGAGCCCTCGAGGATGCGGATTTCGACGCCGGCAACCGTGCCGCCATCCTGATGACCAATCAGTCGAAGTGGCTGATTTCGGCCTATGCGATTTTCTACGCAGGCGGCGTATTGGTCCCGCTCGACTACAAGCTGACCGCGGCCGAACAAATGCAACTGCTGGCGCATTCGAATGCCAAGATTTTGGTGATCGAGTATTACCTCTGGCGGGCAATCATGCAATCGCCGGAGTTCCAAAACATTAAAACAAAACTTGTTCTCGTCACCGAGGCTCCAATCGGCGCCGATCTGGCCGGCGGCTTCCGCTGGGAGGATTTCAAGCGCAAGGGCTCGCCCGACTTCGTCATGCGCAAGCGCGAAGATGTGGCCTGCATTGTCTATTCGTCAGGTACCGGCGGGCGGCCTAAGGGCTGCGTGCTGACGCACGAGAATTACCTGGAGCAATGCCGCGCATTGACCGCCTGGTATCCATTCTGGCCGGGTGTGCGCTATCTCAGCATTCTCCCCACCAACCACGCCATCGATTTCATGGTCGGTTTCATCGGCCCGTTTGTCTGCGGCGCTTGCGTAGTGCACCTGCGAACGCTGCGTCCCGAGTTCGTTCGCGACGCCTTCGTGCGCTACCGCATCACGTACGTTTCACTCGTTCCCATGATTGTGAAAAATCTGGAGCGTGGGCTGCGCGCGAAGTTCGATGAGTTGCCGGCGTGGAAGCGCACCTTTCTAAATCGCATGATCGCGTTCAATCGATTGTTCACGCGCAGCAGGCCGAACGTGAAACTGAGCCGCATGCTACTGCCGCAAGTTCATCGCGCCTTTGGCGGCGAGTTGTTGGCGCTTATCACCGGAGGCGCGTTCATGGAGCCTTCCACCATGCAATTCTTTTACGATCTCGGAATTCCGGTGGTTAACGGGTACGGCCTCACCGAGGCCGGGACAGCGCTCACATTGAACGATCTCAAACCCTTTCGCGCCGACACCGTCGGCAAGCCGCTGCCGGGAGTCGAACTGCGAATTTTGAGCCCTAACGACGAGGGCATCGGCGAAGTAGCAGCCCACAGCAAGACCGTAATGTCGCATTACTTGGATGATCCGGAACTCACGCTAGAGACCATCGTCGACGGCTGGCTTCTTACCGGCGATCTCGGCCGCTTCGACGACAGCGGCCACCTGCAACTCTACGGCCGCAAGAAAAATATGATCGTCACCGAGGGTGGCAAGAATATTTATCCTGAAGATATCGAAACCTTCTTCGATGGCCTGCCAGTCAAAGAGTACTGTGTCTTCGCCGCGAACTATGTGTGGCCACAAAAAGAGCAGGGCCGCGAAATGCTTGTCCTCGCCCTTCGTCTCGGGCAGAATCAGCGCCTCGACAGCACCCTGTTGCAGGAGATCGGCACCCGCAATCGAAAACTTCCCGACTTCAAGCGGGTGGGCGGCTATCTAATCTGCGGCAAAGATTTCCCCCGCACCGCGTCCATGAAAATCAAACGCCAGCAACTGGCGGAAGAGCTGAGAAAAACGCTGCAGCGCGGGGCCGTGACTGCCCTGTGAGTGCCGAGCACTCGTACCTCGCCATCGTAAATCCCGCGGCCGGCGGCGGCCGCAGTCGCAAGCTGCTGGCTCCGGCGCTGGAGCGGTTGCGATCTAACGGGGTGACAATCGACGTAGCGGAAACCAAAGGTCCAGGCGATGCAACCCGGATTGCCCGCGAGTCCTACGCCGTGGGCCGGCGAAGATTTATTGCCGTAGGTGGAGACGGCACTTCTTACGAAATCGTGAATGGTTTATTCCCCGAAGCGACTGCTGGAGAGCGCCCTACGCTCGGTTTCCTGCCGTTGGGAACAGGAAATTCATTCCTGCGCGACTTCAGCGACCGGGGAGTCGAACACGCCATCGACTCGCTGATCTCGCGGCGAACTCAGACCTGCGATGTGCTGCGTCTTCGTCATCGCGATGGCCTTCTCCACTACATAAACCTCCTCAGCGTGGGATTTCCCGCCGACGTCGCCACGCTGCGCGCCCGCCGCTTCAGCGGCCAAGGCGAGTTCGGCTATTTCATTTCAATCTTCCTCACGCTCGCCCGCTTTCAAAGGCGGCCATTTCCGGCCAGAGTTGACGGTGAAACAGAATTTGACCGGCGCCGCTGCCTGTTTCTCACGTTTAACAACAGCAAGTTCACCGGCGGCACCATGATGATTGCTCCGAAAGCCGAGGTAGCCAGCGGCCTGATTGAATACGTTCGCTGGGGGCCGATCGGGCGGGTCGGGCTTTTGCGCAACCTGCCCGGGCTTTACGACGGGACGCACATTGAACATCCTTTGGCCGAGCATAAGGCGGTCAGGCGCGTGGAGTTTGATCTGGATGCGCCGGTGGATGTGATGGTGGATGGCGAGGTTCTGACACTCCAGTGCCAGGAACTCGATGTACTTCCCGGGGCATTAGACGTTGTAGCGTGATCCCGTGATATAAAAACTACTTGGGTAAGAAGGACCTATGTCAGAAGAGCGGCGAAAGCGGCATCAGCAACGGGTGGCGGAGCCGGAACCAAAGGTTCCATCGCGGAAGACGCTGATTTGGGGCGGGATTGTCGTGCTAGTGGTTCTCGCATACCTCGGCGTCTATTATTACAGGAATCACCGTTACGATAATTTCGCGAAGTGTCTGGCATCGAAGCAAGTAAAAATGTACGGCTTGTACTGGTGCCCGCACTGCCGCGAACAAAAAGAGATGTTCGGCGACGCGTTTCACTATGTGCCTTATGTCGAATGCGCCATTAAGGGCTCCAATCAACTGACGCCGCAGTGTAAAACCGCCGGAGTGAAGCTTTTTCCCAGCTGGCAATTTGGCTCGGATACTCCCAAAGAAGGCGTCTTTCCGCTGGAAGAACTATCCGACAAAACCGGGTGCAGTTTGCCGTGAGCGAAACTTCAGATCACTTCGGGGCCTCCGGCGGCAGTTCCGCCATTGAAAATCGCGGCCTATTCCTTGCCATTGCGATTCTCGCCCTCGCCGGAATGATCGTCTCCTCGATTTCCCTGCAACGCCACTATGCAAAATCGGCTTCCAAGTTTTGCGACTTCAGCGAGAAATTCAGCTGCGACGTCGTAAATCGCAGCGAGTATTCAAGCCTGGTGGGCATCCCCGTCGCAGGCATCGGCGTTGCAGGGTACGGCGCACTGCTGGCGCTGGCCACGTTTTACCGCTCGCGGGTCCAGACGCCAATTCGATTGCTCCTGGCCGCCTTGGCAGGTTTGGCTTTCGCCTTGTACCTCACCTATGTCGAAGCCTACGTCCTCGACACCTGGTGCATCCTATGCCTGAGTTCGCTCGCGATGATCACCCTCATCACGTTACTAGCGGCGGTCCTCCAGTTACGAACCCGCAGTTGATCTCTTCCGATGGCAAGACCTCCGAAAACCAACGATCAACTTGCTCCCGAGCCGATTCGCGCTACCGGAGCCACCGGCGATCTTAGGATCCACGAATTCCGCAGCCGCGTTTTTCGCAACACGCGTTTTCTTCGCGTCTGGCTTCCGCCAGGATACGACGATCCGCAAAATCAATCGACGCGATATCCGGTTCTGTACTTGAACGACGGCCAAAACCTGTTCGAGTCCTCGACGGCGTTTGCCGGAGTCGAGTGGCAGGCGGATGAGAGCGCCGACCGGTTAATTCGCGAAGGGGCAATTCCGCCGTTGATTATCGTCGGTATCGACAACACGGGCAAGGACAGAATCCGCGAGTACATGCCGCATCCCTCGATGCATCCGGTAATTCTGCGCACGCGAGGCCGCTACTATCCCGATTTTCTGACCAAAGAAGTAATGCCTTTCGCCGAGAGAAATTATCGTGTGGCCACTGGTCCGGAGAACACGGGTCTTGGCGGCTCGTCGCTGGGCGCCCTGATCGCGCTTCACACCGCGATCGTGCGTCCGGAGTTGGTAGGAAAGTTGTTGCTGGAAAGTCCATCTTTGTGGGCGTCAAATCGACAAGTAATCAAGCAGAGCCGCAAGGTAAGAATCTGGCCCGAGCGAATTTTTCTAGCCGCCGGCACCGCCGAAGCCGGTAACGCGGCCCGCAGCCGGACCGTTGTCGACGATGTGCGCGAACTTGCCGCCATCATTCGCCGGGCGGTGTTGAGCGAGAAGCGCCTGCAATTGATGATCACCGAGGGCGCGGGACACTCAGAATCCGCATGGGCCGCGCGATTCCCAGAGGCGCTGCGCTTCCTCTACGGCGCTTAAAAAGTAAGCCCAACTGTGTATTCCCAGGCATCACACCAGCCGGTTGAGCGGTTCATAAACCACAGCCACCTTCGCGCCCGGCCTCCAAATCGCAAAGAGAAGAGCCGCCATCACTGGCACGCTTGCCTGAAAATGCGTCCAGCGCGCCAAGGGCCCGATCAGGGGAAGCACAAAGGCAAGATAGAGCAGAATTTTGAAACCAGCGCTGTCAGGTCGTCCCGCGATCCAATCCGACGTCAGTAAGAACGCAGGGGCAAGGATTACAAGATCGTAGACGGTAAGATGCGGCGCAAGAAGAACGGTCGCCAGCAGCAATGACGAATACCGCACGGCCAGTGGACCCCCCCGACGCCAGCAAGCCACCAGCAACGCACATAGGAGAAGCGCGCTGAGCAGGTAGAGTCCCAGCGAAACCGTGGGCCATGGAAGAAGCATGTCCCAAAATGTCCGGAGCGAATGAGTTTGATACACCCTCGGCTCGAGCAGTGGAAGCACGCGAGGAGCGTTTCGCAAAATGCGTATCCAATCGGCCAAAGGCTGAAAGCCGTAATACATTGCACCCAGCGCCAGCTCGATGGCGGCGGACAATAAAGCACCTGTAATCACTCTCCACCGAAGCGAGAGCAGAAAAACAATTGCTGCGGCCAAACCGAGCTGCGGCTTGAAGATCAAGCATCCCAGTGCGACCCCCGCGAGGAACTCCCGATCTTCCTGGAGGGCAAGAAATGCAAGCGTGAAGCAGCCAAGCGCGAGCGCAGAAGTCTGTCCCCATGCAATCAAGTGCCAGAACGCCGGAAGTGCCGCCGCAAGAATCGCCACCGTCAGCCGATAATTCCGAAGATTCGGGCACGCATGCCAGACCGCGTAGCAGCACCATCCATAAATAACTGCACTCACCGTTAGCCAAAACCCCAGCGCCCACGGATAACTCAATCGCGCAAACGGCGCGAAGAAAATGGAAACCTGGGGCGGATAAAGCGGCAAGTAGCGAATCCCCGCTGCGGCCGGCACGAGTTGCGCCGTCAGCCGAGACTGCGCCTGCATGTCATACAACTCTGCTCCGCGATGTTCGAGCGCAAGCGATCCCAGAACATAGAAATGTAGAAAATCAGTCCCCTTGAGATTGCCTGCGCGATCGCGCAAGCCCGGTGTCGCCATATTCCACAGGTAAACCGACCACAAGCAGAGCGCGAGCATTAGTCCGTGAGCGCGAATGCGCTCGGGTGTGAGCCGTGATGCGGCGCGGGATTCGCTTCCTGCTTTGGGCATTATTGCCGACTGAGTTCGATGTCGCGATTTGAAGACGAATGCGCTTCGGTGGCGCTCGAAGCGAATTTCGCTGTCATTCCGGCATAGGGCAGCAATTGCGGTGCGGGGTCATCCCCCTCCAACCTCCAGGCTTTGCGATTGCGAAAGTATTCCAGCAAATCCCGGTTCGCGTCGCCTCCCATGTCTCGCGCCCACACAACCTTGGATTGATCAATTTCTGCCTCGTTCCAAACCCACTCCCAATCACCCTTATTGTGCGGCCTATAGCTGACGATAACTAATTGCGCTCCCGGCATTCTGTTAAGTTCGCGCACGATCCTGGCACGGCTCAGATTGCCACGCGGCCACGCAGGCTCGATCTGGACATGCGCAGCCGCAGCGGTCACGCGCAAAACAATCATGGCGCAGGCCAACACCGGAATCGCGCGGGCGAGGGCCGAACCAATGCCGCGTGAACCGAATCGCCAATACCATAGATGGCGCACACCTTGAATCAGGAGTATGTAAAGAGCCCCGGCGGCAGGCGCAAAGTAGTGAGGCAGCGTCCAGGTTTCAACCGCGAAGCCCGCGAACATGCAGATGCAGATTGCCAAAGGCAAAAGCATTTTTCTCTGGCGCATCACAAAAGGAAGCGCCAAGAGGGGCAGCGTCAGCAGCGGTCCCAGATAAAAGTGCCACCAAGAGCTCAGTTTGCGCGCGGCAACCGAGAGGTACCCTGCGATCGTGAAATTTTTCTCATACTCATCCCGCACCCCCAAATAATATCCGCGCATTGCGGGGTGGTGATACACAGGTTCTGGCGGTGTTGCCTGCCAAAGGAAATATGGCACGGCGGAGTAAGTCGCTCCGTTGACCTCATACGGCAGACGAAACGGATCACCAGTCACGCGATAATTGTAGTAAGTCGTCGCCAAAGCCCCGACCGCGAGAATCACAGACAGAGGCAACAGCATGCGCCAGAAGGATTGGCGTGCAGGCGGTCTCTGTTCGCCAACCAGCCACCACAACATCGTGACGGCGACTGGAAAACTGAAAACAAGCCCTTCATAAGGCCGGCTATTAGCTAGAATCACAAGCCCAATTCCCATCAGCACCGCTTCCGTCACCCGTGGCCGCTTGCGCAGCCTCGGCCACGCTCCCAGCACCAGCGCTCCGCCCAACGCCACCACAGACGCGGACCAATATCCATTCATCCAATAACTGAGAATTCCGAGGCGCAACAGCGCCAGTGTCCCGCCCAGCAATGCCCATGCAGGAGGAAGCCAAGCCTGCAGCATCCAGCACATCGCCGAACACATCAACCCGGTGGTCAGCAGTTGTCCGATCCATGGTCGGCCCAGCAATTGCCCCGCAGCCAACACCAGCCCCTGCGCTGGCGCATACATTGACATGTAGGTCGGCCGCTGAATAATGTGGAAACTTTCGAAGTGAATCCACATCGGATGCGTGGGGTTGGTGAGCTTGCCATGAGCGAACGTGTCGGCAGCGAGCAGGTAACTGAATTCGTCGTTGTAGCGAGGCTCTGGAACGCCGAGAATAGGAATCAGACCGGCGCGAATGACGACAACGCCCACACCTGCCAGTAGCACACACAGTCGCTGATGGCGGGCCAACGCAACGAAACCCCGGCCGAGGGGAAAGTTGCCAGGCCGAGTACGGCGCGAAGCGTTGCGCGAGTGCAACAGGATCAGGATTCCCGTGGCAAACATCAGGAGCAGTTCGATCAGCGCCACCAGGTGAGGAGCAAGCCGCGCGTATAGATTCTGCATCGCTAGCAGACTGGGAACTTTCCGGCGTCAAACCGCCTGCTTCTCCGCCGCTTTCTCGAACAACCCGTCGACGATCTGGATCATCTCGTTATCGACAATGCGATTCTTGGAAATCGCTTCGAGGAGCGGGATCGACACGATCTTATTCGATCGCAGGGCGGCCATGCATCCGAATTCGCCGCGATGCGCCATATCGATGGCACCCAGGCCGTAACGCGTGGCCAGCACGCGGTCGAAGGCGCTCGGTGATCCGCCGCGCTGAATGTGCCCGAGCACGACGGCGCGGGTTTCGAAGCCGGTTCGTTTTTCGATTTCGCGCGCCAGAATGTTGGCGATGCCGCCGAGCTTCACGTGGCCGAATTCGTCCTTGCCCATATCTTGCAGCACGGGAGCGCCCTGACCTGGCTCCGAAGAAGAAAATTTTGCGCCCTCGGCTGCGACTACGATCGAAAAATACAATCCGCGCTCATGGCGCTGGCGAATCGAATCCGCCACTTTGTCAACATCAAACGGTCGCTCAGGAATCAGAATCACGTCCGCGCCGCCAGCGATGCCACTGTAAAGCGCAATCCATCCCGCATCGCGGCCCATCACTTCCACTACCATCACGCGATTGTGCGCTTCCGCCGTGGTGTGAACACGGTCGAGCGCCTCGCAAACAATGTTGCAGGCTGTGTCGAAACCAAATGTGTAATCGGTGCCGCCCAAATCGTTGTCGATCGTTTTGGGTACGCCGACAACTTTCACTCCTCGCTCGTGCAACTTCTGCGCCACAGAAAGCGTGTCATCGCCGCCAATGGCAATCAATGCATCAACCTTGTTTTTCTCAAGCGTTGCTATGCAACGGTCAATCCCGTCGGCCCGCTTGGCAGGATTCGTTCGCGAAGTTCGCAGGATGGTTCCACCGCGCGGCAGAATGCCGCCAACGGCTTCCAGGTCGAGCTCCATCACATTGCCTTCCAGCACGCCGCGCCAGCCTTCCAGAAAGCCGATGAATTCGTCACCATAGGTGAAGACGCCCTTGCGCACCACCGCCCGAATCACCGCATTCAGGCCCGGACAATCGCCTCCGCCAGTCAACACGCCAATCTTCATGCTGCACTCCTTATGATTTCGGATGAAACTCCCGTGAATGCACCCCGGGCAGGACTCCTTCAGCGGCATCCCGAAGGCCGGGTCAGCAATCGCAGGGAAAGATAAGATTATCACCGAAGGCAGCCAGCTTTCGGCAAAAGGGTAGCGCCGCCCACACGCTTTGGCTAGAAGTATAGGAGCTAGCAACTAGAAGCTAGTTAACAATCGAAAAAAACGGTTTCATTCTCGCCCTGCAGATTCACATTCCAAACCAGCACGCTCTTATCTTCATCCGTGGGCTTGGCCATAAGTGTCCCACGTCGAGCCGGGTCCACTAAATTCAAGACAAAATCTTTTTCGTTGTGCGGATCGCCGAAGAAATAAATCCGCGTGATCAGCCGTGTGAGAAGTCCGCGCATAAAAACCGAAACCACAATGTGCGGACCCTGCGTGCCGCCGTCAGGTGCCGGCACAGGCCCGGGCTTGACCGTGGTGAAGCGGAAGCGGCCTTCGGCGTCAGTCGGAATCCTTCCGAATCCAAAGAATCCCTCCCCGCCGGATTCACCCTGCAAATCTTCGGGATGAATGTATCGACCCTCTTCATTCGCCTGCCATGTTTCAAGCACCGCATCGGGCACAGGCTGCCCATCGCCATCGAGCACCTGCCCTTCGATGTTGATTCGCTCTCCGCCTATATCCGCCGCAGCAATCTGGTCGCGATTGAGCGGCTCCAAGCCAATCATGAAATACGGACCGACAGTCTGCGAAGTTGTCGCCTGATAACCCATCCCTACGAACATCCTTCCATCGGCGTCGCATCACGTCCCCGCAATACAATATCGAAACGGTAGCCCAGCGCCTCTTCCGGAATCGTAGTCTGCCAGTCAAAAAGAGAAATCAGTCGCCTTCGTGCCGGTTCGTCCGCGGTGCAGTTGTATACCGGATCGAACTCCAGCAAAGGATCGCCCGGAAAATACATCTGCGTAATCAAACGCGTAGCGAAAGCGGGACCAAACACCGAAAAATGAACGTGCGCCGGACGCCACGCATTGTAATGATTGCGCCACGGATATTCCCCGGGCCGAATCGTTACGAAGCGATAATGACCTTCCGCATCCGTCAACACATGACCCCGTCCCGTGAAGTTCGGATCCAATGGCGCATTGTGCAGGTCGACGGAGTGGAAGTAGCGCCCGGCGGCATTCGCCTGCCAGATTTCGATCAACGTATTCGGCAACGGACGTCCATCTTCATCGATCACCTTGCCGCTGAGAATGATGCGCTCTCCCAGCGGCTCGCCCGAATGCTGGCGCGTCAAATCGATGCATGCGTCGCCCACAATCCTCGACGTGAATACCGGCCCGGTGATCTCCGACAACGTATGCGGCATCTGTACCAGGGACTGAGTGGGCGCGCGCTTTGCCGACGACACGTAAGGTAAGTGCAAGTGAGCCGGCTGCGTTCCCGGCGCCAGACGGCGATAACCAGCCAAAGTTTTCATCGGAGCCTCCTTTCTCGCAACGCAGAAACCGAGCATTTAAACCGCAAATGGAAATCCGCAGGCGCACATCGCCTGCGGAAACATTCTATTCAAATACTTTATCTGGCGCGATATATTCGCAGAATGGCGAAGCCACGAACCGGGATTGGTGAGCGCGGAAGGGCTCGAACCTTCGACCCATGCCTTAAAAGGGCATTGCTCTACCAACTGAGCTACGCGCCCATCCTGGTTCAAATTAGTTTACCATTGGCTGTTCAATCGTTTTAGTTGCAGGTGATGCCCGGTCACAAATCCGCATGACGCGAGTCCATGAAGACGCGCAATTCATCGGCGTAGATATCGGCGGCACGAAAGTTGCCGCCGGTCTTGTAACCACGGCTGGAGAAATAATCTATCAAACCCGCACTCCTATGGTGGCTAACGATGCTGCTGCGGGCCTGGCCGCCGTTATTTCAGCGATCAATTCAGCGCAGTCATCTGCCAACTCGTCTGTCGCATTGCGCAAGATTGCCGGCATCGGAATCTGCGCGCCCGGCCCGCTCGATCCGCGCACCGGCGTCGTCGTCAATCCTCCGAATCTCCCCGGATGGCGGAATTTTCCCCTGGCCGCCGAAGTTTCGAAAGTTTATAACGTGCCGGTTCGCGTGGATAACGACGGCAACGCCGCGGCGCTGGCCGAGGCACTGTGGGGTGCTGGACGCGGATTTCACATAGTTTTTTGCGCGACCATCGGCACAGGCATCGGAACTGGAATCGTGTTCGATGGCCGCATCTATCACGGCCGCACCGGAGCCGCCGCGGAAGGCGGTCACAACACTATCGACTATCGCGGTCCCCGCTGCGGGTGCGGCAAACTCGGCTGCATCGAAGCTTTCGCCGCAGGCCCTTACATCGCCCGCAGAGCCGCTGAAAAAATAAGGGCAGGGAAGCCGTCCGCAATTCTGGATCTAGCAGGAGGATGCCCTGACCACATCACCAGCGAAATGATCGGCAAAGCCTACGCCGCCGGAGACGCGTTAGCGAAGGAAATTCTGCAGGAAACCGCGATGCTGCTGACAGTATGGTTGGGAAATATGATCGATCTGCTCGATCCCGACGTCCTGATCATCGGCGGCGGAGCGGGCGCCATGCTGCGTCCATTCTTCAGCGAAATTCGCGAAAATCTTCCCAAGTGGTGTGTAAATCCAAACTGCCAGGACGTGCCGCTGGTTCCCGCTCACTATGGCGCGGATGCCGGAATCGCAGGCGGCGCGGCACTCTGCCGGTAATCTTGCATTGCTCGCCGCATACATGCGTCATCCTGAGCACAGCCGTTCTTCAGGCGGAGCGAAGGATCTCATTGCGCCTAATCGCGCGTGGCTGCAATCTCACGCTCGCGCCTTATCAATCATCTCTTCCCAAATCCCTTTCGATTTGAGAATCAACTCGATCGCTTCGCGAACGGCTCCATGCCCCGCCAACGCCTTGGTCGTGAAGTGCGCGGCCTTCTTAACTTCCGGGACCGCATCGCCGACGGCCACCGCCAAACCAACCCGCTGCATCAAAGGAATGTCTGGCAAATCGTCGCCAACATAGGCCGCCTCGGAATCGGCCACGGCCGCTTTCGCAAGAATCTCTTCATAGGCTGGCATCTTCAGCGGCTGCTTCATGTAAATGAAATCCATTTTCATCTCACGAGCGCGACGCAGCAGCGCGGCACTCTTGCGTCCAGTGATGCAGCCGGTTTGCAGCCCCGCCGTATGCGCGAGCGTCAATCCCTGGCCATCATGCGCATCAAACTGCTTGATCTCAAGCGCTGTCCCGTCCGCTTGCGAGAGCAAAATGACGCCGCCATCTGTCATTGTTCCGTCCACATCCATCAGCAACAGCTTGATTTTTGCGGCGCGCTTCTTGAGCGCAGCAGAAATCTTACGAGAACCGGCCAAAGATCCCCCCTGTCAAATCCCGTTTCCCTTCGATCACTCCTGCCCTCCAAACTGCTTCAAATCTTCCGGCCCATCCTTCACCGCGACCGCATCTTTCCCCTGCACCATCTCACGCACGCTCTCAACAATGTCGGGATTCGCCAGCGTAGTGATGTCGCCGGTGTCCAGGTTGTTCGAAATCGCCGCCAGCACGCGCCGCATCAATTTGCCCGATCTCGTCTTCGGCATGTCCGGTACGATATGCACCCGCTTCGGCCGCGCAATCTTCCCGATAATCGTCTCGATCGTCTTCGTAACCTTTTCGGCAATCTCTGGACTCGCCTTCACACCCGGCTGCAGCGAAACATAAACTTCCGGCACGCGTCCTTTCACCTCGTCCACAACCGGCACGACTGCAGCTTCAGCAACTTCCGGTACCGTCAAGCAAGCCGATTCGATTTCTTTTGTGCCCAGCCTATGTCCGGCAACGTTGATGACGTCATCCACGCGTCCAAGAATGCGCATGTAGCCGTCCGCGGCCAGCACCGCGCCATCGGCTGCAAAGTAAGGCCAGTCACGCCAATCTTTGCTTTGCGGATTTTTGCAATACTTCCTGTAATACTGATCGACGAAGCGCTGCCGATCGCCCCAGATCGTCTGCATGATTCCAGGCCAGGGATTCCGAATACAAATATTCCCCGCCTTACCCGACCCCGCCGCAACTTCGCTGTTATTTTCATCCAGAACGGCCGGATAAATTCCCGGCGTCCCCGGCCCCGCGCTTCCCGGCTTCATGGGATCGATCGCCGGTTTTGTAGTACACAAAAATCCGCCAGTCTCCGTTTGCCACCAAGTGTCGACAATCACCGCCTCGCCCTTGCCCACCGTATCGTGATACCAGCGCCAAACCTCCGGCTCAATCGGTTCACCCACAGTAGTCATGTGCTTGAAGTGATAGTTGTACTTGGCAGGTTCATCCGGCCCTGATTTGCGCAACATGCGAATCGCCGTGGGCGAAGTGTGGAAGATGTTGACGTCAAGCCGCTCCGCGATTCTCCACACGCGGCCAGCATCCGGGAAGGTCGGCACTCCTTCGTACAGCACGCTGGTCGCCGCCAACGCCAAAGGTCCGTAAACGATGTAGGAGTGCCCCGTGATCCAGCCGATATCCGCCATGCACCAGTAAACGTCGGTCGGATGAATATCCTGGAAATACTTCGAGGTTCCAGTCACGTAAGCGAGATATCCACCCGTGCGATGCTGGCAGCCTTTTGGCTTGCCCGTGCTGCCGCTCGTGTACATCAGGAACAGCGGCGCTTCCGCATCCATCGAAACCGGCTTTACGATCTGTCCAGCAAATTTCGGCAGCTCTTCGTCCACAAAATAATCCCGCCCTGCGACCATGGGCGCAGCCGAGCCATACTTCCCGCGATACCGCTTCCACACCAGAACTTTGTCAACCGCCTGCCCCTCTTCTTTCGCCGAGTCGACCGCAATCTGCGCATTGCCCTTATGATCGATCAACTTGCCGCCGCGATAATAACTATCCGCGGTGATCAGCACGCGGCTGCCGGAGTCGGCAATACGCCGCCCGCAAGCCTCGCCGCTGAATCCGCCGAATACCACCGAGTGAATCACTCCCAGCCGTGCGCAAGCCAGCATCGTGATCGGCAACTCGGGAATCATCGGCATATGAATCGTCACTCGATCTCCGGCTTTCAAACCGGCAAGATCGCGCAACAGCGCCGCCATCTCATTCACCCGCACATACAATTCCTGATAGGTCACCGATACGGTCGGCTCGTCCTCCGGCTCCGGCACAAAAATCAGTGCGGCTTTGTTCTTGTATTTCTCCAAGTGCCGGTCCACACAGTTGTACGAGGCATTTAGCTTCCCACCCACAAACCACTTCCAGAATGGCGGATCGCTCGTGTCCAGCGTCGTATTCCAATACTGATCCCAACTGAGCATGTCGGCATATTCGCGAAAGCATTCCGGGAAGTTCTTCTCGCTGAAGCGCTCATTCACATCTGGATCGGTGAGATAAGCCTGCCCAACAAACTTCGGCGACGGATAAAAGTACTCCTCCTCGCGCCAGTGCACCGCAATCTGCGCTTCGCTGGTTTCAACCGTAGCGACTTTGCTTCTATCTCGAATGTCAGCCATGTAGTTTGCCTCTCGGCGCTGCGCGCCGCCGTTGCAATAGTCTTGGATTCTAGCCTGGGTGCGTCATGCCCGAGTAGAACCCGCAATTCTACTGCTTTCGGCCAAGCCGCGTCACTGCCGAAGATGCACCTCTATCTAATCCTATCGGCGAACAAAACAGATTGGAGTGAGTGGCTTTAGGTGATTGAAATTGCGGCGAAGCAGCGCTTCAGGCTGCGATTAAGCGGGATTGGTATCAGGCGTGCGTTCAGGCGCGTCGATGGAACTGAAGAGACTAAGCGGTGTTCGACCCCTACACGCCGACGGAAAGCTGTAGTTTTTCGTCGCCAGACTTTGCCGTCCGCGCAACGATCGCATCAAGCGACGGCATAGATTGAGGCTCGGTCATGGTATGCTCCGGTGGCTGCACGCCACTTTGAATCGCCTTCGTCAGCATCTCCAACGCGAGATCGGCATTTGGACGAATATAAATAGTCGCCGCCAGCAGCCCGTTGCGCACCCAGGCCTGCCCAGTTTTGGGCAGCCCATCGCAACCGGTCAAAGGAATTTTCACCCACCGCTCCCGCTGCGACTCTGGCATTTCGCTAAACGCTTTTCTAGCGCCGGCCGCCATGCTGTCGTCCTGCGCTCCCACCAGGTCGATGCGCGTTTCCTGGGAAGTGCGCAATCGCAACCAAGAACTCACCGCACGATGCGAGCTCTCTTCGGTCCAGTTTGCCCGCAGCGTCTTAATGTCAATATTCGCTGGCTTCGTTCGATTCATTCCCGCGCTACGCTGATGTGTTGCCGAACTGTTGTTGGGCCCCTCGATGTACAACACCGTCCCGCCCCGCGGCAGCAGTGCGGCAAACTGTTTTCCCTGAATCTCCCCAACTTGCTCATGATCGGAGCTGATCGAAAAAATCGGCGCCTGATACTTCAGCCGCAGCTGTTGGAGGTACTCCGCGTCATGATTCAGCACCACCCAACCCATCCCCGCTGCCGCAGCTGCCCGCGCTACTTGGGGAAAACCAGTTCCGCCCGCCGGCTCGAATACAATCCCATCGGGACGCATCGTCGCCTGGCCCTGAATGTATTGCAGCAGCTGCTGGCTTTGTGTGACCGCATCATTGTTGGCATGGATGACGCTGACCTCCATTCCCAGCCGCCGCGCAGCCTTTTGCGCCGCAGCCGCCTGCTCCAACTGGTAGTCATTGTCGTTGTTGGTAAGGGAGACCAGAAAGTTGAGTTTCTTCATCGCGGTGTCTGGATGATAGTTCATTCTCCGCGATACTCCATCGTAACCACAGTAACGACAAGCGAATCCCAATGCGCTCATGGAGGGACGGACGCCGTAGCCTGCCCCTGAGCGTAGCCGAAGGGTCGGTCCAGTCGAGCAGCGCGAAGCGTTACCTCCGACCGCATCTCTACCGCAAAAGGATGTCTGGTTTTAAAGCAGGCGACCCACCACCGCCGATAACCACCTGAATACCCCACACCAAAGACCTAATTGCTTTCTAGTCAATATTCTGCGGTAATCCAAGCACAGCATTCAGTCAACAATCTCTATGAATACAATCGCACCGCCAGCCCAGCAAATAAGGCAAGAAATAAACGATGAACATCCCGATTCTGGCTTGGAGCAGCTCTACACCCGCTCGCAATCTGTGGTCTCGCGTCGCGTAGCCGGAGAAACTCTAATCGTTCCCGTCCGCGGCAAGGTCGGAGACTTGGCCTCGATCTACAGCTTCAACGCAACCGGCACCTTGTTATGGGATTCTCTAGCCTCCCCGCAAAGTCTGGCCGGCTTGGTCGACGCCGTGCTGCACGAGTACGCGGTAGAGCGCGATCAAGCGGAACAAGACGTTAAGCAATTTTTGAACGACACGGTGAACGTGGGCCTTGTAGAAATTCGCGAGCAAATATCGATGGCGGGATTCGCGTCAGCTGGATTCGTATCAGGGCGCGACTTTAGTCGTGCCGTGAAGGACGCAATTTAGATGCGCCTTTAGGCGCTGGGGTGTAACAGAGCAACCCTGGGGAGCGAAATGGATCATCTGAGTTACGGCGAATTCAGCGCAGACCTGCACGAGAAGCAAGCGGGCAAGCGCGTGCCCATGCAGGTTTCCATCGAGGTAACGCGCCGCTGCCCGCTCGAATGCCAGCACTGCTACAACAATCTCCCCATGGGCGACCAGGAAGCCCGCCGCCGCGAGATGACCACGGAAGAGCACTTCCGCATGTTGGACGAACTGGTCGAAATGGGCTGTTTCTGGCTGCTCTACACCGGCGGCGAAATCTTCGCCCGCAAAGATTTTCTCGAAATCTACACCTACGCCAAGCAAAAAGGTTTCCTGATCACGCTCTTCACCAACGGCACGCTAATCACCGAAAAGATCGCCGACTATCTTCTGGAGTGGCCGCCCTTCGCCATAGAAATCACCCTCTACGGCCGCACCCGCGAAACGTATGAAGCGCTGACGATGATTCCGGGCTCGTATGACCGGTGTTTGCGGGGGATAAAGCTGCTGAAGGAAAGAAATCTGCCGCTGACGTTGAAGACGGTAGCGACAAGTATCAACAAGCACGAAATCGGTTCGATGCGTCAATTTGCGGCGGACGAACTGGGTGCCGAGTTCAGGATCGATGGGCAAATCAACCCAAGAATTGACTGCTCGCAGAGCCCACTTGCCGTTCGTTTGACGCCGGAGGAAGTGGTCGCTCTCGATATGGCCGCCCCGAAAGGTGT
Source organism: Candidatus Sulfotelmatobacter sp. (assembly GCA_050015215.1). Taxonomy (GTDB): domain Bacteria; phylum Acidobacteriota; class Terriglobia; order Terriglobales; family Acidobacteriaceae; genus Sulfotelmatobacter. The sequence goes on from JBEKBW010000071.1 coordinate 20,484, forward strand.
GAGCGAATACCGCAGGCTTGCCAAGCATGATGCGGAGAATTCCCCCGACCTTTCGAAAACCGACACCGTTTACTCCTGCGGCGGCGGAATGAACGCCTTCGCGATAAATCCTTACGGCGAAATGGGCATTTGCGTTATATCCCAGCAGGAAACCTTCGATGTGCGAATACATGGGCTGAAACGTGCATGGGAAACTTCCTTAGGCGAAATGCGGGCTCGAAGGCGTACACGAGTGACAAAGTGCGTCCAATGCAAAATAAAGTCTCTCTGCGGAATGTGTCCCGCAAATGGAGAGATGGAGAACGGGGACCGCGAGAGCCCAGTAGAATTTCTTTGCCATGTCGCACACCTGCGCGCCGAGGTGATCGGTGTGGAGGTTCCTGAGCATGGTGCGTGTGAGTTCTGCGTAGGTGGAAGTCGGCGCGGCACCATAGTGGAATCAGGCCGCCGAATTAGGAGTAAGGAAATTGACGTTGAGAGCTGGGCGGCTGTCCCTCAGCTTCTTCCGATTCTCAGCGATGCAGGCGGGGTACCTGAAGGCTGCGGCAACTGCGGATGTAACTGATTCTTGTCATGACTCCTGGAGACCGAATGAATCGTGAACAAAACGAGCTCAACAGCCAGAACTCCTACGAGCCGCCTCGATTGACCACGATCAGTCTGCGGCCCGAAGAAGCTGTTCTCGGACATTGCAAGATAGTCGGAGGCGCGTCGGGGCAGGTTGGAACTTGCAATCTATTCATCGGGGGCTGTGCCACTCAGGGTTCGTGAGGAGCTCGCGGATGAGCTTCACCAGTCCTGTGACTTTCGGCGACCCGATTTCGATCCCCCGAAGCGAATCGGGGACTGGTTATCGCAGCGCTTTCTGCGTCGGCGGTGTGACAGTGGGGATAGACTTCTACCTATGGCCCAGCCCCCTTCCGTTGCCATTGGATCCCTTCGAGGTCTCACCGAATTCGTCAGACATCATGGTCAACATCGAGTGGGTCGAGAACCTTCCGAAGGTATACGGACACCGACTCTTCGATTCAGGTTCCACTTGGCGACTACACCAGAGCGGCTCGAAATATATATTCGATTTCAGTAGAGAAGCAGGCGATAAGCGCTTACTCTACAAGCGTCTTCTGATAGACCGGCGGTTCAGTTCCGGAGTGCTTCAGATGAGCCGCAAGGCCTTCTCGACGCATACCGGCGTTGCTGACCCTTTAGAGTACCCTCTAGACGAACTCCTAATCATGCACCGCCTAACTCAGGAGCGCGCCATTGAGCTCCACGGCACCGGCATAGTCCGCGCCAACGGCGTAGCCAATCTCTTCGTCGGCCACTCCGGCGCGGGCAAGAGCACGACCACGCGCCTCTGGACCTCCCGCGAAGAAGTCGAAGTCCTCAGCGACGACCGCATCATCGTCCGCTACGACGATGGCCGCGACGGCCCCGCCGGCCCAACCGCAATGCGCATGTACGGCACACCTTGGCACGGCGAGGCCATGTTCGCTTCGCCCAACAGCGCCCCGCTCACCCGCATCTTCATCCTCGAACACGGCCACGGCAACGTGATCACGCGCCTCACGCGCAGCCAGGCCGTCGGCGAACTTTTCGCGCGCGCCTTTGTGCCCTTTCATCGCCACGAGTACATCGAGAACGCGCTCAGCTTCCTGGAGCACCTAGTTTCGTCCGTCCCGTGCTATCGATATTCTTTCGAGCCCGACGAGCGTGCAGTAGAAAAAATCCAGCAATTCCATGACTAGTGAGCTGAAAAGCTCTGCGTCCAAAACCATCGGGAAGGGCACGAGTTTTACTCGTGCCATAAAAGATGCCCGATCGATGCGGCTTTCAGCCGCTGGGGTATGCTTTTTCCCATCGCCCCCTCAGGGGCTAAAGCCCGCTCATTTGTCACGCTTATACGGCACGGCTAAAGCCGTGCCCCGATACGGATCGCCTCCGGCGGCGCGGCTAAAGCCGCGCCCTTTCAAACCTCTTCCACCCTCCGCCCATGCCTGACCCCCACTCCGACTCCCCCGCTTTCGAGGCCCTCGCCCGCGAGTTGTTGAACCAGGGCCTCAGCGTCCGTTTCGAAGCTCGCGGCGCCAGCATGTCTCCCGTCATCCGTGACCGCGAGATTGTCATTGTTACTCCCGTAATCGTGAGCAAATTACGTAAGGGCGATATCGTACTTACGAAAGGTCATAGCGGCTTTCGGGTTCATCGCCTCGTATTTGTCGATCATCATGAGAATTCATTCATCACTCGCGGCGATTGCGGCCAGCAGGACGACCCTCCAGTACGCTCCGACCAAATCTTCGGCGTTGTCCTCGCCAAAGAAGTGAGGCTGGGAAACAAAATCGTGCAGGCAAAATTAAAAGGCATCGGCGGCAAACTGCTGCAAGGCGCGGCGCGCGGACAGCGCGTGGCTGGTAGGCTTTTGCGCAAGGTCGGACTTCTCCAGGGTCCCCGCGGCGGAGCGAACACTCTTCTCGGCGCACTTTTTCTGGCCGTTCTCTTTGCGGCAACTTCGTTTCAAGCCCAAGTCCTGGTCGATACCGATCCCAGCACAAGCAACTCGGCAGATCTGGTCGGCCCCGGCACCCAAACTCTAACTTTCACCCACAGCACCACGGCCACCGCAAACCGGGTCCTGATCGTCGGCGTTTCGCTCAACATCGCGAACAGCCCCACCGCAGCGGTTACGGGAGTAACCTACAACGGCACAGCCCTCGCACTCCTGGGTGGGCACAACGACGCCGCCAATACGCGCCGCGTGGAGCAGTGGTCTCTGCTCAATCCGGTATCCGGTACGAATCTGACGATTAATGTTTCCGTCAACATCCCCGCAACGGCAACCGTTGGTGTAACGGCCGGAGCAACGGTCTTTACCGATGTCGATCAAACCGTGCCGCTAAGTTCGTTTGTCTCCGCGGACGGAGCTGCAGCCGCCAATTCTCAGCTCGACGTACCCAGCGTAATCAACGGTATGGTCTTCGACACGCTGGCCGTGGGAATGGGGGCAGTCACCGTAAACGGCCCGCAGGTTCAGCAGTGGAACGTAACCTCGGGCGGCACAACGCCCAATGCAACTCAGGATGTGGTCGGCACCGCCAGCAGCAGAACCGGCGCGCCGAGCGTGCCGATCTCAGAGAGCTTTACTGAAACCCTCGCTCTGACTTCAGTAATGCCCGACGCCATCGGACTGAATCTCACATCGGTGGTGCCGACCACGATCACGCTTACTCTCACACAAGCCGGCAATGCCGCCGGCGGAAATACGACCTATACCGGAACGATTACCGGAGGCACCGGCAATGCCTATGTCGGAGATAAGGTGGTGATTGCAGGCTTTACCACCGGAGCCGACAACGGAACTTTCACCTGTACCGCATCCACAGCGACCACAATTACCGTCAACAACGCGAACGGAGCTTTTCAGTTTCACGCGGGTACGGCAACCGTGACTACCAGCACCGTCTACAACGGCACCATCACCGGAGGCACGGGAAATGCCTACGCTGGTAAAACCGTCATCGTAACGGGGTTTACGAACGCCGCCAACAATGGAACCTTCACCGCGACTGCATCCACAGCAACTTCGCTAACTCTCAACAACAAAGCCAGCGTTGCGGAAACCGATCCCGGAAACGCAATCGTGGAAACGGGCACAAGCACGGTCTACAACGGCACCATCACCGGCGGCATCAACAATGGCTTCGCTGGCGACAGTTTCACCATCGCGGGCTTTAACAACGCTGCCAACAACGGAACCTTCACCTGTACCGCATCGACCGCGACCACGCTCACGTGCAGCAATGCGGGCGGAGTTGCCGAAACTCGCGCCGGAACTGCGACCAGCAGCAACACGCTGAACTGGTCCCTCGGCGCAGTATCCGTCAATCCGAGTGCCGCCGACATTGGAGTAACCACCGCCGTAGGGACTGCCGTATTCCTGGGTCAGGCCACCACATTCACCACCACAGTCTTCAACAACGGGACTTCACCCGCAGTCGGCATCTCACTCTCGGACACCTGGCCAGCCAGTATGACCGGGGTGACGATCACGCCGAGCGCGGGAACCACCTGCACCGCTGCACCTCCGCCGATCACCTGCACTCTACCCACTCCATTCGCCAGCGGAACCGCCGCCACGGTCACCGTAACTGCCACCGCCCCCACGGCAGGCGCATATACCGACACGGCCAAGGTCACGGATACGAGCCCGCCCGATCCCAACACCGGCAACAACACCTATGTAGCCGTGGCGACGGTTCAGGCGGTCGCGTGTGCCGGCGTTACTCAAGCAGCGCCGGGAACCAATCTCACCAACGTTCTCAATACCTACTATCCCGGCACTGCCAGCGTAGCGGCCGGGGCAACAGCAATTCCCGTCGGCACTCCAACAGGCGCAGGCGCAGCAATTGCCAAGGGAAATCTTCTGCTC
>JBEKBW010000072.1:0-27851 GCA_050015215.1 Candidatus Sulfotelmatobacter sp.
TTGCGCACGCCGGCATAAGTAATGTAGGGCGAACCCTGGATCGCGTAGGCCATCCAGCCGAGCGCGCCAATAATAAATACCGCGCCAAAAATTGTGGCCCGCGATAAAGTATTTGCGCTGCGATGGAAAATCTGCGACATGCTTACTTGCTTACGCTTGCGATTATCGGGAGAACCCGCAGATCGTTATGAGTGTGCAGCCGCCAAAATGGTTACGACGCAAATGAAAACTCCCACAGAATTTTGCGTCAACTTGAAAGAACTTGAGATTATAAATAGTTCATGCACAGTTGTCGCGGCTTTGCGCAAGAAAATTTTGGAGTGCGCTCTCAGAAGCGGAATTCAAATTGAGAATGGTCGCATTTCGGAACCTGGTTGCACACGCAGAGCTTCGATAGCGCAGGCAAAAGCAGATTCCTCGCTTTGCTCGGAATGACAAAAGTATCTCGGACTTACTTAAATATTCGGGACGACAATCAATCAACGACAATGAATATCTCGGAACGACGGAAACTGTTCAGCGAAGATTCATGACCAAAAGCTTCGGTTCGGTCATTTCTTCGATCGCGTAGCGCAGGCCCTCGCGACCCAAGCCTGAATCCTTGATGCCGCCGTAGGGCATCTGGTCGATACGGAATGTAGGCACGTCGCCGGCGATCAAAGCTCCGACCTCCAGTTCGTCGTAAGCCTGGAAGAGCAGTTTTACGTCACGCGTAAACACGCCAGCTTGCAGGCCGTAGGGCGAGTTGTTCACACGGCGCAGAGCTTCGTCAAAATTCTGATAGGGCTCGACGGTCACAACCGGGCCGAAAATTTCCTGGCAGTTCACCTTCATCTCCGGCTTGCTGCCGGTGAGCACAGTGGGATTGACGATAGAACCTTTGCGTCCGCCGCCGCACAGCATGCGGGCACCGGAGTGGACTGCCTCGTCTACCCAGTTGGTGACGCGGACCGCATCGCTTTCACGGATAAGCGGGCCGACGTCAGTCGACTCTTCCATGGGATCGCCGGTTTTGAGCTTCTTCACGCCTTCGACCAGCAGATCGGTGAACTTGCCGTAGACCGAGTGCTCGACCAGAATGCGCTGCACAGAGATGCAGGTTTGTCCGGCAAAGCCGAAGCCTCCGGCGATGCAGCGCTCGGCGGCGTAGGCGAGGTCGGCATCGCTGTGGACGATGGCCCCGCCGTTGCCGCCGAGTTCGAGCGCGACTTTCTTCTTTCCGGCGCGGCGCTTGATGTCCCATCCGACGGGCACGCTGCCGGTGAAGCTGATGAGCTTGATGCGCTCGTCGGTGACGAGGAGGCTGGCGTCGTCGTTCGAGAGCGGAAGGACGTTGAGGCCGCCATCGGGCCATCCTGCCTGCTGAATGCATTCGGCGAGGAGCAGCGAGCACAGCGGAGTTTGCGGCGCGGGCTTCAAAACGATAGGGCAACCCGCAGCGACGGCGGGAGCCACTTTGTGCGAAACCAGATGCAGCGGAAAATTAAACGGTGTGATGCCAGCGATCGGGCCCAGCGGGAAGCGCTTGACGATGCCCCAGCGGCCGGCGGTGAACTCCTGCCAATCGAGCGGAAGATATTCGCCGTTGATCCGGGTGGTTTCCTCGGCCGCGACGTTGAAGATGAAGACGGCGCGATCCACTTCGATGCGCGCCAGCTTGATAGGCTTGCCGGCTTCGTGCACGATGGTGCGGGCAAACTCGTCCCGGCGCTCGGCGATTTGCTGCGCGGTGCGGCGCAGAACACGCTGGCGCTCGAAAGCGGGCAGGCGGCGCGTCGTGCCGAAGGCTTTTACTGCGGCGGCGATGGCGGCTTCGGCATGTTCGCGGCGGGCTTGCGTAATGCGGCCCACGACCGTTCCGTCGAAGGGAGAGCGGACATCGAGCACATCGCCCTCTTCCAGCCAACGGCCGTCGAGGAAGAAACCGTGGGTTGCGACGGGCGCGATTGTCATTTCCGCCATGGTGGATGCCTCCGCGTGGACTGATTTTTTGATTATAGGCCTGAGGGGTCGGTTGCTTTTTATGCAGAAAAGAGAAAATGGTAACCACCAAGGACACATAAGGAGCACGAACGGGCTAGTCGGATCTACTTTGGTGTGACTTCGTGGGCTTCGTGGTAGTGTCTGGGGTTGCCGATGCACACTTTGGAAACTATTACTGAGCTTTGGCCGCGGCTTCGGCGGAAGGAAGTTTCTCCCATCGAGATAACGCAGGATTGCTTAAGCCGCATCGAGAAGATGGACCCTGCGCTGAATACTTTTATTACTGTAACGGCGGGGTCGGCACTGGCGGAGGCGCGGGCCGCGGAGAATGAGATAGCTCGTAGGGAGTGGCGCGGGCCGCTGCATGGGATTCCTCTTGCTCTGAAGGATTTAATCGACACGGCCGGCGTGCGGACTACGGCTGGGAGCGCGCTTTATCAAAACCGTCTGCCGGTTGAAGATGCAGAGGTGGTGCGGCGGTTGCGACGCGCGGGCGCGGTGATTTTGGGCAAGAACAATCTGCACGAGTTTGCTTACGGCGGAAGCTCGCTAGTGAGTTTCTTCGGCGACCTACACAATCCGCACGATGCGGCGCATATCGCCGGAGGATCGTCAGGAGGGTCCGCTGCGGCTGTGGCGGCGGGGCTTTGCTACGCGGCGATCGGGACGGACACGGCTGGATCGATTCGTTTGCCGGCAGCGCTTTGTGGATGCACTGGGCTGAAGCCGACTTATGGGCGGGTTTCGGCGCGGGGAGTGATTCCGCTGTCGTGGTCGCTCGATCATGTGGGGCCGCTGGCGGCTTGCGTGAGCGATGCGGCGATTGTGCTGCAGGCAATCGCGGGGTACGATGCGCTCGATGTCTCGAGCGCGGCTGTGCGGGTGGAAGACTATGTTTCTGGTTTAGGCGAGGGGGTGAAGAAGCTGCGCGTGGGCGTTCCGCGGGCGTACTTTTATGATGATTTGGATGTCGAAGTGAGCACTGCGGTGGAATGGGCTCTTGGCGTGATTCGAACTCTGGTGGCGGAGGTTCGGGACGTGCGACTGGACGTGCCGACGGATCGCGTTGTGCAACTCGCGGAGTCGTATGCATATCATGCGGAAAATGTTGCGCGGACTCCGGAGTTGTATCAGGCTGAAACTCTGCGGCGCATTCGGAAGGGAGAAAAATTCACAGCGGCGGAATACATTTTGCGGCGGCGCGAGTTGGATGAGGAGCGTCGGCGCGCTGGCGAGATGTTTGCCGACGTAGATTTGCTGGTTACGCCGACAACGCCGATTCCCGCACCGGCGATTGCCGATTTGAAAAAAGATCCCGAGGCATTGCGTCCGGCGGAGTTGAAGCTGCTGCGCAACACGCGTCCGTTCAACGTGTGGGGGTTGCCGGCGATCTCGGTGCCTTGCGGGTTTACGAAGCGCGGGCTGCCGATTGGGTTGCAGATTTCGGGGGCGCCGTGGCGGGAGGATCTGGTGTTAGGGTTTGCTCACGCTTACGAGCAGGCAACGCGAGTGGACTAGATTGGGCAGGAGCGCCACTGCAATCTATCAGATCGTACGCATATCCAGCCGCTTGCCCAGTGCCTTCAGGGCGGCGGCGATGCCGTCGATGCGTGAGGTGTGCTGAATGTCGGTCAGGCGGTTGACTTCCTGCGGGGTGGTCTTCAGTCGGCGCGCCAGTTCTGCGGGGCGCACGTGTTGCCGGATCATCTCGTTCAACAGCAGAATCTTGGCGGAAAGGCTTGCAGGAAGCTCGACGACGGGTTGCCGCGGCTTGGGCTTCGAGGGTAACGGCACCGCGCGATTGTCTTCAAAGTAGAAATCGAGGGCCGTCTCCAGAGCATCTTTGGCCGCGGCTAACGCCTCGGCCTGGGTTTCGCCTTGTGTGATGGCTTCCGGAATGCCTTTAAACGTGACGATGAAACCGCCGTCTTGGCCGCGCTTGAGGGTAACTGGATACTGGAACATTTTGCGCCTCATTTCAGGCCGAGTTGCTAGTCCACCGTGCTCACATCATCCGGTAGCATGAGCACGAACTTGCAGTCGCCGGTTGCCGTTGAACAAGCCAGCACGCCGCGGCGGAGTACTTTTAGCGGTGTGTCGTCGGGGAAAGTGACTTGGTAGGCGGCGGTGCGCAGGGCTTCTGTGTAGACCTTCAGCTTCTCGTCTCCGCTGACGAACTTTACGGCCTCTACTTTGGCGGCGCTGCCGGCGGCCCCGCTTAGCAGGACGAAGAAATCGGCGCTGCCAGTTTCTTTGGCTTTACCCAGATCGATGGTGCGCTGCGACTGCAGGCTGGTTTTGGAACTCGCACTCGCCTGAAGTTTCGCGTCGTTTTTTACTAGCGCATCGATGTGCTCCTGCGTTTCTGGCGGCGGGCGCAACCCGGTTAGCGACAGCTGGTAGGTAGTTAGGGCGCGGTCTTTCTTACCTTCTTTCTCGTAGATCTGGCCGAGGTGGTCGCCGACTTCCCCGTGCTGGCCTAAGCCCCAGGCAGCGGAGACGTATTTTTCGGCTTTGTCTAAATTACCTTCGCCGAAGTAGACCCAGCCCAGCGTGTCCCAGTACGCGATTAGTGATTGGACCAGCGGCAATTCCTGCTGCGTCAGGCGATCCAGCGACAGGTTCCGCAAGGCTGCCGTGGTAGCGGAGACCGCTGATTCTGCGTACTGCTGGGCGCGATCGAGGTGAGTCTTCTTCAACGAGAGCTGATAGGCGATGTTATTCCAGACCAGCGGCGTCGCAGATAGTTCGACAGCGTGGTCGAAAGTAGCAAGGGCTTTGTCGTCCTGACCGAGATTGAGATAGGCATCGCCGAGCGCGATTTGGAGTTCGGGATTATCGGGCGTGAGCGAAGCGGCTTTTTCCAGTTCGGGCGCGGCCAGATCGTACTTGTGCCACTCGGAATACATCGAGCCAAGCCCGGCGTGGGCGTACTTGTCGAGCGGATTGATTTCAATCTGCTTGTTGAAGGCGATGACGGCGTCTTCGTATTTGCGTTGCTGCGCGTAGGCGCGGCCCATGGCGTTGTAGGCGTACTCGTCGTAGGGGTTAATCTCGATCTGCTTTTTGAATGCGGCAACGGCCTCGTCGTTCTCTCGCAGAGAAAAATACGCGGCGCCCAAGGCGTTCCATGCGTACTTGTTTTTAGGATCGACTTCCGTGGCGCGCTTGAGCAGAGTGATTGCCATCGAGAAATTGCCATTGCCCATGGCGGCGCGGCCGCTTTCGAGCAGGTCTTCGACTTTCATGTCGGCAGGAGCTGAGGGCGTGCCTGCGACTGTGCTCTCCAGCGACAGAAGTTGACTGAGATCGGAAGTGACGGCGTGGCGGAAGGCCTGGTAGTCTCCGGCGCGGGATTGGGGCAGTTCGTCCTGGCTAACGGTTAGCGTGCGGGCGGCGGTGAAAGTAGTGCCGTCGAGGGTGTAGGTGGCTTTGTAATCCGAATAGTCGCGCTTCACGGTTAACGGCAGCGGAGAATGAACGGTATATTTGGCGGGGAGTTGCAGCTTGATTTTGTAAACGTATTCGGCTTTGGGACCGAGCTTCAGCGGCTCGGAGTCGATGTCGGTATCATCGCCATCGCCGAGGTCCGGCAGGTTGAACTGGCACAGCGGCAGGATGAGTTCCGACTTTTTCTTTGACCAATCCAGATAGTTTGGCTTGGAGACGTCATACGACATCGTGAAGGGCTCGCGGGTCGCGGCCGGATCGCTGACCTTTAAATTCGTAATCTCGCCGCCGATTCCGTTGTTCACGTTCTCGATGACGCGCTGCCATTGCGCTTCCGGAACGCGGCGGAAGATGGAGCGCAGCATGAGTTCTTCATCGCCGCGGAACGTGTAATGAACGTGGATCTCCAACTTCCCAATTTCGTTGATTTTTCCATCGACTTCAGACAGTTCGGTGTCGGGCATGGGAGTATCGGCAGGAGTTTCTTCCAGATGCGGTATGCCTGCGCCCGCCGGCGGAACTACCAACGCTTGCTTCTTGCGCAGAGTGTAGGCAAGCAGGCGGAAGGGCGCGACTTCGGCGGTGGTATCCATCCATACTTCTTCCTTGCCCATAGGCAGCATGGTAATTACGTGGTCGAACTGCGAAGGCGAGGGAACGTCGACATCAAGCTTGCGGCTGGAGTTGATTAGCACGGAGTCGGCGTGCAAGCCTTCGGCTTCGAGCAGCGAGGCGAGCAGCGTGTGTTTGTCTTTGCAGTCGCCATATTGGTTGTGGAGGACGTCTCCCGAGGAGTGCGGCTGGTAGCGGCCCACGCCTAACGATAGGCTGACGTAGCGAAAATTCCTGGCGACAAAATCGTAGAGCGCCTGCGTTTTGTCGAGATCGTTATTCAGGCCTTTGGTGAGTTCTTCGGCTTTGGCACGAACTTCCGGCGAGGGTGCGCGGCGATCTTTTTCGAGGCTGGCGTACCAGAGGCCGATCTGTTCCCAACTGATGAAGCTGGTCATCTGGATATCTGGGTGCTGTTCGTCTTCGGTGTGCTTCTTTTTCTTCTTGTTTTTGTCTTTGTCCTTCCCGTCATCTTCGCGTTCGAGGTGGGAGTTGGTCCAGTGGTAGAGGCGGCGGCCGTTGGCCTCGGTGATTTTCGGATCCATGCCCGGCTTGTTTTTCAGCTTGAGCTGGCGGCTGGAGGGAACGTCGATGTCGACTTCCTCATCCAGGTTGATATCGGTCTTGTCGAACTGGTAGTCGGCCCAAAACTGGCCGGGAGCAAGGGCCGTGTGCACGATTGTAGTGATGTCGTATTCGAGAACCTCACCGGGACGCAGGCCCGGGACCGTGATGTGCTTCTGGCGGTAGTCGGTGTAAACGGGAGCCTGCTGCTCGATGGGGGCGCTCAGGTCCTGAACCGCATCGTCGCCGGCCTTAACCACCGAGCCGTCGGCTTTTATGACACGAACGTAGTTGATTTCGACGCGCTCGTTGGCGGAGTTGTAGCCAAACTGGATTTGGCCCCACTGCTGCACTCCGGCCTCGCTCTGCACGCGGATGCGGGCGATGGTTTCGCGGCGCCCCGTGCCGTCGTTTTCAAAGTGGTACAGGGAGCGGTACTGCTCGATTACGTAGGCTTCCTGGGAGTAGTCGTGTTTGGGCGCATTTGTTTCGCTTTTCTCCGCTTTTGCGGGGGCGGATGGGGGGGATGGCAGCTTGTCGGACTGGGCGATTAGGGGCGCGGCTAGGAAGCAGCAGAAGAGAAGGTGCGAGATCAGACAGCGCATACGGTAATAGTAAGGCCTTTGGGGTTGTTCCAAAAGCATTCCGGCGAACTCTGTGATGCTGAGCGGACGAATGAGGAGCGTAGCAAGTCATGCCGCAGTCGAAGCATCCCTGTGGCCGAAAGGGAGTTTGGGGAGCGGAGGGTACGCGGGGGTAGGGATGCTTCGACTCGCCGGGACTCCCTCCGGTCGTTCCGGCTTCGCTCAGCATGACAGGGGAATACAAGGCCCGGGATCGGATTTGGCTGTGATTTAACCCTGATTTCTATGTTCACCCGCTACAAAACCGTAGTAAAATCCGCCCAGATAGTCCTGTCCGGCCACGTCGCCGGGCAGGCGTGACGCAAAACGTACTTGCGCCACGATCTTTCCGTTCGGAGGTTCTCGGGTATGGAAGATCGGGCCCCTGTCGTCTCTCCTTCTCAGCAGTTAGTCTCCCAACCAACAACTACCGGCAAGCATCATGAAGGCCGCGGTGCGTGGGTGCTCACAGCCTACGGTATATCCGGGCTGGCGCTGTTCGGCGTATTAGCTTATTTCTTCTCGGACTTCATCGCTCACTAAACAAGTCTTTCGGCAGGGACGAGCGGGCGTGCGCGTTCGCGGGCGGTGTGGGAGTGTGTTCAGTTGGCGCTTCAATCAGCAGCGGACCGCCGATGAGCCTGCCTTGAGCTTTTCAGCGGGCGGCTATCTCCTCATTCGAACGTGCTACAATGAGCCTCCTTAAGTACTAGCGCTTCGCGGCGAATCAGCTTTTTCCCACACAGAAGCACAGAAAGCGAAATCACCAGCACTTGCCTAAGAAATCCACGCCCGAAGCAACGTCCATTACTTATGCTGACGCCGGGGTAAACATCGACCGCGCCAACCGGACGAAGCAGCGCATTAAATATCTGGCGCATAAGACTTTTACGCGCGGCGTGCTTAGTGAGATCGGCGGATTCGGCGGGCTTTTTGCAGTGGACAAGGCCAAGTATGTCGATCCTGTGCTGGTTTCCAGTGTCGATGGTGTGGGAACCAAGCTGAAGGTCGCTTTCGAAATGGGGCTGCATTCGACGGTCGGCGCGGACCTGGTAAACCACTGCGTCAACGACATCGCCGTTCAGGGAGCAGCGCCTCTGTTCTTTATGGATTATCTGGCGACCGGAGAACTGGAGCCGACGATTGCAGAGCAGGTTGTGGAAGGTATTGCCGATGCCTGCAAGCACAACGGTTGCGCGCTGATCGGGGGCGAGACGGCCGAGATGCCCGGATTCTATCCTCAGGGCGAGTATGATCTTGCGGGATTTATTGTCGGCGTGGTGGAGCGCGAGAAGATTATCACCGGCAAAGATGTGCAGATTGGCGATGTCGTTCTCGGACTGCCCTCAAACGGCCTGCACACAAATGGATACTCACTGGCGCGCAAATTGTTGTTCGAAGTAGCTAAATACTCGCCTGAAGACTACGTCAACGAGATCAAAAATAAAGTCGGCAACGAGTTGATGCGGACACACAAGAGCTATTGGCCGGCGCTGCGAAAGCTGATTGACGGGCAGTGCGTCTCGGCGCTGGCCCACATCACCGGCGGCGGGATCACGGAAAATTTGCCGCGCGTGCTGCCGCGCGGAACGGCGGCGTTGATCGAAATGGGATCGTGGCCGGTGCTGCCTCTGTTCGAGCATTTGCAGAAGCTCGGCAACGTTCCGCAGGACGAAATGATGCGCACCTTCAATATGGGATTAGGCATGCTGCTGGTGGTTCCACTGGCGAAGTTCAAGAAAGCGCAGAGCGTGCTCGATCGCGCCGGCGAGAAAGCTTATACCGTTGGCCGCATCGTGAAGGGCGAACGCAAAGTCATCTACAGTTAGGATTCGCCTGGACTTCGCTGCAAAAAACTAAAAACTACACTTCATGCCCGCGTTCCGTAGCTACCCGGCCCCTCGCTTACCCTCGCCGCAGTCGAAGGGCTCCCGCAGAGAGCGAAGCTCCACCGTTGTTTTCACCAAGCCCGATTGGAAACCCCAGATCAGAACTCCTACCGACGAAAAATCACAGAAAATTCACCGCTCTTTAACGCCCTGCTAAAGAAGAAAGTCTATGCTGGAGCGTTGACTGTCTAGTTATGGCTGCGGCAAAATCAGAGCTAATCGGTCTACGCAGTTCGGCCCCGCGTCCCAGGGATACCCAAATGAGCACTGCCCGTGTCGAAAGCCTCGCCCCCGAACCGGCTCACCAGCACATCGTGCGCCGTACCGTTGAAGCCTGTCGTCTCGCCAAAGAAGCCGCCGGTGCCGCAGCCGAGGGCATAGCCACCGGCTCGGCATCCCTGCTCAACTCTCTCCGCCAGCGCGAACGCGAACTCGACACGCTGGATATGGAAGTCGACGACGCTGTCACCAACGCGATTACCGAAGTCGAACCCGCTCAGGCCCGCGAACTTCTCGCCTGCATGAAGTTCATGATCGGTCTTGAGCGCATCGGCGACCTGCTGCTCAGCTTCGCCAACAGCGCGCAAGCCACCGCCGGCCGCATCGATTCCGAAGATGTTCGCGACCTCACCCACATGGCGACGATCCTCGAAAAAATGCTAGCCGACGCAGGCGAGGCCTTTTCCACCCGCGACGTAGGCAAAGCCGTCGACGTTCTACGGGCCGACTCCGAAATCGACCGCCTGCGCAACCTGATCTTCCTCCGCCACATCGAGAATCCGGAAAACATCGCCCGCCAGGGCAGCCTGCAAATCATCTTCATGACTCAGTCTCTCGAGCGCGCCGGCGACCATGCTAAGAATCTGGCCGAAGAAGTCTGCCACTTTGTGAGCGGACACACCGTTCGCCACGTCCTAAAAACCTACGACAAGCCGGTTGAACAAATGTTTATCGATTATCTGCGACGGCGGGAACAGCAATAATAGTGCAGCAGGCCGTTACTCCGAAAAACGAGCTACGTGCCCTCTAGTATTTCCTCTCAAAGTTGGCGAATTCCCCTTCCAGCTCCCACTGCAAGCGTGCGCGCTCATTCGCGGATAGAAAATCTCGACAGGTCGCGGATGCATTCGCCACTCCCAACTCGTCCCCTTTACAGGCGGGGACTATGCGAAAGACCAGCTTCGTATCGGACCATAAGCTCTCGCCCGGCACAAAACTGTGTTCGAGCCCCTGCCGCGCCATGCGTTTCAGTTCGGCATAAGAGAAATGATAGGTTTCGGCGGCGCGCAGGTATTCATGTGTCATGTCCGACCGCGACACGCCCTCATCGTCGCTCGAAAGGGCCACGGGCACACCGTACTTGATGTAAATCGGCAGCGGGTGGTCGTCACCGCTCACGCCCAGGATCAGATCGTTCGAGGTCAGCGCGATTTCGACCAGCACGTTGCGCTCGGCCATTTCGTGCAGCAGAGCGATAGGATCCTTTTCGTCCATGACTGATACGCCATGGCCGATGCGTTCAGCGTGCCCCCGCTCGACTGAAGCGCGGATGTGATACGCCAAATCTTCCGGAGGCACTTCTCCCATTGCCAGTTCGCCGGCATGCAGTGCGATGTGCACCTTGGGATAAACGCTGTGCAGGTAGTCGAGCATGGCCATGTGCTGATTGAAATCACGGATAGGCACGTACCAGTCTTCGGGCATGACCAGATTCAGGCCGACAAAGCGCGGGTCGGAGGATGCCAGTTCGAACCCAAGTAAAATCTGCGCAAAAACGATCTCATGCGTGAGGCCGCGCAAGACTTGATACAGATAGCGCACGGTAACGGTGCACCCGGGAGCAGCATCGGGCGTGCCGCATTTCATGATCTCTTTGGAGCGGGCATCGTCGGCAGCCAGGCGCTTGCTGGTGTCGGCGACGACATCTTTCATTCCCCCAGCCAGCAGAGCCTCTCGCATCTTCGCATAATCTGGATTCCAGTCCACCTTCGCGGCCAACTTTGCCGCGCCCCCTGCATCGGCGGTATGCATGAATTCGACGTACTGCAGATGATCCATGCCCGCGCGATTGGTCGCCGCAGCGATCGCTTCGGCTACATGGGTGTGGGAGGCGAGTCCGAATTTGTCGAAAGTGGTAAAGAAATGATCATGGCCGGATTCGTCCCCCGGCTTCCAATTGCGCATCGACCATGCATCGATCATTTGCCCGTAGAGGACGTGATCGCCATAAGCGCAGCGGACTGCGGGTTTGGCGGTATAGCTTTCGCACGGGTCGCACGGCGGAGCGATCAGGCGGGACGATGTGCGGTCGACACAGAGATTTCCGTCGGCCGCGAAGTCGATCAAGTCTTCCGCGTAAATGGCGCCATCGAGATGATTGTGAAGATCGCCGCCTTTGGGCATGTCGCGCAGAAAAGCCAGCAGCAGCCCGGGCTGCTTGCGGATGCGCTCAAGATACAGAGACGTGCGCTGTTCGGAGCTTTGAGAAACGGCGCATCCGCTGAGGATGAAAACCAGAAAACCGCAGCACGCAACGGCACGCCTGATTGATGAGAGCATCCATCCTCCGAATCGGTGATGCAACGTAAGGAAGAGAATTGTAATTCCTCAAAAGCCGGAGGCACAGAGAAGAATTTTGCGACGGTGCGGGATCAGTGGAACTCAGCAATCGCGACGATGACGAGAGCGACGGCCAGGAGGGCGAGGAGAACGTATTTGTTTGCGGAAAGCCAGGATTCCGAGGGCACAGCCGAACTCAAAAACGGAGCGGTGGTGTTGACCTCTGGTGGATTCGCCGGTACGCCGGTCTCCCCTTCGGTCGGTGCGGCCGATGCAGAAGTCAACGGCAAATCTGGACTTACGACGTTTTCAACAGAAGACCCGACTCGCAGCAATGGAGAAACCGAACCCCCTGCTGCAGACGCTGCAGCGGCCATTGCGAGTGCCGGCACCCGCGGGGTTTCGACAGTCGGCACCGGAGGAACAGAGTCCCGAACGAAAATGACCTCCGCAGGTTGACCGCCGACGGATTCTGTCTGCGCACGGGGCTGTGCCACAGATCCATCGATTGCCGCTTGTGCCGGAGCACGGCCATGCCACTGCTTCTCTTCGCACTCCACACAAAATGTACGGCCTTGCGAGATGGGAAATCCGCACTCCTGGCACTTCCTGAGATTGCGCAAGACCGGGGGCACCGCAGCAGAATTTTCTGCGGGCAACGGTGGCACGCTCGCTTGCGCCTGCGAGGCCGCCGACCAGAACAATGGCTTCTTCGGAGAATCGCTTGTCCCGGATTTCGCAGGCGAACCTTCCTGACGTGGCTGCGCGGCAGGCTGCACTTCTACATTGGACACGCTGGCCCTCGGCTCCGGTTTTCCATTCTCGACTTCCTTGGCGACAACCGCCTGTTCGGAAGCGAGCTTCACAGGAGCAACAGCGGCGGCGATCGCCTCGTGTGCTCCACCGGACTGTTTTACCGCCGTCACCACCATTTCCGCCAACCGCGTCAACGCCGAAAGATCGCGATCATTAAAGGCGTTTGGTTTCCCGGCAAAAAGCTCGAAGATTCCGAACACCTCGGCTTCTCTCGAAATCGGCATCACCAACACCGATGCAATACCCAATTCACGGCAAAGGGCGCGATTTACCCGCGGGTCACGTTCGGCGTCGTTACAGCGGAGGAGCTGACGGGTGCGGACGCTCTCGCCGGACAGCCCATATTCCATCGATAACAGAGAACCCAGCTCGGGGGCATTCGAACCGACGCGAGCGCGGCAGAGCATGTCATGGTGCCCGCCGCGACGAAGGGCGATAGCGGCGCCACTGGCTCCCGTAATGTATTGCGCCCGATCGGCCAAAAGCTGGAGCGCAGCATCGAGATCGGCTCTTGCCATGTCGGAGAGTGATATTCCCGCATCTTCGCCGGGAAAACGTGGTGGCGTCTGCGGCTTTTCGACTCGAGCCTTGTCTTCGCCAGTCACTTGAGAAGTCGTCACTTTACAAATCTCGGGGACTTCAGTTTTGCGGCCACGCTTTTTCGATAGCTTTCCCTTGGCGTCAGGCGGGGAGGCTCGGTGATCAAGAAGCGAGTAGTGGTCCACGATTGCCGATTGCTTGCCAGCCAAAGTGCCGCACACGAATACCGCGGACAAAGGCTCACTTCAACTCGAAGTTCAGGATAATTGGAGTCTCTCTTGCGAAGCGCTGGCTGTCAAGAATGGGAGATGACACGAAAGTCACCTGTAAGATACTGAGGACGCAGTCGTTCTATACGATCCTCTGCCGCACAGCCGAATTCGCCAGGCGGTTTGCCTCAACGTTGTTCTCGCGCGGCACGTGGGAGATGGAGAATTTAAGGGCGCGCGACAGTTTGCGGCAAGTCCAATGCAGGGAGTAAAGCCGGGAGCTGCGGCAAGTGTACTCGCCGCACATCTGCCGGACCACGACCTCCGAATCCGAATAGACGTGCAAAGACCGTGCTTTTAGGGAGATGGCGTACTGCAGGGCCTCCATGAGCGCAACGTACTCGGCAACGTTATTGTCTTGATGGCCGATCCACTTGCAGATGCGGACGGGGCCGCTGTCACAACCGTCGATAATCACCCCAATGCCCGACGGCCCCGGATTTCCCAAGGAACCGCCATCCACGTAGGCCACAAGTTCTGACATCGACGTTTGCTGCTGCTGGTAACGCTGGTGTTAGTAGCTGCTGTTAGTAGCAAGATGCGCCCATTATGTTTCTGCGTCAAGGCAAAATTTGGTTCATCTACATCACTTTTGTGATTTCGGGAACTGTGCAAGCAGTTGTGTAAAAGCCGTCCCGATTGAAATTTAATATTAGTAAATGATTAGAACGCAATGATTTGCCCATTGCGATATGCACAGGGCGCAATATCCACACTGCACTAATAGTTTGCGTTGACTTTTATGAACGCTCTGTTAAGGTCATCTTCGTCGACGGTCGAAAGGGTCAGCAAGTTAAAACATGCAGACCCGAAGTAGACTGGGTGATCAGCCGAGCGAGGTAACTTGCGAGGCAGCCAAACCGCATAAAACCGACGGTTCTGCGAGGATCAGTTGGGGTTTGGGACTGTGAAAACAGTGATCGCATCAAGGGGCTGTGACGGTACATGCGTCCACGCGGTCAACTCCCTCGCAGGAGTTGGCAGCTAGAGCATAACCAATGTCACGGCCCTTTCAATTTTTTCCCGCTTGAATCCCCCAACGCCCCTAAGAACTTTCGATCCCTCATTTCCAAAGGACCGCCGCCGCGATTGCCGCAACACAAAGTTTCACCAGCCAGCCTAACGAGAACGACGCAGCTATAACGCCACTGATTTTCATCCAAACTGCGTTTGTGATTATCAACGGTAACGGCCCGATCAGCCAGATCGCTGCTGCGAGTTTGAAAGTCTCGCGCCACGAGTGAAACCGCAACCCGCTACAAAGCAAAATAAAAATGCCGCAGGTGAGGAATGGCAAAACACTCGACCAGAAGATCGCTTTGCTCTCGCCTGCGCCTCCCGGATATCGCCAGATTTCCGGATGCCGGTCATAGCGTTTGTAAAGCCAGTCGCCCATGAACAGCCAGTCCGTCAGCGACGAAACTGCGCCGCCTGCCAGAACCGCAAGCGCGATGCGATACCAGGGCATAGTCGTTATGCAGCCGCTTCCCCCGCAATCATCTCATCCACGTAACACCAAATCCATCTCTCCCCCGGCTCAATCGACCGCATGATCGGATGGTGAACATGATGAAAATGCTTGGTAGCGTGCTTGTTCTTCGACGAGTCGCAGCAGCCCACATTGCCACACGACATACACAAGCGCAAGTGAACCCATGTGTCGCCCATTTTGACGCACTCTTCGCAGACGTGCGTGTTCGTGGTTGTGATTTTGATCTGATCGAGATGCTTGCACTTGGCTGGCATCGTTTCTCTCCCCAATTCTTCTCAGGATCTTTCCAATTCCTTGCGATCCCAGTTCGCAAGATTCGCCCCCGCCTCATACGTGCTCTGCAAGAAAGCGAGCAAAGCGTCCCGTGGCGCAGTTGCCGCGCGCACGTCATCGTACATGAGCAGGAACTCTTTCAGTTGAGGATAATAAAGCGCCGCCGCCGGCTGCACCGGTTGCTCGGCGAATCCTGCCGGCTCCGGCGCCGCGTAAGCGTAAAATGCCGGCCCTTTTACTTCGCCGCCTCCCGGCCAGAATCCCGCGCTGATCACCTCATGCGAATATGCTTCGCGAGTGACCGGATCCGCTCCCGCGCGCACGGGAGCGCGGCGGCCGGAGAAGCGCGTCACCGCCAGATCGAAGCTTCCCCAGAAGAAATGCACGGGACTGTCTTTGCCAATGAAGCGGGCGCGAAATTCCTGAAAGACGTTCTGGCACAAAATCAATATCCGCCAAAAGCGATGCGCGTATTCGCGATCATAGGAAGCATGCTGCTTGTCTTTTTCGAATGGCACCGGATCGGGCACTTCAACCGGAGTCGTCCAGATTTTCACTTCGATGTTCAGCTCTCCCAGAGCAGACATAAACGCTGCATAAAAATCGGCGACAGATTGCGCCTTTAACGGCAAGCTTTTCGACGGACCCCAACTCGTCTGGACTTTCAGCTCGTGATCGATAAAATCAAACTGCACTTCAAAAATTCCGTCGCCATAGGGAATTGCGGATGTCGTCAGCCCGCGCGCATTCACGTACAGCGGAACTTCCCACCAGTGATTCATGCGCGGACTCAACGCCAGCCGCACCTTACCCACAATCTGCGTCCACATGTGCAACGTGGCATAAGTGTCTGCCCACGCAGACAGTGGCAATTCCGGCCAACCGTTCGGACTCGGATTGTTCGCGCGCTCAGCCATGAAAATCACGTTATCGATCAGGAGATGTTAACACCCTTTCTTCCGATTCCACTGCATGTGGAGCTTCGACGGTTTTGCCCTAAGCTTAGTATGGGGTCGTTTTTGATTTTGGGTGACGCGGCTGGTTCCAGCAAGACGGGGCACGAACGCCTAGATGGGACGATCAGGGTAAATCGCCTTCGGAAAACGAAGATGAATAAGCAGCGCGCAAAGAAGGAGAATGAAAATTGCAACGATGCTGCCCTCGGGCCCCGCGGACCCTCCGGTAACCCAATTCGGACCTTGAACTGAAGTGTTGAGCAGCCGGCCGGCGCCGAGCAGACCGCTGTCCGGTGTGCCATAGAAAAAAGTTTCTGCCCAGTCCCAGGCTGCATGAAACCCGATGGCAAACCAGAGATTGCCAGTGCGCCGAATCATAAAGCAAAAAAGCAAGCCGGTGGCAACCACCTCCAGAACGCCGAGGACGTTTTCTCCGTGATTGCCCAGATGCGCCGCACCGAATACGACCGACAGGAACAGCGCCGCCGGCCAGAAGCGCATCCGACGGGACATGGAGAAAAGCCAGTAGCCGCGAAAGGCAAACTCTTCGCTCAACGAAACTGCAAGAAATGTAGCGGCCCAGGCCAGAGCCCAGCGAAAACCCGCGCCACCTTTGGCCGCTACGGAATCTATGTGAAAGTGGCCTGCGAGGGAAAGGATCAGCAGGATAGCGGAAAGCATGGCAAAGCCCCAGACAGAACCCTCCCAAAATCTTTTCCCGAATGCCTGGCTCGGAGGAATCCCGTAATCGTCGAGCGGCCGTTTCTCGATTCGGGAGAGGACCCAAGTGGCCAGCGTGACAAAAAACGTCATGACGGCTTTAGCCGGCAATTCGTTCCTCACGGTGAAGGTGGAATCACTTCGGCCGGCGAGATGCAACACAAACATGAAAGCCGCCGAGGGGAGGAAAGCGATTCCGACCCAGATGAACAGGCGGACACGATCGATGCGTCCCCACGCCGGAGCAGGCGCAGGACTTTCAGGAGCTACCTGAACAGGCGATTTATGGGTGAGTCCGGAAGCGGGTAGGTTAGGCAACGACGTGCCTCCTGTCGGGAGACACGAGTATGACAGTTAAATCCGCTGAGTACCAGCAGTCGCGGTTGGCGGGCCGCAGGGAGGCGGACGCTAATAATACCGCCGCAGGACTTTGTCCACGCGAACATCAACACTGGGTAGCTGTCGCTACGTGAGCCGTCTCGCTCACCAGTTGACGATTGCGATTTTCAACTGCTTGCCGACCCTGAGCGGCAACCTCATCGGGGACGGTGCTGTTTGCGTAAAGTAGAGTTCCTTCAGCACGTGACCGTTGACTCTCACCGAGCCCTGTTTCAGTTTTCTACCGGCATCGGTCGTGGAAGCCGCGAGCCCGCACCGAACCAAAAGGCGATCTGCCCTTACTGTTGCAGCGGCGCCGTGGTCGGTGTCAGCGATATATCCCCCAATCTCCGCAAGCGCGATGGAAACTTCCTCGACATCTTCAGGCACCTCATGCTCCTGAAATTGCTTCGCCCAATCATCCCCGCCCTTCCCCGCCGCCTCCGCCCCGTGAAAATCCTCCACGATCCTCCGCGCCAAATCCTTCTTCGCCTGCATCGGATGCGCTTCCCGCTTCATCTTCTCGATCTCGCCCACCTGCACATCGGTCAGCAGCTCGTAATACCTCCACATCATCTCGTCCGAGATGCTCATGATCTTCCCGTACATCTCGAGAGGCGGTTCGTGAATCCCAATCGCGTTCCGCAATGACTTCGACATCTTCTGCACGCCGTCCAGACCTTCGAGAATTGGCGTAGTCAGCGCCACCTGCGATTCCTGCCCGTAGGAGCGCTGCAGTTCACGGCCCACCAGCAGATTGAACCTCTGGTCCGTCCCGCCGAGTTCCACATCGGTTTCGAGCGCGACCGAGTCGTAGCCTTGCACCAGCGGATAGAGCAGCTCATGCATGGAAATAGGCTTCTCTTCCTGGAATCTCTTGTGAAAGTCCTCGCGCTCCAATAATTGGGAGACCGTGTACTTGGCCATCAGGCGGACAAAATCGTCGGCGGTAAAGTTGGCGAACCAGCGACGGTTAAAATCGACGACCGTCTTCTCCGGACTGAGAATCTTGAACACCTGCGCCTTGTAGGTCTCGGCATTTTGTTCGATCTGCTCGCGCGTGAGTGGTGGCCGCGTGACTGAGCGTCCCGTGGGATCGCCGATCATGCCCGTGAAATCGCCGATCAGGAAAATCGCAGTGTGGCCGAGATCCTGAAAGTGCTTGAGCTTGCGCAGAACCACAGTATGGCCAAGGTGCAGGTCGGGAGCGGTCGGGTCCATACCGAGCTTTACCCGCAGCGGCTTGCCCGTGGCGCGCGACTTCTCCAGCTTGGCGCGCAAATCAGCTTCGCGGATAATTTCCGCGGCGCCTTTTTTTAGATACGTGAGTTGTTCGTCGACCGGTGCGAAAGTTGACATGGGAACAGACATTATAAAGAAAGCAGAAGTCGGAAAGCGGAAGTTAGAATTTACGCAGTGGTGCAGTTTGTGAAGCGACTCGTATCAGGGCATCGCTTTAGCGTGCCGCCAAGGGTACAAATCTGGACGGCTTCAGCCGCGGCGCAGGGGCTAAAGCCTGTGTAGTCTGCGCCATCTTGCGGCACGCCTGAAGGCATGCCCTGATACGAATCTTCCTTCGAAATGCACACTGCTGAATTACTCGCAAAGACGAACATCGAGGAAGCACCGAATATGCAAATTCGCAAAGCGACAGTAGAAGACATCCCACGCCTGCGCGGGACCATTGAGGCTTCCGTGCGCGGACTGCAATCGAAGGACTATTCTCCGGCGCAAATCGAAGGCGCGCTGAATTCCGTGTACGGAGTGGATAGCCAGCTCATCGCCGATGGAACCTATTTTGCGGCGGAAGTTTCGCAATCCGAGAATAAGGACGTAATCATCGCCTGCGGCGGCTGGAGCAAACGCAAGACGCTGTACGGAGGCGATCAGTACGCCGCGCGCGAGGATTCCCTGCTCGACCCGGCGCAAGATGCCGCCAAGATTCGAGCCTTCTTCGTGCATCCCGATTGGGCGAGGCGCGGCATTGGCAGCCTGATTCTCGACGCTTGTGAGAAAGCAGCCGCAGAGAGCGGATTTTCACGTCTTGAGATGGGGGCGACCCTCAGCGGCGTGGCCTTTTACGAAGCGAGAGGCTACCGGGCGATCGAGAATCAACAAGTGCCGTTGAACAACGGCGAGAAGCTGCCCATCGTGAGAATGGCGAAACAACTCTGAGAGAAACTTCAGTTCTGCATCTTCACTCGCGCCGATTTGACTTCTGCAGTCTTCGTCCGACGATCTCGAACTCGCCCTGAAGCACGAGATTAATCGCCTCCGTATACGCAATGTGTTCCTGCTCCAGAATACGAGCCGCGAGCGAATGCTCGTCATCGCTGTCGAGCACGGGGACGGTCTTCTGCACAACGATCGCTCCGTGATCGAGTTCTTCGTCCACGAAATGTACTGTGCAGCCCGAAACTTTGACTCCGTAGGCGAAAGCCTGTTCCTGAGCTTCGAGGCCGGGAAATGCCGGTAACAACGATGGATGGATATTCAGAATGCGTCGTGGAAACTGCTGCACGAACCACGTCGAGAGCAGGCGCATGTACCCTGCCAGGCAAACGAGGTCGACATTGCGCTCCTTCAGCGCAGCCACGACCGCGCGGTCATGCTCCTCGCGTGGCTTGCCTTTCGATGGAATCACCAGCGCATCCAAACCGCGCTCGCGGGCTAGCGCGATTCCGGGCGCATCCGGCCAGTTGGAGATGACGACCGCAATTCGAGCACGGGTTATCCGGCCCGCAGCGATGCTGTCTGCAATGGCGACAAAGTTCGACCCGCGTCCAGAGAGAAGAATGCCTAAAGATCGCATGAGCTGAAGTTTTCAGCCGCCAGCTTTCGCTGCTCGGCCAAATTATCATAATTCACCACAGACAACTCAGCCCCTGCACCGTTGCTTGTGCTCCGCATCACACTGCGCCAGCACGCTCTTCGGGTTTTCAACGCCGCCCGCGCTCTCTTCCCATGCCCTATCTGTGGTGTTTGGCGGCCCTCTTCTGCGCCTTCTGAACTTTTTTCATGGCCTTCCGCTGCTTCTTGGCCTGCTTCTTCGAGTATTTCTGGTATTGCTTGGACGCCTTCTTGGCTTCGCGAGAATTCTCACCGATGCTCCGGTTCTCGCGCTGAGCACGCGCTGGAAGCGAGGCGGCTGCGGCCAAGACAGCTAGCAAGACGAAGGCTGCAATTCGTTTCATAACATCTCCGAAACCAGATTCTACCAGCGATCCTAGATGGAACGCTTCATCCGTGGCGGACATGCGTATTACTTTGGGGTTACTCCGCAATGATGAGACAAGGGAGACCGCTCTTCGAGAGTTTGTTTACACCTCACCATAAAGGAGCCACCGATTCTTCCGTGAATACTGGCTTAGGGCCGTTCACGCTCGAAAGACGGATCACAGGCAAAAACGTTTTGGCGGCGGGGTCGTAGGTTACAGTAATCTGGCCGCCTCTGCCTTGGGAACCGTCGAAGCCGTTTCGGCCATCGAGGCCATCCCGCCCACTCATGCCGCTGGGCGTTCCCATGCCTCCGGAGCCGCCTCGGCCTCCGCGACCGCCTTTTCCTCCCGAGCCTCCTGCGCCTCCGTCGGCCTTCACGGTCAGCGAGCCTCCTTGAGGGTCGAGCAGATAGAACTTCTGTTGACCTGCGGCAGAGACTCCAACTTGCAGGAGGGGATGCGTACCTGCCCGGAGGGCAACGCGAACCTGCACCGGCGGCGCATCGCCTCCTGGTCCGCCGTCTTGTCCGTTGGACCCATCGGTCCCGTCCGAACCGTTTCCGCCGGGGGATGGATTGTTCGGATCCATCGATCCCGTGCTTCCGCTTGTACCGTTCATTCCATCACTGCCGCTCATACCACTCATTCCCGGCGCGCCGGAAAAATTCGCAACGTATTTTTCATCGTAACGAATTGGGATATCGAGATCTGCGCGAAGGTCGGGATGGCTGGGCGCAGTGATGGTGACGTGCGGGACTTTTCCGTCGCTGAGCCTGGGATCGCGTGGGAGAGACACAACTCCCTTCTGATTGGCTGTGGCAACGGTCGCGGTAATCTGCAGGTCCTTCCACATTATCTTTCCTTGTCCTGCGCCTTCAGTTTGCAGGATCTTTCCGTCGGGCTCTGTAAATGCGACCACTAACGGGATCTTCTCTCCGGGGCCAATTGCGGAGCCCTTCGCCAAGTTGACTTTCATGGTTTGCACCGTCGTTTTCGCCAGGTAGACCTTCATCCCAAGGTGGACCTGCATGGAAGCGCAGCCGGTGAGTGCAAGGAGGGAAAGCAACCCCAAGCTTGCTGAGATAGTTCTTGCGGGAGACGCACCGGGCCAGAATTCAAGATCAGCTGATCTCATTGTTCTCTCCGATATTTTCTCTCGACTGCTGCGAAATGGAACCCGGCTTCGACCTGCGATGTTGTGTTTGGTGGTTCGATCGACGCGTAAAGTTTTGTGGCACGGGGCGGCATCCCGGCATGGGATTTAGGCAGTGGGCAGGGTGAACAAGAACGTTGACCCGTGCGCCAACTCGCTTTCGGCGCGGATGCTGCCGCCGTGGGCGAGCATGATGTGCTTGGCGATGGCCAGGCCAAGGCCGGTGCCGCCGGATTCGCGGGAGCGGGCTTTATCGACGCGGTAAAAGCGCTCAAATAAGCGGGGAAGGTGCTCAAAGGCGATGCCTCCGCCGAAATCCTGCACTGAGAACTCAACGGCGTGGGGAACGGCTCGGGCACCCAGAATGATTTTTCCTCCGGACGCGCCGTATTTGAGCGCGTTGTCGATTAGGTTGGAGAAAACCTGGTGGATCGCCTCGCGATCGGCGCGGACCTGTGGCAGCGTATCGGGGGTTGGCGAATCTTTTATTTGCAGCTCTATGCCGTGGCCGCGGGCGATCTCGCGGAAGTTTTCTTCGGCATCGTGGAGAAGTTCGGCAGGAGGGACATCCTCGACCTCGAACCTGGTTTCGCCGGATTCGACACGCGCCAGCGTAAGCAGATCCTCTGTCAGGCGCGCCATGCGGCCGGAGTTTTTTCGGATGATCTCCAGGAACTCACGGGTGGGCGCGCCGTTTTCAGGAGTGCTGTCGAGCAAGGTCTCGGCATAGCCCTGGATCGAAGTTAGCGGCGTGCGGAGTTCATGCGACACGTTGGCGATGAAGTCGCGGCGGGTTTTTTCCACGCGTTCGGTTTCGGTGAGATCGCGCAGCACAGCGACTGCGCCGCCGCCGGGCAGCGGTGCGGCGGTCACGTCGTAAGTGCGTCCGGGAACGATCGAAGTGGCGCGGGCATTTTTGACTTCTCGGGTGGTAATGGCTTCATTCACGCTGGCGAGGAAATCGGGATCACGAATGGTCTCGACAACTGGTTGCTGCAATCGCGTGCCTTGGCGGACGATCCGATCCATCGGCTGATTCGCCCACTGCACGATGCCATCGGCGCTGACGGCGATGACCGCATCCTGCATGCTGTTGAGAAGAGTTTCAAGCTGACGCTGACTGGAAACCACGGCAGCAAAACTCTGTTCGACGCGGCGTGCAGTTTTGTCGAGTGCGCCAGCAACGCGGCCGATTTCGTCTTGTGAATGTTCGAGGATGCGGGCTTGAAGATCTCCTTCGGCGATGCGCCCGGCGACGTCTACGATTCGCTCTAAACGCCGCGCCGTCCAGTTGGCGGCAACTGCTGCCACGACCAGGGCAAAAAGAAACGCCAGGGCCGAAGCCAGCGCCATCGGCCGGCGAACCTGAGCGGATACGCCCTCTACATCGGAGAGCGGATACGCCAAGCGGACCGCACCACCGGAGATGGGCACGGCGATGTAAAGAAACGGGACCCCGATCGTCGAACTGCGGCGCTGATCAACGCCGATTTGGCCCGACAGCGCCGCGGAGAACTCTTTGCGATCAGAAACAATCTCCCCCAGGCCAGCGCTTGATTCGGAATCGGCCAGAACCTTGCCGGCCGCATCGATGATGGTGACGCGGGCATCGGCGGCCTTGCTCTCTTGAGCGGCAACATCAGCGAGAGAGCGGCCGCTGCGATCGGTCTCTACGCGATGAGCGAGAAGTTTCGTTTTCTGAACCAGATTGCGCTCGATCTCCGAGCGCAGAGAAGCTTCCCAGGCCCCGCCCAGCATGAGGTCAAACATTACGGCGGCGGCCACGATGACGATCAGAAAAGCCGCCATCAATTTCAGGAAAATCCCATTCCTCACTTCTTCCTCACTTCGGGGCCTCAAAGCGATAACCCGCGCCACGAACGGTTTTTAGATAGCGGGGATTTTCCGGGTCGGGTTCGATTTTTTCGCGAATGCGGCGAACATAAACATCGACCGAGCGCGGGGTCACGTAGGAAGTGTCGCGCCAAACGGAATCGAGCAGGTGATCGCGCGAGAAAACGCGGCCGAGATGGCGGGCGAAATAATCGAGCAAACGAAACTCGGTTGCCGTAGTAGAAACGGCTTGCCCGCGGACAGTGAGGACCATGGCGGAGGGATCGATTTCGATTTCGCCCACCTTCAGCGGGCTTGGCGGCAGCGGCCGCTCGAAGCGGCGAAGCACAGCCTTGACGCGGGCGACCAGCTCGCGCGGGCTAAAGGGCTTGGCGATGTAATCATCGGCGCCGATTTCTAGACCCAGGACGCGGTCGGCCTCACTGCTCTTGGCGGTGAGAAAAATCACCGGAACCGATGCCAGGCCCTGGGTTTGTCGAATCGTGCGGCAGATGTCAAGACCGTCTTTGCCGGGGACCATGATATCGAGGACAAAGAGCGCAGGACGCTGGCGTTCGGCGTCGGCAATGACCGTGGCGCCGGTGGGATATACGCGAACGGCGAAGCCTTCGTTCTCCAGGTGATGGCGGACGAGGCGCGAAATGTCGGGATCGTCTTCGACGACGAAGATGCTTGGTTTCACGGGATTATTGTAACGAAGGGAGTTGCGAGTACCTAGCGGGGAGTGGCAGTTTCCGCAAATCTGAGAAACGTTTTCATCGAATTGTAACAATCAGTTGTTTCGACACGCAGTTACGAATTGACGGCATGGCGTCCGCGATGTATTGATGGGCATCAAGGATCTGTTGTCCCACGGTGAGGAGAGCTGAGGATATGTCGTCCCAAGAAGCGTTGGCGGCGGCGTCTCGCGATGAAGGTTTCAAGGCTACGGTGTGCGCGATGAACACTTTGCTGATTAGACCCCTGCCGCTCAGCGTGCTGAAACGTCTAGTGCGTTCTCGGCGTAGATCTGTAGGTTGGATGTTCACAACCTGTTTTCTTGTTCCCGCAGTGAATTCCTTTGTCGCAAACACTCGCAGCTACAGGGTGGAGCCGGTTTCACCCTTTGAAAATTCTTTCGAGGACTCATTCTTAAATCTCCGGTTCGTCTTGGTACTTCCCGCAGGTTTGCTTTCCGCTACACTAGCCTCTGTCTCCACGAGGGTAGGAAAACCAATCCGGTAGCGCAAGCGATATAGTGCGTCATGGGTGCGCCATATTGCGCCAAAACGCGTCATCCTGTGGAAAAGGTTGGCGACAACCGGATTGGTATGCACTCAAGACGGAATACTCAGGCAGATTCAGCTGCAAGTACTGCTCGTTAGAGGGCGATGACCAGGTTGGCGACGCGGTCAGTGTGGAAGCGCATTCGCGGCGGCACGACCGTCGTGGCGCTGTATTCGGTGACGATAGCAGGGCCGGAATATTTCCGCTCAACGTGCAGGGCGTCGCGGGAGTAGATTGCGGTCTTGAGTTTCTTGCCTTCGAAGGTAACTCGGACGTTGGGCGCGGAAATGGTGCCGGGATGCTCTCGGCCTGACCGCCGGCTTCTGCCTGGCCCGGGGCGGGCGAAGGCGTCCGCCGCCCCGCGATTTGTTGTTGCTTTAAGGACTGCACGCAGGCGTATAGTGACTAGTTCTAACTCGCGGCCGGCATGCGCATAGCCGTAGCGCCGTTGGTGTTCCCGTTCAAATTCTTGCAGAAGATTCTTCGAAAACGGCAGGTTCAGTTCGTATCCCTGCCCGCGGTAGCGCAGGTCCACGCCCCGGTTGTAGCTCACTTTTCCGGGCCAGGCTTCTTTCTGAAATTCGACAGCTGCCTGTTTTTCTAACGCTCGGAACTCTTGAGCAACCCGTGCCTCCGGAATTTTCCCCGCGACCCGTAACAAGACGGTGCGCGAATAATCCTTCACCACATCGCTGGCGAGAATGCCCAGTGCGGAAAGCGCGCCGGGAAATGCTGGAACAATTACATGCGGGATGTTGAGAGCTTCAGCCAAGGCACAGCCGTGAAGACCTCCTGCGCCGCCGAAGGCGACCAAAGCGAAGTCGCGCGGATCGCGTCCGCGCTCGATAGAAACAACGCGGATGGCTTTCTCTATGGTGCTGTTCACGATACGAACCACACCTGCGGCGAACTTCTCTAAAGTGAGAGTGCTTTGCCGCTGTCTCAGCCATTCGTGCGTGATCCGCCGCGTGCGATCGAGATCGAGAGTGAAGTCGCCACCGAGAAAGCGAGTGGGCTGCAAGCGGCCTAATAGAAGGTTGGCATCCGTGACGGTTGGCTGCATTCCGCATCCATAACAGATCGGACCGGGGTCGGCGCCGGCGGATTCCGGGCCGACGCGGAGAACGCCCGCGGCGTCGAAACGGGCGAGCGAACCTCCGCCCGCGCCGACGGTGTGAATATCCAGCATCGGCACGCCTATGGGGAGGCCTGCAATCTCGGCGTTGCCGGCGCTCGCGATCGCGCCTTCTACCAACGAGACATCGGTGGAAGTCCCTCCCATGTCGAAGGCGATGATTCGCTCAAATCCGCTTCGGCGGGCGCTGGCGGTTGCGCCGACTACCCCTCCGGCTGGCCCGGACAGAACGGTGCGGACGGGTTCGCGGGCGGCGGAGGCAAGGGATGTGATGCCACCGCTGGATTGCATTACGAAGATCCGCGGGGCTACAGCCTCTCTTCGTTCTGAGTCGCTTTTCGCGGCTCTAAAGCGCCGCTCTTCCACGGAGACATCCGCCGCGGCCGAGACAGGAGCGGGCTTCAGTTCCTTTGCGCGACGCTCAAGATTCTCCAAATACCGTTGCATGACTGGCCGGAGGTATGCGTTGATGACTATCGTCGACGTTCGCTCGTATTCGCGGAATTCCGGGAGAATCTGATGGGAGATGGAAAGCGGGACGCCGAGCGTTCCGAGCGCCTGCGCAACGGCCAGTTCGTTCTGAGGATTGGCGAAAGAAAAGAGCAACGAAAGGGCTACGGATTCGGACTGCTTCGCGGCAAGCTTTGACACCAGCAATTTCAAGTTTTCCGGCGATGGGGAAAGCAGGATTTCTCCGGTGCCGGCCGTTCGCTCTTCGATGCCGAAGCGCAGGTCGGCGGGCACGAGCGGCTCGACGCGGTCGAAGAAAAAGTCGTAAAGTTTCGGGCGCGCCTGGCGTCCGATTTCAATTGCATCTTCGAAGCCGGCGGTAGTAACCAGTGCTGTACGAGCGCCTTTGCGTTCCAGCAGCGAATTCGTGCCGACGGTCGTTCCGTGTAGAAGAATGATTTCGCCCGGATGCCCAATCTTGTGCAACGCCTCGACAATGGCTTGGGAGGGATCTGCCGGCGTGGAGAAGACTTTCAACATGCGCAGCCGGCCGCTGGCGTCCATCCAGACGCAGTCGGTGAAGGTGCCGCCCGTATCGATGGCGACGCGCAGTGGTCGAGAACGAGGCATGGAGTTGAATCGGAGAATTAGGGTAACATTTGCGGCTATGAGATATGCATTTCTGGTCGAGACTTACGCCACCGAGCGGGTTAAAGTAGTCAGCGTTTGGAGCGAGTTCCGGGACGGAGATCTGCCGGTGCGCCCGCGAGAGGGCGATCCGCGCGGGCGCAGCGTGCAGGAGCAAATGGTGCATCAGTGCGTGAGCGAGGATTTGTGGTTTCGCAACATGCTGGGAATTGATGTGGGCGCGCCTCCGCTGCCGGCGCAGGAGACGCGGCTGGAATTTATGAAACGCTACTCCGACGACAGTGGGAAGCGGCTGGCTGCATTGCAGGAGAAGGACGAAGCGTGGTGGGAAGGCGATGCGAAGTTCTTCGATGTGTCACGCTCGCGGGCGTGGGTGATGGCGCGGCGTGTGGCGCATACCTCGCATCATCGCGGGCAGTTGATGGCCATGCTGCGCATGCTGGGGCGCGACCTGCACAGTAATTACGGGCCCACTGCGGATACGGGCGGGTTGATGCAGAATCATGCGCCCACGATTTATGCGTATGAGAGTTTGGAGGAGTTGTTCGTTGGCGAAGAGCGCGGAGGGGAGAAAGCAAAGCTGCCAGGTGCGGGAGGGAAGGCGGTGACGGAGCGGCCTGCATAGTGCCGGCTACGTCCAGGGATTGAATACGGCTTTGAGAACGGTGAAGTGGTGAACGTTTCTGGTTATGAGAGTCAAGGCATGAACCTCCGCCGTGGCCGCTAAAAAACCGTCGATCACGCTGATTGGCTTTCCGCCGGATGCACAACGGGCCACTATTCGTCCCCACGTGTCAGCAATTCCCGGATCAACGGGAAGAATCCTGCCTTCAAACCGTTGTGGCAATTCGTGCTCCAGCCACTGCTCATACCGCCTGCGGCGACTTCCTGTCGCCATGCGCTCGACTCCGTAGCGCACCTCCGCTAAGGTGACGACACTCAGGAACAGTTTGTCCTCATCGGCGCTTGTCATCCATGCCGTGACGCCGGGATTTGGCCGCGG
>JBEKBW010000073.1:0-24295 GCA_050015215.1 Candidatus Sulfotelmatobacter sp.
GACAGTTTGAATTCGTCAACGATATTTTTGGCGGGGCGATTCCGAAGAACTATATCCCCGCCATCGAAAAGGGAATCAAAGACGCTGCCGGGCGCGGATATCTGGCTGGTTTTCCTGTGGTCGACTTTCGCGTGATTCTGTATGACGGGTCGTACCACGATGTGGATTCGAACGACATGTCTTTTCAGATGGCGGGCCGCATCGCGTTCAGGAAGGCGATGGAGCAAGCGAAGCCTACGATTCTGGAACCGGTGATGCACGTCGAAATCACCGTGCCGGACGATTTTGCCGGGTCGATCATGGGCGACCTGAACAGCCGCCGCGGCCGCATCCAGGGCATGGACAACAAGGGCGGCAACACCGTCGTTAAAGCGGAAGTGCCTATGGCGGAGATGCTGACTTACGGCGTGGATTTGACTTCGATGACGCAGGGGCGCGGGTCGTTCAACATGGAGATGCATCACTACGACACGGTGCCGGGGGCGTTGCAGGAAAAGATTATTGAGAAGGCTCGGGCGGAGCGGGGTGAGGTTAAGGAAGAGGAAGAGTAAGGCAGACGCGGGCACCGTGCCCTTCCAACGGATAAACGACCCAGTCTAACGATGTATGGTTTTTGGGTATAGTTGCTAGATGTTAGGTTGAGCACATGGCGATTCGGCGTCGCCCGGTTGCGGAACGGTCTTGGCAGCTTTCCATCTCTCATTGTCAACCTGCGAGAGTAGCAATTCCGCTTTACGGGGATCTTGGTTTAGGCTCTTTAGCTCTTCTACTGTTTGCCGCAGCAGATCCTCGGTATCGTGGGTGGTTAGGTCGGCGTTGAATCCGATTTTTCTTGACCTCAACATATAACCCAACTCTGTAAGGACTTGCTGCAATGCCGCTACTCGCTCTGAACCTTTCGATTTCTGAGCGGCGGTGAAGAAGTAGTTCGCGAGCAGGTGTTCAACCCATGCCGTTCTCTCCGCGCAATAGCCACTGTTGCGAAAGTAGCATTGATTTGCATCCCCGATGTAAGCCTCCGCTGGGATCTTGTCTGCGTTGTATAGATAGCTTCTAAAAGCTGTCAGCATCTGGCCGTAGTCCTCCAGCCCAAGGTAAGCTTCCCCGGCGAAGTATAGCGCATGGCCGTTGGCCGGATCGAAGTTGCGCAGAATCGAGCTATTGCGTTCGACTCTACGGTAATCGCGCTGGTGCAGCATCTCACGCAGAGGACAAGCTGCAGCGCGGCAAAGCTGGCCGCCAACATCCGGGCCGACGCGTCTGAGCAGTGACTGAGAGAATGTAGCGTCGTCGCGCGCCTCCTCGCGTTGGTCCTCTTCATATTTCGTGGCATACCATGTTCCAACCCCAATCAGAGCCGCAACACCAACTAATATGAGCCATTTGCTCCGCGTTTCTGGACTTAGAAGACCCGGTATAGGTCCGACCAGAGCGACCAACGCTGTGCCAAAGCTTGCTAGCCATGGTCGAAGCCATTCGACATGCCAAAGCCAAACACAGATACCGATCATCAGCAATGAAACTATGGCTGCGCCGGACAGAAAGCCAAGCCAATGACGGAATACTTTGCCCTCACCGTGGCGTCGCTCTTTTGTCGTCATTTGGTTGACCTCGCATGTAATTCTTCATTTTTCTGACGGCCACATTCTGGGAGCCGCTAAGCGAGCTGTCAAGCCAAGAGTTCTGGCTATCTTTTCGCCGAAAACTATTGCCGGAAGGAAATGGAATACTTGAGCGACGGGCAGGACAACCGGAAGCCGATTGGGCAGATCACTTATGAGATTCTCGTCTCCTGCGTCTTAGTCAGCTTCTCCTAGCGCTCGTCAAAGCATTCCAGGATTCGTCAGTCTGTTCCCTTTGAATAAAGAAGGACATCGGTGCTGGCGAAGTCCGTGCCCTTGGCCAGCAAGCGCTCACCCGTCGATTTCGCCAGCGCGTAGGAGAAGCAGTCGCCAAAATTCAGGCCTGCTGGATGTCGGCCTTTGCCGTACTTGCGCCAGGCGGAGCGGGCAATTTCCGACTGTTCGGCGTCGAAGGGGACTACTTGCAGTCCGGCGCGCACGGCGAAAAGGTCGAACTCGCGGCCGGCGGCTTCTCCTTGCCGGCCTTCGATCACGATTCCGGCTTCGAGCATGGTTGCCGCGGAGACTAGCCGGCTTCCGTCGGCGATAATGGCTTCCAGAAATTTCTGCCGCTCGGGCTCGCGGAATACAATTGCCGCCAAGGCTGAGGTGTCGATAACCATAGCGATTAGCGTGGGAGTCCGTGCTCGTCGTAGCCGAGGATCTCGTCCGGCGTGCGGGAATCGAGGACCGGTAATCGATCTACCCGGTGCAGGATTTCTTCAAGCTGACTCAGCAGGTTGCGGCTGCGCTGCTCGCGATTCAGGCGCTCGAGGCGCTCTTCCAGCGCGGTTTGAATTGCGCCGGTCAAAGACTCGCCGGTCTTGGCGGCGATCTCGCGAACTAGACGCTCGGTTTCTAAGCTCTTGATGCTAAGTGGCATACAGGTCGTATTATAGCATTATTGACTATTATATAGAATGGTGTTCCCAATGGTGGCGGGTGTGCTTGCTCTCTTCAGGGGATGAAAACCGTAAACACAGAGGTACACAGGGTAGCGCTCGGTGGTCGGAACAAGATGAATGCTAGAACTAAATTCTGGAAGCCATTCTGGAAGTGGGGTGCCGTCCTAGTGTTGCTTGGGTTTTCGGGCTGGCTGCTACGTCCAAGACCGGCCCCACAGCCAGTCAAAGTAGAACTGCTACCCTTTTCCGATTCACCGCCGGCGTGGGATGGATCTTATCCTTACTTGGTGATTTCCCGGGTTGGTTCGACGCCGCCGAAGTTTAGCGCTGCGTTTTCGCTGTTGAAGCCGACCCTGCATCACGATTTGCCGGTCGACGAATTCGTGGTCGACCTACATACGGGCAGGTTCATTCTGCGGCAGACGGATCTTTTTATTGCCGACGTGATGCCGTTGTCCCTGACGCGGACTTACATCGCGTGGGACTATCACAGCCGAGCCTTCGGGGTTGGCGGGAATCATCCTTACGACATTTGTCCTACCGGAACGCGACGACCCTACACTTACATGGACTTGAACCTGGAGGATTTTTATCAGGTGCACATGCCGCGCATCTCGAAGGGAACGGGTTACGCGGATGCGGTGTTTCGGCATAGCGAGACTTCGTCGGAGTTCTACGGCGCGCAGGTCGCGTGGAACGGAAACGGTTGGACCATGACGTTCCGCGACGGGCGCAAGATTTATTTTCCCGAGGCGTATAACGCGAAAACTTATGCGCAAGGCGCGGCGACCGAGATGGACGACGCGGTCGGACATCGCATTCAACTGAAGCGCAGCCCGGTGCGCAACCTTGAAGAACTGATTTCTCCCGGCGGGCACAAAATCGCGTTTCAGTACGACTCCAGCGACCGCATTGTGAAAGCGGAAGACGATGTGGGCAACGTCAGAAGATATTCCTACGATGAACACGGGCATGTGGAGAGTGTTTCTGACGGGACGCGGGTTTTTTATCGATTTGAATATGCCCCTCTAATGAACGGCAGGGGCTATGACCCGTACCTGCTCATGCGCATTCTTGATGGAAGCTGGAAC
Organism: Candidatus Sulfotelmatobacter sp.; assembly: GCA_050015215.1. Lineage (GTDB taxonomy): Bacteria > Acidobacteriota > Terriglobia > Terriglobales > Acidobacteriaceae > Sulfotelmatobacter. The sequence continues at coordinate 3,619 of JBEKBW010000073.1, forward strand.
GTGCTCGTGCAAATGAGATATCAGTGGGGACGAGTGATAGAGCAGAAATTGGCAGACGGACAGACGTTTCATTTCGAATATGTTTTGAATGGAGCCGACGTGCTGCGATGCACGGTCACGCTGCCGACTGGTGAGAAGAGGATGTTTTCGTTTCGGGATGGGAGGTTGGTTAATCAGAAGTGAAGGGCATCAGGAGGTCTTCATGCCCTGCGCCTTTGCCAGCTTCGCCTGGCGCTCGTCGAACGTCCAGAATTCTTCGGCGTTTAGTTCCCGAGCGCAGGCTACATGCAGGGTGTCGAGGGTGCGCATGCCAATCCTACAGGCGTGGCGGCGGGCAAGGTCTGCACAGAGCTCGAAGGCATGTTCAGGAAATGCAGTTTCGCGCCAAAGTCCAGAGGTTCGGTCTGAAGCGAACTGCGCGTTCAACTGCTCGGCGGCTTCGACGCTCAATACTCCTCGAAACCGATGCTGTCCAATGGCATGTGTCCACTCGGCTAGATGAAAGGGAGTGAAGATCAGTTGTGAGCCACCTCGCGCGCGGCTGCGTGCCTCAGCCGAATGAACATCCGTCATATACAGGGACACAATGAAACTCGCGAGCCTTGTTCTGTTGATCGAGGTCCGGTTGGTTGGGACTCTACTGCGTTGACCGGCCTCGGCGAATCGGCTGACTTTGTTGCTTGTGCGAGCATGGGCGTCGCCATGCAGCGAACAACACGATCACCTTCGGCCATCGAACCATTTCGTTACACCATTCAAGCTGCAAGAGTCGCAGCTCCAACGAGGCCTGACAATGCTCTTCCTGCGGGAAACGGAGTCTTAAAAAGGCCATGCCAAATCAGCGTGGCCTTTCGCGAGGTGAACAAGGCTAGAACTGGTCGAAAGAACGCTCTGCATTCGGGCTGTTGTTGTTGCCCAACTCCTTGGTGGTAAAACCGAAATTTTGAAGCGTGGCTGTGCCGCCGAAGTTGGTGTACAAGGCCCAGCCGTACACGCCATCCTGTATTTCCTGTGCGGTGGACGGTCTCAATTTGGTTACATAGTATTCGGAGCAGCCGCATGCACCCTCGTAACCCCCTTGCTGGTCGTGGGTGTTATCGGCAAAGGTCGCGACCGTCCCGGTCACGGTCAGGCTCGAGGTCGCCGGAATATTTGTCTCGATGCCGGCCATCGTGCCGTTCAAGCCAGGTTCATTGAAGCAGGTCTGAGATCCGGACGCCGCCGGGTAATGAGTTCCGGTGACGATGGTGTTTTTTTCAACGGTGAGTTGTATGTAGTCACAGTACTGGGTTTGTTGATCGTGGCTGAGAAATCCCAGCTTGACGGTCGTCTGCCCAAAGGCAGCGCAGCTGAGAACCAGCGGGGCGATGATGCTTAAACTTGTCAATCTCATGGGTTCCTACCTCCGCAGGAATAAGATCACTCGGCGTGTCAGCAGATGTCATGCCCATGTAAAAATTTGGTCTATGGACCGCGCCGCGCGTCAGGGATTGGAGGGCGCAGCCAGCGCGACAGCCGCTTCCGACGTCAGGAACAGGAACGTAAACGTTTCCTGCAAATAAAGCCGAACGTCTGTATCCGTGTGGCTCAAGTACCCGATGGACGCGTCCTGGCCGATGTGAAGATCAAAATCACCGCCGCGGGTAGTGACCACGAACGCGCCGTCAATGGCGGGCGCCCAGATGATTTTGCCTTCGACCAGGCGCTTGACGTGTTCGAGGACTGGATAGCCGTAATCGCTGGTTTCGGCGAGTTCGGTATAAGCGTCCGCGCTGAGCAGAATGGAGTACGGCCCGTTGACGCCCACAAGGCGCAACTGGCTTAAGGCCTGGGCAAAGGCCTCCGGATACTTGCGCACGTCGGCAGGCAGAGGTTTCTGCGGATTGCTTGTACCCTGGCGAACGCCGACGATCCCGGCAGCGGCGTAACCTTCGAAAATGGCTCGGTCTTCGGCGAAGGCCAGCTTGCGCGCCGCGTCTTTTGCGGGTTGCCAATCGGAGTCGTTCGCGCCGCGGTCCACATCGTCAATCATCTGGCGGCTGAGTTCGAACGGAACGCGCAACTCGACCAAGGCTTTCACTTCGCGCTGCCGCGCCATGATGCCGTCTCCGGGGGCGGCAATTGAAGTCAGATGGCCCGTGCCCACGGCCGAAAGCGCAGAACCCGCCGGGCCCTGAAGGTCCACAACGCGGCGGCCGGCCAGATACCGCTTGATCGTGCGTGAAGTTTCTTCCTCGATTTGAGCCCACGCGGCCTCAGAAATCGGAGCCAGCTCGCGATGCAGATTATTCACAGGAATTTTCCCCTTTCAAGGAACCAATGCCGAGCGAACCATCGTTGGATGGCGCGGAGGAAGCGGAGGCTTCATCCGGCGCAGGCGCGGACGCAGGCTGGTCGGGCGAGACATCGTCAAGAAATGACGCGGTCGGAATAAAGAACAGACTTCCAGTCACCGCCGTGCTGAAATCAAGAATTCGATCGTAATTGCCCGGCGGCCGGCCGATGAACATATTATCGAGCATCTGCTCAATAGTGCGCGGCGAGCGGCTGTAGCCGATGAAGTACGTACCGAACTCTCCGCGGCCGGGGCTGCCGAAGGGCATGTTGTCGCGCACGATCTTAATTTCCTGACCGTTTTCTTCAATCGTGGTGAGAGCACTGTGCGCGTAGGTGGGCTTAACGGAATCCTCGAGTTCGATGTCGGAGACTTTCTTGCGCCCGATGATGTTTTCCTGAGTTTCCGTGGGAATCTTATTCCACGCATCGAGATTGTGCAGATACTTTTGCACGATGACGTAACTTCCGCCGGCGAAAGCGGGGTCTTCGTCGCCAATAAAGACAGCGTTTGCGGCCGCGCTGCCGGTGGGATTTTCGGTGCCGTCCACAAAGCCGAGGAGATCGCGTTGGTCGAAGTAGCGGAAACCCTGAACTTCGTCGGCAGTGGTGACAGCGCCTTCGAGGCGCGCCAAGATTTGCGAGGCAAGTTCGAAACAAAGATCCATATGCTTGGCGCGGATGTGAAACATCAAGTCGCCGGGCGTAGAGACGGCGTGGCGCGGACCCGAGCGAATCTCCCGGAACGGATGAAGTTCAGCCGGACGCGGCGACCCAAACAGGCGGTCCCAGGCATCGGGGCCGAATCCCATGATGCAGGAAAGGGAGCCCTCGAGCGCGCGAAAACCGACGGCGCGCAGCAGTCCAGAGAGATCGGCGCAAAGAGAAAGCACCGCGTCGCGGTTTTTGTCGCCGGGATTGATCGTGACCACGAGAAAAATCGCCGAGCTCGTGAGCGGCGCGGAGACAAGCTGCGAGACGGCTGCGACCGATGCCGAGGCCTGCGCGTTAATTGGGTCGGATGCCAATGAATTATTACCTGCCCGGCTGGAGGGAATCGTTTCTTGCGAAGTCCCCAGCGTAAAGAGTATCAAGGGAACGATCAGGTTGCCAAAAGTTGTCGATTGAGCTCGAGGGGGACGGCACAGCGGGGGAAACGAAGCTCGGGTTGCTCACCCAAATCCCAACTTCCACCGAATGAACCCTTTCCGTTTTGCGTAAAAAAATCTGCCCGCGTGTTGGGGCCTGGCCAAACCGACTTACACTCGTGATCCTCGCTTGCTCAGGCAAGCCGCTCACCCCTTCCAAAGTGGTTGAGGTCCGCAAATTCAATTCAGGAGAAGACTCCATGAAACTCCCCAGGCCCGTCGAAACTCGCCTCGTGCTGTTTATTCTTCTAGCCCTTTGCGCCAGTGCTGCTGCACAAACCTGGACAACTCTGACCAACACGCCTCCCGCACCACTGGGCACAGCTTTGCTGCTCACCGATGGAACCGTCATGGCGCAAGGCATGCAAACCAGCGGATACGCTTCAGGAACCTGGTATCGACTCACTCCGACCACAGCCGGCAGCTATATCGCCGGAACCTGGTCGACGCTCGCCACCATGCCTTCCGGCTACTCGCCTCTTTACTACGCCTCGGCAGTTTTGGCCGACGGTCGCGTCGTAACGGTCGGCGGAGAGTATAACAACAACGCCGAGCAGGAAACGAACCTGGGCGCAATCTACAATCCCGCGACCAACGCGTGGACCTCGATCACGCCGCCCAGCGGCTGGACTCACATCGGAGATGCCGCCAGCGTCGTACTTCCCAACGGAACGTTCATGATCGGCAACTGCGGCGTCGCGGGCACAGAGTGTACCAATCAGACTTACCAGGCACAACTGAATGAAAGCACTCTGACCTGGACGATTATCGGCTCAGGCAATGGCAAGGCCGACCAGAACTCGGAAGAAGGCTGGGAACTGTTGCCCAACGGCGACGTGTTGGTCGTGGATGTATGGGACGGAACGAACTCAGAACTCTTCAACTACACCACGGGCAAGTGGACGAGCATCGGCAGCACAGTGGTGAAACTGCCCAACACCACTTGCGACGAAATCGGTCCCGCGGTGCTTCGGCCTGAAGGATCGGTCTTCGCGGTCGGTGGCACGAGCGCCACGGCTGTCTACACGACCTCGACCGGGGTCTGGACCTCTGGCCCGACAGTTCCGAGTTCATACGGGGTGGAAGACGGACCTGCAGCGATTCTGCCCGATGGCAACGTTTTGATTGACGTCGGACCGCAATCTCCTTGCTACTCGAATGGCAGCCATTTCTACGAATTCAACGGGACAACTTTGACGGCCGTGGCCGGCACGAGCCGTGCTGCCGACGATCCTACCTACGTCGGGCGCATGCTTGTGCTCCCCACTGGCCAGGTTCTGTTTACGGATGGATCGACGACGGCGCAGATCTACACCGCGAGCGGAACTTACCAAGCGGCGTGGCAGCCGACGATTACTTCGGTGGCGAGCACTCTCACCCCGGGCAGCACGAACAACGTGATCGATGGAACGCAGTTCAACGGCTTGTCGCAGGGCGCTGCGTACGGCGATGATGCGCAGATGGCAACGAACTATCCGCTGGTGCGAATTACGAACAATGCCAGCGGCGCCATTACTTATTGCAAGACTCACAATCACAGCACCATGGGAGTCGCAACCGGATCGGCGGTGGTTTCAACGGAGTTCGACATCCCCGCAGCCATCCCGACCGGAGCCAGCGAGCTTGTGGTGGTCGCCAATGGAATCCCTTCAAAGGCGGCGGCCGTCACTATCTCCGGCACAACTCTCACCTGCACTCCAACTACGAGTTGCACGTCGGGCGGCTTTAATCTCGACGCGCAGATCACACTCACTTGCAATGGTTCTGGCTCGATTGGGGTGACGGCGGCGGCCTGCATCAACGATCAGTCGTGCGTGAACAGCAGCGACAACACGGTCGGCAGCACTGTGAGCACCTCTGCCAATGCGAGCGGACCCTACGAAGAAGTGGGTGGCTCCTGCAACTTCACCTGGACCTACAACGGGCAAACCTTTGTGAAACGTAGACCCGCGAAACCGTAAAACTCGCATGGCGCGCGGAACGGCGGAAACGCAGAGCCGCGCGCCATCGTTCATCAAAACTTTCCCTTAGCTTTTTCTGCCGCCGCCGCTTTGCATCATTCGCGTTGCAGTTACATCCTCGACACTTGACACGCGCACCTCTCCGCGTGCCGAATAGGCAGTCGCAGAAATTTTTTCGATCAAGTTTTTCGTACGGCAAAAAAAATTTGTGCTACCATTCGGCACTGTTCAAGTTTAAAAATCTCTTTCACCATGACAACCGCGCATCGCACAAGACGCGCATTCCGCAGTAAATTAAAAGTTCCATCAGCGAGTCGGTAAATAGCATTATTAACAGGCGCCCTCAGCCAGCCGCCGGGACGCCGCGGCGGGTATTTCATATATATGTCAGTTACAACTACGCTCTCCCCCAATCCGTGGATGCGCATTCTTGACGCGCTGGAAAAAAAGATCAACCGGCACTCATACGACACATGGCTGAAGCCAACACGCTATAGCCACTCCAGCGGCGGAATACTTTTCGTTCGAGTTCCTACGGTGGAATTCCGGCACGCCGGCGACAAGTACGCCGACCTCATTCAGGAAGCCATCGATAATCTCGGGCTTGATTTCAATGACGTAAAATTTGTGACGCCTGAGGACGATCCGGCCGCGACCCCGGTCCGCCACAACGGCGGGTTGTCCGCGTCGGCGCCCGCCGCCGCTCCGGCACAAGCCCGCTTCGACTGGGATGGCGCAGCGCAATTGAATCCGCGCTACACTTTCGATGCATTCGTCATCGGCTCCGGCAATCAGTTCGCGCACGCGGCGTGCCAGGCCGTTGCCGAACGTCCATCCAAAGCCTACAACCCACTCTTCCTGTACGGCGGCGTCGGCATGGGCAAGACGCACCTGATGCAGGCTATCGGACACGAAGTGAAGCGGCGCCAGCCGCAAGCGGCCATCTGCTATGTATCCAGCGAGAAGTTCACCAACGACATGATCAACTCGCTGCGCTACGACAAGATGACCAGCTTCCGCGACAAGTTCCGCGGCGTCGACGTGCTGCTCATCGATGACATTCAATTTCTCGCCGGCAAGGAGCGCACGCAGGAAGAATTCTTCCACACCTTCAACGCGCTGCACGACACGATGAAGCAAATCGTGATCGCCAGCGACCGTTCGCCGAAGGAACTCGCCGAAATTGAAGACCGGCTGCGCAGCCGTTTCGAGTGGGGACTGATCGCCGACATCCAGCCTCCGGACCTCGAAACCAAAGTCGCCATCCTGCAAAAGAAAGCGGAGCAGGAAAAAGTGACTCTACCCAGCGATGTAGCGATGTACGTCGCGCAGAACATTCGCTCCAACGTGCGCGAACTGGAAGGCGCGCTGATCCGCTTAGTCGCCCACTCCTCGCTGATTGGCGCGGAGATCACCCTTCCCTACGCACAACAGGTGCTCAAGAACTTCATCGACTCCCAAGCGCGCAAGATCACGATCGAGTCCATTCAGAAGATGGTCGCTGAGCAGTTCGGTTTGCGCCTGGTCGAGATCAAGGCCAAAGACAATTCGCGCGCCATCGTTTACCCGCGACAGATCGCAATGTATTTGGCTAAGCAGATGACGGAAGCCTCGCTGCCGGAGATCGGACGGCAGTTCGGCGGAAAGCATCACACCACCGTTTTGCACTCGGTCGAGAAGATCGAAGAGGTCCGCAAGAACGATAAAGATTTAAACAGGCTGCTCAATAAATTGACGGAGCAATTGGGCGGTTAAAGTTGATTGTTTGCACGTTTTCCACGGAACAGACGCTTCTTCCCTCAACTGCTCTGTGGGCAAGATGTGGAAGCTGTGCAACGGTTGGGCGAAACTTTCGGCTGAGAGTTTTCTAGTACGCCCACCGCAGCCAGCAGGACGGAATTCTCACACGAGGGGTTGACTCTCAAATTTGTGACAACAGGGCGCTTCCCAAAGTTTTCCACTTCTCCGAGGAGCCTTCTGTTACTGCTGGTTTTATAGGTTTTGTATTTGATATAAGGGAAGTACTAAAAGTAGCACGCGGCAGGGGAGATAAAGTCTATGCCGGTGGAAGCGGCCGTTGCGGTGGAAACCATGGAGATTACGGTCAGCAAAGTCGAACTGTTGCGCGAGTTGACGGCGACGCAAGGCGTGGTCGAGCGCAAGACCACGATTCCCATTCTGTCGAACTATTTGTTCGAGGCGGCGGAAGGCAAATTGTTTCTCACCGCAACCGATCTCGATCTCAGCCTGCGCACCTCCTTCGACGTCAAAGTAAAAAAAGAGGGCTCGTGTACCATCCCCGCGCGCAAGCTGTACGACTACGTTAAACTCCTGCCTGACGCCGATATCACGATCAAGCTGTTGGATAATCACTGGGTCAGCATTCGCTGTGGCCGCTCGAACACAAAAATGGTTGGCATGGCGAAGTCGAACTTCCCCAGCCTGCCGGTGTTTCCCACGGCAGGCGTCGTCAAAATTCCCGGCCAGGTCCTGCGCGGCCTGATCGCGCGTACAAGCTTCGCCATCTCCAGCGAAGAATCACGCTATACGCTGAATGGCGCGCTGATGCTGCTCAAGCCGGAGTCGATCACCATGGTTGCCACCGACGGCCATCGCCTGGCGCACTGTGAGCGCACCGGCGAAAAATTCGAAGGCGTCTCGGGCGAAATGAAGACCCTCGTTCCGAAGAAGGCCATGGACGAACTGAAATCGTTGCTCGACGCCGAGGATGCCGACACCGTTGAATTCGCCAAGGACGACTCCACGCTTTTCTTCCGCATCGGCTCGCGGTTGCTTACCTCGCGCCAACTTACCGGCCAATTCCCGAACTTCGAAGCCGTTCTGCCCAAAGACAACAGCAAGATCATCGTGCTGAACAGCGCTGACCTGAACTCGGCAATCCTCCGCGTAGCCCAGTTTGCCGATGAGCGCTCCCGCGCCGTGCGCCTGAAGCTGGAAAAAGGCGAAGTGAAGCTTTCGGCATCGTCCACCGAAGCGGGAGAGTCGGAAGATTCGATTGAAGCGCCCTACGACGGCGAAACTCTGACGATCGGCTTCAACGCCGCATACTTAGTCGAATTCCTCAAAGCCGCGGGCACAAGCGAAGTTCGCCTGGAACTGAAGGATTCGCAGTCCGCGGGACAGCTGCGGCCTGCTGAGGGGGACGATTATAAGTATCGGTATATTGTGATGCCGATGCGGATTTGAGCACATCAGTTTTTCGGAAAGACCTTCAGATTGTTAGGCTCCTCCGTTTTCTCCGCTTGAACGTTCAAGAGTTCTTGGATCTTTTCTTTAGCGACTCCCTCGCTCTCAGTAAGAACCTTCCAAAGGGAGTCTGCCACTATCTCGCTCGGGCTGGTTCGCTCCTCGTTACGTTTCTTCCTGCGCGCCGCTATAACGTCCATTACAAGCTTTTCAGCGGGGGTAAGATAGACCGCCACCTGCTCCGCATCCGCCTCAAGTCTCTTACGCTTGGCCATAGAGATTTAGCTTGCATTGCTATTATAATATTATAATATCATTCAATCAGGTGCCACTAGACCATATGGCCGCAGAAGAAAAGGCATTGCAAAAGGAACTTGGGGTGTTTGAGCAGCACAAGCGCGAATGGCTGTTGAAGCACCTCGGCGACTTCGTCGTGATCGCAGATGAGACCGTGGCGGGGTTCTATGAGGACTACGAATCCGCATTCAAGGCTGGACTGAGCAGGTTCGGCATCCAGGCGAGCTTTCTGGTAAAGCAGGTTTGGGCAGAAGAACCTGTCTACCTAATCCATTAACCTAACGCAGCGAGGGTGCCAGCAGTGAAGTTGCCCTTTACGCCGACGACCTTATTTGAACAGGGACCACATCTCGAAATATTGATCTGCGCGACAAGGATTGAGGTTATCGAAGGAAGAGCGGTCGGCCTTGAGTTTCCTGAAATGTCGGTCAGAGCCCTGGTTGATACTGGAGCGTCGCTGACCATTATTAACCCGCAGATTGCGATGAACTGCAAGCTCAAGCAAACCGGGCGCCAGAAAATCAATGCGGTTGGCGGAGAAGCCGGCGAATTTCCAGAGTACGCCGCGGCGATTTCGTTCCCCGGAAGTCAGCTGCCGAGTCTTGACACAACTCGCGTGGTGGCATGCCCGATCATCCGCCAGCCATTTTTCTCCTGCCTAATTGGGCGTGACATTCTTCGGAAATGGCTGTTCACCTACGACGGGCGCAGCGGCGAGGTCGAAATTGGCGCGTAGCGAATGATTGGCACCGCCAATTTGTTGAGTGGACTGACCGGCTTTGTCAATCTTCTTAATTAGTAGTCAGGTCGCACAGCGTCCTTTCTCGACAGCCCGCGCCTCATATCAGAGGTGTCCTCTCGACGAATCCACGGAGTTACTGAGTGGCCATTAATTGGGCTTCACCGAGCCCGAGAACTCATTTCGGAACCTCTGATTCTCGAAAAGTGGAAATTGCCGAGTTTTGGCCCGCGCGAATCAATCCGATAAATAGTGGAGCGCCGCCACGGCTCGGCGAGCAAACAATGGACTTCAGTCGCGCGCGCAGCCTTCTAGCGAACGGGAAGTGGACCAAGACGACAAAAATCGAGTTCATCACTTGCTCCGCTGCCACTCGCGGTAAGCCTCGCTCTTCGAAATTCCGCGCTCTTTTGCAACTTTCTTAAGCGCGGCCTTTTCGTCCAATTTTTCTTCCGCGACGATTTGTTGTACTCTTTGCCGGACGCTCACGCCGGCCGTCTGGGGCACCGCCAAACCCGCTTCCTCGGCCTTGCCGATCAGCAGCGTGATCTCGCCTTTAATGGCCTCACGGGATTTCAAAGTCTGCAGAATCTCGACCGCACGCCCCCGCAAAAACTCCTCGTGAAGCTTCGTAACTTCCCGCGCCACAACCACGTGCCGTTCGCTTCCCAAAACCTCAACGACATCGGCGAGCGCCTCTACGATCCGGTGCGGAGCTTCGTAGAACACCTGCGTTCGCGGCGATGCCTTGAGCGTCTCCAGGGCAGCTCGCCGCTCTCCTCGCTTGGCGGGAAGAAATCCGCCGAAGCGGAAGGAATCGGTGGGCAGGCCACTGGCAACCAGCGCCGCCAGAAACGCCGACGCGCCAGGTATCGGCACCACCGGCACATGATGGCGAATCGCCAGGGAAATCAGGCGAAATCCCGGGTCCGAGATTCCCGGCATTCCCGCATCCGTTACTAGGGCAACGCTGGTGCCCTCCTGCAGATCTTTCACCAGTTCCGCCGCTCGCGTAATTTCGTTGTGCTCGTGATAGCTCACGGTTCGAGTCGCAATGCCGTAATGATTGAGCAGCTTTTGCGTCTGCCGCGTATCTTCGCAGGCGATGACGTCCACTTCCTTGAGAATCCGCAGCGCGCGCAAGGTAATGTCTTCTAAATTTCCGATGGGAGTGGCCACAAGATAAAGCGACGGCCCGGAAAGCCCATTCCGCCCGTTAACAGCGCTCGTTCCGGCGCTCTCGGATTTATCAACTTTCTTCCCGGCAATCTTCATGGCCGGAGTCTACCACCGCCGGCCCCCGTAACCTCGGTGTGGCGTATACGGTTGTGTTAGCGTACACACGATTCGTATTCGTTCTTAGGAGTTTGCCGCATGACCGCCAATGAGTTTCGCCGCCTGGCTCTGGATCTGCCGGAAGCAGTCGAAAGCGCGCACATGGATCATCCCGATTTTCGTGTCGGGGGAAAGGTCTTCGCGACCTTGGGATATCCCGCAAAAGGCTGGGGAATGGTGAAGCTCACGCCCGAGCAGCAACACTATTTTTCGAAAGATGATCCTGGCATTTTTGTTCCGGTAAAAGGCGCATGGGGACGCCGCGGCGCGACCAGCATAATGCTCAAAGTCGCGAATAAGAAAACCGTGCTGAACGCGTTGCGGGCGGCTTGGATGAATACGGCGCCAAAGCGCCTTATTGAGCTCCCTACTTTCGAGGAGTGAACTGAGTACTAATAGAGCGCCCGGCGCACCCTACCTTCAACCCCAGAACTAGATTTTGAGTTTTCCAACCCCAGTTCGGTTCGGTGGCAAGTGTTTCGAATGCCCGACTGAGACCGAGCAGGAACTGGAGGCCAGTTATGGCTGGACAATTACGTCCACCATGCGGCTTCAACCTGCATCTTAAGTGCGTGCGAAATTCGGTCGTCGGAGGTAAGTTCGTGCGCAAACACAATGTGACGGTAATTCATGCAGTGCTGGTGATCGTTCTGCTCGGCTTCGGCCTGGGAAGGGCAGCAGCGGCGGTTACGTATACACAAATCACGGTTCCCGGCTCGGTTTCCACGCAATCCCGCGCGATCAACAACACCGGCCAAGTTGTCGGATCCTATATCGCTGCCTCGCAGACACACGGTTATCTCCTCTGCGGCAGTCAGTACACGACGATTGACTTCCCCGAGGCGAGCTCTACCACGATTTCTGGCATCAACGATGCCGGAGACCTGGTGGGTTTTTATACCGACAGCAGCGGCGCCACGCACGGCTTCCTGGACCATGCCGGAGAGTTCACCGCGATCAATGTTCCGCAGGCGCCGGACACAATCGCTTATGGAATCAACCAGGCGGGGCAGATCGTCGGCTTCTATATTGATCAGACCGGCGAGTTCCGCGGATTTGAACTCAGCGGCGGTGAGTACACACACCTGGATGCTCCGAACGCAATCCAAACCCAGCCTTACGGGATCAACACCTCCGGAGACATTATCGGAACCTTCACTGACACAAGCGGGATACAACACGGTTTTCTATTGCATGATGGCACCTACCAGACCTTCAATTTCCCCAGTGCGACCTCCACGACCGCTGTTGCAATCAACGACAGAGGCCACGTGGTGGGAAGCGACGTCAATCCCAAACTCCAGCAACTGCAGGGATACGCAAGCAACCTGGTGAAATTCTTTGAGGTGACGGATCCGAACGGCACGATGACGGGGCCAACCGGGATCAATAACTCAGACACGATCGTGGGAACGTTCATCGATTCGCAGGGCACGGAGACGGGGTTTATGGCTACACGCTAGCTAACTAACGGAGGTTGGGGTCAATGTGCCCTCGGGTAAAGCGGCTGAAGAAATCTTGCGCCGGATCCCACAATTCTATCCGTAGACGTGCCTACCGGGGAGCCACGCTGTGGCCAACGTCATCAAATACTGGCAGGAGGCTGACGAATTATGTATCACGTGCGCCAGGAAAACCTGCCTTTCGTTGGTAGTTCGCATGAGTTTGTCGGAGCTGAGCAGGGGAATACCAATGTTTCGGTTTTCCTTTACCACGGGAAACCCGGCTCGGGACCGGGTCCGCACTGGCATCCTTACGACGAGATCCAATTCATCCGCGAAGGCCGCGGAGTTTGGACAGTGAGCGGCAAAACCTTCGAGGGCAGCGCCGGAGACATCTTCGTCATCAAGACCGGCGAGATCCACAGCTTCAAGGTGATTGGCGATTCGCCACTGGTACAACTCGACATTCACCTCAGTTCCCGCTTCATCCAGGAGAATTTATAGAGCGGTGGACTGCAAAGGTGCCGTGCCTGCAGCCTCGGGGGAACATGCAAGCGTTTGTCGGCTCCCCCCACTCGAATTGACGCAAAAGAACTCCCGCCCCTAGAATCGATCAGGAAGATTCTCTACAACCGTCTCCCAACTCATGCCTCTTTACGACTATCAGTGCGAGAAGTGCGGCCATCGCTTCGAAAGAATCCAGAAATTCTCCGACAGGATCGTCAAGAAGTGCCCGGAGTGCGGCGGACGCGTCGAGCGGGTGATTTCCGCGCCAGCCGTGCAGTTCAAGGGGTCGGGCTGGTATGTGACCGACTATGCCAGCAAATCGCAAGGGTCTGGCTCTGACGGCGGCAAGGATTCCAAGACGGACGAAAAAGAAAAGCCTGAAGCGGCGGGTAGAGGCAAGGAAGAGTCTGCCAAGGGTGAGTCTGCCAAAGCTGAGTCTGGCAAGGCTGAGTCTGGCAAGGAAAGATCGGCAAAAGAGACAAAATCCAGCCCTACGAAGAAAGCCGAGAAGCAGAAGTAATTTCCAGGATTAATCAGGATCGCTCGAGACGATCGAGCAGTCTTTGTTTTACTCCTGGCCATTCCGCTGCAACAATCGAATACCGCGCCGAGTCGCGCGGGATAAAGTCAGCGGCCATCCGGTGGGCGCGTAGGATTCCCTCGAACTTTCCGCCGATCCGCTCAATCGCCGCGCGCGAGCGCTGGTTGCGCACGTCAGTATGAAGGCAAACGCGGAACACATCCCACGTTTCAAACGCATATCTGAGCATCAGAAACTTTGATTCTGTATTTGCTGCCGTGCGGACGGCCGAGTGCGTGAACCAGGTATAACCAATCTCGCAGGCATCGGGAGTAGTGCGATTGTGGAGCGGATGCTGTGCTGGCCAAAGCCATCGCTCAAGATTGAAAAGGCGGGTCGATCCGATAACCGCATCGTCCGCTTCGCGCACCACCGCGAACGACTCAGCCGTGCCGGCTTCTTTCCAGGCCAGCGCAGTTTCAAGGTAACGCGCGGCTTCGGCTTCGCCTTGCGGAACTGGGCTCCAGCGATAAAGTTCGCGGTCGCCCTCGGCTGCGGCGGCGAGGCCATTGACGTGGCGCGGATGGAGCGATTCCAGGCGGATGTGTTTGCCTTGGAGGAGGAGAGTGTCGGTCATAGCAAAATGGCCCGCAGGGGCTCAAGCCTGGTGTTCTGTTGGGGCTGTTGTCGGCACGACTAAAGTCGTGCCCTGATACAAAACTATTTCAACTCCCGCTCAAAGTGATTTTCGATCATGTGAAAGAGATGATCGCGGGAGTCACTGCCGGCGATGCCGTGCGTCTTGTTCGGATAGATCATCAGCCGGAACTGCTTCCCCGCTTTAATCAGAGCGTCGATCATCTGCATGCTGTTTTGGAAGTGAACGTTGTCGTCGCCGGTACCGTGCGCGATCATTAGCTCGCCGTGCAGATTTGCGGCCGCCGCGGTCACGTCCGACTGGCGATAGCCCGCCGCATCGTCTTTTAGCTGGCCCATGTAGCGCTCGGTATAAATCGTGTCGTAGTTGATCTGATCCGTAACCGGCGCAACCGCCACTCCAGCCCGAAAGCGCTCGGAGTGTGTCATCGCATAGAGCGTCATCGAACCGCCATTCGACCATCCCCAAATCCCAACCCGGCCTTGATCGAGTTGCGGATATTCAGTAAAGAGCTGATCGAGCGCGGTGAGTTGATCCTTTAATTCGATGGTGCCGAATTCGTGGCGGATGGAAGTCTGAAATTTGCGGTCACGCCCCGGCGTGCCGCGATTGTCGACAGCAAAAATCGCGAAGCCATCGCGCGCCAGAATTTCGTCGAACGGATTCGTCGGCCCCTTCAACACCATCTGCCCCGCAGGCCCGCCATAGACATTCACAATCAGGGGAATCTTGCCGCTCGCCCGGGGATCGGGAGGAAGCAACAGACGGCCATACAAAGTCGTCCCGTCCTCGGCTTTGAACTCCAGAAATTTCGGCGGGCGCAGGCCATACTCGGCGACCTCATCACGCGCCTGCCACACCGGCGCGCAAGCGGCTCCGACCGTACATAATGAAATCTGCTGCGAGGCAGTGGGGCTCACAAAGGTCTGCTGATAATGTTTGCCGTCGTCGGAGAAATTCGCCGAAAACATTCCTTCGTCGTTGGTGAGCCGCTGCGTTCCACTGCCATCCAGCTTGATCGAAAAAATGTGCCGCTGGCGGGCGTCGCCCTTGTCAGAAGAAAAAAATACTTTACCCGCGTCTTCATCCACTCCCTCGACTCCGAGAACTTCAAAATCTCCCTGAGTCAGTTGGATGTCCAGCTTTGCGTCCGCGCCCAGTGGATTCTCTTTGTCAAAGCTGTAGACATAAAGATGCGTGTGACCATCTCGCCAGCTTGACCAAAGAAAGCGGTCTGCGGATTTCAAAACCCGAAAATCGTCGGTTACGTTGATCCACGCAGCGGGAGCCGTTTCTGCTAGAACCTTCTTCGATTTGCCGGACTTTACGTCCACAAAATACAAATCCATCTCATCCTGGTTGCGATTGAGAACCTCGGCCCAGACAATTCCATCCCGCACCCAGCCAAAGCGCGGAATGTAGGCTTCCGGATCATTGGTCAGTGAAAGCCAGCGAATCTTCCCTTTCTCTGCATCAACAACGCCGAGTTTCACAGTCGGATTTGCGTCCCCGACTTTCGGATATTTTTCGTTGTCGACCGTGGGGTGAGTTGGGATTAGGTTGACGATGGGATAGATCGGGACCTTGGTTTCGTCCATGTGCAGGAAAACGATCTCTTTGCTGTTAGGCGACCAGAAATAATTGCTGCGAACCGCCAGCTCTTCGGCATAGACCCAGTCGATATCGCCGTTGAACAGGCTCTCGCCCGTGTCTTTTGTGAGCTGCTTTTCATCTTTTCCGCTCACCGGACGCACATAGAGATTGTGCTTGCGAATGTAGGAAACGTGGTTGCCGTCGGGAGAAAATTTGGGATCGCCGCTGGGATCGGAGGCCGAGGTGAACTGTACCGCCGTGCTGCTGGTCAGGTCGAATAGCCAGAGCTGCCCTTGCGAGTCAAAAATCAGGTGCTTGGAATCCGGCGCCCACAAATATGCGGCAACGCGATAGCGCGTGAGCCGCTCTTTTTCTCGTTCATCTTTTACTTTGTTGTAGTCGGGCGCCAGCGACGCTAACTTCGCGGCGCTCACCAAAACTTTTCTTTCGCCGGTGGCCGCGTCCACACACCAGAGTTCGCCGTGCTCGCCTTCATCGTCGCGCTGCACGAATGACAACTTGGTCCCATCGGGACTCCATTCGAAGGTATCGGGAGCGCGTCCTCCAAGGCCGCCAGGCGCGTAAATGGCTTCGATGGTGAGCGGTTTGGCAGTCGCGGACTGCGCCCAAACAGGACTAGATACACAAAAGGCTAACAAAGATAAAGCGATCAGAACGGCGCGCAGGTTTTTCACTGTAAACCCCGAAACCAGAAGTGAGGTAGGGCGAACGGAAGAGTGTACACCAGAGCGGGCCACAGTTGCCGCTGGCGGCGCTGCTCTGCACAAGGCAGACTTTTGCGCGTGTTAGAATTAGAGCTGAGTTTCCTCGGGATGCTTCCAGAAATAGAAAACTTATTACACCTGCAAGAGGCGGATAAGGAAATCCGCCGCCTGCAGGATGAAATCGCCGAACTCCCTAAACGCGTGGCCGTGATTGAACTGAAGCTGGCCGGCACCAAAGCACAACTGGAAAAAGCGCAAACGGCCGTGAAGGCCGACGAAACTGCGCGCCGGAAGTTTGAGACGGGAATCTCCGACCTGCGCGGGAAAATTTCCAAGTATCGCGACCAGTCGCTCGACGTAAAAACCAACGAACAGTACAAGGCCCTGCTGCACGAGATTCAGTTCGCGGAAAAGGAAATCGCCGCGACTGAAGACAAGATTCTCGAGTTGATGGTGAATGCCGACGCGCGCGATAAAGAAGTAAAGGCCGCGCAGGCTGAACTGAAGGCCGAAGCTGCCGAGATCGAGCAAGAAAAAGAGCAAGCGCGCCTGCGCACGGCCGAAGACGAAAAACAGCTTGCCGAGTGGCGTGGAAAACGCGACAAAATGCGGGCTGGGGTGAGCGAAGATCTGCTGCGCCACTATGAGCGAGTTTCAAAATTCCGCGGCAGCGGGATTTCCGAGGTTCGCGATCACAAATGCATGGCCTGCCAGGTGATGCTGCGTCCGCAAACCTACAACGACGTGCGCACCGGGCAGCAAATGGTGGTTTGCGACTCATGCCAGCGTGTCCTCTACTTCAATCCCGCAAACGAGATGCAGGCCATCGAGCCGGAACTGAAACGTGCAAAGCGCCATCATCCCAAAATCGATGCACCGCAGGCTTGGTATTATCGCGAGGAATTTGCCAATGATGGCGAAGTCTTGTTGTGTTTTAACAACGCCTCAGGCCAGGCCAGCCGTCGCGTCTTCGACTTCGCGACCGGTCGATTGATCGGCGACATCCTCATCCGCGAGGGCGATTTTCGGCACGGCTTTCCCGAGGATATTACTGGGGCCATTCGACTGAACGGACACTGGTCGGAAGACGAGATGGAAACCTGGGGCACTGAGATGCCCACCAACGCCCTCGACTCCCTGCATTTCGATCTGGAAGCGGCTCGCCATGAGATGAAGTCGCGGACGGCAGCCAAGTCCGGCGCAACCGTGCAAGTTCCGACGGGCCAAGCGGCCAGCTAAGAGCCCCGCTTTCGATTATCCCAGCATCACACCCAGTCGCTAAATCCCGGGAGGTCCTCCATGCAATCCGCAATCGACTCCTACAACGTTACCGCCAAGTACTATGACGGCGCTTATGCCGCCAAACAGGATTTAGTGGACCTGCCTTTCTATTTGGGGCTGGCGGAAAAATCGCGCGGGCCAATCCTCGAGATCGCCTGCGGGACGGGACGCGTCCTGGTTCCAATTGCGCGCAAGGGAATTCAGATTCACGGCGTGGACAACTCCATACCGATGCTCAAAATCTTGAGAAGAAATCTAGCGAAGGAGTCAGAAGAGGTTTGCGGTGAGGTGACTCTGCACCAAGGCGACATGCGAGACTTTCGCCTGAACGCGCAATTCCCGCTCGTGATCATTCCCTTCCGTCCCATGCAGCACATGCATACGGTTGAGGATCAGGTGCGAGCTCTATGCACCGCAGCGGCCCACCTCACCGACGTCGGAATTCTTGCTTTCGACGTTTTTTATCCAAAGTTTGAAATGATCAACACCAAAATGGGTGAGGAAGCGCAGGAGATGGAATGGCCTTCGAACTCCGACCCGGCAGCAATCGTGCGCCGCTATTTCAGAAAAGAGTCAGTCGACAAAATCAATCAGATTTTTAATTTCACGTTTATCTACCGGACATTCAAGGCCGGCGAAATTATTTTGGAAGAGACGGAAAACTTCAACCTGTCTTTTTTCACCTATCCGCACCTCCGCGCGCTGTTCCTGCTGGCTGGACTTGAGATTATCGAGGAATATGGTTCCTTTGCGAAAACGCCCATGGACAACAGCGCCGCAGAGATGATTTTTCTCTTGCGCAAAACGCAAGGCTGAGTCTCACGGCATCGCATGAACATGGCGAGCCATTGATGGGTCGGCCACTAAAAGTGGCGTGACGCGGGTAACTGGCTGTGCAAATACAATTCCTCGATTGGGGTTAGCGATTTCACGTCCGGGACGCACTCCGGATATTTTCCGCCGCGCAATTGTTGAGCGACCCGGTTCGCCATCGCTTCGCTGCCCCCCTGACAGATCGCGTGCGCCAGTTCGTGACTCACGGCGAAGGGCAGTAACTGGCCGAAGGGCGTATGAAAACGCTCTACCAGTTCCTCCGTTCGCTTCGATTGCGGAAGGAACAGAGCATCTTCCAGGAACGTTTCGCGTTCCCCGAGGGCGCTAAACGCAGGGCTCTCACGATCCAAGTGAAGGCGTTGCAGCAACGGTTGCCAATCTTCGGAGGACACGATCACCCAGCTCCAATGCTTTGGCGCCCCCTCCGGGTATTGGATTAATAACGCTTTCAACTGGGCGATGCGCCGTCCGCAGTCCTGAGGGTCATATCCTGTGAGACAGAAGAACTCCTGGGTTTCGAGCGCGCGGCCCTGCTTTCGCTGCAGCGCATTTGCCACACGCGGAGAAGCGCCAACGAGGATCATGCAGAGCAGGCACGCGTAGATTGTCGAGATTGAGGAGCGGTGGAAGCATTTGACGGTAGCCATGGGCTGAATCTCTCAGCACACGACCGGGCTCGCAATCCAAAACGGGTCAATTGCCGGTTCTTCTTGGCAAGCGCCAGCGTGCCGCGGGGGAAAATCCGACAAGGTGATGTTGCTACCAAAATCACGGCGGCTTGGTCCAAGCTAAAAGCGGACTACAGCGGTCGGAGCCCGGGCAGAAGTGTGTTCGCCAGCGAAGAATGTGTGTTCGCCCAGTTTCTGTTGCGCTTGGCCGTCCGTGGGGCCAGAATTGCACAGCAAGCCAGATCCGAGGGAGCCACCTATGATGGAAGGCAATGTGCCGACGAAAAGAAAGCGCACACACTTCATAGCTCGTGTGTGGTTAAGTTGGACGGCGATTGCGATCGTAGGCTATGCCCGCCACTATTTCGAGTCTACCCACCCATCCGCATGGCCCACCGGGTCGTGGCCTGAGTTGCTCTCCTGGTTAGGCTGCTTCTATCCCTGGGCAGTGTTAACGCCGTTTATTTTCCGGATCGAGGAGCGCTTTCCGCTGGCCGGGGCTGCCTGGAAGCACAGGGCAGGAATTGCTGTAGTCGCCAGCATGATCTTTTCCTATGCCGCATTGCGGATGAGCACCTCGCTGGATTTTGGAATTAACTTCGCTTTCGGCAAGCCAGCTTCGCTTTCCGATTTCTTCCGGAGTGTTTCCTGGGTGGAGTTAGGGTTCGAAGAATTTTTCTTCTGGTGTACTTTTTCCGCCGCCTGCGCAATCCGGCACTTTACTCAATTCCATCGCCAGGCGCGCCAAGCGACCCAGCTTGCCCTGGAAAAATCGCAGCTTGAAGCGAGCCTGCGTCAGGCGGAATTAGAGAATTTGCGGATGCGCCTCAATCCCCACTTCCTCTTTAATACTTTGCAAAATATCTCCGTGCTAGCGCAGCAGAGTCCGAAACTCGCCAGTCAAATGCTGGTTCGCTTGGGCGATCTCCTCCGTTCGGCGCTTCGCCGAAACGTTTCAGCCGAGACCACCGTAAGCGAGGAAATGGCGTTAGTCCGGGATTATCTGGCCGTCGAACAAATGAGGTTCGGGGATCGGCTTACCGTCTTGGTGGACGCTGCGCCCGAGTCCGACGACGCTTTGATCCCAAGCTTCCTGCTTCAGCCTCTGGTCGAAAATGCCATCATTCACGGTCTTCGCGGAATTTCTCAAGTAGGCACCATCGCAATCCGCGCCCTGATCGATGGCGACCGGCTGGTGCTGATCGTTGCGGACAACGGAGTTGGCGTTCCTGCCGAGTGGTCAGGTGAGTCCAACCTTGGCATTGGGCTCAGTTCCACCAGGGAACGGCTATCCAGAATATTCCCCGGCGATCACCAATTCGCGATCCGGAAGCTGGACGAAGGCGGAACCGAGGTCCGCATAGCGATTCCCTATTCGCGAAGGGAGCAGCCGCAAGAGGAGAATGTCCCAAGTGAACAGCTTGCGAG
>JBEKBW010000074.1:0-23687 GCA_050015215.1 Candidatus Sulfotelmatobacter sp.
AGGGGCGCGAGGTGGAGTGGAAAATCGGCAGCCTTCCATCCGTGGAATGCGATCCGGTTTTGGTTCGGCAAGTTTTTCAGAATTTACTTTCCAATGCAATCAAGTACTCCCGCCGCCGCCCACATGCCGTCATTGAGATCGGACACACTCAGGAGAAGGACCAGCAAATCATCTTCGTGCGGGACAACGGAGCTGGCTTCAACATGCAATATGCAGACAAGTTGTTCGGGGTCTTCCAGCGTCTTCACCGTGATGAGGAATTTGAAGGCACGGGAGTGGGATTGGCGACAGTCCATCGGATCGTGCAAAAACATGGTGGCCGAATTTGGGCGGAAGCGGAAGTGGACCACGGCGCGACATTTTATTTCACCCTGGGCTGTAGCGAACGCGCTGGGTCGCGAGGGGTTGCGGCCACGGCAGGAGCTTGATAATGAATGCGACTCAGACCGACATTTTATTGGTGGACGATAGCCTGGAAGATGTGGAACTTACCACCCAGATTCTGCAACGGGAGAAGTTGGCCGCGAACATCCATGTCGTTCGGGACGGCGAGGATGCTCTCGACTTTTTGTTCTGTCGCGGAGCCTTCACAGAACGCAGTTTTGATCGCCCACCCAAGATCGTGCTGCTTGATTTGAAGTTGCCGAAGGTAAACGGAATTCAAGTTCTCGAACAGCTCCAGGACGATCACAGTACCAAGTTCATTCCTGTGGTCATCCTAAGCTCTTCTAATGAAGAACGGGACTTGTTGCGAAGCTATGAACTCGGAGTGAATAGCTACATCCAGAAACCGGTGAACTTCGAAAAGTTCTGCCACACGGTGAAGACGGTAGTCTTGTACTGGTTGGCGATCAACCAGCCTCCGCCCGTGAATGGAGTTCCTAACCCTCGAGAACGAAATCGCGATGAAAACGAGGTGGGCATGGATCGACCACGAGGAGCCGAATAGAAGAACGGGCATGCGGTGATTCCACATCTTGTGGGCCGGAAGAGGACTCCAACGGACGGGATGTGATCTGGCGCGGAGAAAAACTTTCGTCATACCACTCGATATGACCCGGCTCACCTACTGAAGTTGGGCCGTCGATCTGAAACCTTGAGGGCAGGGGACGAGTATGTCAGTCGCACAATCGGGGGTTGGCGCAAGTCCGCGACGACAGCAGAGCCAGCCACAAGACTGGCTTGTCGGCGGCGGAAAAATGGGCGAACTGATCCAGTCGATGGACTGGGCCAAGACCCCGCTGGGCCCCATCGAGTTATGGCCCCAGAGCCTGCGCACGACAGTCAGCCTTTGCCTCGCCTCGAAGTTTCCCATCTCGCTGGCCTGGGGTCCCAAGCATGTGCAGATTTATAACGACGGCTACTGGCAAATCTGCGGCGAAAAGCATCCTCAAGCGATGGGCCAGGACTTCAGCGAGTGCTGGGCTTCGGCGTGGCCTGTCATCGGCGAAGCATTCACGAGCGCTCTGGCTGGTCAGACCTCGTTCCTCGAAAATCAGCGACTCTTCCTCGATCGCAATGGATATCTGGAGGAAACATTCTTTACATTTTCGTTCAGTCCTATCCGCGATGAGACGGGCGTCGCTGGCCTGTTTCATCCGGTCACTGAAACGACCAGTCGAATGCTAAGTGAGAGACGCACCCGCGCTCTGCGCGATTTGGCGACGCGTACCGGCAAGGCGCAGACGCCTGAAGAGGTATGCACGCTCGCCGCGCAGACGCTATCGGACTACCAGCTAGATCTGCCCTTTGTCCTTTTTTACTTCTTAGAGGACGAGAGCAAAGAAGCTCGATTGATTGCCAGCACGGGGTTGCCCGATGCAAGCACTGTCAGTCGTGCGCTTGTGTCCCTGGTTGTCGATGAGAAATCCAGTTGGCCCTTTGCCGATGCGGCGCGGTCAGGCCATGCGCAACACGTGAACGACCTGGAAGCGCGATTCGGTCATTTCTCGTGTGGCGAATATCCGGAATCGCAGAAAGAAGCCCTCGCACTCCCGCTCACACCTCCCGGCTGCAAGCGACCAGTTGGGGTTATCGTGGCCGGTATTAGCCCCCGATTAGAATTGAGTGAAACCTACCGTGCCTTTTACGATCTGTTGGCCGCGGCAGTCACTACCGAATTGGCCAATGCGCGCGCGTACGAGGAGGAGCGCAAGCGTGCCGAAGCCCTGGCGGAGATTGATCGCGCGAAGACTGCGTTTTTCTCAAACGTCAGTCACGAATTTCGCACACCACTCACCCTTATGCTGGGGCCGCTCGAAGACGAATTGGCCGAGCACGACAACCCGTTGCCCCCAGCCCGTCATGAAAGGTTGGAGACGGCGCATCGCAACAGTTTGCGTCTCCTGAAGCTAGTCAACACTCTGCTCGACTTCTCCCGTATTGAAGCGGGCCGCACTCAGGCCAGTTACGACCCCACGGATCTGGCGACCTACACCACGGAACTGGCAAGCGTGTTTCGCTCCGCGGTCGAGAAGGGTGGCCTGAAGTTAGTAGTGAATTGCCCGGCCCTGCCCGAGCCGGTCTATGTGGACCGCGAGATGTGGGAGAAGATTGTGCTCAACCTGCTCTCGAATGCCTTCAAACATACTTTCGAGGGCCGCATCACGATTACGCTTGGCTGGTGCGATGACCACGTTAAGCTTGCAGTGGCCGACACCGGAGTCGGCATCCCATCAGCGGAGCTGCCGCGCCTGTTCGAACGCTTCCACCGCGTAAAGGGCGCAAAATCGCGCACCCATGAGGGCACGGGAATCGGCCTTGCTCTGGTGCGAGAATTGGTTTCTCTGCACGGCGGGACGATTAGCATCGAAAGCGACGAAGGAAGAGGCAGCACGTTTACGGTCACAATTAAGGCCGGGACAGCTCATCTTCCTGCCGACCGTGTAGGCAAAGCCCGCGAGCTCGTTTCGACTGCGACCCGAGCGACTGCTTATGTTGAGGAAGCCCTGCACTGGGTGCCCAACGATGTTGAGCCGAGCGAACCGCTATCTCACGCTGCGCAGACGAGTATCGTATCCGCATCTCCTACAGCAACCGCGCTTAGGCAAGCCCGCCCTCGAATCCTCTTAGCCGACGACAATTCCGACATGCGGGACTACGTTCGACGCCTATTGGCCGAGCGTTACGAGGTGCTGGCGGTTCCAGACGGTTTGACAGCTTTAGCCGCGGCACGGGGAAAATCTCCAAGTCTGGTTCTGACCGACATCATGATGCCGGGATTGGATGGTTTTGGTCTATTGCGTGAACTCAGGGCGGACCCGACAACTCAGAACATCCCCGTGATTCTCTTGTCGGCGCGAGCGGGCGAAGAATCGGCTGTCGAGGGATTGAATGCTGGCGCAGATGACTATTTGACCAAGCCATTCTCCGCTCAGGAACTTATGGCCCGCGTCCGAACCCATCTGGCACTCGCGCAGGCCCGTCTCGAATGGGCTAACAAACTCGAACAATCCAACAAGGAGCTGGAATCCTTTAGTTACTCCATCTCCCATGATCTACGAACTCCTCTTCGTGCTATCGACGGGTTTAGTAAGGCACTTCTCGACGAGTACTCCGGGAAACTGGACGAGCACGCTTGTCATTATCTGCAGCGGGTGCGGACGGCTGCACAGAAGATGTCCACGCTCATCAACGATCTTCTCGACCTGTCACGCGTTAGCCGCGGCGCACTTCAGAAAGAGTCGATAAATCTCACGGAGCTTGCTCGCAACATAGTCGCCGATCTCCAAAGCAGAGAACCTGCGCGCAAGGTTGCGATCGATATTGCAGAAGGACTCTCGGCCACTGCCGACAGACGACTGGTAACGATTGTTCTTGGGAACCTGCTCGGGAACGCCTGGAAATACACAGCGAAGGAGCCGGCGGCCCAGATCGCATTCGGCAAAAGTAACGACAACAAGGAGCACGAATCCGTATTTTATGTCCGGGACAACGGTGTCGGGTTCGACATGTCGTATGCCAACAAGCTCTTCACGCCGTTTCGCCGGTTACACCACGATTCAGAGTTTGAAGGCACCGGCGTTGGCCTGGCTACGGCGCAGCGAGTCATCGCGCGACACGGTGGCCGAATCTGGGCGGAAGCGGCGATCCGCGCGGGGGCGACTTTTTACTTCACGATAGGAGACATCCGATGATGGTCGCAGAACAGACGATCTTGCTCGTAGAGGATAACGACGACGATGCCGAACTGACTGTAAGGGCGTTCAAACGTGCAAACGTCAAGAATCCTTTGGTGCGAGCCCGCGACGGAGAAGAAGCTTTGGATTTTCTCTTCGGTCGTGGCAAATACGCCGGAAGGGATGTCCGTGAACTGCCAGCGGTAACGCTGCTCGACATAAACATGCCGAAGATCAGCGGCTTGGAAGTGCTCAAGGCAGTTCGCGCGGACGAACGCACCCGGCATCTCCCCGTCGTAGTGCTGACCTCATCCAATGAGGACAAGGATCGGCTGAACGCGTACACACACTTCGCCAACAGCTACGTAATCAAGCCCGTTGATTATGATCAATTCGTGACGGCGGCTTCTCAGTTGGGGCTTTACTGGTTGGTTTTGAATGCTCCTCCGCCCCGAAGGGAGGCATAATCAACTACTCTAGTCGCATCATCCTCGCATCGACCAAGGTGGTTGTCAGCGATGTTGTATTTCGAATCGAACACTCGCAGCGAAGTCCCGTCACGGTGCATTACCCCCTTGTATTCCTCCTTGGTGATTACAATCACAGTGCCGCGTGATGCCTATCACAGTTCCCTGGATAGTTCTAGCGTATAAACTACTAGGGTCAATCTTGAAGTGTTGCTGTGCCACTGTCCCCCGCCCCTCAGGCGACCACTGGCGCCGCGCCGTTTCTCATTGGCCCTGCTGGAACCCCTTGCCACTCCACCTTCTGTCGTGCAACTCAAGTTTTAGGCATAGCCCGTTCGCATTTTGCGAATCACTGACCTCTAGCGTTGCGGTTCTGGCGATCTCGTATCGATTGCTCCCTACCCAGCTTTGGCTGCGGCGCGGGAGGCCATCTGGAGACGATGAGAAGTGAGTCTTAAGGTGTGCCGTAAGTGTGCCGTGCGCTTCGATCCCATGTGCGCTAAAGCGCTTCTTTTCAATACCAGAGCCGATTGCTTCCGTGCGGGCTTGATTGTCGGTAAGTTATTGAATTGTAACGGCTATAAGACGCGGAAGACCCTATCAGATTCGCCTACTCTTAATCAGTAGGTTGAAGGTTCGATTCCTTCCGCGCTCACCATCTTTTCTCTTTAATTTGTGGCAGCTGCCTTTATCGAGCTATGGCCGTGCGTGTGTCACGGAATCTTTTCGCCGCTTGTGTGCGAGCCATGCGCTTCCCGGTAGCAACTCGGCGCTTCCCGGAATCGGCGCTCGAAGGCGCGAGTGAAACTGGAGGCGTGCTCATACCCGACGGTGACGGCGATCTCCTTGATGCTCATATTGGTGTGCACTAGGAAGTCGGTTGCTTGCAGCAGTCGTTGTTCGGTGAGCAACTGCCCCAGCCCTAATCCAGTGCACTGCTTAAAAAGGTGTTGCAGGCGAGATTCGCTCAAGTTGCACTCGAGAGCCAGGCGCTGAATTCGGCAAGCGGGATGGGATTCAATCATCTCCAAAATTCTGCGAAGGCGGTTGTCCTTTACTTCCGACAAAAGGTCTCTCAATCTTGTATCGTTTTTGCTGGCGGGACCACTGCCCGCAACGACTCCATTTGCCGCTGAGTTCAACGGCTCGGAGTCTGGACTGTGTTTTGTAATGGCTTGACGAAACGCGCCCATAGAACCCTCCTTGATCCGTCTGTCAAGTCCCAAATGGGTGCGACAAGCTCAGTTTTCGTGGGTACGGAAAGGCGCAACACTTCGCGTCCTTCTGTTTGACTCCTATTTATTGTCAGGTTCCGTTTACGACCAGAGACTACGCTGTGTGAAACATACGCAAGTTGCTCGCACTATAAGAACACGAAACTCCCCCAACATACTCCAGCTAGGTTAGTCCACATTCGTTTCGACTAACAAAAAACTGCCAGACGTTACGGAATTGGAACAGCTTGCAGCGAGTGTGCATGGGAATCATCAGACCCTCGTTACAAATAAGGCTTTGTTTCGACAATTATTCCTTCGTCAGCGAGGGCTGAAAACGCCGCTCGCGCGTTCCAAAACACGAAACTGATAGGGCCGTTTCTTATTACACCCGCAATTGTGAAAAAGAAGCGCAGCCACAAACGTTGCAGAATGCGGCAGCAAATTAAGCTAAGAAATAGCAGTCTCTGCTAATAGAATCCGATTGACTAACAGACAGAACGAGTCTAACAATCGTTGCGCACACCTAGTTGGGGCTGAAGCAACTCTTCAATTAAAAATCCACGCGGACCTAACACAAGGCCGCACAACCTACTGGCGTGGCCGGACGAAAGTGTCTGGGCGCAACGCCAGTCGTGTGTACGTACTTAGTGCCGATCATATAAAGCGGCTCTCGATGGTTAAGTGTGTGATAAGCGAAGACCAAGCCGGAGAGGAGTTGTGTCCGTAACCATTAAGAGATTGCCCCGATTTTAAAACAGCGCGAGGCAGCGAACGACAACTGCAAGTATCTCCCGAAAGGAATGTGTTATGTCAATTACGAAGGAGAAAAAGAAAAGGAGCAACAAACCTTCCAATGGCTCCGGTTGGTCGAGAAGGACCATGCTAAAGGCCAGTGCGGCCGCCGGCGTCGTGACCATGTTGACCTCGAAGAAGTCGCTGCTGGCGCAATCGATCCCCACGCAGCCGCCGGATTGCACACCCCAGCCAACGAACAGCCCGTCGACCACGCCTTTTATGCAGGCGCTGCCGATACCTCCCGTAGCGTCGCCGACGTTTCTGAATCCATTTCCGACGTTGCAGGCCGACACGGCCTTAGGGGAAGCCGCACGCGCCAATCATCAAGATTGGACTCAGTTCTTCCCGCTCGTGCAGTACTCCGTCACGGTTGAACCGTGTATGCATCAATTTCACCCCCAGATTCCGCCGACTTATTGTTGGGGTTACAACGGAATCTATCCGGGTCCGACATTCCTGAACGTCTATGGTGTTCCGATCGTTGTGCGGTTCATCAACAACTTGCCCGTAGACAATATCGGGTTCGGGGACAACAACCACACCACGCACATGCACAACGGGCATACCGCTTCCGAGAGCGACGGATTCGCTGGCGACTACTGGAGTCCAGGATTGTTCAAGGACCATCACTATCCCAACGTCTATGCGGGTTTCAATGAGTTTCCGCCACTGGGCGACCCGCTCGAAGCGCAGCATACTTATTGGTATCACGATCACCGGCACAGCTTCACCGCCTCAAACAACTATCGCGGTATTAATGGAATGTACTTGATGTACGACGACGTGGATACCGGTTCCGAGGCACCCGGGCAGGGATCGCAAGCTTTGTGTCTGCCCGGAGGCTATGGCGTCTACGATATCCCGCTGAACTTCACCGATAAGTTGTTCTGCTCGGATGGTCAGATGTACGCCACGTCCCCGGATACCATCCCAGCGGGCGACAAATTCTGTGTCAACGGCGCCATACAGCCGTACTTCAATGTGTATACGCGCAAGTATCGCTTCCGCTTCCTGAACAGCGGCCCGGCACGAATCTGGACATTCAACCTATACGACAACAACGGCAACGCCCAACCGATGACAGTTGTGACCACCGACGGCAATTTACTGCCTTCGCCGGTTGAGATTATCCCAAGTTCGTCGCAACCAACCCTACAGGGTCTGACCGTCTACGTCTCGCAACGTTACGACGTGATTATTGACTTCACCAACGCCACGCCTGGGCAAAGCTGGTTTCTGACCAATACCGCCGCCCAGTTTGTGAGCAACGCCTCCGAGCCTGAACCGGCGCCCGGCATCAATATGGGCAACGTTGTGATGTCGTTTAACGTCACTGGCCCGCCGCCGGGCCCAGATCAAAGCCAAGTTCCGTCGGTGCTGACTTCATTGCCGAACATAGCCACGCCTATGGCTAACTTATTCGGAACCAGGCTTTGGAATTTCAATGACTTTATTGCCGGAGCGGAGGGCGATCCCTCAAACCCGACCGCAAAGGTATTCAATATCAACGGGCTGACCTTCGATCCGAACCGTCCCGATGCCCAAATTCAACAGGGCTCGGCCGAAACTTGGCTCATCAGGAACCGGTTCCCCGGTACAGGTTGGACTCACCCTGTTCACATCCACCTGGAAGAGGGACGGGTTCTGGACCGCAGGAACGTTAATGCCAACCCCACGACCGGTGCTCTCATCAGCATCAACAGTCAAGGGGTCCCACCGCTGGAAATGGGTCGGCGAGACGTCTACCCGATCGTACCCGGCGATGAGGTCCTCATTTTCTTACAGTTCCGCGACTGGTTTGGCAAGTACATGATCCACTGCCATAACCTGGGACACGAAGATAACCTGATGCTGACGCGGTGGGATGTCACTACCGGCCCCAGTTCTACTGTCACGTCTCCAACCTACTCGGATGGGACGCCTAACACGGGTAACGGCGAACCCAATGCCGGCGCGCAGCCGAACCTAACCCCGGCCATAACCCTGCTGTCACAGCTGCCAGCGAGTTACGAAACAACCAAGCTCAATCGCCCCGGCTTCAAGGGCTCCAAGAAGGGAGTTAAAGCATGAACCGACGAGACTTTTTTTCCTGTCACGTTCCGGACAAGTCGCGGCCGGCAGCCTCACTGGGACCTGCCTATTACAGTAATGGCGTGTTCACCACGCACGAGAACAAAAAGGTGCGGTTCTATGACGACCTGATCAGAGGCAAAATCTCGATCATTAACTTTATGTACGCAAGTTGTGACAAGTATTGCCCAAGATCAATTAGTTGTCTGACCAAGCTACAGGACCTGCTCGGCGACCATCTCGGGCGCGACATGTTCATGTATTCGTTCACGCTGAAGCCCGACGAAGACACTCCGGCCAAGCTGGCGGCCTATGCGAAGAGCAACGGCGCCCGGCGCGGCTGGATGTTTCTTACTGGAAGCGAGTACGACCTAACCAGCATTCGCTTCAAGCTTTTCCGCTTGGACGATCCACTCATGGATTTCTCTGTCGACATCCATGCGTCGATGCTGCGCATTATCAACGATAACAACAGCCGCTGGTCGTCGTGGGTCTTGCCGGATCCACCGCGTCTGATCCGGGAAGCTGTTTCCTGGGTCGAATTGACCAAACCGTTTGGTGTACGGGTTCGCGAGAATGCCGACCTTCAAGCGCAGATCGATCGCGAGGGTGCAATTACCGCGTCGAAGCGGGCCAGCTTCAAGCGCGCTCACGGTTGGACGGAGAAGACCGCGAAGTACGAAAACCCGGAGGGGTTGAAGAAACTTCAGGCCCTGTTACACGCAACGGCAGCGTAGTAGAACTCTGGGTTCCGGTTGCGCTAGGTCGATTCGGTAGATCTTGGCGCGATTCGAACAGCAACAACTGCGGTGCGACGGGAGCCGCTGAAAAAGCGGCTCTCGTATTCTCCGCAAGGAGCGTCCCATGAAGCGGCTCGCCTTCTCGTTTTCGTTGGGTCTTCTTTTTATATTTTTATTTCCAGATACCTCGCTTACCCAGGATGAGAAGGCTTGCCAGTTCAGCATTCTCGGTACCTGGCAATCATCCACACGCGGCCGCGTAGATCCCACGCGCCATCGTTTCGGACCTAACGGAGTCGTCACCGAGCTTGCCCGTAGCGCTTCGTACAAAAGTTCTGAGTGGCAGGCGAAAAATAAGTCCAAATACAAACTGGATGATCCGAAAGCGCCCAAGGCGATCAGCTTAACTCCTGTCGAAAAGAGTGGCCAGTCCTCAGATGCTGCGACATTGCGGATCACAACCTTTGACGACGGACTCTTCGTGACCGTGCCGAGCGAAGGCTCGAACGTTGCCCCGACGCGATGGACCAGAGTAGATCCCGAGCGGTACTTCGTGGTCATGGCCGCCGGCAAAGGCGACACGGGCTTCGGCGCGGCTGGCTTTGCCATGCTGATCAAGACTGACGGAGTACACACAAGCAGGCACGCCTTCGGCGTCTACCCTGTCGTCCATCAGTACGAGCGCCATCCGATTCTTGGAGTGATTCCAGCCAGTGTTCGCAAACAGTTTGAACATGAACCTGTCGGCGACACGGGAGCCATGCTGCGCCTGGAAGTCACCGCCGGGCCTTACAACCGCGCCTTGGAAGTCCTGAAGTCCTGGGAGCGGCGGGCGGACGAAAACACTCTTCTGTATACCGTTCCTTATCTCAACAACGCCGTCTACCTCAACCAACTGGTGAGCAGCCTGAACGAAACCGGTGTGCTCACGTGGCGAGGAGGAGAACCGTGCACTGAAACCGTCAAGCTGCAGAAGTTGACTTGGCTTTTGAATGACCCAATCATGACCAAGCACAATCTGACGCAGACTCCTTATTACCTTTTCAAGACGCTACGGGAACTCAACAGCTCTCTGCACCTCGACGACAAGACGTTCTACGCAGCGCTCGCGGGCCGTCAATCAACCGCCGTAATGATTTCATCGAGGTGAAATGAACCATGCCAATTTTCGAATACGTATGCAAGCAGTGCCATACCCGTTTTGAACGCCTTGTGTTGAATCGCCAGAGACCCCGGTGTCCGGAGTGCACCAGCACCAAGCTGGAACGCCAGGTGGAGCAATTTGCGGAGGGCCGCTCGGCTCAACAGCCGCGCAGCATCAATAGCGATTCCGTGATTGCCCACGCGCGCTCTTTGCTGGGCAATATACCGACGATACCCCGATACCAGACCACACGTCTCGGCAGCCCGGGCCGGCGATCGCGACGTTCAACCGTGGCGTGACTTTAAGGATTTTGCTTTTGGATAGGAGAGAAAACAATGACTTCAAAATCGGCGACAAGAGTAATCCCCCCGACATGGCTGTTGAAATCAACTCTCTGGATCGCTGGTCTGCTCGCGGCGATTGTGCTGATTAGCGTCCATGCTATGGCGGCGCCATTCGGCTATGTGACCAACCTGGAAAACAACACCGTGTCGGTGATCGATGCCGCCACGAACACTGTAGTGGCGACTATTCCGGTGGGCGCCGGCCCGATTGGCGTAGCTGCAACTTCGGACGGGACGCACGTCTACGTAGCCAACCTCGAGGACAGTACTGTCTCGGTGATCGCGACGGCCAGCAATACTGTGGTGGCCACGATTCCGGTGGGAATTGAACCGACAGGAATAGCTATCACCCCAAACGGGGCGAACGTTTACGTGACCAATGTGGCGCAGAGCACTGTGTCGGTGATCGCGACTGCCAGTAACACTGTGGTGGCCACGGTCGCGGTGGGGATTGAGCCGTTCGGAGTGGCGATTACCCCGAATGGAGCTTTTGCCTATGTAACCGGAAATACGGCAGACAATACCGTTACGGTGATCGCCACTGCTACCAACACAGTGGTTACGACACTTACCGTGGGAAACGGGCCTTTGGGAATAGCCTTCACCCCGAATGGCGCGTACGCCTATGTCGCCAACTTTGATGACAGCACAGTATCGGTCATCGCGACAGCCAGCAATACGGTGGTGGCCACAATTCCAGTCGGGATCGAGCCGCTGGGAGTCGCTATCACCCCGGATGGGACTCAGGTGTACGTAACCAGCTTATCGGATTCCGTGACAGTGATAGCCACGGCCACCAATACGGTGACAACCAGCGCCGCCGTGGCGAATCTTGCGTTCCCGCTGTTCAGTCCCGGCGACATCGCCATGAAACCGGATGGCACCAGTGTCTATACTGCAGACACGGGCGGCACCACAGTCACAGTGATCTCAACGGCAACCAACGCGGTAACGACAACGATTCCGGTGGAAGATCTGCCGACCGCAATAGCGTTCCCACCTTGCACCGGCATTTTTGGAACGACCTTCAACGGCAATCTTACGGTTTCGGCGGGCCAGAATTTTTGCATCGTGAACGCGACAGTAACCGGCAATATCACGCAGAACGGCGGAAACTTGACTGTCTTGAACTCGAACGTTGACGGCAACCTGCAGATTTCCGGCGCTAGCACGTACATGATCAATCCGGGAACTACGATCAACGGGAACTTGCAGATTACGAACATTCCGGCTGGAACCGCGCAGAACCAGGTTTGCGGTACTACGGTGAGAGGCGTACTGCAATTCCAGGATAACGGAACCGCGATTCTGATCGGCGCGTCCGGCAGTTCGCCTTCTTGTCCCCCTGATACCGTGAACGGCGTGATCCAGGTACAGCAGAACAGTGCGCCGGTCAGCATTGTCGGCGATACGGTGGGCGGCGTGCTTCAGGTGCAGCAAAACAGCGGGTCAACCACCATCACGGGCAACAGCATAAGCGGCGATGCGCAGGTGCAGGAAAACATCGCGGCTGCGACAGTGACCAGCAACGTGATCGGTGGCAATCTGCAAGTACAAAACAACACGGCGGCAACGAACGTCACCAGCAATACGGTCAGTGGCAACTTGCAAGACCAAAACAATACCGCACCGACTCAGGTGTTCACCAACAGCATCGGCAATAACCTGCAATGTTCAAACAATACCTCGATCACGGGAGGAGGAAACACGGCGAGATCGAAGCAGGGCCAGTGTGCCACATTCTGAGAGACGGATCACGCCGAACCGCCCTTGCGCTGGCAGGGCGGTTTTTAATTCACCGAAAAACGGTGCAGTCAGGCTGCATTCGCCTGATCGCTACATCCAGCCGCCAGGTTCGGCACACATGCTGAATTCGATCCTGAGGATACTTGTGTTTTTCTTTGGACTTCGCTCTTAGCCTCGCTCTTTGAGAAAATTTTCGCGGTGACTAACATTGCCGTAAAGGTTACGCTCAAGAGCGCGAACTGCAGCCATCCATTCAGCATCGACGCATTGCCCAGCAGCGTGAGACCTGCGAAGCAGAACAGCAGATGTACGCAGAAGACTTGCAGCGAAGATTGTCCCAGGAGAACCAGGGGCCTTACCGCCGCCGTTTTCGTAACTGGTTGCGAGAGGATTAGCAACGCAGACACTGCCGCAAAGTCGAGCAGCCTGATTGGTCCGAGATGCCACTTATCAAAGAGAAACTCCGAGGCGCCCAGTTCCAGACCGTGCGCGATTTCTCGCCGCAAGATGAAGCAAGCAAGACCTATCAGGACGGCCGGAACAACCGCACGCTTGGCCCAGGTTTCAATTGGCAAGTTTTCTCCGGCCCAACGCACGCCCAGCCATACACCAACAAACCAGAGAAATTGCCAGGCCCAAAGGTCGAATGATCCCATCTCGTTCAAGGGAATCCGCGTGGGAATGTATCGCATCATGAATGTGTGTTCAGCGCCGCGAAACCCGAACTGACCGAGCACCCAGAAAGCGAAGGAAGTCCACAGAACCGGTTTCCATCCCACGCGGCCCGCCAGCGGAATTACAATCGACGTGAATAACAGAAAAATGATGTACATCGGCAGGATATCGAGGAGGGGCGGCCGATAAATCAGCAGAGCGGCTTCCGTTACCGCCTGCTTGGGCCCGGCCATGAAGTAGAAATCCAGGAGATTGTGAAGTCCTGGCCGGTCGCCATGGGAGGCGATGGGGACCGCGACCAGGAAGGCAAAAGCCAACAGGAGCGCGTGGTAGCCGTACAACCGCAGCGTGCGTGCCCACAACTTTCGCCTCATCGCGGAATAGCCGTCACGCTCGGCAATACGGAAGTAAATGCGTCCGGTGAACAGCGCCGAAAGAAAAATGAAACCCTCCGCCGCTCCCACGAAGCCAAAAGGCTGATTGACCCACGCACTGGCGGCGGTGGGCAGGTGCGTCAGAGTGATCCACACCAGCATCACTCCCCGCATCGCGTCCAGTTCTATTCGGCGTCCCGCGCTCATACTACTTAGACGCCATCCGGCAGCCAACCGTAACTCGAATTCAGCATCGAATACAAAAATCGACACAGGCTTTACGCAGAATTACATGCTAGAGTCTAACGTCGGAGGAGCCGAGTGGCCGTTTCGAAAGCACTGATCGCGTTTTTTTTGTTATGCCTGCTGGCGCCGCTCCCGGCTGAGGCAAAAAAGCATGAAACCGGATTCATCGACCGAACCACGACCATCCAAGCCACGCAGTACAAATACCAGGTATTCGTTCCGGAAGATTGGACCCCTCACCGAAAGTGGCCGGTCATTCTCGCTCTCCATGGCTCCGGCGAGCGCGGCAGCGATGGCATTCTGCAGACTGACGTGGGAATCGGCGTGGCCATCCGCACGGACCGTAGCGAGATCGAGGCAATCGTAGTCATGCCGCAATGCCCAAAGAATCTTTGGTGGATACTGCCACCCATGGACGACCTAGCAATGGCAGCACTGGCGGAAGCGACCAGAGAATTCCACGGCGATACTCGTCGCACCTATCTCACTGGTCTCTCCATGGGAGGCTATGGCGCTTGGCATCTTGCCCAGAAGTATCCCGGAAAATTCGCAGCTATGGTGGTGATCTGCGGAGGAATTCGGCCGTCCGCGGCGGCACGGATGCGCTACCCT
This sequence comes from Candidatus Sulfotelmatobacter sp., assembly GCA_050015215.1. GTDB lineage: Bacteria > Acidobacteriota > Terriglobia > Terriglobales > Acidobacteriaceae > Sulfotelmatobacter. The sequence continues at coordinate 14,549 of JBEKBW010000074.1, forward strand.
GATCTGGTAAAAGTCACTCCACCGGATTCGCCTCAGACCTACTTATCCGCAGCCGAGCGAGTCGGCAAAACCCCAGTCTGGATCTTTCATGGCGCCGACGACAAAATCGTTCCCGTGACCGAATCTCAGCGGATGAGCGCAGCCATGAAGCAAATCGGAGCGGAAGTCCACTACACCGAATATCCAGGCGTAGGACACTCCTGCTGGGACAAAGCTTACGACGAACCAGAGTTATTTCCTTGGCTGTTCTCCAAGTCTCTTCCGGAATAGTGTTCACCGGAAGAACCCTTTATTTTGGGGCCAAACATCGGATCCTCGCGTAATTGCATTTGTTTCGCGGGGGAGCTAGCATAGTTTGATCAAGTCTCGTCTGCCGCTCTTAATGTGGGTTCACGTCATGCAAGTTCTTTTTCCACTTCCAAGTCGCTAAGGAGGAAATATGGGTGTCGCAACATTGCCACAGATTCATCCGCAAGTCGCCGAGTTTCTCGACAAACCGCGCAAAATGTTGATCAACGGAAAATGGGTAGACTCCATCTCCGGCAAAACGTTCCCGACTTACAATCCCGCAACCGGTGAGGTTCTCGCGCAGGTAGCGGAGGGCGATCGTGAAGATATTGACCAGGCCGTGAAGGCGGCACGCAAGGCTTTCGATCATGGTCCGTGGCGCAATAAGCTGACGGCGTCGGAGCGCGGACGCCTGATTTGGAAGCTCGCCGATCTGCTGGAAGCGCACACCGAAGAATTTGGCTATATCGAAAGTCTCGACAACGGCAAGCCGCTGGCCATCGCGAAAGCAGCCGACGTGCCTCTGGCGGTTGATCTGTTCCGCTACATGGCGGGTTGGGCGACGAAGATCGAAGGCAATACGATTCCGCTCTCCGTTCCGTACACACCCGGCGCAAAGTACCATGCCTACACCGTGCGCGAACCAATTGGCGTCGCCGGACAGATTATTCCATGGAACTTCCCTTTGCTGATGGCTGCCTGGAAGCTGGGTCCGGCGCTGGCCTGCGGCTGCACGGTGGTATTGAAGCCGGCCGAGCAAACGCCGCTCTCCGCGCTGCGTCTGGGCGAGCTGATCATGGAAGCGGGTTTCCCCGAAGGAGTCGTCAACATCGTTCCGGGGTATGGCGAAACTGCGGGCGCCGCGTTAGCTGCGCATCCTGATGTGGATAAGATTGCCTTTACTGGTTCCACGGAGGTTGGCAAACTGATCGTGCATGCCGCGGCCGGAAATCTGAAGAAGGTGACGCTCGAGCTCGGTGGCAAGTCCCCGAACGTCATCTACAAAGATGCCGATCTCGATATGGCGATCCCCGGCGCGGCCAGCGCGATTTTCTTCAATCATGGGCAGTGCTGCTGCGCCGGCTCCCGTCTCTATGTCGAAAAACCGATCTTCGACCGAGTGGTCGAGGGTGTGGCCGAAGAGGCTAAGAAAATCCGCGTGGGATCCGGTCTCGATCCAAAAACCCACATGGGGCCGCTGGTTTCCGAGGAGCAGTTGAATCGCGTCTGCGGCTATCTTGAGGCTGGCTTCTCCGAAGGCGCAAAAGCGCTGACTGGCGGCCACAAGAAAGGCGACAAGGGTTACTTCGTCGAGCCGACCGTTCTCGTGAACACAAACGAGGACATGAAAGTAGTTCGCGAAGAAATCTTCGGACCCGTTGTGACGGCTATGCCGTTTAGCGATCCCGAAGAGCTTTTGCCGCGCGCCAATAACAGCGAGTATGGTCTAGCCGCTGCAGTGTGGTCGCGTGACATTGGCAAAGCGCATCGGACCGCAGACTATCTGCGTGCGGGAACCGTGTGGATCAACTGCTATAACATCTTCGACGCGGCGTTGCCTTTCGGCGGCTACAAGCAATCCGGATGGGGCCGCGAGATGGGACACGACGCGCTCAACAATTACACACAGACCAAGGCTGTTTGCAGCCGGATCGCCTAGGTTTTCCCGGCAAAAAACGAGGACGGCGGAAACAATCGCCGTCCTTTTTATTTTTGGGATCGTTATTTCCTGCGATCGATTGCCGGTTATTTTTCCATCAGCAGAACTTTTTCGGCGTCGTCGATTTCATTCAGCTTCACTTCGATGACCTCGTTCATGCTGGTCTGAACGACGCGCCCTACGAAGCTCGCTTCCACAGGCAACTCCCGGTGTCCGCGATCAATCAGTACGCACAATTGCACCCGCCGCGGCCGGCCATGGGAAAATAGCGCGTCCAAAGCGGCGCGCACGGTTCGGCCGGTGAACAAGACATCGTCGATCAGAACGATGTTCTTGTCTTCGATCGGAAAGCCGATGTCTCCATCCTGGACCACTGGCTTGGGGCCCAGAGTGGAGAGATCGTCGCGATAGAACGTGATGTCCAGAGTACCGACGGGAACATCGGCGTTCTCGATTCGCGCGATGATCTTGCCTAAACGCTCGGCAAGCGGTACGCCGCGGCGCCGGATTCCGATCAACCCCAGGCCCGCTATGCCGCCATTTTTCTCGACAATTTCGTACGCCAAGCGCACGAGGGTGCGTTCAATTTCGGAGGCCGACATCAGTTGAGATTTCTGGCGCAGTGGAGAGTTGAGCGGAGTAGGTTTCGCGTTCATGTTGAAAAGACGCCTCGTGAGGTCGATGCCCGCCATGACGCGAGCTTACATCACTCTAGTGGCAAGACGGCTTATCTGCAAGGCTTTTGAAGGATAAAAGAGGTCAGGTACCGCTTGGATCTGCAGAGATAGTGGCTTCGGCAAAGATGATGGCGGAGTTGTGTAGCCTGGCATCATGCACCGCCACAGTGCGGGTTAGAACTCCCTTATCCCGCTGCAGGGCCTGTAAGGTAATGGCCTCGGTTGCGGCGCAAGTCTCATTGGAGAGTATTCCGATGCCGCAGTTCCGCCCTGCTGCCTTAGCGCGATACAGCGCAGTATCTGCCAATTCAATTACCTCTTGCGCACAGAGGGTTTCGTAGGCCTGATGATTCCATGGAAAAGCAGCCCATCCGACCGAACAGGTTTTACGCACGTGAACTCCATGGCCGAGATCGAAATACTCCGAACTCATCACATCCAGAACGCGTTCGCAAAATGCGGCTGTGCCGGCGGGGTCGGCGGAGCGCGACATGATGAGAAACTCTTCTCCTCCCCAGCGCACCAGCACATCGGATTTGCGGACCACACGGCCAAGCCGCTCCGCTACTAACTGCAAAAGGCGGTCGCCGGCCGGATGCCCGTGCACATCGTTAACCTGCTTGAAAAAATCGACGTCCACCATCAGGAAGACGAGATCGCGATGCTGCAACGTACGAACCTCGCCGTCCTGCGCCCGATCATAATTACGCAGCACCTGCGCCGCTTCGGCCGTCAGAATTTCTTCCAGATAGCGGCGATTCCACACTCCGGTCAGGGTATCGGTAAAAGAGATTTCCTGGAGCTCTAGATTCTTGCGTTGCAGCTCCAGACTGTGCCAGCGAAGAGACTGTTCCTTGTTCTCCAACTCGTCCTTCAGTTGGCGCATCTCGGCGAGATTCTGTCGCGATAAGCTCAATAAATGAAGTAATTCCCGATCCATCCAGTGCTGCTTCAAAAAGACCATTGTGCCGATAATGCTCATCGCCGCGGCGGTCAGGAGCAGTCGATAGGTACGTACTCGTTGGGGATCCCCCCCGCTGAACTGTGCCCAGGCCATCATCAGAGGCATGGAGAAGACTGCCGTCATGGCCAGGCGGGCTGTCCACATCCCATGTTCGCGTGTCGCTTCTGGCCGTGTGGTTTCCGAAGAAGAGTCTCTTGCGGTAACGCCGACCACGGCGAACCATCCCATAGCGGCAACCAGGGGAACGTCATAAAGGCTGCCGGTGTAATAGCGATGAAAATCAATGGCGACGCCGGCGAGAACCGATGCCGCGCTGTAAATGAGAGCAGCCTTGAAAAAATGGCCGTAAATCGAGCGCCAGCGGCCTGCGCTGCGCTTCCAGACCATCCTCACTCCGGCAATCAGTACCAGTTGCTCGCAGCTGTAGAGCACATCGAAGCTGCGCCCATACACGCCTTCGTTGGGTGAAATGTATTGCCAAGGAATTACGATAAACAGGTACAGGTAAAGCCACCAGGTCAGCAACAGAAAGAAGTCGAGCGATCCCAAACGCAGCGAATGCTCATTCTGCCGGGCATGCGGTTGCACAACCAAAGCCGCCATCATTGGAACGACGTGCAGGAAGAGGATTACATCGCCAATAAAGGGTTCTGGCGCCTCCTGGCGAAGCAGAACTTCGAAGTAGGTCCACAGCAGCTGCGCGCCGAGCCACATTGCGCAGCCTAAGGCCATCAAGGCCCAGAACATCTGCTCTCTCTTGTCGCTGGTCTTAATGTTCGACAGGATGGCGACCGTTGCGAGAAAAAGCAGGACACATTGAGTGAGGTCGCCGAAGGTTGTTAGACCGACGCTTGGGGCTGCGAAGAGAGACACCAATACGTGTGCGCATACCATTGCGCACACTAACCCCGTCCACTTGCCCGGCATTCGCAGAGAAATTAAGCCCACTCTGAGAGTTTATGTTTGCGGCGCAATCTCGCAGGCATTACGAAAGTAATCGGGGATTCCGTTCACTCTGGAGCGCAGTACTTACTCTGCTGCCGCAGCGAACCGTCTCACAAACTGGAAAACATCGCGGTAGGAGTTGTAGAGGGGAACCGGGGCCACTCGAAGAATGTCCGGCTCTCGCCAGTCACACAGAATTCCTTCGGACGTGAGGCGATCACAGAGCGCCCGCCCATTACGAGGAAGACGGATTGAAACCTGCGCCCCTCGCCGCCAGTTATCGGAAGGAGTGACGATCGTAAATTGCGACGACCGAGTTTCGAGCAGCAGGAATTCAAGATAGCTGGTTAATGACTCGCTTTTGTGATGTAAACGCTCCATTCCTGCTCTGTGAAAAATATCCATTGATGCCCGCAGAGCAGCCAGGCTAACGATCGGCGGATTGCTGAGTTGCCATCCTTCGGCCCCGTTCATCGCTCGAAAATCCGGTCCCATTTGGAATCGGGACGATTCCTCATGCCCCCACCATCCTGTAAAGCGCGGCAAATTGTTCGCGCTTGCGTGCCGCTCGTGCACAAAGCAGCCGGCAATGCATCCTGGGCCGCCATTTAAATACTTGTAGCTGCACCAAACTGCAAAGTCAGGTCCCTGGGCGTGCAATTTCAACGCCAAGTTTCCTGCGGCATGCGCGAGATCGAAACCCACCACACACCCTTGGGCGTGACCCGCTCGCGTAATCCTCTCCAAATCGAAAGCCTGGCCCGTCGCATAATTCACGGCGCCCAGGAGAATGAGCGCGATCTGGCCACCAGATTGTTCGATGACTGACTCGATCTGCTCATCGCGAAGACACGTCTCACCCGGTAGGGGCGCCAGTTCGATCAGACATGCGGCCGGATCGAAGCCATGAAAACGAATCTGCGATTTCACCGCGTACTGGTCGGACGGGAACGCACCGCGCTCTATCAGAATCTTGTGCCGAGACGCTGTCGGACGGTAGAACGACACCATCATCAGATGCAGATTTACCGTGAGCGAATTCATCACCACCACTTCCTCCGGTTTTGCACCCACAAGTTCCGCCGTTTGCTCTCTGAGCAGTCGGTGATATGGCATCCACGGATTCCGAGCGCGAAAATGAGCCTCCACACCCAGTTGGGCCCAGTCTTCCAGTTCTTGCTGAATGTACGCGGCAGCACTCCTTGGCTGCAGACCGAGCGAATGGCCGCACAGGTAAACGCAATCGGCGCCATCGATCTTGGGAATGAAGAAAAGATCGCGGTACTCCTTGAGCGAATCGTGCTCATCCATCGCGACGGCGAAGTCTTCGTTTGACTGAAATACCCCCGGTTGGAACGGAATATTGCTCATCGGCTAGTTTCCAATGGGGTGAGGTCGCGATGAATTAAACGGTCAGCCTTTTTCCAGTCCAAATCCTCGACGCGGCCGATCGAGGCGCACAATTCCGTGAGCATTCGATCCTGCACTGCGCCGCGGGCCATGGCGACCGAGTACGGAATACGATGAAAGGTCACCATGGAGTATTTTGGAACGAAGAGCTCAGGATACTTCGCCTCCAGCACCAGTTCTACCTTTTTGCGAAACAAGAAATGTGGATCTCCGACCCGATCCCGCATCTCGGTGAAATTTTCGATCGCCATGTCTGCGATCGCGTCGGTATTGATCTTTCGCTCTTTCTCGAACTCGCTAAATACTTGTTGCCAGTCTGCGCCGTAACGGTCAATCAATTCCGCGAGAGAAGTACAGTCTTCAAAACCGCAGTTGATTCCCTGGCCGAAGAAGGGAACGATGGCATGGGCAGCGTCCCCGAGCAATACCGCTCTGTCCGCTTCATGCCAGGGAGAGCACTTGATGGTTACCATTGCCCCGGTCGGATTCGCGAAATAATTGTCGGCCAGGTGCGGCATCAGCCGAAGAGCGTCAGGAAAGCGGTCCTGAAAAAAACGTTGGACGTCGGATTCGGCCGACAGTTCAGCGAAACTGTTGGCGCCCTCGAAGGGCAGGAACAGAATACATGCAAACGTGCCATCGATATTCGGCAACGCGATCAGCATGTGATTGCCGCGCGGCCAGATGTGTAGGGCGTGAGTCTCCAGCAAATGTTTTCCATCAGTGCCGGCGGGAATTGTTAGCTCTTTATAGCCGTAGTCGAGGCGTGCCTCAGACAAAGTAAATTGCGAAGCCCCGGCCATCGCAGACCGAATCGCCGATGCAGAGCCATCGCATCCGATCACCACGCCAGCCGGGCGGACTGCGCCTTCGCCAGTCTCTTCATCGCGCATCGAGACTGTGCCCGTATTCAGGTCGAAGCCCACACAGCGCTTATTAAAGTGGATTGACACGCCCTCTCTCTCGGCTGCGTCGAGCAGGGCGATGTTCAATTCCGCGCGCGAGATTGAATTGATGACTTCCGTATCGTTTTTGCCGTAGGGCTGGAAAGCGAGTTCACCCGCAACCGAGTGCATCATCCGGCCTTTCATCGGAATGACGATCTCGCGCATCTGCGCCCACAGCCCGGCTTTGTGCAGCGCATGGATACCGCGAGTCGATAGAGCAAGGTTGATTGATCTGCCTGCGCTCATGCGCACTCGCCGCATGTCAGGACGGCGTTCGCATACTTCCACGCCAAATCCACGTTTCCTCAGAAGGATCGCCAGAAGCGGGCCAACCAGGCCGGCGCCAATCAGCGTTACTATTCCACGGGTAGATGTCATGCTCGAAACGGAACGTCAACAGATTGCGGTGTCTGATGAGTATCACTTACTCCGTCAGCAACGTCCGCGCTTCCCACAGTTCGGGGAAGAATTTCTTGTCCAGAGTAAGCTTCAGATACGACGCTCCCGCGCTCCCACCCGTTCCCATGCGGATTCCGATGATCCGCTCGACCAGTTGAATATGACGTAATCGCCAGCTAACCACCAGCTCGTCAAACTCCGTGAGCCGCTCGCAAACGTCGATCCAATCGCGATGATGGTGCTCGTCCTGATAGAGAGCATGGACGGCTTGCGCACGCGCCGCGAAGCGCTCCTTTTCGTCTGCCTGCTCCTCCGGGTGCGGAAGCTTTCCCATCGCCTCCAGCGCCGCAAAGAAAACTTCATGCAGGGACGGCTCTTCCAGTCGCCGCTTCAGACGGGCATAAGCCTCGGGCGTCGGGCGGTGATAACGCAGCATCTTCTCGTCCTTCAGGCCACACAGAAATTCGATCTCGCGGAATTGTTCCGACTGAAATCCGCTGGCCGGCTCCAGAAGTCCCCGAAAGGCCATGAAATGCGTGGGCAGCATGGTTTCGAGAATGGTGAACTGCTCCACCAGTACTCGAGTGATTTCGGTGCAGCGCCGCAGGAGTCGCGCAGCTTCGTAAACCTCATCATGCGACTGCGGATGAATGGCAGCCTTCTGCAAATTCGCCACCACCGCGTCGAGATCGTGCAGAAGTTCTTTGAACCACAGTTCGTACGTCTGATGAACGATGATAAAGAGCATCTCATCGTGGTGCACCGGCGACGATTGTGGCTGCTGCAGCTCCAGCAACTCAGGAACTCTTAAATACGAACTGTAGGTTAGCTGTCCAGAGTCGAGCGTGATTGGAGAAGTGTCACTCGGCGTGCTTGAGCACGCATTCGAGTCTTCACGCGGATCGGCGGCAAGCCCCAGAAATCGCCGCGCATTCTCGCTCAGGAGTTTCGCTTTTGCGGGGTGAGGCAAGCTACTTTGTCGGATCAGAGAGCCGACCCGCTCTTCGCCCAACGGAAACGGATAATCGGAACCGAGCATCACTCGATCCGCTCCCATCGTTCCCACAAGGAATTGCAATGCGCGCTGGTCGAATACTGCGGAATCAGTATAGAAGCGACTGAGATAATGGCTGGGCGGATATTCGCAATCTCCGCGTGCCACCGGATGATGATGCCATGCATTCTCCAGTCTCCCGAGGAGGAAGGGGAAACTTCCGCTCCCGTGCGCAAAGCAGATTCGCAGATTCTCCGGCAGTCGATCGAATGCGCCACTCAAAATCAACGCCACCACCGAGAGTTGTGTCTCGGCCGGCATGCCAACAGTCCACGGCATCATATATTTCGGCATTCTGTCTTGAGCGAGGAGGTCCCACGGGTGAACCAACACGGCCGCGCCTTCATCTGCACAATGATGCAGAAATGTCACAACGCCGGCGTCATCCAGATTCTTGATCCCAACGTGATTGCCAATCTGCACGCCAAGATGCCCAGCCTTCATGCAACGGCTGAGCTCTTTACAAGCCGCGTCGACGTCCTGCAGCGGAACCTGACACAGCGACTTCAGCCTGCCTGTTCCGCGGCCGCAAAGCTCGAGGGCTGCGTCGTTAAATAATTGCGCGCAGTCGAGCGCGTGCTCAACCGGACGTCCGTAGGCGAACAGCACCGGAGTGGCCGAAATCACCTGCAAGTCGATGTCGTCGCGATCCATTTCGCGCAGCCGGACTTCGGGATCCCAACACGCGGAATAAATATGGCGGAAGAAGCGATCACCCACCATGATGTCCGCTTTTCCCGGTTCGGTGTGTTTAATCCACGGCCAATCCGGCGTGCCGTACCGCGCCGCGAGGTC
>JBEKBW010000075.1:0-25167 GCA_050015215.1 Candidatus Sulfotelmatobacter sp.
ATTTGTGGTTGTGGCCGATCGCGACAAGGCGCGCGGCATTTCCGAATATCGCGAACAAAAGTCTCGCGAAGCTGCGCTGGCCAAGAGTTCCCGCGTATCGCTCGAGGGGTTGGCGGAGCAGATCAAGGCCGCCGGCACGAAAGAATTGAACGTGATTCTCAAGGGCGACGTGCAGGGCTCGGTGGAAGTCATCACCGACTTGCTCACGAAACTTTCAAACGACAAGGTCCGCCTGAAGCTGTTGCGCTCCGGGGTAGGAGCGATTACCGAAACCGATGTTCTGCTGGCCTCGGCGTCCAACGCGATCATCATCGGGTTCAACGTGCGCCCGGAGCGCAAGGCGCAGGAAATTGCCGAGCAGGAAAAGGTCGATATCCGCCTGCACTCGATCATTTACGAATTGCAGGACGAGATCAAACGCGCCATGAGCGGCCTGCTCGAACCCACGTTCAAGGAGCACTACCAGGGCCGCGCCGAAGTCCTCAACGTCTTCCGCATCCCGAAGGTGGGCACGGTCGCCGGTTGCCGCGTGAGCGATGGGTCGATCAAGCGCGACTCCGAAGTGCGCCTGCTGCGCGACAATGTGCAGGTGTTCAAGGGCAAAGTCGGATCGCTGCGCCGCTTCAAAGACGACGCCAAGGAAGTCACCAACGGCATGGAGTGCGGCATCTCGATTTCCAACTACGGCGACATCAAAGTCGGCGACACCATCGAAGCCTTTGCCACCGAGAGAATTGCGGCGGAAGTGATTGCGTAAGAGTTCTCAGCCATCAGCTCTCAGCTTTCAGCGAAGGGCGGTGGGCTGATAGCTGAAAGCTGACGGCTATCATGATCGCCTTCCTCACCCTCGAACTCCAAATCGAAGCCGCACAATCGCTCAAAGATAAACGGCAGGTGGTTCGCAGCCTGAAAGACCGGCTGCGCGCCAGCTTCAACGTTTCCGTCGCGGAGCTGGATCCGAGCAACATATGGAATCGCGCCACCATCGGCGTAGTCAGCATCTCCGATTCGCGTGATTATCTGGATGGATTGATGAAGAACGTAGAGCGCGCCGCTACGCGGATTTCCAATAATCACGGGGTGGAGATTGCCGATTCGTTCGTGGAGTACATCTAGAGGCGCCTCGTCCCTTATCAATAGCGGCCGACGAGTGAAATGGCGATTTTTTGCCAACTGAGAAGCCTTGCCCCCTATAATCCTGGTTGGGTGACGAGTGCAGGTCCAATGCAGGCGCTGAATCTTGATCCAAAACAGCCTCCCGTAGTAAAACGCCCGGCAAGTGAATTTCCCGAAGCCGCCGATGTTTACGTTTGTGATAAGTGCGGGAGGGATATGACGCGCCATCTTTATCGTGGTCGAGCCCATGTTCGACAGCCGCTTGGCCCCGTAAGATATTTTTGTTGTTGCGGTCAGGATTACCTCTCAGGAGCCACGGAATGGGATTACCTGATGTGTGAGCGTTGTTTATTTTGCCGTCGTGCGCCGCAACGTCATTCTGTTCATTTTGTCGTTCGCAGCAGTTCCATTCGGGGTCGTATCCCTGAGGTTATTTATCATTATGTCTGCCCTTCCCTTCCAAATCGCAGCCTCGTTGTTACGAACACGTGCCTTTCGCAAGGGGTAGTTCCCAGTTGAAGAGAAATCGTCCTTGTACCTAATAATGTACAATGTACCAGACAAGGTGCAAGGTGGCCGACAATGCACCAACCACGAAGATCCCGCTGGTATTCTTTCGGAATCCTGCGGGAAGCGAGCCCGTGCGAGAGTGGCTCAAGTCTTTGCCGGAGGCCGAGCGGCGCGCGATAGGCCAGGACTTGCTGCGAGCCCAATGGCGCTGGCCCGTGGGCATGCCGCTATGCCGTCCCATGGGAGGCGGATTGTGGGAACTCCGGACCGACCTGCCCACCAGGCGCACAGCGCGAGTTCTGATTTGCCTGCACGAGAAGCACCTAGTCGCATTGCATGGATTCATCAAGAAGGCTCGCGCCACTCCGGACGATGATCTGGCTCTGGCGCGGCGCCGAAAACGGGAGTTGGAACAGTGAGCAAGAAGAATCTAGGATCGAGCATCGACGATTTTCTAAGAGAAGAAGGCATCTTCGAAGAAGCCGAAGCGCTGGCCATAAAAGAGGTCGTTGCCTGGCAACTGGCGAAGGCCATGAAGAAAAAGAAAGTCTCGAAAAACAAAATGGCCATTTTGCTCAAAACCAGCCGCACTCAAGTAGACCGTTTGCTGGACGGCAGAGACGATATCACTTTGTCTAGTCTCCACAGGGCGGCAGCAGTTCTGGGACGGCGGGTTTCGATCAAGTTGATCTAGCCCCAACCTTACGTTGTTAGCTCTGTTGTCTTCCCGGAGCAGGTGTGCAATCAGCGCCATCCCAACGCAAGTACGCCGAGTGGTGCCGATTCGCGAGCGAGAGCGGTGAGCGCCGCATCCGGCTTAACGCTGCTCTCCTCATCCGACCCCTTCGTCTGGCCTGCGATGATCGGCTCATTTGCCGCTGTCTCGTACGCGTAGCCGCTCATGGTGGCAAGAACGTGCAAGTCCTTACAAGTGACCTCCAAACGAGCCCAGCCGAAATGGACTTGGCCTTCAATCAAGAACTGCAGGCCGAGGTAGCGAGTGGCGCCCGGGGTCCAGGGACCATTGCAAACGCTATTGGATGGGCGGGCGCGTCCCGTATCGATAAACGTGGTGGCCATAATATTTGGACCCGTAGTAAATTTTGCATTCGGTCCAATGGAAGCTCCGGCGCGCAGCGCGGAGGCGTAGTTCCCGTTGATCCTGGTATACCCTTCGACTTTGTTGGCCTGATTGGCGGGAGTGACCGACAGAACTCCCGTGTGATCGAACCCGTAAGTGTGAGACCTGCGGTACACATCCTTGAAACCGAAATCGACGACTCCGTCGTGATTAAGGTCAAGAGGAATCGTGTGATCAGGCGTGATGTTCGTGTCAGCTGGCGTGTAAACGATCTTGGCTTCGGCGGAGCGTCCGAGAACCAACACTCCCACACCGGCTGCACCGGCCGCGATGGCATATTTGTTGAGCTGTTGTTGAACTGAACCGGGAAGGCTAGCTGTCTTGCGGGGCCGGGAAGAACGCGCCATAAGTCCTCCTCCCAAGGGGCCTTCATTGTCCTCCCCGCCGGATCAAGAGTCAACGAAGCGAAAAACGCATGGAGGAAGAGGACGATTCCGCAGGGGAGAAATCTTATCGCTACTAAGCGTACAGATCAATGAGCCGCCCGCTCCAGCCAGCGGAACCGGCCGCATAGGAAAGGTAATGGGCGACTGCCGTGCGTTGGACAGAACGGCTCCAGGCCCATCCGGCGGAGAGATACTCCCAGGCCGAGTGTCCCGTCCCATCGCTCTGGGAATCCTCCCCAAACGTCGCGTCGATGCGATTCGCCTCGCCCCGGCGCGTAGAAGGCGACCAAGCAAAAGCGTCGGCGGAGGGAACAAGAGTAATCTGGCTGGCCCGCGTGGTGATCGCTCTCTGAGTAAGAGACACGAGGCTGGTCGACGCATCAGGCGGCTGCGGCGGGTTGACCGGATTCACCGACGCCGGGAGGAGTTTAATCGACATGGGAAATCAGTTTGCCAACTCTCAATCTATCGGCAGTTCCGGCCCGGTCTAAAGAACACGGCGGTACTTTAGCGCCACGCCGTGAGGACTCATCCCCACCACAACCCCTCTGTCCTCGACCAAGCGCAGCGAAGCAAAGCAAGCGAAGTAGAGATTCTACTCTGAGCGAAGCCAGAGAACGACCTGCTACGGGCTGTCATTCTCGAAGCAGCGACCACGCAAGCCATTATGCAATGCGGTTGAGCCATGTTTGTAGGCCCACGAGCTCCCATCCCCTTGTTACCTCTGTACTTACCGCCCTCCCTCCTTTGTGCGCGACAATAGCACTTCCCGGCCAACACGAGCAGCCGATTTTCTGATATTCTCATGCGTTTTACTTCGAGGTGAAAGGTGGAGAAGCGGGCGGTAAAGTACCATCGCGGGCGGTTAGGTGAAGCTTTGCGCGAGGAAATCGAAACGCTGGTGGAAGGCGAACTCGCCGATCCTCGCATAGGTCTGGTTGGGGTCACTTCCGTTCATGTGGCCGACGATGGCCGGTCCGCGCAAGTTCTCGTAGATGTCGATGGCGATGACCGGGAAGCCGAGCGAAGTATCGAAGGCTTGCTCGCCGCCAAAGAATATATAAGACATGAACTGATGGCGCGCCTGCGTTTACGGCGGGCACCGGAATTGTACTTCCGGCTGGATCGCTCGGAACGGGAAAAAGCGCGGGTAGAAGAACTCTTGGCCCGGGCAAAGAAGAGATCGAAATCTCACCCAGCTTCGCAACCAGGCGAGAAGAAGGCATAGGATGTTGCGGGATGTGCTTCACCAGATCGAGCAGCATGATCGCTTCGTGCTAACCTCGCACGCGCGTCCGGATGGCGACGCGGTCGGTTCGGCACTGGCATGCTGCCAGGTTTTGCGCGCGATGGGAAAGCAAGCCGATGTGGTCCTGCACGACGGCGTGCCGCGCGTCTATCGCGGCTTGCCGTTCGCCGATCAGGTGCTGCAAGCCGAGCGCGTTCCCGGCATCTACGAATCCGCAATTATCCTCGAGTGCGACAGCATCCACCGCACCCGCCTTCAGGGTCTGGAGGATCGTTTTCTCATCAGCATCGACCACCACGTGAGTGGGCGGCCGTTCGCGCACGTGAATTGGATCGATCCACACGCCGTCGCCACCGGGGAAATGGTCTTTCGCTTAGCGCGCGAGGCCGGAACACCATTCTCTCCGGAGATTGCAACCTGCCTCTACACCGCCTTGATGACCGACACCGGATCGTTCATGTTTCAGGGCACAAACGAGCACACTTTCGCTCTGGCGCGTGAGCTTGTTTTGGCGGGAGCCGATCCTTCGCACTGTGCGCGCAGTATCTACTTCGCGCACTCCGTGGCCAAAATGCGGCTTCTGGGAGAGGCTCTTCGCAACCTCAACACCGAGGCGCATGTCGGCTGGACTTGGGTGACGCAAACGCAAATGGAGCGCTGTGGGGCCAAAGAGGAAGATTGCGAAGGCTTGGTGAATTATGTGCTTTCGATTGGAGAAGTTGAGGCCGCAGCATTCTTCCGGGAACTCCCCGATGGACGCTATCGCGTGAGCTTGCGTAGCAAGGGCAAGCTCGATGTGTCGCGCGTGGCGGGAAACTTCGGCGGCGGCGGCCACGAGTGCGCCAGCGGTTGTTCCGTAGACGGCCCGCTGGCCAGTGCCGTGCGGCAGATTCTGGAGTTGCTCCGGCGCGGGCCTTCCGTACAATGAAACAACTGCAAGTTTCAAGGTCTCAAAGTTCCAATGTTTCAAAGTCTCGGGTCCAAGCAATCCGACGCAACCTGCAACGGTCTTTACCCCTGAAACCTTGCAACCTTGAAACTCTGAAACCTTCCTCCAGATGACCAATCGCACCCGCGCCGATGTGCTGCTGCTGGCGGGCTTTTGCGCGTTTCTCTTCTTTTATGGCTTGAATCAGTTCGGCTTAATCGGCGCCGATGAGCCGCGCTATGCTCAGGTGGCGCGCGAAATGTTGGAGCATCGCGACTGGTTCACTCCCACGCTCGGCGGGCAGCCGTGGCTGGAAAAACCCCCGCTCTACTACTGGCAAGCCATGCTCGCATATTCGGTCTTTGGCGTGAGCGACTGGGCCGCAAGGTTGCCTTCGGCGATTGACGCAACCGTCCTGGTGCTGGCCCTCTATTTCTTTCTACGACGCTTTCGCCCGGGATTCGAACTCGACGGCGCGTTGATCGCGGCCTCCTCCGCGGGAATCGTCGGCTACTCCCGCGCGGCATCCACCGACATGCCGCTCACAGCCACTTTCGGGGTGGGAATGCTGGGCTGGTGGGTGTGGCGGGCGAGCGGGAAGAAGATTTATTTGGCGGCGTTCTATGCCTTCATAGCTTTGGCAGCATTAGCCAAAGGACCGGTCGCACCATTTCTCGCCGTTCTTGTGATCGTGTTGTATGCGATTTGCGCCGTGGAACTGCGCATGCTTTGGAAAACTCCGTGGTTGCCGGGAATTGTTCTGTTCTGCGCGATTGCCTCTCCCTGGTACTTTACGGTTCAGCTACGCAATCCGCAGTTTTTTCACGAGTTCATCGTCGAACAGAACCTCGGCCGCTTCTCGCAAAATCTTTACCACCACACCGAGCCATTTTGGTACTACCTTCCCGTGATCGCGCTGGCCGTGATTCCGTGGACAGTATTCGCCGTCGCAAGCATGGTTGAAGCCGTACGCCGATGGGGGAAGGAACGTAAATCGTCAGCCAGGTCGTCGATCACTACGGAATCTAAACTCGCCATCTTCGCCTGCTGCTGGCTCATTGTCCCTGTGCTATTTTTTTCCATCTCTCAATCGAAACTTCCCGGCTATGTTCTCCCTGCAATTCCAGCGGCAGCGCTGCTGCTGGTCGACTATCTACAAATTCACTTGAAGGGGAACGACCCCCGGCGGGTTAGTACCACCTTGGCGATCTTGCATGCCCTGTTGGCCTCAGCCCCAATTGTTCCAGCCTTGCTGATCGCATATTTGCTCTCGCAACACCGGCTTCCCGGCGGACGCCCCATTCTTGTCACCCTTGCCGTTGCTTTTGTCTTATGTGCAGGAATCGCGCTCACCCTGGTGCGCAAAGAGGGCCTGCGGATGCTGCGCTTCGTCACTCTGATCCCGATCGTGCTCACAATGGGGGCCGTGTTAAAACTGGGCTCCCAGCCCCTCGATCAGGCGCTCTCGGCACGCCCTTTGGCACAGGACATTGCCGCTCTCGAGATGCATCCTCTTCTGCTAGCCGTTTATCACGTTCGCCGCGAATTAGAATACGGGCTGACGTTTTATCGTAACCACTTGACCTTCAATTACGATTGGGGCCGGATACCGCCGGAAGAACACCTTTTGGTAGCTCCCGAAAACTCGCAGGCTCAGATTGAGATGCTGGTGCCGGGCCGTCGCGTTTCTTGTCTCGGACACTATCCCGCGCAGCATGTAGATTATTTCTGGGTTGCCGCGGCCGCAAGCTCTCCTCATTAAGATTTCCCAGTTTGCCTAAGCGCTTACAAACCCACTAAACTCTGAGTTCTGCCTGTGCGAATGCTGCCGCGGTTTGTTTGGCTGGGTTCGCAGGAGCCCCGTGGAGATTCTCGACCTAAGACATTTTTCCTCTGTAGATTTGCGTCCTCTTCTCGATGACGAAACTCGGCTGTGGGGCAATCTGCTGTCTTGGGATTACAGCGGGTCGGCGGAAATGATTCTCCGCTACGTCGACGCCAAGATTCTTCCTGGCTACGCCGCCATCGAGCGCGGCCGCATTTTCGGATATTCCTTCTTCGTCTACGAGGGCAGCAAGGGTGTTGTCGGCGATCTGTTTGTCGCCAACGGCAGCCGGCTTCCCAATGCGCGCGAAGTCGAGATCAAGCTTCTCACCCACGTGATCGAAACCCTTCAACAGTCCCCGGGAATTCATCGCGTGGAAGCGCAATTGCTTGCCCACGATGCAGGAAGCGTCGCGCGCCCGTTCCTCGATCAGGGTTTCCAACGTCACCCGCGATTATTCATGGTCCTCGCACTTGGTCAGAATTTTGTAGCGAAGCCAGCAACGCACCCGGATATCGAGATTCGACGGTGGACGGAAGCCGACTATCAACCGGCCGCGGCTGTGATCACCGCAGCCTATCGCGGCCACGTTGACGCGCAAATCAACGATCAGTACCACACGCTAAGCGGATCATTGCGCTTTCTGAATAACATCGTTCGCTTTCCCGGCTGCGGGCTCTTCGACATCGAGTCATCGTTCGCCGCAATCGATCGCAAAGCAAAGAATCTGATCGGGTTGATTCTCTGTTCTCGCGTCCGCGGAGACGTGGGCCACGTAACCCAGGTGTGTGTACTGCCCGAATATCGCTCCTACGGCATCGGCCAATCGCTGCTCGCTGCAACCATGGCCAATCTTCGCAAGCGGGGGTTCTCAATGCTTTCTCTAACGGTAACCGAAGCCAATGCCCGCGCAGTTGCCTTGTACCGCCGGTTGAATTTTGAATCGAAACGGGTGTTCGATGCGTTCGTATGGGCGGGATGAAAGCGATACCGACGGTTTGAATATCGACCTCATGAAAATACGAAACCTGAAAATTGCGTCGGGTGTCCTCATTCTGCTCATCCTTTTCTTTCTGCAACTGTTTTTCTCGGCCCGCCGCGATTCCATCACATGGGATGAGGATGACCACATTTTCGCCGGCTATATGTCGTGGAAACATGCCGATTTCGGCCTGAATCCAGAACACCCACCGCTTGTAAAGCTGGTCGCAGCCCTGCCGCTCCTCAACATGCCTCTGAAGGTCCCCGCTCTGCAGGACCGGTTCTTCAAGACCGAAGCCTTTCTCGACGGAAAGGATTTTCTCTTCAAGAATGACGCTGACGCGATCCTCTTCCGCGCGCGCATGGCGGCATCCGTGTTTTCAATCGCGCTCTTGGTTCTGGTTTTTCTCGCCGCGAATGAAATGTTTGGCCTGTTCGCCGCGTTCATCGCTCTGGGATTGCTGGCGTTTGATCCCAACCTCATTGCTCACGGTGCGGTCGTAGGTACCGATGCCGGGCTGTCCTGCTGTATGTTCGCGTCGATATATGCCTTCTATCGCTACGTTAAAGCGCCATCGATCTCAAGGTTGGTAATCGTCGGATTCGCCACGGGCTTGGCGCTGGCAGCGAAACACACCGGCATTCTAGTTTTTCCAATGCTGCTATTGCTGACGTTTTGCGAACTGCTCGAAGGACCGCCCCAAAAAGAGGGTAGCCCTGCACAGCCGAGTTTTGTTCGCAGAGCAGGCAATCTCGCATTAGCTCTCGTTCTCATCGGAACAATCGCCACCGGAATCCTGTGGGCTTTTTACGGATTTCGTTACCAGGCGCGTCCCGCAGGCCTGCAGCTGAATCCGCCGCTCGCCGAATACCTCCAGCAACTCTCGCGCCCGCGTGAAATCTGGCTCCTGCAAACTGTATCCCGTTTTCACCTGCTGCCTGAGTCCTACATCTACGGTCTAGCCGACGTGCGCATCATGTCGGATTTCTATACCAGTTTTTTGCTCGGCAGAATTTATCCCCACGGCGTCTGGTTCTATTTCCCAGTTGCTTTCGCAATCAAGTCCAGTTTCACTTTTCTGATTCTGCTGGCGGTTACGCTCTGGGCCCTATTCACGCGCCGCTTCACAAGATGGCGCGAAGTTTTGTTCCTGACAATCCCGCCAGTTTTTTATTTGATCATCGCCATGTCCTCCGGCATGAACATCGGCGTGCGCCACATTCTCCCAATGTATTTGTTTCTCTCGGTTCTAATCGGCGGGGCCGCAGCAATTCTGATCAAGCGAGACCGCCGTTGGGCTTACGCCGTCGTGGTTTTACTCGCGTATCAGGCCGCATCGACGGTACGCATATATCCCGCCTATATGGCATATGCGAATGAACTATGGGGAGGTCCATCGCAGACCTACAAGCTGCTAAGCGATTCGAATGCCGATTGGGGCCAGCAACTGAAAGACGTCAAACACTATCTCGACGCCCACAATATAAAGGACTGCTGGTTCATCTATTTCGCCGAAGGCCCGGTGAACGCCAACTACTACGGCGTTCCTTGCAAACTACTACCTACGATGGACTCTATGTGGGTGCATGAAGAGTTACAGGCGCCCCGAGCGATCGACGGCACAGTCCTAATCAGCGCAGGAGATCTTTCCGGATTCGAGTTCGGTCCTGGCGAACTAAATCCCTACGAGCAGTTCAAATCCCTGAAACCAAAAGCTGTCATCGACTACAGCGTGTTCGTCTACGAAGGCCACTTCGAAATTCCACTGGCCGCGTCGCTCAGCCACTCGCAACAGGCAGGGTCGATGCTGGAAGCGCACCAACTAGACCGGGCACTTGCGGAGGCCAAGCTAGCCGTGTCCCTGGCACCCCGCGCGGTGCAACCGAACGCGCTGATGGGAGATATCCTCGCCGCAAGCGGCCGATCCGAGGAAGCTCGAAGCTACTACGAGAAGGCCTTAACCCTGGCCAGGAGCGTTGAGCCGGAGTTTCAGGTGACTTGGATCAAGAATCTTGAGCAGAAGCTCGCACAAACTCGGTAGAAGGGAGGTTCAGCGAATCTCGAGCAGTGGGATATTTCTATCGGCGTACCAGCCACATCGCCCAGCCAGCCGCAATCGCGCCGCCGAGAAACATCACAAAGCAGTAAAGCCCGTAGCGAACCATATCGCGCGTGGTCTCGCGATGCGTGATCCCGAAAACAATGGACGCAAATAAAGCGAATACAAAAGCCGCGCTGAAGTGAGTGAGTTGAACGGTCATTGCTTCTTTCCAATGGCGATGTGGTAAGCGTCAGCCACAGCGATAAAATTCAGCAAGCCGGCGACGATCATGAACTTGGTTCCGTAATCCGCAATCGCGAAAGCGATCGCGCCCTGTCCACCGTTCATCGCCAGCGTCACAATATACATGCCGCCCGCGCCGAGGTCGCCGATAAATCCCAGAATGTCGAGAATGTCTCCGCCATTGGCCTTATAAATGTGCCCCTGCATTAACAGGCCAAGCACAAATAAAGTCCCGATCGAAACCAGCAGCAGCAAGCCGCGAATCCATCGTCGTTGAATTAAGTGGCCAGCGCCTGGAACCAGCCAGCCCACCGCCGGTGCGATGATTGACATCACGCTGGCGGGCTGCGCCGCTTCCGCCGCTTTTGCTTTCGTTGTCGTGGAATTTGCCATTTAAATGATCACGATATCACGTTGAATCTGACCCGTTACTTCCGCCGATTTCTGCCGCACCAGCACGTTCACTTCGCTGCGCACACCGAACTCCGGCAGATAAATTCCCGGTTCAATGGAAAAGCAGGAATTCGGCAGAATCTGGCGTTCGTCATGAATTTCCAGGTCGTCCATGTTGGCCCCATTGGAATGAACGTCGGTGCCGATCGAATGTCCGGTGCGGTGAATAAAATAATCACCGTAACCTTTTTCCTTGATGTAGCAGCGCGCGGCACGATCCACTTCCCATCCTGCAATGCGGCGTCCCGCGGCAATAGCGTCGATCACCGTCTTCACGCCCGCGTCGCGCGCATCGCGCACAATCTCGAAGACCTCCCGCTGCCGTCCGGAGGGCGCTCCGCCTACAAAACCCATCCACGTGATGTCGTAATAAACCGCGCCCGGAATATTCTTTTTTCCCCAGACATCAAGCAAAATCAAATCGCCCTCGCGGATTGAAACCGGATGATCGGCTCGCGGCTCGTAATGCGGATTTCCCGCGTTCGCGTTGACCGCAACAATGGGAGGATCGTCCGTCAGCAGGCTCTCGCGGCCGAACGCCTCCATGAACCAGTGCTGGATCGCATGTTCCGTAGTTCCGCCATTCCGCACGCGCCGTCCAATTTCTTTGAACGCATCCGCCACAATCGAGTCCACGCTGTCGCGCGCAGCGAAATGAGTCTCGATCTGCTCATCGCTCCATGTAGCCTCAAATTGCGCCACTAGATCTGCCGAGCTGACCACATTCTTGCCCAATCCGCGCAGAAGTTCGACCGTGCCCGCATCGACAAGAGAAATCGTGAAAACAATGTTGTTCGGAGAATACTGCATCGCGATATCGCGGTACGCAGCGAGCATCGCTTTCAAACTCTCGAACAGCTCCTGCCATCCGGAATATTGCCGTTTGTCGCCGGGAAGCGAATCGAGGTGTCCGGCTTCGATCTTGTGCACCAGTTTTACCGGATCGCCCTGTGCTGGAATCAGATAGAACCACCGCCTCGTAACCATCGACTCCGCCGGCAGTCCCAGCACCCGGTAAGCAATGGGATCGCGATGATGGTGGTCATAAAAAAGCCACGCATCGATGTTACGCTCGCGCAACGCGGACTGTATGGCAGAAAAGTTCATGGGGCAAACGTCTATTGTAAACAATGCATGGGCTTTCAGCGAATGAGGGAAGGAAAACCATTGCAGAGCGCTGATTGCGCGTTCCTTTCGGTACCTTGCTCTCGCCCCAAGCGAGTTTTACCCGGTGTCTCCTCTGTGTCCTCTGTATTTATCGTTTTCATTCCTCGGCTGTGCGCGCAAACGCTCATGACGAAGGTGGCGGCCAAATGAATACCCAAAGCTGGTCTACCTGCGCGCGGTCTCTAAAATGCGCTTCTTATCTCGTGCTGGCAGAGTTTCGCAAGCCGTCCGCAGAACCAATCTCGGAGCGTGCCCGCGAACCTTCATCAGATACGGCACGGTTCGCTTGGCGTCAAATTTTGCCGTTTCACGCAACAGCCAGCCCAGTCCCTTCTGCACCATGTCGTCATGATCCTCCAGCACCGAATCGGAAAGCCGTGTGATCTCGGAAAAGAACATTCTGGCCCGCGCTCCCCGTATCAACGCCACGCAGGCTGCGCGCCGCCGCCATCGATTCGCCGACTTCGCCCAGCGGAACACATTCTTCATGCGAGCAGGCTTTGCCGCGACCATAGGAGCGATCAAGCAGTGCACCAGTCCGTCATGGTCGGCCCAGTTGCCGATGCGGTCGAGCCAGGATTCGAACAACTTGAACTCGCGGTCGCCAAATTCGCGGTCAAGCTTTTCCAGCAAGAAAACAGCGGCCGCTTTCTCTTCGAGCACCGTGCCCGAGAAAAGCTGATCCGCAACCGCGATCACAAAGTCGAGTCCATGTTCCTTCCTCAACTCCCGTCGAAAGCGTACGGTCGCGCGTCGCAAATTTGCCGTACGCCATCCGTGGGACTTGATTTCGTCTTTGAAGAACCACTGAGCACCCGCCCCATGTTCGGCTGAACCGCCATCTTTCAGGGCTCGGCGAAATTGAGACGCGACTTCTGCCGGAGTTGTCTTGGATTGAGTCATCGGAGAGCGAACCTTCGAGGGCACCGGCATGACGATTGTTACTTTCCCGCGGCGGGAGCAACCCTGAAGTATCTATCGTAAAGCCATAACAGCAATGTCGTCGCCACGCCGACTGCAGTCACCGCCCACCACATCCGCTCAGGCTGGTGCGTAACCTCGCCAAAATGGTGCATCAGAGTCCCGCCAAACCAGCCACCGATCAACGATCCAATGCCGATTGGGAGAAATGCAAAACCCATGTAGGTTCCCTGCTGTCCGGGCGGCGCCAGCAGCGCAATATATTCGTAGTAGCGCGGCTGTTGCGTGATCTCTCCGAGCGCCAGAACGAAGAGCGAAAGAATCGCACCCCAAATCGTTGGCTGAAAGGCCAAAATCAACCAGGAAACGGAAGTGATTAAAGTCCCCAGAATAACCGCTTGGAACGCAGGAATTTTTCGCGCGAAGAAATTTACTGCAAGAGTGAGGCAAATAACAGTGACGCCGTCGGTGACCAGAATCTTTTCCACGTCAGCCTGCGAACTAATGTAGCCGTGGATGTAGCCGGGCAGGCTAATGTATTGTTGCCAAAAAACGACCCAGTAGCCCGTAAAGATCAGCAAAAACCACATGAAGCGGCTGATGCCAGCGAGCACCAGCACGAGGAGTCCGATCCAAATCCACCAAGGTACATTGAGCTCCGGGAAAATGAGGATGCTCAACCGCAGCAGTAACGCGACCGCAAGCACTGGCAGAACCAGCCTGTAGTTTCCCAACACAACGCAGAAATTCCGGACAACCGCTGCCACCGACGGTGGGGGCGCATCCCCAACCCTCCGCGGCTCGCGAAACAAAAACAGGACAAAAAAAAACATTGCAAAAACGCTCAGTGCGGCAACTCGATACACGCTCTCGACTCCCAAATGCCGGTGTGCCCACGATGCGTACAACGGTCCGGCAGCGCCGCCAATGTTGACGAGCGTGTAGTAGATCGAATAACCGATTGAGCGGACGTTTTCCTTGGAAGCGCGCGCCGTCGTTCCGACCACGCAGGGTTTCACCAACGAAATTCCAAGTGCAGGAAGAATGAGAATGAATCCCACGAACAAACTAAGTGGCACCGCATTCCTGATCGGTGCCAGCCACGTTGCGCCAATCGAGCCGATAAGGAAATATGCAACGGCGAGAATCAGATACGCCATCGACAGCGCCCGACGAAATCCCAATCGATCGGCAGTGGCCCCGCCGAAGATGGCGAGAAACCAGACCATGCCGCCGAAGATGCCTGTCAGCGTCCCCGTCTGCTCGGTGGAAAAATTCAGCCGCTCCTGAAGATAGAGGGCGAGCGAAGCGAACGCGCCGTAGTATGCCAGGCGTTCAAAAATCTCGCTAATATTGGCGACCCAGAAGGGACGTTCAAAGCCGGTACGGATTTCATGAAAGCGTTCAGAAAAGGTCAAAATGGCTCCGGGGGGCCTGTCTGGCTCGAACCCTTGTCCGCTGTTCCGACGGCTGACTTCCTATATCCCAATACGTTTCCTGATCTCATCCGGCGAAAGCCCCACCACACGGATTATTTTTGTGCGACGGTTCTGGCCGGAGGCAATAGTAACGGAAGATCGCGGCGCCTTCAAAAGCTTTGCTAAAAACTCGATGCAAGCCTCATTCGCTTTGCCGTCGACCGGCGGAGCAGTGAGCGAAACTTTGAGCGCGTCCCCAACTTTCTCCGTTACTGCATTCTTCTTCGCGCGCGGATGGATCTTCACCGCAAACATCACCCCGCGCGCGGATTCATCAATAGAGATCAAGAATTCCTGCGAAGCGAGAATGCAGTTTCCGCCAGCAGCAGCGCTACTATCATCGGAAGCTGCGGGTGCTGAGAGGTGCGCGTTTTGCCAATGCTCACGATCAGCGCGATTCCGAAAGTCAGCATCGCGACATTCGCAGCAATGCAAAACAATCGCAAATGACGCACAGCGGCACCATTTCGAATCCGCAAGAGATTCAACATCGACGTGAAAACCAGCGCTAAACAAGTCCCGAAAATCCAGATTCTGCCCGTGTAGTTTCTCGGCACCAGTAAACCGTCGACCATCCCCGCAACGAAGAGCATTCCGGCGCAAAGCATGTCCAAAATCCTCATGACCTCTGTGCTTCCTCTGTGTCCTCTTTGGTCAGGTCGTTGCTCTAGCACCGAAAATAGCGGTACCGATGCGCACGCAACTTGAGCCCTCTTCAATCGCAACTTCGAAATCGTGCGACATGCCCATGGAAAGCACGTCCATAGAGATTCGCGGCAGCCCACGCGCAGCAATCGCATCGCGCAATTCTCGCAACTTTCGAAAATAGGGGCGCGAGTCCTCGGAATCCTCCACGTAAGGGGGTACAGTCATCAGCCCGAGAAAGTTCAGCGCTTCCAATCGCGGTGCAGCGAGCAGGATTCCCTCCAACGCGGGAGAATCCAGCCGCACGCCGCTCTTGGCGGACTCGCCGCCAACGTTAATTTCGATGAGTACATCCACCCTCTTGCTGCCCTTCCGCGCCGCGAGGTCTAACACTTCGGCCAGCTTCAACGAGTCCACGGAATCGACGGAGCGAAATAATTCAACGGCCTTCGCGGCTTTATTCGTCTGCAAATGTCCAATCATGTGCCATTCGGCATCGCGCAAATCCTGAAGAGCTTCCGCCTTCCCGGCAAATTCCTGCACGCGATTCTCGCCAAAAACCCTGATGCCGTTCTCATAGGCTTCACGAATTCTCTCCGAGGGTTGGGTCTTGCTGACCGCCATAAGAGTAACGTCATCCGCGCTGCGCCCGGTGCGGCGCGCGGACGCGGCGATGCGCTCCTGGACGGAAGATATGTTGGCGGCGATGGAGATCATGGCAGGCTTACCTAAAGATCAGGCGGGGCCAGAGTCTTCGATGAGCAAAGCACTCACATCATGGCCGTCGGCGGCGCCGGTTCGTTGGGATCGCCAGCCGCCGTGGCGGGGATGAAAATCATCAGCGCGGCCAGCCCGGCGAGAACAATCATTCCTCCCACGAGGTACGAAGGGTTGCTGAAGATCTGCGGGGGATGATTAGGCGCCCCCCATCGTGGAACAAACTGCAGCCCCGCCCAGACCAGGCCCAGCAAGGCTTCTCCGGCAATCAGCCCTGAAGCGATTAAGACGCCGGCATTTTCAACTCGCGCCTTCTGTGCGCTATTAAAACCGCGGCGCTCTGCCACCCAGTCGCCAATCGTGCGAAAAACGCCGCCTACAAAGATCGCGAATGTGGTTCCAAACGGAAGATACATTCCGACTGCAACCAGCATCGGGCTCTTCACCTGCATCATGATCATCGCGATCCCAAACAGAATCCCCACCACCACCAGCGGCCACGCCATATCGTGGCCTACGATGCCCATGGCCAGCGTCGCCATCAGACCAGCCTGCGGAGCGGGCAGATCAGCGCCGCCAAATCCCACGCCTCCCGCTCTGATGTTGCCTTCATGCAACAGCATCAACGGGAAATACATCACCAAGCTAGCCACCACGACCGCGATCAGTTCGGCAGCCTGAATCTTTTGTGGCGTGCCGCCAAGAATGTAACCGACCTTGAAATCCTGCAGCAGTTCACCCGCGACCGCCGATGATACGCAGACCACAGCTGCAACTCCCAAAACCGCAGCGACGCCCGACCCACCCGAAACTCCCAGTGCCACCATCAGCAGCGCCGCAATCAAAAGCGTAGAAAGCGTAAGCCCCGATATCGGATTATTGGACGATCCGATGAAGCCGACCAGGTTGCCGGAAACCGTGGCGAAAAAAAAGCCGACAAGAATCATCACCACCGCGGCTAGAATTGCAGGCCACAGCAAGCCCGAAATTTTGATGTAGAGCACGCACATGAGAACGAACATCACGGCAATCAGGCTGAATACGGTCTTCGAACTCATGTAGCGCTCGGTCCGAGCCAGCTTCGCCTGGTCGGCTGCTGTTTGTCGCAGGTCGGCGAACGCCTTGCCAATTCCAGCGGTCAGGCTCGCGCGCATTTTAAACAGAGTGTAGGCAGCTCCGACGAGCATGCCCCCCACGGCGATCGGACGCACGATATAGCGCCATACCGCGTCAGCCATCGCGGCCCAGTTGTCGGGTGTGTCGGCGGGAATGTACGCCTTGAGTTGCGGACCGAGAAAAAAAATCATCAATGGGACCAGAAGTCCCCACGCCAGAACGCTGCCTGCAAACTGAATCGAAGCCAGTTTTACTCCGATAATATATCCCACCCCCAAATACGCGGGGCTAACGCTGGGAGCGGCAAAAACGCTGGTGCCGCCGGTCGGCAGGACGTGCGAACTTCCCACGGTGCCAAGCCGAACCTGGCTGCGACCAAGGCTTCCCACGCCAACACTAAAATCGGTATCCGCCGAGAACAGGCCGAATCTCCCGAGAATGTAAACCACGCCCCCGACTCCGATATTCCAGAAAAGATATTTGGCGGCCTGCGCGCCGCGTTGTCCGGCCTTATGAATTTCTGACGCCGCCAGAGACTCTGGAAAGGGCAGCTCCGGATCTTCCACCATGGCGCGCCGCACCAGAGAAATGAACAGCACTCCCAAAATGCTGCCGACCATGATTAGTGCCGTGGATTTCCAATACGCATCGGCAAAGCGAAAGGAGGGCCAGGCTTTGGCAAGAAGAAATGCGGGTAGCGTAAAAATGGCACCGGCCGCAACCGATTCGCCAATCGATCCGGCGGTGCGCGCAATGTTCTCTTCGAGCAGCGATCCTTTCCATGCCCTCATGGCTGCCATCGCAATTACCGCAGCGGGATAGGTGGCCGCGATCGTGATTCCGGCGCGAAGACCCAAATACGCATTCGCAGCCCCCAGAACGATGGTCATCAAAAGTCCCAGCAGCACCGCGCGCAGGGTAAATTCCTTCATCACCATGTGCTCGGGGACGAAGGGAATATGTTTTTTAACGCCACTTCCAGCTCCGCTGACTGGACTACTCATGCGCGAGATCCTTTGAGAATGTATTTAGGAATGCGACGGCGTTCCACAACGAAACACAGGAACGGCGCACCTTAGCACGCGAGAGGCGTATTTTACAAGTGAGAATGCGCGCTCAGAACGGAACCGTTTGGCCAGCCCTCGGTTTGCTTGCCTCTTTCCGAACGGAGTAAGATACCAGTAATCGGTTGGTTCCGCCCTTCGTAGTCGGTCACCTCGAGGTGCAGTGTGAGTAAAAGCTCCCCTGATCAAGTCTGGTTTCAGCGCTATTTAGAATTTCACTGCGACGATTGCGGCAGCAACACTGGCTTCCGTTCGCGACGCCGGACATTTTCCGAACGCTACGTCCTTCCGTTATTTTTTCTGCGCCCGGTGCGCTGCGCAGAATGCTTTCGGAGGGATTATCGTCTGATCTTTGTGCCGGTGCGGGAACGGCTCTCGGAGGTCCCCGGCAAGTCGCCGGCTTCCGTAACTGGTTCCCATAGTACCCGCAACGTTGCTTAGAGATACCGAACGCCTTTATACTAGTTTGCAAGCAGGATTCGCGAACGTCCGATCCTTGCGGGCATCACGGAGGCCGTCTTCAGCAGTAGTGGAGACCGAATTCGGGCTACTCAGGCCAAAGCCGCAGAGGCAGGGCCTAGTATTGCTTCCGGTAGCATTCTTTCTTGGACCGGCAGTCTCGCTCTGCAAGTAGCGGCAGGCTGTTTCTCAGTTCTGTTTCCCTCCGATTGCCGAATCTGCGGCACTCCGCTAACCAAGATCTCTCGTCTTCCAGTCTGCCAGTTGTGTCTGGAAGCCGTGCGCCCCATCGACGGCGGACTCTGCACCACCTGTGGTGAGCGCGTGCTGACTCCTTACGCCAAGTCGGCGGCTGAGAATGGTGAGGGCATTCGATGCGGTTTGTGCCAGCGCATTGAGCAACCATTTGTGCGTGCCGTGGCCTACGGCAGCTATGATAGCGGGCTGCGCGAACTGATTCATCTGCTCAAATATGCCGCAGTGCGCCCGGCAGCAAATGTTCTGGGACGCATGTTGGCCGAGGCCATCGCAGATATCGGGACACATTTCGATGGCGATCAAATCGCCGTGATACCCGTGCCCCTCTACCGCGGCAAACTTCGGCAGCGGGAGTTCAACCACGCGGAACTGATTGCGCGCGCCGCGATGAAGAATTGCGCCGGGCGCGGACGTTTGCTTTTCGATCCGGCATTGCTGGAGAGAAAGCGCGAAACGGTTTCGCAAACCGGGCTTACCAGGCATCAGCGCCGCGAGAATGTGCGTGGAGCATTCGGCGTAACTCGGGCTGATGCCGTCAAGGGCCGCGAGGTTTTGGTGGTAGATGATGTTTTCACCACCGGCGCAACCGTATCCGAGTGCGCCCGCGTTCTGCGCCGCGCCGGCGCGAGCAAGGTTTGGGTCGCTACGGTCGCACGCACGCTGAAGGTTGCGGAGCAGCACGTTGAGATTCGACTTCCGGATGACGAAGTTGCGGACGAGCAGGAACTATCGCTTGCCCGGGCAGTCGGCATGTAAGTTAAGTCGGACGAAACGTCAATTTGGATCGCGTCCGATGCGCTTGCAAGAAACAGAGTAGAACTTCATGTCAGGACGAAGCGAAGCCGAGGGAGGATTCAGCGGACGGCACGCCGCGAACCTGTTTGCCGGGATGACCGTGCACCGCGACGGGGACGGGCATGCCTTGCACGCGCCCGTGCTGGTGCTGAATGCCTCCTATGAGCCAATCAACGTGTGCGCCGCGCGCCGCGCGCTGGTTTTGGTGCTCAAAGGCGTGGCCATGACGGAAGAAGAGAACGGACACTTTCTGCACGCTGCCCGCGTCGCCATGCGCGTGCCCTCGGTCATTCGCCTGCTGGAGTATCGCCGTATCCCGCACCAGAGCCGCGCCCTGTCGCGAAAAAATATTCTGCTGCGCGATCGCAACACCTGCCAGTACTGCGCCACAGTTCTTCCTTCCGGCGAACTGACGCTCGATCACGTGATTCCCCGCTCCCGCGGAGGCTCCTCCACCTGGGAAAACCTTGTAGCCTGCTGCCACACCTGCAATCGGCGCAAAGGAAATCAATCTCCCGCCGAAGCCAGTATGAAGCTGATGCGCGAACCCCGCGCCTTCAACCTCCACACCAGCCGCCACATCATGCGGCTGATGGGCCGGTCGGACGATAAGTGGCGGAAGTATCTGTTCTATTAGAGATCGCACGTCCACTGGAGATTGGACGTCGCGATAGATTTGATGTTGTCATCCTGAGCGAAGCGAAGGACCTGTGCATCTTGCCGGCGCCGCCGAAGGGCACGGGTCACACTCCAACCTCCACCAGCACACTGTCGCTCACAGCTATTTCTGCGGCGGATTCGGTGTCGGCGCAGCATCCGGTTTCTTTTGGTCAGGATTCTGGGGCGGATTCTTATCGGAAGGCGCATTCGGATCCGCCTTCTCCACTTCCTGCCCGTTATACAAAATTCTCACCTTCGACCCGAACCGCTTGTAGTCTTCATACTTCACGATCTCGCGAATGTGAATGTCGCCTGTATTGAAGGTCAGCGTGTCGTCGGCGCGCGTGTAGGTGGGAAACCAGTACTTCCCGTCAATCTGCTCGCGCCAGGTGGTGAACTTCGGGTAGAGATGTTCCGTTTTGTTGCCCTTCTTCTTAGTATCGCGAATCTCCGGCACCGCCTGCCCATAAGTCTTCACAATCTGATAGTCGTGATCGTCCACCCAGATTCGGCCCTGAAAATAGCGCTTCTTGCCGACAATCGCCTTCGGAGCGATATCGAAAACGTAGCAGTGCAACGTGTCTTCCTGCTGCTGGCCCACATAGAGAATGTTGTATTCCGGAACTTCTTCGGTGGTGAGCACGAACGGCAATCGATTGCGGAAATCCTGAACATCGCCTTCGTCCAGCGACAGCCCGCCCTGCTCCAGCGACGACTGCGGCGCGAAAACCACATTTTCAATCCGATGCCCTTTATCGTCGTAGAGCACGTCGAAGACTTCATGGTATTCGCCGGTTACCGTACTGCCATCGCGAGTCTGAACCTTGATATCTTGCCGGTAGGTATAGTTCTCGCGCGCCTCTTTGAACAACTTCTCGTGCGCGGCAAAGCGGGTGATGATCTCCTCAGGCGTGATCCCTTGCGGCGGGGCACTCTCCAGCGGACCTTCCTGCCCAAAGACAAAAGAAGACAGCGCGGCACAGGCCGCCACGAGAGCGAGTGACAGAAATACCCGGCGAGGCCAATTCATTCTTCTATTTTAGCGAATAATCCAAGATTACCGCGGCGACCCTCCCCCGACTCCTCTCCGCTCAGTGAAGCCGGGGGTAGGGTGCTGCAGTTCTGCCGCAAAGTTGGATGCCATATTGGCAAAAGGGTTGGTTCATCTTCCCCCATCAACCCTCTAGACCGGCTGCCATTTTTGGGGCTGTCTGCCGACATCTTTCATTTGACTACATTGCAAAACCGTAGGAGAATTGCAAACCAGCCAGCCAGCGTACGGAGCGGGCGCTGGATTCTTCAAACCGCAGATTCGTTTCCCCCAACGACTTTGAGGCGATTGCGGCCCTGTACGCCTCGTTGCGGTCATCAGTCATCGATGGAGGTTCAAGTGCCGAAGCTTCGCGTTCCCTGTCCCTGCGCCTGTACGATGTCTCTTCTGATCGTCCTTTACTGTTGTGCCGGCGCCTTTGCGCAGGTTTCGCCGCAGAAGCCGGGTGTTCCCATCTCAGCAGGCAACTGGTCCCAAATTGCCGAACTGGTCTCCACAAGCAGCCAGCCCCTTTTTAGCGAGGACTCCCTGCTCGGAAATGAAATCGCGATTTCTGGCGACACCATCGTGGTCAGCAACGAGGTGCCGGACTATCAACCCAGCGGTGCAGCTGCGTTTATCTTTCAGAAGCCAGCTTCCGGTTGGAGCAATCTGGTCGCTCAGGCTACTCTCTTCGTCCCCGAGAACTTCGTTAGCATCACAGGAACCGCCATCAGTGGCGATACCGCAGCGCTCTGCAGCACCACAGGTGCCTATGTCTTCGTGAAGCCGGCAGGTGGCTGGGCCAATATGTCCCCCACCGCTAAGTTGACCTCTACCGACGGTGGATCCTGTGACATCGTCTACGGCACGCTCTCGATGAGTGGTGACACCATTGTGATGGGTTCGATGGAAACCGATTCGAACCTTGGCGCGGCCTACGTTTTTGTGAAACCAGCTGGCGGCTGGATCGATATGACGCAAACCGCGAAGCTGACGGCCTCCGATGCCGCGCCATCCACGCTCTTCGGCTATTCCACTACCATCAGCGGCGACACCATCATGGTCGGGCGCCCCGGCAGCGGAGTCAGCGGCAAGGTTTACGTCTACGTCGAGCCGCCCTCCGGCTGGGCGGATATGACTGAAACCGCTCAATTAACCGCCCCAGCCGCTCCAAAAAAGGCCGAGATCGGCACCGGCCTTTCCCTCGACAATGACACCGTCCTGGTGGCCTCCTTCATCGAAACTGCCTACATTTTCACCAAGCCTGCAGGCGGATGGAAAGACACGACTCCAACCGCAACCCTCACTCCTGCGGATGGCCCCTCGGGTCAAATGGGCATAGCAGTCGGGCTCTCCGGGAACATCGCGGCTGTGGGCGCTCCGTTCCGCGGCAACTCGATAAACCAGCGAGCCGGTGGGATCTACATTTTCAAGGAGCCGAACGGCGGTTGGAAAAACACATCCAGCAACGTCGTGCTGACGCCCTCCAACGCCCACTACTTCAGCGAACTCGGCGAGTCGGTCGCGGTACAGGGAAATCTGGTCATCGGGGGCGCGCCATTCACCATGAACTGGCAAGGATCGGCATATATCTACGAGTTGCCCTGATGCGCATGATGTCGACATTTTCTTCTTGCAGGCCGTGGCTGAGGTAAACATTCGGATGGACGGAGCCAAAAAAATGACGAACCAGAATTTCGAGATCGCGGAGAACGGACGTGTCGTTCCAAAATCCAAGCAGCAAGCCAGACTGTCCGACTCGCTGGACCGCCGACTGAACAGCTATGCGCTGGCGGCCGGTGCCGCGGGAGTCGCGCTGCTCGCCTGCTCCGCGCCAGCCGCTGAAGCCGCGCCGGTCTGCAAAACTACTTCGGTCCCGCTTTTTCGCTCCGCAACGTATCCGTTCAATCCCGCCGGGCAGGCGCTCGCTCCGTTCAATATCGGGCAGAGCACGGTCGATTACACCGGCAGCGCCGGGTACAGCTCCTCAGTCGTCAACTGGAACCGCGCGTTCTTCGCGCCCAACTCGCTCGGCGCCAACGTCCTCGTGGATTCCAAAGGACTGCCCGCTGTCGTCGCCTCTGGCGCTGCAATCGGGCCCGGCGGCAACTTTGGCAAAGGTGCCTCTTACGCTCTGATGTTCACCTACGGCAAGGGACCCGGGCCCAGCTCAGGCCGCGGCACTCTCGGCAATCACGATGGGAATTTCAACTTTCGGCAAGAAAATCTCTTCGGCTTCGAATTTGCGCAAAGTGGAAAGGTCCACTTCGGGAACAATGACGGTAGTCCAGCGCGAGTCTCCACCCTGTACCCGGCCCTGGGAACGCTAGCCCTGGGCAGCGCCGGCGTGGCGCTCTGGCGAAACGGCGAATATTAATTCCCTCCCGGACACTTCCTGCGCCTTGGCGCCCTCTCTCGAAAGTAGGCCGCAGGTCGAAGCAAATGGGCGCTTCCCCTGGGTACCTCTGCGTTTATTGTTTCCCCAGTGCGCGCGCGCCCGACATGACGAACTTAGCGTCGAATGAATTTAGCTGGGAACTCGCAGCAACCTCCCTGCTGCAATCGTTGATAACAGTGATATCATTGATTGCAATGGCCAGCATAACCATTCGAAAGCTGCCCGAAGGCACCAAGCGCCGACTCCGTATCCGCGCCGCCCGCAAGGGCCACTCCATGGAGCAGGAAGCGCGCGAACTGCTACAGTCGGCATTAGCGCAGGCCGAGGCCCAGCCGGAAAATCTGGGTGAGGCAATCCGCAAGATATTTGCTCCCTTGGGTGGGGTTGATCTGAAGATTCCTCCCCGTGGCCCCATTCGCGACCCGGGAATTCGTTGAGCAACCCAGACACCACTGCATGCTCATTCTGGATACCAATGTAATCTCAGAGACGATGCAACCGATGCCGTCAGCTCGTGTAATGGGCTGGTGGGCACAGCAGCAGGCCGGCGAGCTTTTCGTCACCACCGTCACAATCGCCGAGATCTTGTATGGAATTGAGATTCTGCCGCAAGGCAAGCGTCGTGCCGCGCTGCTCGCGGGCGCGGAGCGAATGTTCGGCAATGTTCTTGCCAGCCACATTCTCTCTTTCGACGAGGAGGCGGCCCGCGCCTTCGCAGAAATCGCCGCCAGTCGTCGCTCCCAAGGCCGCCCGATCGCAGAGTTAGACGCGCAGATCGCCGCCATCGCCAGCTCTCGGCGAGCCATGCTGGCCACACGCAACACCGCCGATTTCGAAGGCTGCGGCGTGCGCCTCGTCCGTACCGCAAGCGTGGCATCATCAAACTGCGCCTTCAGGCGCTGCGGCTGTTGGGCTGCTTCCGGGGACGCCAGTCCCGCCAAACCTGCTACACTTTTCCGTTTGCTGAGGAGGTTCCATGCGCCGTCTTTTTCTAGCTTCTCTTGCCCTGATAGCTTTCACTTTCCCCGCGTTCGCCCAAGCCAAACACCCCTTCACCTTCGAAGACATGATGAAGCTGAAGCGCGTTGGCGAACCGGAAGTTTCGCCCGACGGCAAGTGGGTGATCTTCAGCGTGGTCGATGTCGATCTAGCGGCGAATACGAAGACACCACACATCTGGATCGTGCCCACGGCTGGCGGTCAGGAACGCGAGATTATTGCCGATCAGGACGGCGACCGTCCGCGCTGGGCGCCGGATGGGAAGCGGTTTGCGTTTCTATCGATGAAGGAGGGTGGATCGCAGGTTTGGATCGCGGGTTTTGATGGCGCTGCAGGGACCGTAACAAGTTTGAGCAACCTGACCTCCATTGCGACCGAGGCCAGCGGTGAGCTTTGGTCGCCAGACGGCAAGCACATTCTGTTTACCTCAGACGTCTACCCCGAATGCGCCGAGGACCAGGCTTGCAACGAGAAAAAACTACGGGAGAGCGAAAATTCGAAGGTAAAGGCGCTAATCTTCGATCATCTGCTCTATCGTCACTGGAATGCCTACAAAGAAGGGAGGCGCAGCCACATCTTCGTG